>NZ_CP061204.1:3480000-4097500 GCF_014621775.1 Stenotrophomonas sp. 169
AATAATCGCACTTGCAACAACGCCGCCTTTCGGCGGCGTTGTTGTTTCAGTCAGTGCCCCAGCAAGGGATCATTTGCCGCCCAGTCGCTCCCACAGGAAGCTGTAAGCCAGCGCCTGCATGTGCGCGGCCTGCGCGTTGTTCGCTGCGCCGCCATGACCGCCTTCGATGTTCTCGTAGTAGGTCACGTCCTTGCCCGCATCGATCATCTTCGCCGCCATCTTGCGCGCGTGGCCCGGATGCACGCGGTCATCGCGCGTGGAGGTGGTGAACAACACCGGCGGGTACGTCTTCTTCGCATCGAACAGGTGATACGGCGAGAACGTCTTGATGTACTCCCAGTCGGCCGTGTCCGGATTGCCGTATTCGGCCATCCACGAGGCGCCCGCCAGCAGGTGGCTGTAGCGCTTCATGTCCAGCAGCGGCACCTGCACCACCACCGCACCGAACAGCTCCGGGTACTGGGTCAGCATGTTGCCGGTCAGCAGACCGCCGTTGCTGCCACCCTGCACGCCCAGGTGCGGTGCCGACGTGATCTTGCGGCTGACCAGGTCCTGCGCCACCGCGGCCATGTCTTCGTACGCCTTGTGACGGTTCTGCTTCAGCGCTGCCTGATGCCAGCGCGGACCGTACTCACCGCCACCACGGATGTTGGCGACCACGTACACGCCGCCCTTTTCCAGCCACGCCCGCCCCATGCCACCGGAGTAGTTCGGGGTCAGCGAGATCTCGAAACCGCCGTAGCCGTACAGCAGGGTCGGATTCGAGCCGTCGAGCTTCATGTCCTTGGCGTGCACCACGAAGTACGGCACGCGGGTGCCGTCCTTGCTGGTGGCGAAGTGCTGTTCGATCACCTTGCCTTCGGCATTGAAGAAGGCCGGCATCGTCTTCAGGACCTCCGGCTTCCGACCGATCTCGGCCAGCGCCAGCGTGGTCGGTGTCAGGTAGTCGGTGGCGGTCACCCACACCGCATCGCTGTCGTTGCTGTCCACTGCGCCGACGCCCAGCGTGCCGAAGGTCGGCGCGCCGACGAACGGGCTGGTCTTCCAGCCACCGGTGCCCGGCGTCAGCACGCTCAGGCGGTTCTTGACGTCGTCCAGCACGTTCAGCACCACGTGGTTCTTCGTCCACACCGCACCGGCCAGCGAGGTGGTGTCGGTCGGCGCGAACAGCACGTCGAAGTCACGCTTGCCTGCCAGGAAGCCATCCAGGCGGGTGGCCAGCAGCGAGCCCGCCGCATAGGTCCTGCCCCCCACCGTCCACGGCTCACGCAGCTCCAAGCTGAGCCACTGCTTGTGCAGACCCTTTTCAGCCGAGTTCGGGGCATCGATCTTGGTCAGTGTGCCATCGTCGCCCCGCAGGTACAGTTCGTTGTTGTAGAAGGCCAGTGTGCGGCTGACCAGATTGCGCTCGAAGCCGGGCGTATCGTCATGGAGGGCCGCGATGTACATGTCATCCGGCTTGCCCTCGTACACCACCTGCGCAGCGGACAGCGGCGTACCGCGCTTCCACAACTTCGCCACGCGCGGATAGCCGGAGCTAGTCATCGAACCATCGCCGAAATCGGTGTAGACGAACACGTTGTCGCGGTCGATCCAGCCCAGCCCGCCCTTGGATTCCGGGCGGAAGAAGCCGTCCTTGATCCAGCTGCGGTTGCCCAGGTCGAACTCGCGGGTGACATCGGCATCGGCACCGCCGCGCGACAGCGCGATCAGGCAGCGGTTGTACTCAGGACGCAGGCATTCGACGCCATGCCACACCCAGTTTTCGCCCTCGGCCTTGTTCAGCGCGTCCAGGTCGAGCACGGTTTCCCACTTCGGCGACGCCTTGCGGTACTCGGCCAGGGTAGTACGGCGCCACAGGCCGCGTTCGTGCTGGGCGTCCTTCCAGAAGTTGTAGTAGTACTCGCCGATCTTTTCCACGCCGGGGATCTTGGCGTCCGAATCGAGCACTTCGCGGATGCTGGCTTCCATCTGCCGGAAGGCCGGGGTCTGCGCAAGGCGCCCTTCGGATTTCGCGTTCTGTTCCTTCACCCAGGCCAGCGGCTTGTCGCCGGCGACGTCTTCCAGCCAGGCGTAGCGGTCGTCGGAAGCCGGTTCAGCGGCCATGGCGGTCCCCGCCGAGGCGGTGGTCATCATGCCGGCCAGCAGGCAGGCGGAAGCGAGTCGTGACATTGCGGTTCCAGGCAGTCATAAGCTGCAGAACGCTAGCACAGCGTCGCGCCACCGCTCCTGTGTCGAAGGTCAGGCCACCCGCGGCTGGCGGTGGCCACGTCGCCGGGCCTGCGGGCGATGGCGCGACGTCCAACGGGGCAGCGGGAAGCGCAGCAGGGCCCACCACGCGGTCAGCGGCATGGCCAGCAGCCAGAGCGGCAGCCAACCCAGCCACGCGCTGCTGCCGCGCGCTGCGGGCCAGACGACCACCAGCGCCAGACCGGCCAGGGCCACATGCCTGACGCAGCGCAGCAGGCGGGGATCGACCGCTTCGGCCTTCCGGCGGGGGGGAGCGGGATTCATCTTCGACATGGCGTTCTCCGGCATAGGGGGGTGTCCAGGCGCCGACTGTGCCCGTGTCGTTTCTCACTGGCTGCGACATCCATCGGTCAGACACCATTGACGAATCCCTCGCGCGCATTCGACCATGCTTGCGCAAGCCCTCCTGGAGCCCGCTGCCTCATGCCGTCGATCCGCCCGCTTTGTATCGTCCTGCTCACCACCCTGATCGTCGGGCCGGGTTGTGCCATGTTCCGTTCGAGCGCGTCCAGCGCCCCGGAGCCCACCGAAACCGTTGACGCCAGCGCGTTGGGAGCGCCGATCAACCTGAAGCGCTTCATGGGCACCTGGTATGTGATCGGGCGCGTGCCCAATTTCATCGAGCGCGGGCATGTGGCCAGCGTCAATGAGTACACCCTGCGCGAGCCGCAGAAGATAGGCATCACCTACCGCTACCGCGATGGCTTCGGCGAACCCGTGCAGGAGATCCAGGCGCGGGCCTCTGTCGATGAAGACAGCGGCAACCACAACTGGCGCACCTGGTTCTATCGCGTGGTCCCCACGCATTCGCGGGTGCTGGAAGTCGCGCCGGACTACTCCTGGGCGCTGGTCGGGTATCCGGGCCGCGAAATGGCGTGGATCTTCGCGCGCAAGCCGGAAATGGAAAACGCCCTGTACAAGCAGCTGGCCGAGCGCCTACGCGACGAATACGGGGTGAACACCGACAAGCTCAAGCGCGTGCCGCAGCAACGCAGCCAGGTCGACCGCCTGGGTTACGAGGTCCCCAACAAGCGCTGAGCGCCCCCGCAGGATCCACGGTAGAGCCGACGGTAGAGCCGACTTCACTCGGCTGCCCTCCACCAAGCCCGAGGTAGAGCCGACTTCAGTCGGCTGCCCTGCACCAAGCCCGAGGTAGAGCCGACTTCAGTCGGCTGCCCTCCACCAAGCCCCAGGTAGAGCCGACTTCAGTCGGCTGCCCTGCGTTGACACCAGCCGACTGAAGTCGGCTCTACCCGAGCGCTACCCGAGTGCTTCTTGTGGCCGGACTGGCGCTGGCATGTGCAACGCGCGCAAGTGCGCCTTCCCTGAAGACGTCGATCCGGCCGGGATTCAGCGCGATGCCCACCACCGCCATGGTCGGCGGAATCGGCACGATCAGGAGAAAGAAGAAGGGCACCCAGCAACGCTGAGCGTTGCGAGCGCGATGCCCTCCGCACTGCCGCGGCGAAGCATAGGACTACTGCCCCACTGTCGTAATAAGTGCCGCAGTGCGCGACAGCATCAGACGCGAAACCCGAGGATCTGGCTGTCGAGCAGTGATGCTGCCCGACAAAAAATTTCTTCTGGAGACCATCGTGAAGCATTTACTACTCGCGGCCGCAATCACTGTTGTCCTTTCCACGAACACCGTCCATGCGACGGAGCCCGTCGCTGCCCACCACGGTCTGCTTGACCTGGCGCAGTTACAGGTCCTGCTCGGCCTGGAGAATCCGCACCCGACTGCGGGCTCCAGCCCGGACCAATCAATCGTCTGGTTAACCGACAGCGCATTGGCCCACGCCGACCGCCGTGCCACGGCAGTGGACGCCTACCGACGCGGCCACCCGGTCGCTGTGCTGCGGCAGGATCAGGACGCCGCAGTGGATACCGTGCTGCACGGTATCTTTGGCCTCTCATCTTCGGCCGCACTGACGATCTACGTGCGAGATCCAGACGGTTCACCCCACCTGCATACGGTGGCGGAGCTCCCGGAGTCGATTGGCGATCGTCAGCAGCTTGCGCGCACCCTCATCGAAAGCATCGACACCGCGTCCAAGGCGCTGCGCGGACCTGGGCCGTCGACGGCGGCTCCCTCCACCGATGGCGCAGAACTCGTCGCCCTGCCCGTCATGGTCTTCACCGAAACACAGTACGCGTCAACCGGCAATGGCGCCTTCGTCACAGTGCGCGGCGAGATCGTGCGTGATAGCGGCCGCGCCCACGACGCCTTGGTAGTGAGCGCGAAATCGACCCACAACCTGAAGCCCCATGACAACGGGAAGTCCGGCCCAAGCATCGTCGTTCCAGGCAAGTACGAGTACTTTCTCCGCCTGTTCACCCCGGACAACACCGGGGCCCTGCCCAAGCTCAGTGAATCACGGCCGGCCAGCTCACCATCAACCGACCTGAACATCAGCGAGTCGCACACCACCACGACCAGTTACGGTTTCGGACTGAGTCGCGAGGTGAGCGCGGGCTTGAACAAAGAGGGTCCCTCCGTGGGGGCGAAAGCGGCCTTCAGCTTTGACTTTTCGCGCTCTTACAGCACAACCAACGCATTGTCCTTCACCGTAAAGGACTACTCGATCGGCGCCAATGCGGTGCAGACTCCAGCCCAGACCTCGCGCGTCTACTGGCAGATGCCATTGGCTTCAGTGATCGCCTCCAAGGCGGATTACTTCGGCAGGTCGCCGAGTGAAAGCAAAATGACGGCGTCAATGCGGCAGGTGACCGCCGAGGGGAGCGCGGTCTGGTTGATCCCCGGCACGTACGCCGGCACGATGAGCCTGTCCGCCGGCGGAAAAATCGACAACCTTGGGTTCGACGGCTCTGCCATAGATCACAAGCCCGATCCATACCTTCAGCCCACTGCCTCGGTGAGCATCCGTGCGGACTCGCCTTACCTCACACGCGAAGTGACCGTCTTCATCCAGTCAAAAGCGGGCAACGGCGGCTGCCTGCGCGATGAACACGGCGTTGTGGTCCTGCGCCAGTGCCCGGATGTTGCACAGGACAACTGGATCGAAGACCTGCATGCACAGTGGCAACTGGATACCCAGGGCCGCTACTTCAATCGGGGCTCGAAGATGTGCATGCGGATCCTCACCTCGGGCTTGGCGCCAGGCGGAGGCGGGGAGATCGTGATGCAGAACTGTTCGCTCAACCGCGACCAGCAATGGGAATGGCACACCGACCGTATCTATACCAAGCACGGGGATGGTCAATCGGAATGGCGCATGTTCGTCGGGCCGGGCGACATCGTCGGCGTGCGCACGACCGGCAAACCGGAGTACCAGCCCATTCCTTTCAACGTCAACCATGCATTGCTCAAGCCATGGTCCAGTTACCCCAGAAAGCCGGGGAGCACTGACTTCGTCCCGAAGTTGGGTGACCTCGGTCCCAACGATCCGATATCGGACGAAACGAAACTACTGGGCCCGCCGTTGGTGGAAGAACGCTGGGAACTGATCGTGCTGCGCCAGTCATTGCACCGCTGAGCGCGGGCTGCACACCTGCAGATGTCCGCCGGGACACGCAGGCACGCGGGCTTACCGGCGACTGTAATGTGCGACCAACCGGTCGCCCAGCATCTGCAGCAACTGCACCAGCACCAGCAGCAACACCACGGTGACCAGCGCCACATCGGTGTGCGAGCGCTGGTAGCCGTCGCGGAAGGCCAGGTCACCCAAGCCACCGGAGCCGATCGCACCGCCCATCGCAGTAAAGCCGATCAGCGCCACAGTGGTCACCGTTGCCCCGGCGATCAGGCCTGGGCGGGCTTCCGGCAGCAGTACGCGCGTCACCAGCTGCCAGGTCGTCGCCCCCATCGCCTGGGTCGCTTCGATGACGCCACGATCCACCTCACGCAGCGCGGTTTCCACCAAGCGCGCGTAGAACGGGGCCGCACCGATCACCAGCGGCACGATCGCGCCCCGCACGCCGAGCGAGGTGCCCATCAGCGCCAGCGTGACCGGGATCAGCACGATCATCAGGATGATGAAGGGCACCGACCGCAGCAGATTCACCACCAGTGCCAGTCCACCATAGGCAAAGGGGCGCCGGCGCATCCGCGGCGCGCCGAACAGATACAACAGCACCCCCAACGGCAGGCCGATGGCCAGCGTCAGCGGCAACGAGCCCGCCAGCATCAGCAGCGTATCCAGCGTGGCCTGGCCGATGTCGGCCCACTTGCCCGCATCGAGATGGCGGAAGAACCCGCCGTTGCTTGCGATGATCATCGACGCAGTTCCTCCACGTGCACGCCCGCCGCACTGAATGCTTGTTGCGCAGCCGCTTGGTCACCGCCGACCAGCGATACGATCAGCTGGCCATACGGGGTGTCCTTGATGCGGTCGATGCGACCGGACAGGATGTTGTAGTCCACCCCCGTCTGCCGGGCGACACTGCCCAGCAGGGGCTGGTAGGTGTCCCCGCCAAGAAAGGTCAGCCGCACGATGGTGCCGCCCACGGTATCGAAATCACGGTGCAGGGTGCCCTCATCCACGTGCTCGGACTCGCTGACGAACCGACGCGTCGTCGCGTGTTGCGGATGCAGGAACACGTCGGTGACTGGACCGGTCTCCACCATGTGCCCCGCATCAAGCACCGCCACCCGGTCACAGACCCGGCGGATCACATCCATCTCGTGGGTGATCAGCACGATGGTCAGGCCGAGCTCGCGATTGATCTTCGCCAGCAATGCCAGCACCGAGGCCGTGGTCTGTGGATCCAGCGCGCTGGTGGCCTCGTCGCACAACAGGATCTGCGGCCGGGTGGACAACGCACGGGCGATACCGACACGCTGCTTCTGTCCCCCGGACAGCTGCGCGGGATACTTGTCGGCGTGATCCTGCAAGCCCACGGTCTGCAGCAGCTCGGCGACGCGCGCATCGATTTCCGCGCGCGGCGTGCCGGCCAGTTCCAAGGGAAAGGCGACATTGCCGGTCACGGTGCGTGAGGACAGCAGGTTGAAGTGCTGGAAAATCATGCCGATGCGCCGCCGCAGCGTGCGCAGCCCCTGCGCATCCAGCGCGGTGACGTCCTCGCCGTCGATCAGCAGGCGCCCACCGGAAGGCTCTTCCAGGCGGTTGATCAAACGGATCAGGGTCGACTTGCCGGCACCGGAGTGGCCGATGATGCCGAACACCTCGCCTGCCTGGATGGTCAGGTCCAGCGGCTGCAGCGCACTGACGGCGCGGCCAGCCACGGCATAGGATTTGTGCAGGCGCTGGAACTCGATCACGGGGTCGACTCACCAAGGGGGCGAACAGGGGGCGTGCAGCCTATCAGCACGGGCGCAGCAGCGCCCGTACCGGCAGATCGAATGATATTCCGTCTGCTTCTAAGCAACCGTGATCGACCGTCGTTTACGGCGCTGCCGGGTACGTCAACGGCCGGTGGCGATCCGCCCGCAATGAAGATATGCGTTGGGCGTCGCTCGCCGGTCGTTGCGGAACTCTTCGCCGGCTTTCTGTCGCGTCACGACCAGCGCTCGTTTGATCGCAGCGTATGCCGGGCCGACGCGCGCGCACTTGGCCGCGAAGATGCGAAGCCGGAGGTCCGGCCGACGCTGCCGGATGCCGCGCCCGCTCCCATCCGCAGCAACATGCTTCGCCTGAGATCACCGTTGGCGGTGGCCATCGGACTGCTGATGGCCAGCCGGGTCGCACCGGCGGCCGCAGTAACCGAGGAGGCCGGCCTGATGACCGTGCAGGCAGCCTCGTCGGCGTCAGGGTCGGCGATGGCCTGCGGGCGGCCGACGCTGGCCACTTTGGTCGGTGCCCGTCTCTACCCCGGTCCGTGGCTGGGTGCGCTGGCCGAACTGGAACTGGGCGGCACGCAGCGACCCGGGCCGGTCCCGACAGCGCTACGAAGCATCCGGCAAAAGCGCAGCGTGTCCGGACCACAGCATCCGATGCGCCCGCGCAGCCGACGTCTCGCCCCCCTGATCGAACAATGCCGGACGATCCGCCCCTTGCAGCAAACGCTGCCCCATGTGGAAAACGCGTTGGCATCCGTTGCCCGGCCCGACGACATCGCCCTCCTGCGGGGCCACAAACTACGCGCGCTGGGCGGATGCCTTGCTGAAGTGCGCAAAAACCTCAACACCATGCAATCGCGACTGCAAGGGCTCAGGCAGACCATTGCCCAGCGCGATCCAACACCCACAGGCATCGATATCCCGCGTATCGCGGCACTTGACCGGCTGATCAAGCGGGTCGAACGACTGTCGACGACGACGGTCGCCACGCTGCACATGGTCAACCAACGCATCCTCGATGCGATGGACTGATCCCGCTGATCGGTTGGGTGGGCCCGATCCACCCCGCTCACGCTGCCTGCGTGGCCGCCTCAGGGATGGTCCAGCGGCATCGGCGGGGCCTGCCGGTTCACCCGCTCCCGGTGCAGCAGGTAAAGCCCGGAGGCGACGATGATCGCCGCCCCACTCCACGTCCAGGCGTCAGGTAACTGCTGCCAGAACAGCAGATCCCAGCCGATCACCCAGACCAGCCCGGTGTACTCCAGCGGGGCGATCATTGATGCCTCGCCCAGCTGGAATGCCCGGGTCAGGGCGATCTGCCCGAGCGCCCCCGCCAGCCCCATCCCCGCCACCAGCGGCGCATCGGCCAGCCGCATCGGCACCCAGTCCGACCAGGCCAGCAAACCGGCACCGAGGGCCATGATGACCAGAAACCACACCACCATGGACTGGGACGTATCGGTACGGGTCAGCAGGCTGACGGTGATCGCCGCAATGGCGTAGGCCGTCGCGGCGACCAGCACCATCAGGCCCGGGATGGAGATGAATCCGTCCACGCCCGGCCGCAGCACCACCACCACGCCCAGCAGGCCGATGCCGATGGCCACCCACCGCCGTGGTCCCACCCGCTCGCCCAGCAGCGGCACCGACAAGGCGGCGATGATCAGCGGCGCGACGAAGTAGATGCTGTAAGCGGTGGAAAGCGGCAGATCGCGCAGGGCGAACACGAAGCAGCCGATCATGACCATGCCCAGCACGCCGCGCAGCAGGTGCAGGCCCCAGCGGCGCGGGATCAGCGAACGCGGGCCGGCGCTGGCCAGCACCCAGACCAGCACGAAAGGCAGCGAGGCGGCACCGCGCAGGAAGGTCACCTGTAGCGACGGATAGCCGGTGGAGAGCTGCTTCATGCCAGCGTCCATCAGCGAGAAACAGGCGACCGCGCCGATCATCCAGGCCACGGCACGCGAAGGAGAGCGTTGCAGGTTCATCGCCCATTATCGCGCCTGTTCCGGCAGGCTTCCAAGGCCGGTAGGTAGAATGGGGGGACTGACTACAGGAGCACCCCATGCCTTCATTCGACGTTGTTTCCGAAGTTGACACACACGAGCTGACCAATGCGGTGGATCAGGCCAACCGCGAGCTGACCACCCGATTCGACTTCAAGGGCGTGGATGCCAAGTACATCCTGGAAGACGAGGTGATCTCGCAGTCCGCTCCCAGCGATTTCCAGCTGCAGCAGATGACCGACATCCTGCGTGCCCGCCTGTCAGCCCGCAAAATCGACACAAAGAGCCTGGAATTCGGCGACGTGGAAACCAACGTGGCCGGAGCACGGCAGAAAATCACCGTCAAGCAGGGCATCGAACAGAAGATCGCCAAGAAGATCGCTGCCACGCTCAAGGAAGCCAAGCTGAAAGTGGAAAGCCAGATCAACGGCGACAAGCTGCGCGTGACCGGCAAGAAGCGCGACGATCTGCAGGATGCGATGGCCCTGCTGAAGAAGACCGACTTCGACCTGCCGCTGCAGTTCGACAACTTCCGCGACTGACGCATAAAAAGGGGACGGAGGGGATTAAGTCGTTTTCGACCAACAACGCTGGCCGAAAACGACTTAATCCCCTCCGTCCCCTTTTTTCCGCAACAATGACGTCCCCCGCCAGCTTGTCGAGCCCGCCATGACCGAGTACGCGTTTCCGGCCGAAGGCCAGCCTTCCGAAGATCCCATCGCGGCCACGCGGCTGTGGCTGGAACGGATCGTGATCGGCCTGAACCTGTGCCCGTTTGCCAAGGCGGTGTACGTGAAGGAGCAGGTCCGCTACGTGCTCAGTGATGCGACCACGCCGGAGGCGCTGGTGGAGCAGTTGGCCGAAGAACTGGTGCTGCTGCGCGATGCCTCGCCGGAGCAGATCGACACCACGCTGATCATCCACCCGGACGTGCTGACCGACTTCCTGGACTACAACGATTTTCTCGACAACGCCGACGCCGCGATCGAAGCGCTCGACCTGCAGGGCATCCTGCAGGTGGCCAGCTTCCATCCGCAGTACCAGTTCGAGGGCGTTGCCGCCGACGATGCCAGCAACTACACCAACCGCGCGCCCTACCCCATCCTGCACCTGCTGCGCGAAGACAGCGTGGCGCGCGCGGTCGATGCCTTCCCCGATCCGGACGTGATCGTGGAGCGCAACATCCAGACGCTGGATCGGATCGGCGTGCAGGGCTGGTGGCGGCGCCTGCGCGGCGAAGACCTGTCGTGAGCATCGTGCCCGCCGTTGCGCCGTGGCCGACCGCCCCGCTCGCGGGCAAGGTGGTGCTGGTCACCGGCGGCGCCAACGGCATCGGCCGCGGGATCGCCCAAGCGGTACTCGGTGCCGGGGGCCAGGTGATGATCGGGGACCTGGATGTGGACGCCGGCAAGGCATGTCTGGCGGAATGGAATCGCCCCGCCGACGCCGCGTTCCGCAAGCTGGACATCACCAGCGAGTCGAGCGTGCGCGGCTTCATCGAAGCGGCGCTGAAGCGTTTCGGACGGATCGACGGCCTGGTCAACAACGCCGGTATCGCCAGCGCGCACGGCACGCCGCTGGCCGACATGACGTGGAGCGAATGGCAGCAGCGTCTGTCCTCGCTGCACGGCGCCTTCCTGTGCAGCAGACACGCGCTGCCCGCCTTGGCAGCCGATGGCGGTGGCGCCATCCTCAACATCGCCTCTACCCGTGCGCAGCAGTCCGAACCGCACAGCGAAGCCTACGCCGCGGCCAAGGGCGGGCTGCTGGCCTTCACCCACGCCCTGGCGATCAGTGCAGGGCCGGCCGTGCGGGTCAACAGCATCAGCCCTGGCTGGATCAGCACGGGCGCATGGCAGGCGCCCGCGCGGCGACGCACGGCCAAGCTCTCCAAGGCCGACCACGCGCAGCACGCGGTGGGCCGCGTCGGCCAACCGGAAGACATCGGTGCCCTTGCCGTCTACCTGCTTTCAGACATGGCGGGTTTCATCACCGGGCAGGACCATATCGTCGATGGCGGCATGACCCGCAAGATGATCTACGTCGACTGAGAAGGAGCGGAGGGGGTCACGTCGAAACTGCCACTGAGGCCAGGCCAACTGCGGCCTGACTGGCCCGAGTACCTTTTTCTGAAAGCAGCGTATCGCGACTTGCACCATCTTGGTTGGCGCAAGGGAAGGCCGCGCTGTGATGTCCACATGCGCGCACCGTGAATGGACCTCCGATACAACGCAGTGATCACTCCATGAATATCGCCCCCCCTTCCCCCACGTCCTCCGCTCCAGACACTGCGGCTGCAGGCACACATGCCTCTGCCCCAGCGGAGGCCCTTGCCGGACGCGGCCAGATCATCGTGATGCCTACCGTCATCCGCAATGCGGAACTGTCCCCGCCTGTGAGATCCGACCACGGCTTCACTGCAGGAGAAGTTGAGCCGGGAATGCGATCCATACCTGACGCACAGCTCGTCCACCAGGCTGCCATGACTGGGGACGTCGACCTGCTCAGGTCAAGCCTGGACCTTGGCGCGGATGTAAATGAAAAAGGCCCACGTAACACTACCCTGCTCATGGTGGCGGCGTCGGCGGGCCAAGCACACAGCGTGAGACTGCTGCTTGATCGTGGTGCAGACCCACATGCCAGATGTGCGCACGGCCTCACCGCCTTTGAATATGCGTCTGATTATCAGCATGAGGCGGTAAAAGCGATGTTGAAACCAGGAGCGCGCCCGACCGCGGTGGTGCACCCAACCGTCCGCATGCGGATTTCGCCGCACCAGTAGATATCGAGCCAGGCCTAGGAGCCTCAGCCATCGCAGATGGTTGCCCACCGGGCTGCCATCTTCGGCAACCTCGCCGTGCTCGAATCAAGCCTGGTGCAGGGCGCGGATGTAAACGAAAGGGACCGCTTAGGCACTACTCTGCTCATGGTGGCGGCGTCCGCCGGCCACGAAGACAGCGTGGAACTATTGCTTGAACGCGGTGCGGATCCACATGCGACGTGCACGCACGGCAATACCGCCTTGACCTATGCCTCGAATTATCAACACGAGGGCGTAAAAGCTGCGTTGGAAAGAGCACTACACAGCGGCCCCGCCTCCTTTCCGTAGGAAACAGTAGGGCATGCAGGACGCGCAAACGCCGGCAGGCATTGGCAGACCTGCCGGCGTGCTTGCTTCTTCTACGGCATTGCAGCTGGCAGTGCGCCGCCCACGCACGTCGCTCGGCCTCATCCAGCCGCCCGCCACGCGTAAGCGGCGAAGCGCGCCACGTAGGTCAGCCTTGCTGCGCCATCCCCGAGTGCCGCAGCAGCGCATCGATACTCGGCGCGCGGCCACGGAACGCGTGGAAGTTCTCCGCCGCACTGCGGCTGCCGCCGCGACCCAGCACTTCGTCGCGGAAACGTGCGCCAGTCGCCGCCAAGGCGTCTGGCGCCTCTTCGAACGCCGCATACGCATCGGCACTCAGCACTTCGGCCCATTTGTAACTGTAGTAACCGGCCGCATAACCGCCGGCGAAGATATGGCTGAACTGATGCGGGAAGCGATTCCACGCAGGCGGATGGTTCACCGCGACTTCCGCGCGAACGCGATCGAGCAGGCTCAGCACCGTGTCCTGTGCCGGTGCGAACTGGCTGTGCAGCAGCATGTCGAACAGGCCGAATTCCAGCTGCCGCACCGTGGTCATACCGCTCTGGAAATTGCGCGCCGCCAGCATCTTTTCATACAGCGCGCGCGGTAGCGGCTCAGCGCTGTCCACGTGCGCGGTCATGGCCTGCAGGTGTGACCATTCCCAGCAGAAGTTCTCCATGAACTGACTCGGCAGCTCGACCGCGTCCCACTCCACGCCGTTGATGCCAGCTACGCCCAACTCGCCGATGCGGGTCAGCAGCTGGTGCAGGCCATGGCCCATTTCGTGGAACAGCGTGGTGACCTCGTTGTGGCTGAAGGTAGCCGGCTTGCCGGCCGTACCACGGCCGAAGTTGCACACCAGGTAGACCAGCGGGGTCTGCACGCTGCCATCGGCACGCACGCGGCGGTTGCGGCAGTCATCCATCCACGCGCCCCCGCGCTTGCCTTCGCGGGCGTACAGATCCAGATAGAACTGTCCGACCAGGGCACCCTGGGCATCCAGCAAGCGATAGAACCGCACATCCTCATGCCACACCGGCGCGACGTCCGCTTCCACGCGCAGGCCGTACAGCTGTTCGATCACCGCGAACAGGCCAGCCAACACCTTCGGTTCGGTGAAGTACTGTTTTACCTCCTGCTCGGCATAGCTGTAGCGTGCCTGCTTCAGCTTGTCGGCAGCGTAGGCAAGGTCCCAGGCCTGCAGGGAGTCGATGCCCAGCTCTTCACGGGCAAAACGCTCCAGCTCGGCTCGATCCTTGGCCGCATGCGGCTTCGCACGCGCCGCGAGGTCACGCAGGAATCTCAGTACATCGGCGGGCGCCTGCGCCATCTTGGTGGCGATGGAGTAATCGGCATAGGAGTCGAACCCCAGCAGCGCCGCCAGCTCGGTGCGCAGAGCGAGAATGCGCTCGATGTTTGCACTGTTGTCCCACCCCGCATCGCCGAATTCGGAGGCGCGCTGCGCACTGGCGCGGTACAGCGTTTCGCGCAGCGTACGGTCGTCGGCGTAGGTCTGCACCGGCAGGTAACACGGCATCTGCAGGGTCAGCTTCCAACCGGCGAGGCCCTCTTTCTCTGCCGCTGCACGCGCGGCCGCACGTACATCGTCCGGCAACCCGGCCAATCGCGCAGCATCTTCAACGTGCAGCGACCACGCATCGGTGGCATCGAGGACATTCTGCGAGAACCTGGCCGAGAGCGAAGACAGTTCTTCCTTGATCGCGCTGAAGCGCTGCTGCGATGGCGCATCCAGTTCAGCCCCGCCCAGCCGGAAGTCTCGCAGTGCGTTGTCCAGCACCTTGCGCTGCGCTTCATCGAGACCCTGCGCCACTGCCGGCACGGCCAACGCTTGGTACTGCTGGAACAGCTTGAGGTTCTGGCCGAGTGCACTGCCGAAGCGTGTCACCCGTGGCAGGTTCTCGTTGTAGGCCTCGCGCAGCGCCGGCGTGTTCATCACCGCCTGCAGGTGGCCCACCTGACCCCAGGCACGCCAGAGTTTCTCGGTGGCATCGTCCAGCGGCACCACGAACGACGCCCAAGTCACCGGATGCACGTTCTCTGCCGCGGTGACGGCGGCCTCCGCCTCGGCCAGCAGCACGTCCAGCGCCGGACCGACGTGTTCCGGGCGGATGGCGTCGAAACGGGGCAGGCCGGAAAAATCGAGCAATGGGTTGGTGGTGGTCATCAACGGCTCCAGGTACGGGCGCCACGCAGCGTGGCATCCCCTCCCATATGGCATCGCCGTGGGCCGATGGCAAGAGCACGGCGAGCGCCGCCGGCATTCCGCCGACGGGCTGCGTGCTTCAGGCCTTCGTCGCTATTCCAGGTGACTGACCGGCAGCACCGGCAGCGATCCACCGGCCATGACGCCTTCCAGCACGGCGTCTGCACCCACCACATCGATACCCATGCGCTCGTACCACGCCCGATCGTAGTAACTGTGCGCGTAGCGCTCGCCGCTGTCGCAGAGGATGGTGACGATGCTGCCGCCGCGCCCCGCATCGCGCATCCACTGCGCGGCCTGCAGTACGCCGATGAAATTGGTGCCCGTGGACCCGCCGACACGGCGTCCCAGGCTGCGGCTGACCTGACGCATCGCCGCCAGCGCCAGGGCATCGGGCACTTTGACCATCGCATCTACGCTGGTCGGAATGAAACTGGGCTCTACCCGTGGCCGGCCAATGCCTTCCACCCGAGAGCCGCCTTCGCAGGTCAGGTGCTTCCACGGCTCACCCGCCAGCGCGGCGCGGTAACCGTCGTAGAACACGGACACTTCCGGATCGGCGCAGAGGATGCGCGTGTTGTGCCGACGGTAGCTGACGTAGCGACCCAGCGTGGCCGCGGTGCCGCCGGTGCCCGGGCTGCAGACGATCCATTCCGGGATGGGATGCGGCTCTTCGGCCATCTGCTTGAAGATGGATTCGGCAATGTTGTTGTTGGCGCGCCAGTCGGTGGCGCGCTCGGCGAACGTGAACTGGTCCATGAAGTGCCCGCCGGTCTCGCGCGCCAGCTGCTCCGACGCGGCATTCAGGCCGCAGGCGCTCTGCACCAGATGGCAGCGGCCACCGTGGAACTCGATCGCCGCGATCTTTTCCGGCGAGGTGGTGGCCGGCATGACCGCAATGAACGGCAACCCCAGCAAGCGCGCGAAGTACGCTTCGGATACCGCGGTGGAGCCACTGGACGCCTCGATCACCGGTCGGCCCTCGCGCAGCCAGCCATTGGTCAACGCGTACAGGAACAGCGAGCGCGCCAGCCGATGCTTCAAGCTGCCTGTGGGATGGCTGGACTCGTCCTTGAAATAGACATCGATGCCGGGAAAACCGGGCAGATCCATCGGGATCAGATGCGTATCGGCCGAACGATTGAAATCGGCCTCGATCTTGCGGATGGCGGCTGCCACCCATTCACGCTGCGACATGGCGGGGTCTGATGTCCGTAGTGGAGCGGTGCGGAACCGACATTCTACGCCGGGCCGTCGTCATCCGCCCGCCGGTAGAATGGGCGTTTCGGCCCTGACCGGCCCGTCTTGATAAGGAGTCCCCATGACCCTCGCTACCCTGCGCACTGTTCCCGGCGTCGCCGCCCAGCCTCCGGCAGAAACAGCCGGCTTCGTCTTCAACCACACGATGCTGCGGGTGAAGGACGCCACGGCATCGTTGGATTTCTATACCCGTGTACTGGGCTACCAACTGCTCGACAAGCGCGACTTCGCCGAAGCGCAGTTCAGCCTGTACTTCCTGGCCCTGCTGCCCGCCGACACGGCGGTTCCGGAAGACGACGCGGCCCGCCGCCTGTGGATGGCTGGCCTGTCCGGCGTGCTGGAGCTGACCCATAACCACGGTACCGAGACCCAATCCGGCCCGGTCTACCACGATGGCAACAGCGACCCGCGTGGCTTCGGTCACATCTGCGTATCGGTGCCGGACATCCAGGCGGCCTGCCAGCGCTTCGACGACCTGCAGGTGCCCTACCAGAAGCGTCTGGAAGATGGCCGCATGAAGCACCTGGCGTTCATCAAGGACCCTGACGGCTACTGGGTCGAAATCATCTCCAACGCCTGACCCCGAAAAAGGGGACGGAGGGGATTAAGTCGTTTCTGGCATAGCGGTGCCAGAAACGACTTAATCCCCTCCGTCCCCTTTTTTTGTTGGCGTCAGTGCGCCGCCAGGTAGATGTCCTGCAGTACGGCTTTCTCGAGCTCCAGCTCACCCAGCAGATTCTTGACGATGTCACCCAGGCTGAGGATGCCTACCAGCGTCGTGCCATCAGTGACCATCAGGTGGCGACGACGCGAGTACGTCATCAGCGACATGGCCTGCTTCAGGGTCGCCTCGGGGGCGATGCCTTCCAGGCCGGTGGAGGGCACGCTCGAGATCACCCGGCGGCCGGCCTGCGGACCATCATCGGCAACGCAGCGCACGATGTCCTTCTCGGAAATGATGCCAACCGGTACACCGTCCTTCATCACCACCAGGGCAGCGATCTTGTTCGCACTCATCTTGTGCGCGGCTGCACCGATGGTGTCTTCCATATCGATGGTGATGACCGTTTCTTTCTTGGATTGCAGAAGCTCGCGAACGTTCATTCTTGTTTCCTGTTGCAGTTCACTGATTCAAAAAATGGGCTCTGCCGGTGCGCCCCCACCGCGGGACCGGACCTTGCAGCGCACGTCTGGTGCAACGCGAACGAGGCAGGTTCAACGACGCGACCCACACCCCGGCCAGCTCGATTCTACGACTGCGACCATCGGTCACTATCGGCTTGGATAGGACTGTATGTCGTGGAGACTTGCCAACAATCCAGAGAATGGCACCGCGGATGAAACCGCCGCTGAATATCGGCGGTGACGTGCACTCAAGATTGGTCGACCGCTGCCGCCATGCGGACAGAACGGTGCTGTTCTGTCCCAGTTCGCGCGCAGTGGACCGCGTGACGCGTCTGGCTCGACGCGGCTGATGCCTGCACCGATGACATGCAGCGTCCTGCCTCCGCCTGCTGCAGCGCCATGGATTACACCTCCGCCGGCCCCCATTGTCTGGGCAGCGCACGGTACGTGATGCCGTTGCTCCCCCTCCTCCCCCGGATTTTTTCCATGTCCCGACTGTTCTCTCCGTTCCAGCTGAAAGGCGTGACCCTGCGCAATCGCATCGCGGTGCCGCCGATGTGCCAGTACTCCGCCGTCGATGGCGTGCCCAACGCATGGCACCTGGCGCATTACACGGGGCTGGCCCGTGGCGGTGCCGGCCTGGTCATCGTGGAAGCGACCGGCGTGTCCGCAGAAGGTCGCATCACCCCCGGCTGCCTTGGCCTGTGGAATGACGCCCAGGCTGACGCACTGGCCCCGATCGCCGCCGCCATCGCCGAGACCGGCGCGGTACCGGGTATCCAGATCGGCCATGCCGGACGCAAGGCCAGCGCCAACCTGCCGTGGGAAGGTGACGACCATATGGCCGAGGACGATGCGCGCGGCTGGCCGACCCTGGCGCCGTCGGCAATCGCTTTCGGTGGTGGCCTGTCCAAGCTGCCGCAGGAAATGACCCTGGACGACATCAAGCGCGTGCAGGCGGACTTCGTATCGGCCGCCGAACGGGCACGCGATGCGGGCTTCAAATGGCTGGAACTGCATTTCGCGCACGGCTACCTGGCGCAGAGTTTCTTCTCCGCCTACAGCAACCAGCGCGATGACCAGTACGGTGGCAACTTCGACAACCGGGCCCGCTTCCTGCTGGAAACGGTCGCTGCCGTACGCGCGGTGTGGCCCGCCGATCTGCCGCTGACCGCACGCATGGGCGTCATCGAGTATGACGGCCGCGATGAAGAGACCGTCGCTGAATCCATCGAACTGGTACGGCAGATGCGCGAACGCGGGCTGGACCTGCTCAACGTCAGCATCAACTTCGTCATCCCGACCGGCGTGGTGCCGTGGGGCACGCCGTCCTTCCTGGCGCCGATTGCCCAGCGCGTGCGCGATGAAGCCGGCATCCCAGTGGCCGTAGGCTGGTGCGTGGATGGCGCCGAAGCGGCCGAAGACATCGTGCAGAAGCAGCAGAGCGACCTGGTGATGATCGGTCGCGCACACCTGGCCAACCCGCACTACCCGTACCAGCTGGCGCAGGAGCTGGGCGTCGAGAACCCCGCCTGGACCACCCTGCCCGCCCCGTACGCCCATTGGCTGGCGCGCTACCGCGGCCCAGGCCGCGCCTCGGCCCAGTAAGCGAACGACAAAAAGGGGACGGAGGGGATTAAGTCGTTTTCGGCCTAGAGGCCGAAAACGACTTAATCCCCTCCGTCCCCTTTTTTATTCGACGGTCACGCTCTTGGCCAGGTTGCGCGGCTTGTCCACGTCGGTGCCGCGGGCCAGAGCGGTGTGGTACGCCAGCAGCTGCACGGGGATCGTGTGCACGATCGGGCTGAGCACGCCGGCATGGCGCGGCGTGCGGATCACGTGCACGCCTTCGGATTCGACGAAATTGCTGTCCTGGTCGGCGAACACGAACAGCTCACCGCCGCGCGCGCGCACTTCCTGCATGTTGGATTTGACCTTCTCCAGCAGGCTGTCGTTGGGTGCGATCACCACCACCGGCATGTCTTCGTCCACCAGCGCCAACGGACCGTGCTTGAGCTCGCCGGCCGGGTAGGCCTCGGCGTGGATGTACGTGATTTCCTTCAGCTTGAGCGCGCCTTCCAGCGCGATCGGGTAATGCAACCCACGGCCCAGGAACAGCGCACTGCTCTTGCGCGCGAAGCGTTCGGCCCATGCAGCGATCTGCGGCTCCATGTTCAGCGCATGCTGCACGCTGCCGGGCAGGAAGCGCAGCTGCTCGAGATACTCCGATTCCTGCGCCGCATCGACGCGACCCTGCAGCTTGCCCAGCACTACGGTCAGCTGGAACAGCGCCGCCAGCTGGGTCGTAAACGCTTTGGTCGACGCCACGCCGATTTCCGCACCGGCACGGGTGTAGCAGACCAGTTCGCTGGCGCGCGGGATCGCGCTTTCCGGGACGTTGCAGATCGACAGCGTATGCAGGTGGCCCAGCGACTTGGCGTACTTCAACGCTTCCATCGTATCCAGCGTTTCGCCGGACTGCGAAATCGTCACGATCAGGTGCTTGGGATCGGCATACGCCGCGCGGTAGCGGTACTCGCTGGCAATCTCCACGCTGCACGGCAGGCCGGAAATGGATTCGATCCAGTAGCGCGCGGTCAGGCCGGCGTAATAGCTGGTGCCACATGCCAGGATCTGCACGCCGGTGATGCCCGACAGCACCGCCTGCGCGTTCTTTCCGAACAGTTCCACCGGGAAGCCACCGGCGTCGATCGCCGCTTCGATGGTGTCACCCAGCGCGCGCGGTTGTTCGTGGATTTCCTTCTGCATGAAGTGACGGTACGGGCCGAGCTCCAGCGAGGCCAGCGACACATCAGACAGGTGGACATCGCGCTGCACGGGAGCATCGTCGTGGCCATACACCTGCACGCCGTCGCGTCGTACGTCGGCGGTGTCGCCCTCTTCCAGGAAGATCACCCGCCGCGTGGACGAGATGATCGCCGATACGTCCGAGGCAACGAAGTTCTCGCCGTCGCCGATGCCGACCAGCAGGGGGCAGCCCATGCGCGCGCAGACGAAGTGATCGGGCTCGGCACGGCTCATCACTGCCAGCGCATAGGCACCGGTCAGTTCCTTCACCGTGCGCTGCAGCGCGGACAGCAGGCTGTCGCCGCCCTTCAGGTGGTGGTGCATCAGGTGGGCGATGACTTCGGTATCGGTCTGCGACTCGAAGACATAGCCGAGCGCACGCAGCTTTTCACGCTGCTCTTCGTGGTTTTCGATGATGCCGTTGTGCACCAGCGCCACGCCCTCGCTGATATGCGGATGCGCATTGGCTTCGGTCACCCCGCCGTGGGTGGCCCAACGGGTATGGCCGATGCCCAGCACGCTGCTGAAGCCCTCTGCATCGGCAGCGGTGGCCATCTCCGAAACGCGACCGGTCCGGCGCACGCGGCGGATATCCGGCTGCTCACCCTGCTGCAGCACCGCGATGCCGGATGAATCGTAGCCGCGGTATTCCAGTCGCTTCAGTCCTTCGATGAGGACAGGCACCACATCACGACCCGCAATCGCACCCACGATCCCGCACATAGACGCACATCCTTTGGTGTTGAGCTCCGCATTCTAGCGTGGCTCTCCCTGCGCCTCTGTGTGTCCGCTTAACGAAAGTGTCCGGCCCGGTGTCCGCGGACAGGCGGACACCGCGGCACAAACCGTAACTCCCTGATCCAAAAGGACCGAACAGTTGGCACGCTCTCTGCTTCCCTGAAGGCAGACCGACCACCCAGGCCCTTCGATGATCCGCGACACTTCCGCCCAGGACCAGATTGTTTCCACCCGTGCGACAAGCGGCCGCGCCGCGCTGGTGCGCCGCTACCGCTGGCCGGCACTGGCCGCCGTCCTGGTGCTGGCCGGGATCGGTTTCGCGGTGCACGGATGGCTCAACGCCAGCCGTTCCTTCGACAGCAGCCGCGTGCGCGTGGCCGAAGTGCAGCGGGGCGACCTGGTACGCGACATCGCCGCCGAAGGCCGGGTGATCGCGGCCAACAGCCCGATCCTGTACGCCATCTCCGCCGGCACGGTGAACCTGAAAGTGGTGGCCGGCGACGTGGTCAAGCAAGGCCAGGAGCTGGCCGTGATCGACAGCCCGGAACTGCGCAGCAAGCTTGCCCAGGAAGAGGCCGCGCTGGCTGGGCTGGAAGCGGAGTCCAGCCGTGCCGCGCTGGATGCCACGCTGACCCGGGCCAAGTCGCGCAAGGACACCGACCAGGCGGGTATCGAAAAGGTCGCTGCAGAGCGCGACCTGCAGCGCTACCAGCGCGGCTTCGATGGCGGCGCGGTGCCGCAGATCGATCTGGCCCGTGCGCAGGACAGCCTGAAGAAGGCCGATATCAGCCTGCTCAACGCGCAGACCGATGCCAGCCTGCAGGGCCAGGGCGCCGACCTGGACGCACGCAACAAACGCCTGCTGGCCGACCGCCAGCGTGCGGTGGTATCGGAAGTGAAACGGCAGGTGGATGCGCTGACCCTGCGGGCGCCCTTCGATGGCCAGGTCGGCCAGGTGCAGGCCGTGCAACACACCAACCTGATCGCCAACGCACCGGTGCTGGGCGTGGTCGATCTGTCCAACTTCGAAATCGAGATCAAGGTGCCGGAGAGCTTCGCACGCGACCTGGCGATCGGCATGCCCGCCCAGTTGACCAGCGGCAGTGGCGAACCCTTCCCCGGCGAAATTTCCGCCGTCTCGCCCGAAGTGGTCAGCGGTGAGGTCAACGCGCGCGTGCGTTTTGCCGACAAGCAACCGGCCGGCCTGCGCCAGAGCCAGCGGATGTCGGTGCGGGTTCTGCTGGACACCCGCAAGGACGTACTGAAAGTAGAGCGCGGCCCCTTCGTCGAGCAAAGCAGCGGACACGCCTACGTGATGGAGGGCAGCACCGCCGTGCGCCGCCCCGTCGAACTGGGCGTGAGCAGCCTGGGCGAAGTGGAGATCCTGTCCGGCGTGCAGCCGGGTGATCGCATCGTGGTCGCCGGCAGCGACCTGTTCAAGGACGCCGAGCGCGTTTCCATCAACTGATCCATCCCCTAATCCTGGAGAGAACCATGCTTGAGATGCGCGCTGTCGCCAAAGTGTTCCGTACCGAACAGGTGGAAACCCATGCCCTGCGTTCGCTGGATCTGAAGGTCAACGAGGGGGAGTTCGTCGCCGTCACCGGCCCGTCGGGGTCAGGCAAAACGACCTTCCTCAACATCGCCGGCCTGCTGGAGACCTTCACCAGCGGCACCTATCTGCTGGATGGCCAGGACGTCAGCCAGCTGGGTGATGATGCACGCAGCCGCCTGCGCAACCAGAAGATCGGCTTCATCTTCCAGGGGTTCAACCTGATCCCCGACCTCAACCTGTTCGACAACGTGGACGTGCCACTGCGTTACCGCGGCATGTCCTCGGCCGAGCGCCGCGAGCGCATCGAAAAGGCACTCGGCCAGGTCGGCCTGGGTTCGCGCATGAAGCACTATCCCAACGAATTGTCCGGTGGCCAGCAGCAACGCGCCGCCATTGCCCGCGCCCTGGCGGGCAGCCCGCGCCTGCTGCTGGCTGACGAACCCACTGGCAACCTGGACAGCCAGATGGCCCGTGGCGTGATGGAACTGCTGGAGGAAATCAACGCCGCCGGCACCACCATCGTCATGGTCACCCATGATCCAGAGCTGGCTGCGCGCGCGCAGCGCAACGTGCATATCGTCGACGGCCAGGTCACCGACCTGCTGCGCGAACCGGTCCTGGCCACCGCCCGGCGCGTGGCCGCGGTCAACGAGTGAGGTCCGCCATGTTTGCTTACTACACCCGGCTGGCCCTGCGCAGCTTCCGTCGTAACAGGGTGCTGACCGCCCTGATGGTGGTCGCCATCGCGCTCGGCATCGGCGCCTCGATGACCACCCTCACCGTATTCCATGTGCTGTCCGGCGATCCCATTCCCGGCAAGAGCGACCGTCTGTTCTACGTGCAGGTCGACCCGCGTCCGCGTGCCGGCTTCGTGCCCGGTGAAGAGCCCGAAGAGCAGATGACCCGGTTCGATGCCGAAGCGCTGTTGCGCGACAAGAAAGGGATCCATCAGGCGGTGATGACCGCCGGCGGCGCGACCATCGTGCCGCAGAACAGTACGCTGAAGCCGTTCTCGCTGGACTCGCGTTACACCTCGGCCGATTTTTTCCCGATGTTCGATGTGCCCTTCCAGTATGGCAATGGGTGGACGGCCACCGACGATGAAGGCCGCAGCCGCGTCGCGGTTCTGTCCAAGACGCTCAACGACAAGCTGTTCAACGGGGCCAACAGCGTGGGCCGCGAAGTCAACGTCAGCGGGCATTCGATGCGCGTGGTCGGCGTACTGAAAGAATGGCAGCCCGAGCCGCGGTTCTTCGATCTGTCCACCGGCGCCTACGGCAACGAAGAAGACGTGCTGCTGCCGTTCTCCACCTCCGTCGAGCTGAAGCTGGGCAGCAGCGGCAACATGAACTGCTTCGGCGAAGGAGCGCCCAATGGCAGCAGCTCGGACCTCAATGCACCGTGTACGTGGCTGCAGTACTGGGTGGAACTGGATCCGGCCAAGGTCGATGACTACCGGCAGTACCTGCTGAACTATTCCGACCAGCAGCGTGCCGCTGGCCGATTCCAGCGCCCGGCCAACGTCAAGCTGTCCTCGGTGATGGAATGGCTGGATTTCAAGAAGGCCGTTCCCAGTGACGTACGGCTGCAGCTGTGGCTGGCGCTGGGCTTCCTGGTGGTGTGCCTGATCAACACGGTCGGCCTGCTGCTGGCCAAGTTCCTGCGCCGCAGTGGCGAAATCGGCGTGCGCCGCGCGCTTGGCGCCAGCCGCGGGCAGATCTTCCTGCAGTGCGTGGTGGAGGCGGGCGCGGTGGGCGTGGCCGGTGGCCTGCTCGGCATCCTGCTTGCGTTGGCCGGGCTGTATGCCGTGCGCCAGCAACCCGTGGAGTACGCAAAGCTCGCTCATCTGGACGGCACCATGCTGCTGCTTGCACTCGGCCTGACCCTGTTCGCCAGCCTCGCCGCCGGCCTGTTGCCGGCGTGGCGCGCCATGCAGGTCACCCCCGCCATCCAGCTTAAATCGCAGTAAGCACGAGACCAAGGAACCTGCATGGACATCCGCCCCATCCTCAGCACCCTGCGCCGGCACAAGACGGCCGCCTCGCTGATCGTGCTCGAAGTCGCCCTGACCTGCGCCATCGTCTGCAACGCGCTGTTCCTGGTCAGCCAGCGCATCGACAAGATCAGCCAACCCAGCGGCGTGGCCGAAAAAGAGCTGATCGTGGTGCGGGTCAGCGGCATCGGCAAACAGACCGATGCCATGGCCCGCACGCGCGAGGACATCGCTGCCCTGCGCGCCGTGCCAGGGGTCACCCAGGTGTCGCGCGCCAACCAGTTGCCGTTCCGCAACAACTCCTCCAACAGCGGCATCGCGCGTACACCCGAACAGGAGCGCCCCACGATCCACGCGGCCATGTACAGCTTCAACGAAGGGGCCCTGTCCACGCTCGGACTGAACCTGATTGCCGGACGCGACTTCCTGCCCAGTGAGTACGTGGACCGCGAGAAAGCGCAGAGCGGCGAAGGCGCGGCTAAGGCGGTGCCGGTGATCATCACCCAGGCGGCCGCTGACGGCCTGTCGCCGGGACAGACGGCACTGGGCAAGACGTTCTATTCCGGCGACCAGCCACTCAACGTGATCGGCATCGTGCAGCACCTGGCCACGCCCACCGGCTGGGGCGACAACACGGCGATGTCGCTCATCATGCCGCTGCGGACCGACTTCACCGAAGGCGTCTATCTGCTGCGGTCCGCCCCGGAGCGTCGCGATGAGGTGCTGAAAGGCGCGCTGGCCGCGTTGGAACGCAACGATCCCAACCGCCTGGTCCGCGAGAAACTGACCTATGAGGACCAGCGCAACGACTTCTTCAAGAATGATCGCGCCATGGTCGGCTTGTTGATCACCGTCTGCGTTGCCCTGCTGGTGGTGACCGCATTGGGCATCGTCGGCCTTGCCAGCTTCTGGGTACAGCAGCGCAGCAAGCAGATCGGCATCCGCCGTGCGCTGGGAGCGACCCGCGGGCAGATCCTGCGCTACTTCCAGACCGAGAACTTCCTGCTGGCCACGGTCGGCATCGTGCTCGGCATGCTGGCGGCGTATGCCATCAACCTGGCCCTGATGAATACCTATGAGCTGCCCCGCATGCCGCTGATCTACCTGCCCATCGGCGCCGTGCTGCTGTGGCTGCTGGGACAGATCGCGGTGTTCGGGCCGGCGCGGCGCGCCGCTGCGGTACCGCCGGCGGTGGCCACCCGCGGCAGCTGAGGCACGGCTGGCGCGGCTTGTATATCCTGCTGCCATGATGTCCGTAGCGCCGCGCCCCGGCCGGCGCCTACGTTCCGCCGAGCACGGCTCGGCGCTACCAGAAGCTGCTCAATGCCTGCGATCCTGATCATCGACGACAACACCAGCGTGGCTACCGCGCTGGACGTGCTGTTTTCCCTGCATGACATCGATACCCTCCAGGCCACCTCGCCCGAACAGGGGCTGGCGCTGCTGCGCGAACATCCGGTGGATCTGGTCATCCAGGACATGAACTTCACCGAGGACACGACCTCGGGCGAAGAAGGCGAAGCCCTGTTCGCGCGCATCCGTCAGGCGCACCCTGACCTGCCGGTGATCCTGTTGACCGCGTGGACCCATCTGGGCAGTGCGGTGGATCTGGTGAAGGCAGGGGCCGCCGACTATCTGGCCAAGCCCTGGGATGACCGCAAACTGCTGACCACGGTAAACAACCTGCTGGAGCTGTCCGAGGCACGCCGCGAACTGGACCAGCGCCGCCAACGGGAGCAACGCCAGCGCACCGATCTGCAGGCCCGCTACCAGCTGTGCGACGCGGTGTTCGCCGATGCCGCCAGCGAGCGCGTCATCGCGCTGGCTTGCCAGGTGGCGCGCTCGACGTTGCCGGTACTGATCACCGGTCCCAATGGCGCAGGCAAGGAGAAGATCGCGCAGATCATCCAGGCCAATTCGCCGGTGGCCAAGGGCCCCTTCGTCACCGTCAACTGCGGCGCACTGCCCGCCGATCTGATCGAAGCAGAGCTGTTCGGCGCCGACGCCGGCGCGTACACCGGTGCCAACAAGGCGCGCGAAGGCAAGTTCGAAGCCGCCGATGGGGGCACGTTGTTCCTCGATGAGATCGGCAACCTGCCCTTGGGCGGCCAGATGAAGCTGCTGCGCGTGCTGGAAACGGGCCGCTTCGAGCGGCTGGGTTCGAACCGCGAACGGCAGGTCAAAGTGCGCGTGGTCAGTGCGACAAACGCGGATCTTGCCGCGATGATCCGCGAGGGCACCTTCCGCGAAGATCTGTACTACCGCCTCAATACGGTCGAGCTGGCGTTGCCGCCGCTGGCTGAGCGGACCGGCGACATCGCACCGCTTGCCGAGCACTTCCTGAGCGATGACAAGCCGCTGTCACCTGCGGCCCTCAGCGCCCTGCAGCGCCATGCATGGCCTGGCAACGTGCGCGAGCTGCGCAACGTGATCCAGCGTGCCGAGCTGCTGGCGACCGGTCCGCGCATCGAGGTAGCCGACCTCAATCTGCCACGCGCAGCGGCCAACGTACGTAGCAACAGCGCGGCGCTTGACCCGGATCGCAAGCGCATCGAAAGCGCGCTTGCCAGCAACCACGGCATCATCGCGCAGGCCGCGGCGGAGCTCGGGCTGAGCCGACAAGCGTTGTACCGTCGGATGGATCGCTACGACATCCCCCGCGAATGAAGCCGCGCTCCCTCACCGTGCGCTTGTTCCTGCGCCTGCTGCCGGTGCTCGCCCTGGCGGCGGCGCTGCCGTGGCTGCTGGCCTACTGGATGGACCACGGCTGGGCCGTCGCGCTGCTCTCCGGCATCGTCCTGCTGTCGTTGATGTGGATCAGCCTCAGCCGCGCCATCGCGCCGGTACGTTCGGTGATGCGCGCGTTGTCCGGCGTGGTCAGCAGCTACAAGGACGGCGAGTTCAATTTCAGCGTGCACTGGTCGGCACAGGATGAGCTGGGCCATCTGGTGCAGGCGCACCGCGAGCTCGGGGATGTACTGCGCGAGCAGCGGCAGTCACTCGTGCAGCGCGAACTGCTGCTCGACACCATGGTGCAGAACACGCCGGTGGCGATGCTGTTGCTTGCCGCAGGCGGTGACGGCGTGCAGCGTGTGGTGTTCTCAAACTTGGCCGCACGCAAGCTGCTGCACGGCGGGTACAAGCTGGAAGGCCAACGTCTGCTGGAACTGTTGGAGCAGATGCCGCTGGCGCTGCGCGACGCCATCTCGCGCGGCGGCGACAGCCTGTTCGCCGTGCGCGAGGAAGAGAGTGATGACGACGATGACGAGCAGATCTACCATCTGTCGCGGCGCGCGTTCCACCTCAATGGGCGACCGCACGACCTGCTGCTGATCCGCTTGCTGACCGCTGAACTGCGGCGGCAGGAAGTACAGACCTGGAAGAAAGTGATCCGGGTGATAAGCCATGAGCTCAACAATTCATTGGCTCCCATCGCCTCGCTGGCGCACTCCGGCGGTGAACTGGTCAGGCGCGAACGCTTCGACCGCCTGCCGGAGATCTTCTCGACCATCGAAGATCGGGCGCGTCACCTGGAAGGCTTCATCCGGGGCTATGCGCGCTTTGCCAAGCTGCCACACCCGCAGCTGCAGACAGTGCACTGGGCGCCGTTCCTGGCCAGCCTGCAGCAGCAGATCCCCTTCCAGATGGATGAGATTCCCGACGACCTGCACAGCCGCGTGGACATCGCCCAGCTGGGGCAGGCGTTGTTGAACCTGGTGAAGAACGCGCATGAGGCGTGTGCCGAGTCTGATCCCCCCAACGACGACGTGCGTGTGCAGCTGACCCGCCTGCCGCAGTGGATGCGGCTGGACGTGCTGGACCGCGGCAAGGGCATGAACGAGGCCGTCCTGCAGAACGCATTGATGCCCTTCTATTCGACCAAGCGCAACGGTACCGGGCTGGGCCTGGCGCTCACGCGGGAGATCATCGAAGCGCACGGTGGGCGTATCGCGCTGCAGAACCGCACGGACGGCGGCCTCTGCGTGTCGCTGCTGTTGCCGGTGAACTGACGGCAAGGGGTTGCGGGCGTGGGGGGAGCCTGGGAGGTGGTGCGTGGATGTGGACGTGGGGCGTGAACCATGGGACGTCACGCTTGGTAGAGCCGACTGAAGTCGGCTCTACCGGGGCTGCCCTGCAGCCGACTGAAGTCGGCTCTACCTGCCTACTTCTTCTGCGGGCGCTGCCAGCCTTCAACCACCTGCTGGCGCACGCGCGCGACGGTCAACTGGCCGTCCGGCGCGGTGCGCGTAATCACCGATCCCGCGGCAATGGTCGCGCCCTCGCCGACGAGCACGGGCGCCACCAATGAGCTGTTGGATCCGATGAAGGCGTTGTCACCGATCGTCGTCTGTGACTTGTTCACCCCATCGTAGTTGCACGTGATGGTGCCCGCGCCGATGTTCACCTTGCTGCCGATCACCGCGTCGCCCAGATAGGTCAGATGGTTGGCCTTGCTGCCTACGCCCATGCGGACGTTCTTGGTTTCCACGAAGTTCCCCACGTGTGCCCCGTCGGCCAGCACGGTGCCCGGACGCAGCCGCGCGAAGGGTCCGATCTGCGCCGCGCCCTCGGTCACCACGCCTTCGATGTCACAGTGCGCGCGCACCTCGGTACCCGGGCCCAGCTTGACGTTCTTCAACCGCGTGAACGGTCCGATGACCACGCCATCTGCCAGCTCGACGCGTCCTTCGAGGATCACGTTGACGTCGATCTGCACATCACGGCCGACGGTCACATCGCCGCGGATGTCCAGCCTTGCCGGGTCCAACACGCGGGCACCCTGCTCGCACAGCGCACGCACCGCACGCTGCTGCCAGGCGCGCTCAAGCTGGGACAGCTGCCACGGATCATTGGCGCCTTCGGCATCCTGCGGATCCGCCACCAGGGACATGTCGGCCGCGGTGTATTCATTGGCAGCGAACGCGAACACGTCGGTGAGGTAGTACTCACCCTGCGCATTGGCGTTGGACAACTGTGAAAGCCAGCGCCGCAGGGCGGTGGATTCGGCGGTGATGATGCCGGTGTTGATCGTACGGATCCGGCGCTGCTCCTCGCTCGCATCTTTCTGCTCCACGATGGAGCCGACCTTGCCCTCTGCGTCGCGCACGATGCGACCGTAGCCGGTGGGATTCTCCATCTCCGCTGCCAGCACGGCCAGCCGGCCTGGCTGCGCCAGCAGGTCGCGCAGGGTCTGCGCACGGATCAGCGGCACGTCGCCGTACAGCACCAGTACCTGCGCGGCGTCAGGCACGTCCGGCATGGCCTGCGCGACCGCATGGCCGGTCCCGAGCTGCTGCACCTGCTCCGCCCAAAACAGGTCGGGCTGGTCGGCGAACCGCGCACGCACGGCGTCCCCGCCATGACCGTAGACGATGTGGATCGCAGCGGGCTGCAGTTCGCGTGCCGTTGCGATCACGTGCGCCAGCATGGGCTGGCCCGCGACCGGCTGCAGCACCTTCGGCAATACCGACCTCATGCGCTTGCCCGCGCCGGCGGCCAGGATGATCACGTGCAGGGCTTGGCTCATGGAATAACGGTGTCCGCAATGGTGTGCCGACATTCTAGAACGCAGCCCGTTAACATGCGTCACGCGCCCTGCATCCCGTGTCCATGTCCCTGCTCCGCCAAGGTGGTTCCTACCTCGTCGTCGGCCTGGTCCAGCTTCTGCTGGACTGGTGTGTGTTCGTGGCGGTGACCGCGATGGGCATGCCGGTGGTGCCGGGCAATGTCATCGGTCGCGCCAGCGGCATGCTGCTGGGCTTCTGGCTCAACGGGCGTTATACGTTCGCCGATCAGGACAGGCAGCGGCTGGGATGGCGGCGCTTCGTGCGCTTCATCGGCCTGTGGGCTGCGGTCACTGCAGTGAGCACGGTGCTGGTCGCCGCCGCCCACGACGCATTGGGACTGCAGTACGCCTGGTTGGCCAAGCCGTTGGTGGAAGGCCTGCTGGCCGCGCTGTCGTTCCTGTTGATGCGTTGGCTGGTGTTCCGCTGAAGCAAGAGTGCTTCCGGCACCGCGTGCAACAGCCGCCGACCATGGGTCGGCGCTACCACGGCGAGGCCCACGCGCAGAGTCCGGTAGCGCCGAGCCGCGCTCGGCGAGCGCACCGCGCGGTGCTTCACCCACCAACGCCAACAGCCGCCGAGCGTGGCTCGGCGCTACCACGGCGAGGCACACGCGCAGAGTCCGGTAGCGCCGAGCCGCGCTCGGCAAGCGCACCGCGCGGTGCTTCACCCACCAACGCCAACAGCCGCCGACCATGGGTCGGCGCTACCACGGCGAGGCCCACGTGCGGATGCGCCCGGGACGCCGAGACGGGACCGCTACCGGCCCAGGCGCGCCGCCAGGCCTTCGCGCCACAACTGCAGGGGGCTGAATCGCAGTGTCACCTCGTGCGTGCCCGCGGGTACGCAGACGGCACGGAACAACCCGTTGGCGCGCAGCACGTCTGTCGCCTCCCCGTTGATCTCCGCCCTCCAGCCCGGGGCGATCACATCGTTCACCACCAGCCACGCGGGCGCGTCAGCGTGCATCCGCACCGTCATCGTGCTCGCCGCGTGGTGCTGTTCCAGCACCTGCAGCACACCGCCTCCGGCCTCCGGGCAGAGGCCCCGCTGCGCACCTTGCGGCAGCCACAGCGCGGCGCCGAAGTCGGTCTCGTTGAAGGCCGCCGCGGGCGGCAGGTCTTCGTCATGCCAGCGCACCTGGCGCGGGTTGAGCAGGCGCGGCAACACGCTGTCACGACGCAGATACTGCAGTTGATCATCGTGGGCGCGCGAGCCGGGGAAGGCACCTGGCGCGAGCACCCACCGCACACCCAGCAGGTCATACAGGGGCGCGTTGAAGTCCGCGGTCCACGGGGTGTCCGGTTTTTCCTGCACGTTCTCCAACGGATCGCCGGGCATGCCGACCATCCGCAGGTAGCGGGCATCCAGCAGCGGGTTATAGCCATTGGCCAACGGCAGCGCGTGCACGGCCGCACCGTTCGTCAACGCACCGATGCCGAAGACCAGGGCACGCTGCGGCCCGGAGGCGGTGCGCTGCGCGGACAACAGCTGGTACGCACTCTGCGCCGCGCCAGCGCGACTGGCGGTAAGGACGGGACGGGTCGCACTGCGTGCGTTGAATGAGGTGCTGACGTTGAACACCAGCAGATCGAGCAGAACCAACCCGAGCACCCAGCGTGCGGGCGCACGATGCCGACGCAGCTGGTGGACGGCCAGCGTCCCCAGCACCGCACTCAGCGCGATCCAGGCAAACCCTGGCAACCGGCCAGTGCTGACGATCAGCCAGCCGCTGGCCACCGCCACCAGACCCGTCACCAGCACCGATGGCCAATGCGGTCGCAGCCCGTGCTGGGCGAGTGCAACCTGCAAGGCGGACGCAGCCAACCATGCCGCTGCGGGCACCGCGAGGAACAGCGCATCGGAGGGTCGACGGAACAGGTCCAGCCCGGGCAGCCACTCGAACAGCAGCGGGAACACCGGCGTCGCGCCCCCCAGGGCGAACAGGACGGCAAAAACGACGACCGCCAACGCGATGCGCGCCTGCGTGGGCGTGCGACGAATGACCTCGCCGCCCCACGCCAGCCAGACCGCCAACGGGACGGCACCTACGTAGAGATAGTCGGTCGTGACATCGCCGAATGCCCAGCTGTCACCACGGCCCTGCGAGAAGATGTTGCCTGAAAGCAGAGTGGCAAGGGACTGCCACTGGATGGCCCCGGGCAGCGCGGTGTCGAGCGTGACGCCATCGCGATTGGTCTGTGCCAGCCACGCGAACGTCGACAGCCACTGCGGTGCGCTGATCAGCGCAGCCACCGCCCCCACCACGGCCAACTGCAGGAGCAGGCGAACGCGCTGGCGATCAGCGACGACAAGCGCGCCCACCGAATAAACCGCGCACGCGAGCACGATCAGATACGTGACCTGGGTCAACTGCAGCGCGCACAGCCCACCCGCGATGCCGGCCAGCACGGCATGCCGCCACTGCAGATGGCGGCGCAGCTGGTCCAGTGCCAGCCACAGCCAGGGCAGCATGCAGTAACTGACGATCATCGGGGTATGCTGCAGGCGCGCCGCCGCGACCCCTCCGAACAGGAAGACCAGGGCGAACATCAGCTGCGGCAAGCGCTGCAATCCCTGGGTTGCCGCAAGTTTCAACGCCCCCATCCCCGCCACCAGCACATGCAGCAGGATCACCACCGTGAACCAGTGCAGGGACGTCGGTGCCAGCAGCATCGGCAGCACCACGGTCGGCTGCAGGGTCATCATCTGCGGATCGGCCAACTGCGGGTATCCACCGTGCAGGTAAGGATTCCACCAGGGTAGGTCGAGCTGCAGCAGCTGCTGCGCGGTGAAGCTCACTGCCGGAAAGAACTGCTGGACCGCATCGAAGGGAATCGTCCAGACGCCAAGCAGCCACGGCAGGCAGAGAACCAGCCAGAGGGCGCTCCATGCCAATCCCGTCGTCTGCCGGAGTCGGGCCCAGCCGCTCGTGGCCGCCGTCGTGCTGATCATCTGCTGCACCCGTGCTTTCCTTGCTTCGTCAGCGCGCGCCGTCAGTTTCGAGGCGACAAAGATCAGTCATGGCCCGCACCAACGCGACATGCCCGAGGGCCTCCTGCCTGCTGCGATCCACTGCCTCGGCAACCGTCTTCGTGCAGCCCGGCTGGCCGCGCTCCGGCGCGATGTCGGGCCATAGCGCCAGCAGCTTTTCGTCTGCCGCGTCGATGAGGCGACGCAACGCCTCCAGCGAAGGCGCGGGCGGTGGCACCTCCCCTGCCGCATAGCGATGGAAGGCGACATGCTGGATCAGCTTGTTGGCCTCGATCAGCTGGCGGTAGAAATGCGCCACCGCTTCCGCGTCCAGGCCCAGCTGGGTCGCGCGGACGCGCTTGTCCTGCAGCACCTGTGCTTCGCGGATGAGATCTTCCACCGGGCGCGCGGCGGGGTACTTGAACGCTGCCACCTCATGCGCAATGGCATTGCGCTCGGCGGCGACGGCAACGAAGCGATCCATCGGGGTGGCCTGCGCGGCGGCAGGCAGCAACGTCGCAAGCAGCACTGCCCGGCAGCAATCGAGAACAGGCATGGCGCACCTTCCGGAAGAAGAAGCACACAGGGTGAGCCCGGTGGGTGGCCAGCACGAGGAACCGGCGCACAGTTCGCGCCGGCATCCTGGACGATGCACGGAAAATACAAACGCCGGCACAAGGCCGGCGCAGGTGAAGCCGTCGCGTACAAGCGCGGCGCCCAATCGGGTCGCCGCCGCCCGGCAGCGGTCAGTGCTTCAAGTTCTTGCGCAGGCGTTCAAGCGCCTGCAGCTGGGCGGTCACTTCGGCCAGCTTCTGCTGGGCTTCGGCGATCTCCATGCCTTCGCCGCGATTGGCCAGCATGCGCTCGGCTTCTTCCTTGGCCTTGCGTACGGCGGCTTCATCGATGTCCTGCGCGCGGATGGCCGTATCGGCCAGCACGGTTACCACCTGCGGCTGTACTTCCAGGATGCCGCCGGTGATGAAGAAGTCCAGCTGCTCGCCATTGGCCTGGGTGACCACGACCTTGCCCGGCTTCAGGCGGGTGATCAGCGGTGCGTGCTTGGGCGCGATGCCCAGCTCGCCCAGCTCACCGGTGGCCACGACCAGGGTCGCTTCACCCCGGAAGATTTCCTGCTCGGCGCTGACGATGTCGCAACGGATCGTGCTCATGCAAATCTCTTCACTGTTCGCGGCGGCACGATGCCACCGGGGAGGAGCCACGGCGCGGGCGGGTGCCCGGCGCCGGTGTCAGGTCGGGCAGGATCGCTCCCGCCCGTCCCGGATCAGGCCTTCTCGGCCATCTTCTTGGCCTTCTCGACCGCTTCTTCGATGCTGCCGACCATGTAGAACGCCTGCTCCGGCAGGTGGTCGAACTCGCCATCGACGATGGCCTTGAAGCCACGGATGGTGTCCTTCAGCGACACGTACTTGCCCGGCGAGCCGGTGAACACTTCGGCCACGTGGAACGGCTGGCTGAAGAAGCGCTCGATCTTGCGGGCGCGGGTCACGGCCTGCTTGTCTTCTTCCGACAGTTCGTCCATGCCCAGGATCGCGATGATGTCCTTCAGTTCCTTGTACTTCTGCAAGGTCTGCTGGACGCGCTGGGCGGTGTCGTAATGCTCGTGGCCGATGACCAGCGGGTCCATCTGGCGGCTGGTCGAATCCAGCGGATCCACGGCCGGGTAGATACCCAGCGAGGCGATCGAACGCGACAGGGTCACGGTCGAATCCAGATGGGCGAAGGTGGTCGCCGGCGACGGATCGGTCAAGTCATCGGCCGGCACGTAGACCGCCTGGATCGAGGTGATCGAGCCGTTCTTTGTGGAGGTGATGCGCTCCTGCAGGACGCCCATTTCCTCGGCCAGGGTGGGCTGGTAGCCCACGGCCGACGGCATGCGGCCCAGCAGTGCCGACACTTCGGTACCGGCCAGCGTGTAGCGGTAGATGTTGTCGACGAACAGCAGCACGTCCTTGCCCTTGCCCGACGCGTCCTTCTCGTCGCGGAAGTACTCGGCCATGGTCAGGCCGGTCAGCGCAACGCGCAGACGGTTGCCCGGCGGCTCGTTCATCTGGCCGTACACCATCGCGACCTTATCCAGGACGTTGGAGTCCTTCATCTCGTGGTAGAAGTCGTTGCCCTCACGGGTACGCTCACCCACGCCGGCGAACACGGACAGACCGCTGTGCGCCTTGGCGATGTTGTTGATCAGTTCCATCATGTTGACGGTCTTGCCGACGCCGGCGCCGCCGAACAGGCCGACCTTGCCGCCCTTGGCGAACGGGCACATCAGGTCGATCACCTTGATGCCGGTTTCCAGCAGCTCGGTGGCCGGGGACTGGTCTTCGTACGACGGCGCGGCACGATGGATTTCCCACGTGTCGCTGGCGGTGACCGGACCGGCTTCGTCGATCGGGCGACCCAGCACGTCCATGATGCGGCCCAGCGTGCCCGCGCCGACCGGCACGGAGATGCCGCGGTTGGTGTTGGTGGCGACCAGGTTGCGCTTCAGGCCATCGGTGGAACCGAGGGCGATGCAGCGGACCACGCCGTCGCCCAGCTGCTGCTGGACTTCGAGGGTGATTTCGGTGTTGTCGACCTTCAGTGCGTGATACACCTTCGGCACCGACTCACGGGGGAACTCGACGTCAACGACCGCGCCGATGATCTGAACGATCTTGCCCTGACTCATTGCTGCATCCTCTAAATGTGTGCTTTGGACGTGCGCGTCAGACTGCTGCTGCGCCGCCGACGATTTCGGAGATTTCCTGGGTGATCGCTGCCTGGCGGGCCTTGTTGTAGACCAGTTGCAGGGTTCCGATCAGCTTGTTCGCGTTGTCGCTGGCCGCCTTCATCGCCACCATGCGTGCCGCATGCTCGGAAGCGACGTTTTCCAGCACGGCCTGGTACACCAGCGACTCGATGTAACGCGTCATCACGTGCTCCAGCACGGTCGCGGCATCGGGTTCGTACAGGTAATCCCAGTCGTGGTGAGCGACCTGCTTCTCAGCCGCCGGCAACGGCAGAAGCTGGTCGAAGCTGGCGGTCTGGGTCATGGTGTTGACGAAGCGGTTGTACACCAGGTACACGCGGTCGACCTTGCCCTCGGTGAATGCATCGAGCATCACCTTGATCACGCCGATCAGCGATTCCAGCCGCGGCACGTCACCCAGATGGGTCACGCTGCCGACCATGTTGACCTTGATCCGGCGGAAGAAGGTGGATGCCTTCTGGCCGATGGTCACCATATCGACTTCAGCGCCCTTTTCCTGCCACGCACGGGCTTCGCCCAGCGTCTTGCGGAACAGGTTGTTGTTCAGGCCACCCGCCAGCCCGCGATCAGACGAGATCACGATGTAGCCCACGCGCTTGACCTGCTCGCGCTCGGCCAGGAACGGGTGCTGGTAGTCGGTGCTGGCCTGCGCCAGGTGACCGATCACCTGCTTCATCGCCTGCGCGTACGGACGCGAGGTCTTCATCCGCTCCTGCGCCTTGCGGATCTTGGAGGCCGAGACCATCTCGAGCGCGCGCGTCACCTTGCGGGTGTTCTGCACGCTCTTGATCTTGGTTTTGATTTCGCGTCCGCTTGCCATCTCTTATTCCCGTATGTTCAACGGTAGAGCGGGGACTGGCCCCGCTCCACGTGCGCTGTTACCAGCTGCCGGTGGTCTTGAACTCGGTGATGCCCTTCTTGAAGGCCTCTTCGATGTCCTTGTCCCAACCGCCGGTGGCGTTGACCTTGCCGATCAGCTCGCCCTGGGTGTTGGCGAAATGGGCGTGCAGGCCTTCTTCGAACGCCAGCAGCTTGTTGACCGGCACGTCGTCGAGGTAACCCTCGTTGACGGCGTAGATCGACAGCGCCTGGTTGGCGATCGACATCGGCGCGTACTGCTTCTGCTTCATCAGCTCGGTGACGCGCTGACCGCGCTCCAGCTGCTTGCGGGTGGCTTCGTCCAGGTCCGAGGCGAACTGCGCGAACGCAGCCAGTTCACGGTACTGGGCCAGCGAGATACGGATGCCGCCGGACAGCTTCTTGATGATCTTGGTCTGGGCCGAGCCACCCACGCGTGACACCGAGATACCGGCGTTGACGGCCGGACGGATACCGGCGTTGAACAGATCGGTTTCCAGGAAGATCTGACCGTCGGTGATCGAGATCACGTTGGTCGGCACGAACGCAGACACGTCGCCGGCCTGCGTTTCGATGATCGGCAGTGCGGTCAGCGAACCGGTCTTGCCGGTCACGGCGCCGTTGGTGAACTTTTCCACATACTCTTCGGACACGCGGGCGGCGCGCTCGAGCAGGCGGGAATGCAGGTAGAACACGTCGCCCGGGTAGGCTTCGCGACCCGGCGGGCGCTTCAGCAGCAGCGAGATCTGGCGGTAGGCGACAGCCTGCTTGGACAGATCGTCGTACACGATCAGGGCGTCTTCGCCGCGATCCATGAAGTACTCGCCCATGGTGCAGCCCGCGTAGGCGCTGATGTACTGCATCGCAGCCGATTCAGAGGCGGTGGCGGCGACGACCACGGTGTGGGCCAGCGCGCCGTTCTCTTCCAGCTTGCGCACGATGTTCGCCACGGTCGATGCCTTCTGGCCGATCGCGACGTACACGCACTTGATGCCGGTGTCTTTCTGGTTGATCACCGCATCGATGGCCAGGGCGGTCTTGCCGGTCTGGCGGTCACCGATGACCAGCTCGCGCTGGCCACGGCCGATCGGGATCATGGAGTCGACCGACTTGTAACCGGTCTGCACCGGCTGATCGACCGACTTGCGCCAGATCACGCCCGGGGCCACACGCTCCACCGGAGCGGTCAGTTCGGTGCCCAGCGGGCCCTTGCCGTCGATCGGCTCGCCCAGCGCGTTCACCACGCGGCCGAGCAGCTCCGGACCAACCGGCACTTCGAGGATGCGGCCGGTGGTCTTGGCCACGTCGCCTTCGCGAAGGTTCTGGTAATCACCCAGCACCACGGCGCCGACCGAGTCGCGCTCCAGGTTCAGGGCGAGGGCGAAGGTGTTGTTGGGCAGTTCGATCATTTCGCCCTGCATCACGTCGGCCAGGCCGAAGATGCGCACGATGCCGTCGGACACGCTGGTCACGGTGCCTTCGTTGCGCGATTCCGCGGCCAGCTTGACCTTCTCGATGCGGTTCTTGATCAGTTCGCTGATTTCGGAGGGATTGAGCGTGGTTGCCATCGTCGAGTCCTAGTGCCGGCGGTAACGCCGGACGTTTAATTGAATTCAGTTAGCGAGTGCGGTCTGCAGACGGGCGAGCTTGCCCTTCAGCGAACCGTCGATGACCACGTCACCGGCGTCGATCACGGCGCCGCCGATCAGCGACGCATCCACCGCGGTGGACACATCCACTTCGCGGCCGAAGCGCTTGCGCAGCGCAGCCTTGATCGCGTCCAGTTCACCGGGCGACAGTTCGTTGGCCGAGGTCACCGTGGCCTTCACCACGTGTTCGGCTTCGGCGCGCAGCTGGTCGTACATGCCGGCGATTTCCGGCAGCAGCGGCAAGCGGCGGGCATCGGCGAGGATGGACAGGAACCGCGAGAAGGTCTCGCTGCGCTGGTCCGGGGCGAGCAGCGCGACGGCGTCGTCGCGGCCCAGCTCCGGGTTGGCGAGCAGGGCCGACACGCGAGGGTCGGCGGCGACATGGGCGGAGAACGCAAGCGCATCCGTCCACGGCGCGAACGCACCTTCGTCACGCGCGGTCGCAAAGGCGGCGCGGGCGTAAGGGCGGGCAAGCGTGAGGGCCTGGCTCATATCAGATCTCCGAAGCCAGCTCGTCGAGCAGCGCCTTGTGGGCGTTGGCATCGATTTCGCGCTTGAGCAGCTTCTCCGCACCGCTTACGGCCAGCGCGGACACCTGCTTGCGCAGCTCCTCGCGGGCACGGTTGGCGGCGAGGTCGATTTCAGCCTGGGCCAGTTCTTTCTGGCGGTTGGCTTCGGCGATCGCTTCATTCTTGGCGGCTTCAACGATCTGGTTGGCGCGCGCGTGGGCCTGGTCAATGATTTCATTGGCCTTGCCGCGTGCATCCTTCAGGGCTTCGTTGACCTTGTCCTGGGCCTGGGCGAGATCTTTCTGGCTGCGATCGGCAGCGGCGAGACCTTCAGCGATCTTCTGCTGGCGCTCTTCGATCGCATTCATCAGCGGCGGCCAGATCTTGGTCGCGATGATCCAGATCAGGGCTGCAAAGGCCAGGGCCTGGGCGATGAGTGTAAAACCGATTTCCATTTTATTCGCTCAGTCGGTGGTGACGGGGTGGAAGTGCCGCCCGGTGGGCGGCACCCCCGAACCTTCATCCGATACCAGGCACCAGCGGTGCCCGGTCGTTTCACAGAGGCTGGATCAGCCAGCCACTGCCGGCAGGCGCGAGACGAACTCGCCGACCAGCGGGTTGGCGAAGGCGAACAGCAGGCCCACGGCGACCGAGATGATGAACGCGGCGTCGATCAGGCCGGCGGTGATGAACATACGGACCTGCAGCACCGGGATCAGTTCCGGCTGGCGCGCGGCCGATTCCAGGAACTTACCGGACATGATGGCCAGACCCAGGCCTGCGCCCAGCGCGGCCAGGCCGATCATGATGCCGACGGCGAGGACGGTGGAGCTCTGGACCTGGGCGAGATTGGTCAGGACGGCGAAGTACATGGTTTTCTCCGGGAACGTGATTGCTAAGGGATATGGAAACTAACGGATGAAGGGTGCAGCGAAACTCAGTGACTGTCTTCGGACAGGCTCAGGTACACGATGGACAGCATCATGAAGATGAAAGCCTGCAGCGGAATCACCAACAGGTGGAACAGCATCCAGCCGAAGCCGGCGAAGGCGCCTGCGAACATGCCGGCGATACCTGCACCGCCCAGCACCCAGATCAGCAGGAAGACGATTTCCCCGCCGAACATGTTGCCGAACAGTCGCATCGCCAGCGAAATCGGCTTGCTCAGCCACTCGACGATGTTCAGGATCAGGTTGAACGGCAGCATCCACTTGCCGAACGGCGCGGTCAGGAACTCCTTGGTGAATCCACCAATGCCCTTGGAGCGCAGTGCGAAGAACAGCATGAGGAAGAACACGCTGATCGACATGCCGAGGGTGGCATTGACGTCAGCGGTCGGGACCGGCTTCCAGTACGGCACACCGAGGGCTTCCAGCGGCATGGCGATGAAATCGGCCGGGATCATCTTGATGAGATTCATCAACAGGATCCAGAAGAAGATCGTGATCGCGATCGGCGTCACCAGCTTGCTGGTGCCGTGGTAGGTGTCCTTGGCCTGCCGGTCAACGAACTCCAGGCAGATTTCCACGAAGGCCTGCCACTTGCCCGGCACGCCGGCCGTGGCATTGCGGGTCGCCATCCAGAAAGCGAAAACCATCACCAGACCCATCAGGACCGACGTGGCGATGGTATCCAGGTGCAGCGCCCACGGGCTGCCATGCCCAACGGTGAGGTTGTGCAGGTGATGCTGGATGTAGGAGGTGGGTGTCAACGCCTCGCCTGCCATGTGTCCGGAACCTTAGTTATTTAGAAATTCGATCAACGCCTGGCCAGAGCCAGGACCTGAAACATCAAGCCAACCGCGATACCGGCCAGGAGTGCCAACGCGGGCAGCCTGAATACCAGAAATCCAACGATCAGCACACCAAACACCACCGCCCACTTGGCCACCACCGCGATGATCAGCCGTGCCATTGCCGAGCCTGCCGCCTGTACACCGCCCCCCAGCGCCATCCGTGCCGCCACCCAGCCACCGGCTGAAACCGCAAGCCCGGACAGCAGTGCGCCCAGCGCATGCTTCGGACTCACCAGCAGGAAGCCAAGGGCCAGGACAATCACTGCCGCCAGCGGATAGACCGCGGCGCGCAGCATCAGTCGCCGACCCGGATCAACGGAATTCAGCACAGAGACGTCCCGCACATTGGAGTGGAAAGGCGTGAGGCAGCAGCGTGGTGCCTCGTCGAGCCGCCAAATTATAGCAATGGGACAATTTGCGAGACAACCGCTGCGTGTTCATACCGGATCGGTGCAAGTTACGGGATGGCCGGGATTTTTCCATCCGGGGGCGGGACAATCAGGCCCAGCGGGGGTCGGGGCCATGTCGCAGTGCACCATTGAACTTTGGTCGCGGACCGGTGTCCAACCCCTCGGCCTGCCCTCTCTCATCCTCGTCGGCGCAGTTTGCAGGTCGGTAACCGAGTCCCGCCACTGCCTGGCGGGACTTTTTTTCTCTGTATCGGTGCCTGCCGGCGACACTCGGGTTCTGTGCATTAAGCCTTTTCTGACGCGTTCTCCACCATACCTTCACGAATGGTGGACGCGGTGTTAGCGATAGTGGCGCAACTTTCGTTGAACCACTGCAAGGATTTCGCCGATGCGCTCCGCTCCCACCCTGCTTGCTCTCTCGCTGGTCGCCGTCGGCGCCGGCTTCGCATCTACCGCGCACGCTGCTGAAGGCGACGACCGCTTCACGCTGCGCCTGGGTGCGATGAACATCGATACCGACAACACGATCCGCGGCAGCACCACCATTGCCGGGCAGGACGTGAATCTGAACGAAGATTTCAGCATGGGCGGTAAGGAATGGGAGCCGCGCGTCGACGGCGTGTTCCGCTTCAGCGACCGCCAGCGCCTGATCTTCGACTACTTCAAGTGGGACAAAGATCGCCGCGAGACCCTGAACGACGGCATCGCCTTCGGCGACATCAGCGTGCCGGAAGGCAGCTTCGTCAAGGCCGAACTGAAGTACCAGGTCGCCACGCTGGTGTATGACTACTCCGTCGTCGACACCGACCGCTTCGACCTGGGCCTGCAGATCGGTGCCGAGTGGGCACAGATCAGCGCCAAGGGCTTCGCGGACCTGGGCACCGTCTACAACGGCCGCTTCCTGGATGAAAAGGAAAACGGCGTGGCCCCGGTGGTCGGCGCGCGCATGACCTTCAATCCGGCGGATCGCTGGATGATCAATCTTCAGGGCCAGTACCTCAACACCAGCTGGGGCAACTTCGATGACTACAAGGGCGACCTGAGCCGCGCCAATGCGATCGTCGAGTACCGCCTGACCGATACGTTCGGCATCTTCGCTGGCTATGACTGGTTCAAGCTGGACGTCGATCAGCGCGGCAGCGACGGCGTGATCGGTCTGAAGCAGGAGTTCAAGGGTCCGGTCGCGGGCGTCAGCCTTTCGTTCTGATCCATTAGTTTGGCGAAATAGAAAACCCCAGGCCTGCCTGGGGTTTTTCGTTTGAGCACGCTACCGCATGCTGCGTGCAGGGTGTTGGTCGGTTATCAGTCGCGGGTTCGCAGCTGCCAGGCAGCCCCTTTCGACAGGATCGCCTTCGTCGACTTCAACATGCTGGAAGGCCGCGGGCTGCCCTACCCGCTGCACGGCTGCTTCGCTCAGGCGAAAGCGCGTGCCAAGTGCTCAAGGCCTGTGCTGATTGGCGTTCACGCATCCATGAACGCGCGCACCGTCCCCAGCCCGCGCGGCCGCACGCTCAATCGCGTCCTTCATAGTCAGCGCCCAGACAACTACATCCACAGGCACGGTATCGCTGACCATTGATACCTCGCACACCCAAAGCTTGGCTCCTGGCACTTGATTCTCACCTTCGGGGTATTGATTGAGGTCTCCGGGGTATTGATTCTGACCGCCCGGGTACTGATTCTGGTCCCCGGCTGCAGCCGCTGTACCTGCCACGCCGGAAAGCGCCAATGCAGCTGCCAGAAGTGTAGCGACGGTGATTGATCTGCTCACGATATTTTCCTCAGATTGACGAATGGGCTGCCATGCGTTGACAGCGAAACCATCTTCGTTTGAGTCGATTCATGACGTAATAAGGAAGAGCCGTACCGGGAGTACTCGGCACTCCGCTTTCCGCGTAGGCGAAACTGCCTCGTGATGTTCCATGAATCACGGCACCAGCCTTTTCTAGCATGCGGATGGACATGCGACCTTCGCTGACGTGTGCGCCCGATTACGCGCCGCATCGAGCGCAATTCCAGGACTTGCGACAAAGACAACAACTGGAGTGTCCCAACCCTCTGCGCGCTGGATGGTGTAATGGCACCCGCCAATGCGATCGCGCCCAAAGAAAAGGCCCAGGCAATGCCCGGGCCTTTTGATGAAGAGCAGATCTAACGAGAGACTACTTCTTCTTCGGCATGTACAGATCGGTGATCGTGCCGTCGTAGATTTCAGATGCCATCGCGACCGATTCGCTGAGCGTCGGATGCGCATGGATGGTGTGGCCGATGTCCTCGGCCTCCGCACCCATCTCGATGGCCAGGCCGATTTCCGCCAGCAGGTCGCCCGCATGCACGCCGACGATGGCGCCGCCGATGATCCGATGGGTCTCTTCGTCGAAGATCAGCTTGGTGAAGCCCTCGGTGCGGCCGATGCCGATGGCCCGCCCGCTGGCGGCCCACGGGAATTTCGCCACGCCGACCTTCAGGCCCTTGGCCTTGGCTTCGGTCTCGGTCACACCCACCCACGCGATTTCCGGATTGGTGTAAGCCACCGACGGAATCACCCGCGCGACCCATTCCTTCTTGTGGCCGGCAGCCACTTCCGCCGCCAGCTTGCCTTCGTGCGTGGCCTTGTGCGCCAGCATCGGGTTGCCGACGATGTCGCCGATCGCGAAGATGTGCGGCACATTGGTGCGCATCTGCCGGTCCACCGGAATGAAGCCCCGGTCAGACACCTGCACACCAGCCTTGTCGGCATCGATCTTGCCGCCATTCGGCGAACGGCCCACGGCCACCAGTACGCGGTCGAAGGTGCCCTTCCGCAGCGCGGGCGTCTCACCCTCTGCGGCCGCATCGAAGGTCACGGTGATGCCGGTCTTGTCGGCGCTGACGCCAGACGCCTTGGTCTTCAGATGGACCTCGACACCCTGCTTCTTCAAGCGGTCGGCCAGCGGCTTCACCAGATCCTTGTCGGCACCCGGCATCAGCTGGTCCATGAACTCGACCACGGTGACCTTGCTGCCCAGTGCGGCATACACCGTGGCCATTTCCAAGCCGATGATGCCGCCGCCCACGACCAGCAGCGAGCCCGGTACCTCGGCCAGTTCCAGCGCGTCGGTGGAGTCCATCACGCGCGGGTCGTCCCACGGGAAGTTCGGCAGCTTCACTGCCTGCGAGCCGGCCGCGATGATGCACTGCTGGAAACGCAGCAACTGCGTGCTGCCGTCTTCGGCAGTGATCAGCAGTTCGTTGGCCGACACGAAGCGGCCCACGCCCTGCACGGTGCGCACCTTGCGCTGCTTGGCCATGCCGGCCAGGCCCTTGGTCAGCTGGCCGACGACCTTTTCCTTGTACTGGCGCAGCTTGTCGAGGGTGATCTTCGGGGCGCCGAACTCGACACCGAAATCACCGGCGTGGGCGACTTCATCGATCACCGCAGCCGCGTGCAGCAGCGCCTTCGACGGAATGCAGCCCACGTTGAGGCAGACACCGCCCAGGCTGGTGTACCGCTCGACCAGCACCGTATCCAGACCCACATCGGCCGCGCGGAAGGCAGCCGTGTAGCCGCCGGGGCCGGAGCCCAGCACGACCATGGCGCATTCGATGTCGGCGGTCTTGCCCGAGGACAGGGCCGGCTTCGGTGCAGCCGGTTCGGCCGGCGCACGATGCGACGGCGTCACCGGCGGCTTGCTGTTCGGTGCGGCGGCGGCGGGTGCGGCGGGTGCGGCTGCCTTGGCCGGTGCAGCGGGGGCTGCGCCCTCGCCTTCGGCGTCCAGCACGACCACGATCGCGCCTTCAGACAGCGTGTCGCCCAGCTTCACCTTGATTTCCTTGACCACGCCAGCGGCCGAGGACGGCACTTCCAGCGTCGCCTTGTCCGACTCCAGGGTAAGCAGGCCCTGGTCTTTCTTCACCGTGTCGCCAACGGCGACCAGTATTTCGATCACCGGCACATCGCTGTAATCGCCGATGTCGGGAACCTTGACTTCAATCGTGGCCATGGTGGTTTCCTTCATGCCCGCGCGGGAAGGCCGGCGGGCGTCTGCTGCAGTTCGTCACGCGGCCGCGCGCATCGCGGCGGCCACACGGAGGGGGCTTGCGGGCTCGATCAGAGCAGCACGCGGCGCATGTCGGCCAGCACCTGCGACAGGTACGTGGTGAAGCGGGCGGCCAGTGCGCCATCGATGACGCGGTGGTCGTAGCTCAGCGACAGCGGCAGCATCAGCTTGGGCGCGAATTCCTTGCCGTTCCAGACCGGCTGGATCGACGACTTGGACACACCCAGGATGGCCACTTCCGGCGCGTTGACGATCGGGGTGAACGCCGTGCCGCCGATGCCGCCCAGCGAGCTGATCGAGAAGCAGCCGCCGCTCATGTCGGCCGGGCCGAGCTTGCCGTCACGTGCCTTCTTGGCCAGTTCGCCGGATTCCTGCGCGATCTGCACCACACCCTTCTTGTCGACGTCACGCACCACCGGCACGACCAGGCCGTTCGGGGTGTCAGCGGCGAAACCGATGTTGAAGTACTTCTTCAGGGTCAGGTTCTCGCCGCTGGCATCCAGCGAGGCATTGAACTCCGGGAATTTCTTCAGCGCCGCAGCACTGGCCTTGACCAGGAAGGCGAGCATGGTCAGCTTGATGCCGGCCTTCTCGTTTTCCTTGTTCAGGGCCACGCGCAGGGCTTCCAGATCGGTGATGTCGGCCTGCTCGAACTGGGTGACATGCGGGATCATCGCCCAGTTGCGGGCCAGGTTCGCGCCGGAGATCTTCTTGATGCGCGACAGCGGCTGGACTTCAACCTCGCCGAACTTGCTGAAGTCGACCTTCGGCCAGGGCAGCAGGTTGAGCCCACCACCGGCGGCGGCCGGTGCAGCGGCGCCGGCAGCAGTACCGCCGGTCAACGCGGCCTTGACGAACTTCTGCACGTCGCCCTTGGTGATGCGCCCACCCTTCTCGGTGCCGCTGATCTGCAGCAGGTCCACACCCAGTTCACGGGCGAACACGCGTACCGCCGGGGTGGCGTAAGGCACCTTGGCCGGCAGCACACTGTCGGCATTGAACTGCACCGGCGGGCTGGTCGGCGCACCGGCAGACGGCGCGCTGGCCATTTCCCGCTGGGCCAGCTTGTCCGGCTGTGCCGACACCGCCACCGGTTCCACCTTGGTGGCGGTTTCGGCGGCTTCGTTGGTGGCGGCATTGGCCTGGGTCGGAGCCGGCGCAGCGCTGGCAGCGCCTTCGGCTTCAATGATCGCCACGACCTTGCCCTGCGACAGGTTGTCGCCGACCTTGACCTTGATTTCCTTGACCACGCCGGCGACCGACGACGGGACTTCCATCGTCGCCTTGTCGCTTTCCAGCGTCACCAGGCCCTGGTCCTTCTTCACCGTATCGCCCACGGCCACCAGGATCTCGATGACCGGGATATCCGAATAATCACCAATGTCCGGCACCAGCGCTTCAACGGCACCACCGCTGGCAGCGGGTGCGGGCGCAGCGGCCTGCGCGCTTTCAGCAGCAGCCGGGGCAGCGCTCTTGGCCGGCGCCGGCGCGGCAGCAGCCTGTGCAGGGGCGGCCTTGGCAGCCGGGGCGGTATCGCCTTCCGCCACTTCGATCAGCGCCACGACCTTGCCCTCGGACAGGTTGTCGCCGACCTTCACCTTGATTTCCTTGACGACACCGGCCACCGACGAGGGGACTTCCATCGTGGCCTTGTCACTTTCGAGCGTGACCAGTCCCTGGTCCTTCTTGACCGTGTCGCCGACGGCGACCAGCACCTCGATTACCGGGATATCGCTGTAGTCACCGATATCGGGGACGAGGGCTTCCTTGATTTCGGCCATGGGGATAACTCCGGCAATCTGGTGTAGGGAATCCTCTATTGTGCGGCCAGCACGCCCCCCTCGCCAACCGTTGATGGCGTTTTCAGTCCGCACTGTCCCGGGACACGCTGTTGTGCCTACGCCGTTGCGTTGTGGCGACACGCTGCACGGTGTCACCAGTCGGTGGCGTACTGTCCGCATCGAGCCAGTCGACCAATGCCCTGACGTCGTCGTTTTCGATGCTCGCCTGGGCCAAGCCGCGCTACCGCAGGGCGTCGGCCACGGGATGCCAGGCCTGCTGCAGTGCGCCCAGCGAGGCGGCCGCATTGGCGGGACTGGTCGATGGCAAGGCCAACACCGGCACCTGCGGATTCCCACCGACCGGCACGATGAAGCGCAGGAACGCGCGGTGGGCCGCAGCGCCGTTGCACGCGATCAGCCGCAGATCGCGCAGTGCCGCCACGGCCGGCCCCAGCGCGTTGGGCACTTCACTGCCGCGCACGATGTCCGCATCCAGGCTGCCCCGGCGTCGACACTCCCCGATCACGTCCCATACGCCGATGCCCGCTTTGTGCAGCTGCTGCAGCCTTTGCGGGTAGGGCGCGGAAGGCTCGACACCCGCCAACAGCGCCATCAGGGGCCAGAAACGGTTGCGTGGATGGGCGTAGTACTGCGCCTGGCGCAGGGACGCTAGGCCGGGCATCGAACCGAGCACCAGCACCCGGCAATCCGCCCCGATCTGCGCGGACAGGCCGGTACAGACGTCGATTTCAATCACATTTCCACCATCTGCATGAACTGAATTGACTGCCGAAAACACGGAATTGCAAGGCTGTACGCGACTTGGCTGAACGCATCCAACTATTTTTTAACGTCCGTAGGAATTGATTCATGTGCGGAGGAATACGTTGATGCCCACCCCGCCACGGGGGCCTTGTAACAGTAATCGAAGGAGATACCCCCATGCGTAAGATCAATATCCTGACCCTGTCCCTGCTGACCAGCGCCGCTTTTGCACCGGCCGCGTTCGCGCAGGACTACACCACCACGGCTGCACCGGCAGACAGCAGCTACTCCACGGGCACCGACACTGCATCGGGCAAGCATTTCGCCGTTGTCGGCGGTGTCGCCCTGCTGCAGCCGAAGAATGACCCGATCGACGGCATCCGCAAGTTCGATGGTGGCCCGGCGCCGACCCTGAGCCTGAGCTACTACATCAACGACAACTGGGCCGTTGAACTGTGGGGCGCAGCAGACAAGTTCAACCACCGCGTGCGCGGCGTCGGCAACGAACGCCTGGGCACGGTCGAACAGCAGCCGATCGCGCTGAGCGGCCAGTACCACTTCGGCCTGGCGGACAACGTGTTCCGTCCGTTCGTGGGCGTGGGTTACTACGAGTCGAACTTCAGCAATGAAGACCTGGTCGCACCGGGCGTCACCCAGCACATCGGGCTGGAAACCGCCAAGGGCGCCATCGGCACCGTCGGCGTTGACATGAACATCAATTCCACCTGGTTTGCCCGTGCGGATGCGCGTTACATGCACTCCCGTCCGGAAGTGAAGGTGGGCGGCCAGGGCACCGGCGCGGATGCCAAGCTGGATCCGTGGACCGTCGGCTTCGGTATCGGCGCACGCTTCTAAGCGTCACGGTAGTAAAGCGTCATAACGCAACGGACCCTTCGGGGTCCGTTGTCGTTTCTGACATGTCACCCGCGACGCATAGCCATATACGTCATATATCAAAAACCCTGCAGCGCAAGGGCTTTGACCCCTGCATGCGGTACGGGGAACGAAAATTTAATCCTCCTTGGAATCGATTCATGTTGCGCGGCTTACCGTTTTCGCCGCGCCCCGCAGAAGGGGGCTCACCCACTTCCAGATTCAGGAGCTACCCCATGCGATCCATCACCACCCTGCCGCTATCCCTGCTGATCAGCGCCGCCCTGGCCCCTGCGGCGTTTGCCCAGAGCCCGTCGACCACGGTCGAGCGCCCGGCCGGCACCGACGCTGTCGCCGCCAATGAAACCGCGTCCGGCAAGCACTTCGCCGTCGTCGGCGGCATTGCGCTGCTGCAGCCGAAGAATGACGCCGTCAAGGGCGTTTCGCAGAAGACGGATGGCGGCTCGGCGCCGACCATCAGCCTCAGCTATTACGTCAATGACAATTGGGCCGTTGAACTGTGGGGTGCTGCCGACAAGTTCGACCACACCGTGAAGGGTCCGGCCGGCACGCGCATCGGTACGCTGCAGCAGCAGCCGATCGCACTGAGCGGCCAGTACCACTTCGGCCAGGCCGACAACGTGTTCCGTCCGTTCGTGGGCGTGGGCTACTTCGAGTCGAACTACAGCAATGAAAAGCTCGCCGTGCCGGGTGCTGTCGGCCACGTCGGCCTGGAGACCGCCAAGGGTGCGATGGGCACCGTCGGCGTCGACATGAACATCAACTCCACCTGGTTCGCCCGCGCGGATGCGCGCTACCTGAATGCCCGCTCGAAGGTCACCGAGAGCGGCGTGGACAGCGGCCGCAAGGCCAAGATGGATCCGTGGACCGTCGGCTTCGGCATCGGCGCACGCTTCTAAGCCTCCCTGCCAGACAGCGTCGCAACGCAACGGGCCTTTCGGGGCCCGTTGTCGTTTCTGCGGCATGACGCGTCAAGGGCACCGGACCCCATGCGCCACTCTCACGCGTATGCGCACCGCGTACAGGCCCTGTCTGTCGGATGGGAGGTTTCTGCCACCGCCGGTGCGCTAGGCTCGCACCACCAAGGCGGAGCGCAGGCAAGGTCACCCGATCATGTTCGATGTGCTGGTGGTGGGCGGCGGCATAAATGGCGTGGGCATTGCCCGTGACGCTGCCGGCCGCGGACTGAAGGTGGCGCTGTGCGAACAGCACGATCTGGCGGCCCACACCTCCAGTGCCAGCTCGAAGCTGATCCATGGCGGCCTGCGTTACCTCGAACACCGCGCATTCGGCATGGTCCGCAAGGCGCTGGCCGAACGCCAGGTGCTGATGCGTCTCGCGCCGCATCTGGTCCATCCCCTGCCCTTCGTGCTGCCCCACGAGCCGCACCTGCGTCCTGCGTGGATGATCCGTCTGGGGTTGATGGTGTACGACCGTCTGGCTCCGCGCTGGGATACGTTGCCACGGTCGCGGCGCGTCCCTCTGCGCGGCACTGCCCTCTGCGCGGCACTGCCCTCGGCGCGCCGCTTCGCGACAGCGTCACCCGGGGCTTCCTGTATGCCGACGCGCAGGTCGCCGACGCACGGCTTGTCGTACTGAACGCGCTGGATGCCCACGAACGCGGGGCGTGCATCTGGACCCGTACCACCTGCCTGCAGGCCTGGCGCGAACCCAGTGGATGGTGCGTCGATCTTCGCGACGAGCGCGGTCAGCTGCATAGCGTGCAGGCCCGCATGCTGGTCAATGCCACCGGCCCTTGGGCCTCGCGCTTCACCGAGGACATCAGCCTCAGTCGCAGCACGCCGCTACGGCTGGTGCAGGGCAGCCATATCGTGGTGCCGGCGCTGCATGACCATGGCCATGCGTACCTGCTGCAGCAGCCGGACGGGCGCATCGTGTTCGTCGTTCCGTTCGAAGATCTCTTCAGCCTGATCGGCACCACCGACGTCGATTTCGACGAAGACCCGGCGCGTGTGCGGATAGACCCGGCGCAGCGTGACTACCTGTGCGCGGCGGTCAACCGCAGCTTCCGGCGGCAGATCGGTGCAGACGATGTCCTGTGGAGTTTCAGCGGTGTGCGGCCCTTGCTGGATGATGCGCATGCCGCTGCCAGTGCAGTGACGCGTGACTATCGCCTGGACCTGGATGTCGAAGGCGCTCCCCTGCTCAACGTGCTGGGCGGCAAGCTGACCACGTTCCGCCGCTTGGCCGAAGAGGCGGTGGACCTGCTGGTGCATGAAGCCGGTACGAGTGCGCCGGCATGGACCGCAGAGGGGCCCGTGTTGCCTGGCGGCGACCTTGGCACGCCGGCCCAGGTGAGGCACTGGTTGGCCACCCGCTGGCCGTGGCTGCCAGCGCCTTTGGCTGCACGCTGGGCGCGCAGCTATGGCAGCCGCGCGGCACGCATCCTCGGCAACGCGGAATCGCTGGACGCGCTCGGCACGCACTTCGGTGCGGATCTGCATGAAGCCGAGGCCGAGTACCTGTATCTGCATGAGTGGGTCCGCCACGTGGACGATCTGCTGTGGCGACGCACGCTGCTCGGGCTGTCGCTGGATGCCGTGCAGCAGCACGACGTGGCGCAGTGGCTGGCCGCCCGCGTGGCGCGCGACCCCACACCCGCACCTCGCTTCGACGTCCCCAGCCCGACGACAAGGAGCACGCCATGACCCGACAACCGCTGATCGGCGAACTGATTTCCGAGGCCATTGCGGTGGCGATCATCATCAGCATCGGCTGTTCGGCCGCCGCGATGTACCTGCTGTACGATCCCAGCCCGTATCAGAACGCCTACTGGGGGCTGTGCATCACCTGGGGGCTTGCCGTCAGCCTGGCGATCTACACCACCGCGTCCATTTCCGGTACCCACGCCAACCCCGCGGTCACCCTCGCATTGGCCCTCTACCGCGGTTTTCCCTGGTCGCGCGTGCTGCCGTACTGGGCAGCGCAGGTGCTGGGCGCGATGGTCGGCGCGGCGATCGTCTACCTGCTGTACGCGCCGGTGATCGACCATTACAACGCGCTGCACGGCCTCACTCGTGCGGAAGGGGGCGCGGCCGGCGTCTTCTTCACCGCACCCGGCCTGGCCGTCACGCCCCTGCATGCGCTGAGCAACCAGGTCATCCTCACCACCCTGCTCGTGTTCGGCATCTTCGCCATCACCGAGCGTTACAACGAGGCCGCTCCGGGCGCCAACAGCGGTGCGCTGATGATCGGCCTGCTGGTCGCCTGCATCGGGGCCTCGATGGGCTATCTGGAGGGCTGGGCCATCAACCCCGCGCGCGATTTCGGCCCGCGTGTGTTCGCGTGGTTGAACGGCTGGGGTGCCGCCGCGTTGCCTGCCGAAGATCACTACTGGTGGATCCCGATCCTGGGCCCGCTGGCCGGCGGCGTGGTGGGTGGTGCGGCTTACCAGTGCCTGATCCTGCCGTTCCTGCCTGCGCGCCAGCGCGCCCGCGACGCGCACGGCGTCGGCACGGACGGCAGCGCACAATGAAACCAGCACACCCTCGCCCATTCCCGCGCCTCGACCAGGAAGCCTGCCATGGAAGCTGATTTCATCCTCGCCATCGATCAGGGCACCACCAGTTCGCGCGCCATTCTGTTCGACCGCCAGGGGCGCATCGCCGGTTCGGCACAGCGCGAGTTCGCGCAGATTTTCCCACAGCCGGGATGGGTCGAACACGATCCGCGCGAGATCCTCACCAGTGTCTATACCACGATCACCGAGCTGCTCAATCGCCAGCAGATCGACCCGCGCCGCATCGCCGGCATCGGCATCACCAACCAGCGCGAAACCACCGTCGTATGGGACAAGGCAACGGGGCAACCGATCCACAATGCGGTGGTCTGGCAGTCGCGCCAGAGTGAGGCGATCTGCGAGCGCCTGAAGGCCGAAGGCCACGAGCCGATGATCCGCGCGAAAACGGGGCTGCTGGTGGATGCCTATTTTTCAGCGACCAAGATCCGCTGGATCCTGGACCATGTGGAGGGCGCCCAGGGACGTGCCGAACGCGGTGAACTGTTGTTCGGCACCATCGACAGCTGGCTGATCTGGAACCTCACCGGCGGCGCGGTGCACGTGACCGACATGACCAACGCCGCCCGCACACTGCTGTTCGACATCCACGCACTGCGCTGGGATGACGAACTGCTGGCGCTGCTGGACATCCCGCGGGCCATGCTGCCGGAGGTGCGCGGCAGCAGCGAAATCTACGGCCACAGCCGTGCGCAGTTCTTCTTTGATCGGCAGATCCCCATCGCCGGCATCGCGGGCGACCAGCAGGCTGCCCTGTTCGGCCAGGCCTGCTTCGAACCGGGCATGGCCAAGAACACCTACGGCACCGGCTGTTTCATGCTGATGCACACCGGCAACAAGGCGGTGACATCACGCAATGGCCTGCTGACGACCATTGCCTGGAACGTCGATGGCAAGGTCGAATACGCGCTCGAAGGGTCGATCTTCGTCGCCGGATCAGTGGTGCAGTGGCTGCGCGACGGGCTGCGCATGTTCGGCAAGTCCGGTGATTGCCAGGCGTATGCCGAACGCGTGCCAGACACGGGCGGGGTGTATCTGGTGCCCGCGTTCGTCGGCCTCGGTGCACCGTACTGGCGAAGCGACGTACGCGGCGCCATGTTCGGCGTTACCCGCGGCACCACCAAGGAACATTTCATCCGTGCTGCGGTGGAATCGATGGCCTACCAGACACGTGACGTACTGGCTGCGATGCAGGCCGATGCCGGCATCGAGCTGAAGGAGCTGCGCGCTGATGGCGGTGCCATCGCCAATGACTTCATGGCGCAGTTCCAGAGCGACATGCTCGGTTTACCCGTGCTGCGGCCCCAGGTGGCAGAGACGACGGCATTGGGTGCGGCCTACCTGGCAGGGCTTGCCACCGGATTCTGGGAAAGCAGAGAGCAGATCGCCGCGTTGTGGGGCGTGGACCGGCGCTTCGAACCGACGCTGGATCCGCAGCGCCGTGAAGCGCTGTATGCCGGTTGGCAGCGGGCCGTCAACGCGACCCTGGCCTGGTAACGGCGGATGCCGCGCGTGCGCCGAGCCCTGCTCGGCGCACGCAGCGGCGATGGTGCGATCAGAACGCCGGCAGGACGGCGCCCTTGTACTTCTGCGCGATGAATTCCTTCACCTGCGGGCTGGTCAGCGCCGCTGCCAGCTTCTGCACGCGGGCGTCGTCCTTGTTATCCGTGCGCGCGACAAGGAAGTTCACATAGGGCGAATCCTTGCTCTCGATCGCCAACGCATCCTGGGTCGGGTTCAGACCCGCATCCAGCGCGTAGTTGGTGTTGATCAACGCCAGATCCACCTGGTCCAGCACCCGCGGCAACATCGCCGAATCGAGCTCGCGGAACTTGAGGTGCTTCGGGTTCGCGGTGATGTCACGCTGGGTCGCCAGCGCGTTCTTCGGATCCTTCAACTGGATCACGCCGGCGTTGTGCAGCAGGATCAGCGCACGGCTGTTGTTGCTGGGGTCGTTCGGAATCACCACGTCGGCACCATCACGCAGTTCGTCCAGCGATTTCACGTTGCGCGAATAGGCACCGAACGGCTCGATGTGCACGCCGACCACGGTGACCAGGTCGGTCTTGCGGTCGCGGTTGTAGGCATCGAGGTAGGGCTCGGTCTGGAAGTAATTGACGTCCACCTGCTTCTGCACCAGCTGGTCGTTCGGCTGCACGTAGTCGTTGAACACCCGCACGTCCAGCTCCACGCCCTGCTCTTTCAGCATCGGCTTCACCACGTCCAGGATTTCCGCGTGCGGCACGGCCGTCGCGGCCACCACCAGCTTCTGCGACGCATCGCCGGATTTGCCACAGGCACTCAGGGCCAACGCGGCGACAAGGGACAACAACAGGGTCTTCTTCATCGTATGCGGTATCTCGGGGGGAGGGTCATTCGTAGTTGCTGAGTGCCAGCGCCAACAGGCTCTTGGCCTGCTCGCGCAGCATCACCGGTTCGATGATTTCGGCATCGGACCCATAGTGCAGCACATCCATCAACAATTCGCGGGAAACGCTGTACGGCACTTTCAGCTCATAGCGTCCATCGGCCAGGTAGCGGCCCTGCTGGTTGGCGTGCCAATGCTCGTCGGCCACCCAGCGTGCGGCCTTGGCGCTGAAAAGGATCGTCGCCCAGCCCTTCGGCGCGCCGGAAAAGATGCCATAACTGGCACCCAGCTGGGCGTCCAGCTCGTCGTCGTCGACATCGGTGGCCGGTGCATCCACGACCCGCGCCTTGTTGATGCGGTCCACGGCGAAGCTGCGCAGCGCCTCGCGGTCGTGGTCCCAGGCATCCAGGTACCAGTTGTCGCGATAGTGGGTCAGCCGCTGCGGCGATACGATGCGGCGGGTCGGCTGGTCCGTGGAGCGGGCGCGGTACTCAAAGGCCAGCTGCCGGCGTTCCAGTACCGCCGAGGCCACGCTGCGGAAGCTGCCTTCATCGAACTTGCGCACCCGGTGCGGAATCACCCGCACCCGGTCCACCGGCCACGTGGATACGCCGGCCTGGGCGGCAAGCAGGCCCTCTATCCGCTGCTGCAGCGGGGCCAGCACCGACGACAGGACGCCGCCGCCGGTGCGCGCCAGCAGGTGCTGCGAGGCCAGCAGCGCGTGCAGTTCTTCCGAACTGAGCCACAACCCCGGCAGCTCGAACCGGTCGCTCTCATCGGCCATGTAGCGGAAGCCGGCTTCGCCGTCACCTTCGATCGGCGCCATCAAGGCGTCGCGCAGGAACGCCAGGTCGCGGTAAACAGTCGCGCGGGAACAGCCAAGCTTGTCCTGCAGCGTGGCCACCGTCACCGGGTAGCGGGCAGACTTCAGCAGACGATGCAGGGCAGTGATGCGTTCGTATCGGTCCATGGCTCCGATTATGTCCGAGTCGCGGCCGTTGTGGCGGCCATGATCGGCTATCGTGTCGGTCCCCCACGCCCCGGTCGGCCCCGTATGCGCGCTCAGCTCCCCCTCGTCGCGTCCTTGGCAGCCGCTCTGCTGCTGCTCAGTGGCTGTGAGCAGCCCTCGCCGCCTGCCGATGCTGCGCTCCCGGGCGCCGTGCCCGCCGCGCCGGCCCAGGCGCCTGCGGTGGATGCGGACCCGGCACAGGCCGTGCTGCGGGCGAGCCAGCGGTTTGCTGCGCTGCGCAGCTTCCACGCTGAGATGCGTCTGCACGGCGCGCAGGCCGGCCAGGTGGTGCATACCACCATGGACTTCGTCGCCCCGGACCGCTACCGGCTGGAAGGGCCCGGCGGCGTACAGACGATCATCGGCAACACCTTCTTCCTGCAGTCCGAGGGTCGCATCGAACAGGTGCCGGTACCCGACGGGCTGCTGCAGCAGTGGCGCAGTCCGCTGCCTTCCGAGGCGGGCCTGCAGGGACTGACGGTCCAAGATGGCGGTACGGCCGATATCGACGGCACGGCAACGCGCCTGTACCGGGTGGAGGGGCCGACGGGTAGTGGCGAGACCCTGCAGTACTGGATCGGCGCTGATGGCCTGCCGCGGCAGGTGCAGCGCGATGGTTTCAACAAGGACCAGCCCTACCGGATCACGCTGCGCTATTCGCGCCTGGACGACTCCACGCTGCAGGTGCCCCTGCCCTGACGTCGGGTGAGTGCAAGCACTGAATGGGCGACAGCAGAAACGCTGACTGAAGCACGCGTTGGACTGCGGTCGAGACGCGCGCGGGTTGACGTTATCATCACGCCCTGCGTTCCACGCCCGCCCCCCGGAGAATCCTGATGTCCCTGCGTGTTTACCTGCTGTTTCCCCTGTTGCTGGTCGCCCCTGCGGCATTCGCCCAGGATCCCGCCGAACTGGCGGCGATGACCTCCCCGTGGAGCGGCAGTGGCGGCGAACTGGGCTTCGCGTCCGCACGTGGCAACAGCACCACCGAAAGCGCCAATGGCCGGCTGCGCCTGCGTTACACCGACGATGACTGGGTGCACAGCATGGACCTGTTCGGCCTGCGTTCGCGTTCCGAGTCGATCCAGACCAGTGACGACGGCACCGAAACCAAGGTCAGCAACACTACCGCCAACCGCTATACCGGCAGTGCCGGCAGCGCGTTGCAGCTGGGCGAACACCGGCAGATCACCGCGACGGTGCGTTACGAGCGCGACGACTTCGCCACCTACGACCGGCAGAGCTCGTTCGGTCTGGGTTACGGCACCCGGCTGTGGGGCAACGACCGCTTCTCGCTGGATGCGCAGATCGGCCCCGGTGTGCGTCGCACCCATAGCACCGAAGACGATGAAACCCGCACGGGCCTGATCGGCCGTGGCTTCTTCGACATCAAGTACTCGTTGACCCCCAACACCGACCTGGTCAACACGCTGCTGGTGGAATCGGGTTCGTACAACACCTTCGCGCAGAACGATTTCGGCGTATCGGTCAGCATGAACGAACACCTGGCGCTGAAGGCGGCATGGCAGGCGCGCCACAACAGCGACGTCGGCATCGACAAGCAGAAGACCGACACGCTGACCACGATGAACGTGGTCTACAAGTTCAAGTAAGGCCGGCCGGATGGCCGATCGGGATTTCCGGTATCGCCGAGCCACGCTCGGCGAGCGCGAAGCGCGGCCTGCGTGCGGATCGGTATTCCCGGTAGCGCCGAGCCACGCTCGGCGAGCGCGAAGCGCGGGCTGCGTGCGGATCAAGATTTTCAGCGCGGCAGAAGCAGCCGACTGAAGTCGGCTCTACCGGAGCATCGCACGACCCGAGCGCATTGCGCGGCCGGGGCATCACATGACCCGGGCACATCGCACGACCCGGGGCATCACGCGACGGGGGACATCACACCGCCAGCAGTTCGCCTGCGCCGCCATCGAGCAGCATCTGCGCTACCTGCTGTCCCAACGCCTCGGGGTCGGCGCCCGGGCCCACGGCCTCGGCGCGCACTGCGCGGCCATCGGCCACACCGCCGACCAGCCCCTGCAGATGCAGATCGTCGCCCTGCCACACGGCAATGGCCGCCACCGGCACATGGCAACTGCCGTGCAGCGCGCGGTTCATCGCCCGCTCGGCCTCGACGCAGCTGCGCGTGGTGGCATCGTCCAGCGCTGCGAACAGCTGCATCACCGCCGGCTTGCCGCCATCACACTCCACCGCCACCGCGCCCTGCGCAGGCGCCGGCAACCACTGCGGTGCCGTCAGGCGCGCCATGATGCGCTGCCCCAGCCCCAGGCGCTCCAGCCCCGCTACCGCCAGCACGATTGCGTCGTAGCCGCCGTTGTCGAGCTTGGCCAGCCGCGTATTGACGTTGCCGCGCAGGTCCAGCAGCTCCAGATCCGGGCGCAACGCGCGCAACTGGGCCTGGCGGCGCAGCGACGACGTGCCGACGCGTGCGCCCAGCGGCAGGGCATCCAGCGATGCGTAAAGATTGGAGACGAAGCCATCGGCGGGATCATGCCGTGGCAGGATCGCCGGCAGCACGAACGGCGCATCGAGTTCCATCGGTACATCCTTCAGCGAGTGCACCGCGCAGTCGGCTTCACCGCGCAGGATGGCCAACTCCAGTTCTTTCAGGAACAGGCCCTTGCCGCCGATGGCCGCGAGCGAGCGATCCAGCACTTCATCGCCGCGGGTACTCATGGGTATCAGTTCGACGTGCAGGCCGGGATGGGCGGCCTGCAGGCGCTCGGCGACGTATTCGCTCTGCCACAGGGCGAGCGGGCTTTTGCGGGTAGCGATGCGAAGGGTTTCCATGACGTCATTATCGCGCATCGGGAAATGGGGCGAACGGGTGTGACCCCCTCGCGGCTGGCTGCTTCAAGGCTGCTGCGAGAGGGCCGGGCGGTGGGACTGTGCGGGGGACGGCAACAACCGCATCCATGCGGGCCTCGTTTCGCGCCATCCATGGCGCTCAACGCCCCCGCCCAGTCCCACCGCCCGGCCCCCTGACAAGTTCCGTGGCCGCCCGCCGCGTATGAAAAAAAGAAGAAAAGCGGTAGCGCCGACCCATGGTCGGCGAGCGCAGCGGGCCGTTGGCGGGGAAATTCCGCCGACCATGGGTCGGCGCTACCGATCCGCATGCCCCGACAGGTTCCGCGGCCACCATGGACCTGTCGAAGGCGGGGCGGGGTGGGTTGGCGGGGGCGTTGAGCGCCATGGATGGCGCGAAACGAGGCCCGCATGGATGCGGCCCTTGCCGTACCCCGCCAACCCACCCCGCCCCGCCAGCAAGGAGCCCTGCGGCTTTTGACGTTGACGTTCTTACAGGTGACGCAGGTCCTGGCGCAGGGTCGCCACGCAGCGTCGGCTCACTTCCAGCGGTTGCTTGCCATGCCGCAGCACCGCCTGCACCTGGCCGGCTACGCCGCGGCGCAGCTCGATCAACTCGTGGCGGGCGACCAGGCAGTTGCGGTGGATGCGGATGAAGCGGCTGGCGAACTCTTCCTCCAGCGATTTGAGCGATTCCTCGATCAGGTCTTCGCCCCGCGCGTGATGCACCACGACGTACTTTTCTTCCGCCTGCAGGTAGTGGATGTCTTCCACCGGGATCAACCGCAGGCCGCCGCGCAGCCGTGCACAGAGCACGGTGCGGGCACGGCCATCGCCGTTGGCCTGCGACTCGCCCCGGCCGGCCAGAAAGACACGCGCACGCTCCACAGCCGATGCCAGCCGTTCGGGCCGCACCGGCTTCATCAGGTAATCAATTGCCGCGGCCTCGAAGGCGGACAGCGCATGCGCGTCGTAGGCCGTGCAGAACACCACCGCCGGTCGTGGCTCGAAGGTGGCCAGGTGGCGCGCCGTCTCCAGCCCGTCCAGGCCGGGCATGGCGATATCCAACAGCACCAGGTCCGGCTGCAGTTCCGCGCAGGCATGCAGGGCCTGCTCACCGTTGGCCGCCTCGGCCACCACCGAAACACCGGGAAGCTCGGCCAGCAGCGACTGCAGGCGCTCGCGCGCCAGCGGCTCGTCATCGGCGATCACTACCCTCACGTGGCTCCCCTCTGGTGGACCGGAATCAACGGACCGGTATGGTGATGCGGCATTCATAGTAGCCCCCGCTCCAACCCGCCGTCATCCGCGCCCCGGCACCGAAGCGCCAGGCCAGCCGGTGGGCGATGTTGTGCAGGGCATGGCCGGCGCCTTGGGTCAGTGCCAGCGACGGCGCTTCCGGGTCCGGCGCCGGGTTGCGGATCAGTATCTGCAGCAGCCCCTCCGCACAGGCAATGTCCAGTTCAATCGTGCCCCCTTCCGGCAGCCGCGAGATGCCGTGCAATACGGCGTTTTCCACCAGCGGCTGCAGCACCAGGCGCGGCATCGGATGCTGCCAGGGCAGGTCGTCCGGACGCTGCCAGCGTACCTGCAGCCGATCCCCCAGGCGCAGCGTTTCGATGGAGAGGTAGCGTTCGGCCAGCTCGCACTCGCCCTGCAGCGTGGAATCGCCGTCGCCGGCACCCAGTGCAGCGCGGAACAGGTCGGATAGATCAAGCACCGCACGCTCGGCGACCACCGGGTCGCGGCGCACCAGGCTGGCGATCAGGTTCATGCTGTTGAACAGGAAATGCGGGCGGATCCGTGCCTGCAACGCATCGGCCTCGGCACGGGCCTTGGCCTGCACCTGTGCCGCCCAGCGGTCACTGACGTAGAAATAGCGCAGCGCCACGGCGCTGATCAGCGCCGTGGTGGCCGCACTGCCCAAGGTGAAACGCCAGAACCCGATGCCGCGGGTAAAGCTGTCGCCGAGTACGGCGTACAACGCATGGATGATGCCCGCGCCGAGCACGGCGATCACCGCCGTCAGGCCGATGGCGGCCAATGATCCGGCCACGGGAGGCAACCGCGAAAGCACGCGGCGCAGCACGCACAACGCCCCACTGACCGCCAATGCCAGCCACAGCGCAAAACCACTGGCAGACACCAGCCGCCCCATGCTCCAGTGGCGGCTGCCGTCGGGGGCCAGCGCCAACACGACCACCACCAGCAGCGCCAGCCCACACATCGCCGCCAGCCGCGGCAGCCGGCACAGCTCGGGCATCCAGGGCGTGGCGGCGGGCGCGTTCATGGCTCAGGCGGCCTGCAGCCGTAGTTGCAGCCAGTCGCCCAAGGCAGTGAGTTCTTCCGCGCAGACCTGGTGGGCCATCGCGTAGGACTGCCATTGCAGCTCCAGCCCCATCGCGCGCACGGCGGCGGCGCTGTGTTCGGCGATCTGCAGGGGGATCACCGGGTCCTGCGTGCCATGGGCCATGAATACCGGCACCTGGACCGCATTGTCAGCACGACGGGCCGTCTCGGCTTCAGGCAGGTACGTCGACAGCGCGATCAAGCCGGCCAGCGGCGCGGTGCGCTGCAGGGCCGCGGTCAGGATCACGGCACCGCCCTGCGAGAAACCCGCCAGGAAGATGTGCTCGGCCGGTACGCCGCGCTCGATCTCCCGATCGATCAGCGCATCGAGTTCAACCACCGATGCGCGTACGCCGTCCATGTCCGCCCGCGAGCGGAAATCCATGCCGACGATGTCATACCAGCCGCGCATCGGCACGCCGTTGTTGATGGTGATCGGGCGCACCGGGGCATGCGGGAACACGAAGCGCAGGGCGGGCCAGCCCGGACGCACCAGCTCGGGCACGATCGGCGCGAAATCATGGCCATCCGCGCCCAGCCCGTGCAGCCAGATGATCGACCACTGGGGTGATGCGCCGGTTTCCTGTTCCACCGTCTGCAGCATGTTGCGGCTCCTTCAATACGAGGCCGCATTATGCGCGACTCAGTACAGCCGCGGCTTTTCCATCGCCTCGCGACGCAGCTGCGCGGCGCGCACCAGCACCTGCGGCGGATCGCGCTCTTCGGGGATGTCCATCAGCCGCAGCCGGCGCAGCCAGCTGCCCGGCCCGCGGGAGGACGTCAACGCCACCACCGGGATGGACAGCATCATGCCGATCACCACCGGGGCCATCCACGCGGCCAGTGCCGGCGACACGGCCCAGGCCAGCAGGCCCATGAACGCACCAAACAGGCTGAGGCCACCGTAGGCCTTGATCAGCGCGAACCAGTCCACGCCGCCATCGTCACGCTGTTGCGCGTCCCAGCCGGAATCCCGGCCTGACAGCACTTCGGCGACACCGCGGGACTGCACGTACATCACCACCGGCGCCATCAGGGCGGCCAGCACGGTTTCCAGCAGCATCGCGATGAACATGCGGACCGTGCCACCGCAGCCACGGCGATCGCCCGGTTCCAACAAGGTGGCCAGGTAGCCGAGCACCTTGGGCGTCAACAGCACCGCCATGGTGGCGGCGAACAGCCGCACGACATGGATCTCGTCCTGCGTGCGCCAATAGGTGCTGGGGGAAAGATGCAGCACCCCGTTGAGATCGATGCCTTCCTGGAACAACGGGATGGCGATGCCGATCAGCATCAGCATCCCCCACATCGGGGCGGTGAAATAGTGGCCGATGCCGATCAGCATGTGCACGCGGCTGATCCAGTGCAGGCCGCGGCTGCCGACGATCTTGCCGTGCTGCAGGTTGCCCTGGCACCAGCGACGGTCGCGCACCATCATGTCGGTCAGGGTAGGCGGGCCTTCTTCGTAACTGCCTTTCAGATACGGCACCATGTGCGCCGCCCAGCCACCGCGACGCATCAGCGCCGCCTCGACGAAGTCATGGCTGAGGACGTGGCCGCCAAACGGTTCGTGACCCGGCAGCGCCGGCAGGCCGGCGTTCTCGGCGAAGGCCACGGTGCGGATGATCGCGTTGTGGCCCCAGTAATTGCTTTCCGCGCCATGCCACCATGCCACGCCACGCGCGATCACGGGACCGTACACGCGGCCGCCGAACTGCTGCATCCGCGAAAACAGGGTCCGGCCACCGACCACCACGGGCAGGGTCTGGATGATGCCCACGTCCGGGTTGTGCTCCATGCCGGCGGCCAGGCGCACGATGGTGTCGCCGGTCATCAGGCTGTCCGCATCCAGGATCAGCATCTGCGGATAGTTGCCGCCGAAGCGGCGTACCCAGTCGGCGATGTTGCCGGCCTTGCGTCCGCTGTTGTCGGCACGACGGCGATAGAACAGGTGGTCGTGCGCGCCCAGCGTCTCCCGCAGTTCAGCGAACACCTGCTCTTCGGCATGCGAAATGTCTTCGCGACGGGTATCACTGAGCACGAAGAAATCGAAGTTGGCGATCTGGCCGGTCGCTTCCACCGATTCGTAGATCGCCTGCAGGCCAGCCAGCAGGCGGCGCGGATCTTCGTTGTAGGTGGGCATCAGCAGCGCGGTGCGCGTGTGCAGCTCAGGCAGCGGCTCGTCCGGATCAATGCCAAGCCGGTAGCCCCGATCGAACACGGCGGTCAGGAACCCGGCGACGGCACTGGCGAAGGCCAGCGCGATCCAACCGAACAAGCCAACGAACAGGACCAGCAGGCAGGCCTCCAGCACGCTCACCCCGTTCGGGGAGAGCACTCGCCACATCATGATCGTGGCCGCTGAGGTCATCAGCGCGGTGCCACCGAACAGGTAGGCACGGCGCAGGCCGATCAGCCGGGGCGATGTGCGGTGACGACGGATCTTCAACTCGCCCTGATGCAGTTCCTGCTCAGGCATCGGCAAGGGCGAACCACCCGGCAGCGTCGCCAGGCCTGCATCCAGCCTGACGCTATCAAGGGTCTCACTCATCCAGATTACCTCGCGTCAACGCGCAGTCCAGGTGCACGGTCAGCGCAGGGCGCAGCACCGTACACGTCAGCGTCGCGCACGACGTTGTCCAGGGCCCGCAGATGCTTGCTCTCTTTACAGGAACCCACGAACGCTCACCCGGTCGATTCAAAAATTGCACCTCAGTCTAGGACGATGCGTGTAAGTCGAGCGCGAAAGGGGGGCGATAGCGTTTCCCCCCATTCAGGATACTCCCGCAGGGGGCGCCGCGCACGCATGCGGCGTACAGCCCGCCGGGTTATGCGCCGGGTGAGGCGGAACCAGGCGCGCAGATCCGTTCGCCGCGCGGTAGGTGCGCGGACGGGGCAAGGCATGCGGATGGGGGCGACGACCCAGGGGTCGTCCCGGCCTCAGCGCGACAGTACGGCTTCGCGCTGGGCGATATCGGCGTCGGCGGCATGACGTGCACGCTCCATCGCCACCGCGATCTGCTGGCGGGCGAGCAGGTGCTGTGCCTGTTGTACTTCCGGGGTGGACAACAGCACCGGACCGGGAGTGGTTTCCACTGTAGCGGACTTGCTCATGCATCCCTCCAAGGACAATCCGCCGACGCTGGCCTGGGAGGGCTGGGTCGACGGATTGCGCACCCTACCTTAAAACCATGTCAACTGTGTGTAGGGAGTAATGACGATCGCTGGCCGTCATTGGCGGCTTCCCGGTAGTGACGGCCGCTGGCCGTCAATCCCGAGCTGACGGCCAGCGGCCGTCACTACCTGACCTGCGGCCGGCATTACCGGAAATCGCGCGAGGGGGCGTTCAGCCCTGCCAGTAGATGGCTGTAATCGCGCAGGTCGCCGGCAATCAGATGGCGGACACCGTCCACGCATTCCCAGCGTCCGCGCACGCCCAGCAGCCGTGATCCCAGCAACGCCTTGCGGCGCCGTAGGGCCAGGTGGGACCACACCACCACGTTGACCATGCCGTGCTCGTCTTCCAGCGTGACGAACACCGTCCCGTTGGCCGTGCCCGGCTTCTGCCGCTGGGTGACCAGCCCGATGGTGTGCACGCCGCGCCCGTGCGCCAGCCCGCGCAACTGGCGCGAGTCCAGCGCGCGTTCCTGCTGCAGGCGGGTACGCAGCAAGGCCAGCGGATGTTCGCCCAAGGTCAGCCCGCTGCTGCGGTAATCGGACAGCATCTCTTCGGCCACGTTCGGGGCCGGCAACACGATGTCCTGCTCATCCGGGCTGCCCTGCAGCAGCGGCATGGCCCGCTCGATGCCGGCCACGGCCCAGCGCGCGGCATTGCGGTTGCCCGCCAGCGCGGCCAGCGCCCCGCCATCGGCCAGCACCTGGCGCGCCTTGCCATCCAGCCGCGCGCGGCGGCACAGGTCGGCCACATCGGCGAACGGGGCCTGTGCACGGGCCGCCATCACCGCCTGCGCCGCCGCTTCGCTGCAGCCGGTCATCTGCCGCAGCCCCAGCCGTATCGCCGGCTGCGTGCGGGCATCACCGCCCTCCAGGGTGTTGTCCCAGTCGCTGATGCAGACGTCCACCGGCAGCACCTGCACGCCCGCCCGCTCGGCACTGCCACGGCGGGCGTCCTGCACGATCTGGCTGGCCGAATAGAAGCCCATCGGCTGTGCGTTGAGCAGGGCACAGGCGAACGCGGCCGGCTCGTGCCGTTTCAGGAAACAGCTGATGTACACCAGCTTGGCAAACGAAGCGGCGTGGCTCTGCGGGAATCCGTAGGCACCGAAGCCCTTGATCTGCTCGAAGATCTGGTCGATGAATTCCGAACTGTAATTCTTCTTTTCCATCAGGCCGCGGATGCGTTCCCGGTGGGAATCCATGTCGCCCCCGCTGCGCCATGCCGCCATCGAACGGCGCAGCTGGTCCGCCTCATGCGGCTTGTAGCCGGCATGGATCACCAGCTCCATCACCTGTTCCTGGAACAGCGGAATTCCCAGCGTCATGCCCAGGATCTCCTCGATGCCTTCGGACGGGTACGTCACCGCCTCATGGCCCTGCCGACGGCGCAGGAAGGGATGCACCATGCCGCCCTGGATCGGCCCGGGGCGCACGATCGCCACCTGGATCACCAGGTCGTAGAAACACCGGGGTTTCAGCCGCGGCAGCATGCTCATCTGCGCGCGCGACTCGATCTGGAACACGCCGACGGTATCGGCGGCCTTGATCATCGCGAACGTGGGCGGGTCATCCACCGGCAGGCGGGCCAGGTCGATACGATGGCCCCGGTGCTGCGCCACCAGCTGCACTGCCTTGCGGATGCAGGTCAGCATGCCCAGCGCCAGGCAGTCCACCTTCAGCATCCTCATCGTTTCCAGATCGTCCTTGTCCCACTGGATGATGGTGCGGTCGGCCATCGCCGCGTTTTCCACGGGCACCACCGTGCTCAACGACGCATCGCTGATGACGAACCCGCCCACATGCTGGGACAGATGCCGCGGGTGGTCGCGCAGCTGTTCCGTCACCGCCATCACCTGCTGCAGCAGCGGATTGGCCGCATCGAAACCGGCCTCGGCCAGCCGCTGCTCCATAGGCGTCTCGCCGTTGCCCCAGCCGAAGCATTCCGCCAGCAGGGCCACTTGGTCCGGCGGCAGGCCAAACGCCTTGGCCACATCGCGCACCGCACTCTTGCCCCGGTAACGGATGACGGTCGCAGCAAGTGCTGCGCGCTCGCGCCCGTATTTCCCGTACACATACTGCAGCACTTCCTCGCGCCGCTCGTGCTCGAAATCCACATCGATATCCGGCGGCTCATCGCGTTCGCGCGACAGGAAACGCGCCATCAACAATCGACTCTCGGCGGGGTTCACCACGGTGATGCCCAGCGCGAAGCACACCGCCGAATTCGCCGACGAGCCGCGCCCCTGGCACAGGATGTCGCGGGAGCGGGCGAAACGCACGATGTCTTCCACGGTGAGGAAGAAGGCCTCGTACTTCATGTCGGCGATCAGCAGCAGTTCGCTGTCGATCTGCGTGGCCACCGCTGCGGGCACGCCATCCGGCCAGCGCTCGTGCATGCCACGCAGCGTCAGCGCGCGCAGCCAGCTGCTGGGCGTATGGCCTGCGGGCACCAGTTCAGCGGGGTACTGGTAGCGCACCTCGTCCAGGCGGAACTGGCAGCGCCGTGCCAGCGCTACGGCCGCATGCAGCAAGGCAGGGGGATGGATGTTGCCCAGCGCGCGCCGCGTGCGCAGGTGATGTTCGCCATTGCGGAACAGGAAGCCACCGCACTCGGACAACGGCAGCACGTGGCGGATCGCCGTCATGGTGTCCTGCAGTACACGGCGACGCCGCACGTCCATGTGCACATCGCCGCAGGCCAGCGCCTCCATCCCGAGCTGCGCGGAAACCGCCAGCAGCTGCGCAAGCCTCGCCGCATCGTCGCGTTCGCGGTGCAGGTGCACGGCCAACCACGTGCGCTGCACGAACACCTTCTGCATCCATCGTGCCTGTTCGGCATCGGGCTGCGCGCCCGGCACCCACAGCGCGAACAGCCCCAGTTCGGCATCGGCTGCACCGCCCAATACCCGCTCCACATCCTGCCGCGCCAACCGATAGCGGCCCTTCCCTGCCGCACGTCGTCCGGCGGTGATCAGCTCGCACAGGCGCACATAGCCACGCTGATTTTCCACCAGCAGCACCAGCTTCAGCCCGCACTCCAGCACGAACTCGCTACCGACGATCAACGCCACGCCGGTGGCACGTGAGGCTTCCAGCCCGCGCACGATGCCGGCCAGCGAGCATTCGTCGGTGATGGCCAGTGCTTCATAACCACACTGCTTCGCGCGCACGAACAGGGCTTCGGCACTGGCCGCGCCACGCAGGAACGAAAAATCGGACAGGCAGTGCAGCTCGGCATAGGCCGGCAGGTCCTGCTCGCGCGGCAGGTCATCATTGGCCGCGGCCAGACGCTCACGGGTTTCCCACGCACGCGGCATGCGTTTGCACGGCGCATCGTCGTGTTGTTCGATACGGCTCATGCGAACCAGCCGTGCAGCATCCAGTCGCCCTGCTGGCCCGGCAAGGCGAAGGCCCAGGCCTGCTGGCCCTGCGAAGTCTCCAGCACGTAATAGTCGCGGCGTGCCTCCTGCCCATCCCACCAGCCGCTTTCCAGCCGCTCCGGGCCCGACACGATGCGCGCACGCGCATCACGCAGCGGCACCGGCGTGGGCAGCAGCCAACACGGACGTGGCGGCCGCGCAGGCGCTTGGGCGATGGCCATGCCATCCCCTTCCACGCGCTGCCAGGCCCGTTCCGGGCGCGGGTCACCGGCCGGGCCCACGCGGAAGACCGATGCATCGCCCAACCGGGCACGCAGGCGCTCGCGCAGCTGCGGCCAGGGCAGCTGCTGCTGGTTGCGGGTATCGAACAGATCACGGCTGGCCGGTACGAAGGTCGGCAGTTCACGCGCCAACAGGCGCACCGCGACCACCGGCCGGTCGATGCTGGCGCGTTCCAGTCGGTTGCGGGTGAGTTCGAACAACAAGGTCGCATCGCGCTCGGCAGCCAACAGGCCCACCTCCACGTCGGTATGGCCCTCCTCATGCTCCAGCCGCAGCACGAAGCGCTGCACGCCCCCATCGCGGATGGACAGGCTGGTGCACAGATCGCCGATCAAGCGCCGCAACGGGAACAGCAGCGCCATGTGGTTTTCCACCTCATAGCCGAGCTCCACGCGCGAATCGAAATGGTCCGGCGGCGCATACCAGGCCAGGGCTTCATCGGCCTGCCCGTACAGCCGGTCCAGATGGTCCAGCAGCGGCAGGCCGAAGCGCCGGCGCAGGCCATCGCGGGGCAGCGCACGCAGGGCGCGCAACGTAGTCACGCCCATATGCTGCAGCCGTGCACCGTGGTCATCGGGCAGCCGCGCGCGGCGCACCGGCACGCGATCCAGCAGGGCATGCATGGCCGCGATGTCTTCCACGGCCATGCCATCGCGGATACCAGCCAATACCATCGCCGCCCGTGCGGTGGGGGCCATTGCGATGCGGTGCTGGAAACCCAGCGCCTGCAGTTCCTCGCGCAGGCGCGCCTGCAATACCGGCCACGGCCCCAGCAGCTGGAAGCTGGCGCGCACTTCCAGCACGATGCAGCCCGGCCACTGGGCACTCACCAGGGAACTGTGCCGATACGCCCAGCCGGCGAGGAAGCGCTGCCAGCGCGCATCCGCCTGCGCATCGTGCTCCACCATCTGGAAATCCGGCAGCAACGCCAGCGCGGCGGTCAGCCGCATGCCGACCTGCAGCCCGGCCTGGACGGCGGCGACATTGACCGCGTGCAGGGTGCGTAGCTGCGCCGATCCACCAATCAACGCCAGCGGCGTGTCCGGATCAGGGTGACGGCGAAGGACGGCATCCAGCGCCAGCTGCGGCAGCACGATACAGGCCCAGAGCATCGGCGTACCTCACCCGGCCCTCAAGGCAAAGGCCTGCGATGGCGCAGGGCCACCCCGGCACTTGCGCACCTGCCACTGCGTGGCGTGGCCTTCGCGCACCGCTTCCAGCCGCAAGGCCGCCGGCGATGGATTGGCTGCGTGCTTGCGGTCGCGCAGCGCGAAGCCCAGGCACTGGCCGGTATCGGCGGCCACCTGCAGGCGGCGCAGTGCCTGCGCATCGGCCTGCTTCGGCCAGCCCAGCACCGCGCCGCAGGCACCGCTGCGCAGGCATTGTTCGAATGCCCACAGGGCATCGCGTGGCGAAGCCTCGATCAACTGCAGGTGCTGCAATGAAACGCCTGCGGCCTGCCACGCCGGGGCATAGGGCAGGTAGGGCGGTGCAATCACCGCCACCGCCGCGCCGGTCTGGCTCAGCCGCGCCAAGGTAGGCAGCAGCAACTGCAGCTCCCCCACCCCATCGGCCGGCAACAGCAGTTCAGTCAGCGCGCGGCGTGGCCAGCCGCGCTGCGGCAGCAACGCATCCAGTGCCGCATGCCCGGTGGACTCGCCTTCCACGCCCTCCTTTGCACTGCCTCGCCCTGCATGCCACAGGGTCTGGCTGGACAGCATCTGCTGCAGGTCGGGCGCGGTGTTCATCTCAGCCCTGCCGGACCAGGCCGCAGTAAACGCCTTCCACGGCGAAATCCTGCCCGGCTTCGATCACGATCGGCGCATGTGCAGGATTGCGCGGCAGCAGGCGCACGCCATCTGCATCCTGTTGCAGACGCTTGATGGTGAGCTCGCCATCGATGCGCGCGACCACCGTCTGCCCATCGCGGGCGCTCGGCGTGCGGTGTACACCGACCAGGTCGCCATCCAGGATGCCGTCATCGATCATCGAATCGCCCTGCACTTTCAGCAGGTAGTCCGGACGCGGCGAGAACATCCGCCGGTCCAGCCAGAGCTGCTGGTCCAGGCCGATATCCGCGCCGATGGGTTGGCCCGCGGCCACCCGCCCCAGCACCGCCAGCGGAAGCAGCTCGGCCGGCTCGCCGGGCAAGGCCAGGCCACGCTTGCGACCCGCCGCCTGCGCCAGCAACCCGGCCTCGACCAGCGCCTGCACGTGTTTCTGCGCGGCATTGCGCGAGGCAAAACCGAAGGCATGGGCGATATCGGCCAATGACGGCGACTGGCCGGAAGCCAGCGCCTGTCGCAACCAGGCCAGTACGGCGGCACGTTGGGGAGGGAGGTCGTTGAGGTCCATGGTGTACATTTGTACACCCTCGCTTTCAGAAAAGCGACAGCCCGATTGTTCAGCCTGACAACCGCTGTCGCTTACGACATGGATCGCGACGCCTGCGTCAGATTATCAAAGCAAGCTATTGATTGAATTATAAAAAACAATTGTTCTTCGGCGTATTCCAGCAGGGATGATCCTGACTCGTTTCCCGGAGTCTTTCCCTATGCGCCATGCCTGCCTGCTGGTAGCTGCCCTGCTCATTCCCGCTGCCCCGTTACTCGCACAGACCACGCTGACCCGCGACAACGGCGCCCCGGTGGGCGACAACCAGAACTCCCAGACCGCCGGTGCCACCGGCCCGGCATTGCTGCAGGACGTACAGCTGATCCAGAAGCTGCAGCGCTTTGATCGTGAGCGCATTCCGGAGCGCGTGGTGCATGCACGCGGCACGGGCGTGCGCGGCGAGTTCACCGCCAGTGCCGATGTTTCCGCATTGACCCGCGCCCTGCTGTTCACCCCGGGCGAAACCACCCCGGTGTTCGTCCGTTTTTCCTCGGTGGTGCACGGCAATCACTCGCCGGAAACCCTGCGCGACCCGCGCGGCTTCGCTACCAAGTTCTATACCCGCGAAGGCAACTGGGACCTGGTCGGCAACAACTTCCCGACCTTCTTCATCCGCGACGCCATCAAGTTCCCGGACATGGTGCATTCCTTCAAACCCGATCCGCGTACCAACCTGGATGACGACGCCCGTCGTTTCGATTTCTTCTCGCACGTGCCTGAAGCCACCCGCACGCTGACCCAGTTGTATTCCAACGAGGGCACACCGGCGGGCTACCGCTTCATGGACGGCAACGGCGTGCATGCGTACAAGCTGGTCAATGCTGCCGGTGTGGTGCACTACGTCAAGTTCAACTGGAAAAGCCTGCAAGGCACCCGCAACCTCGATCCGACACAGGTAGAGGAGGTGCAGGGCAAGGACTACAGCCACATGACCCGTGATCTGGTAGACGCCATCAAGCGGGGCGACTACCCACGCTGGGACCTGTACATCCAGGTGCTGGCACCGGAACAGCTGGCCACCTTCGATTTCGATCCGCTGGACGCCACCAAGATCTGGCCTGACGTGCCGGAACAGAAGATCGGCCAGATGGTGCTGAACCAGAACGTCGACAACGTCTTCCAGGAAACCGAACAGGTGGCCATGGCGCCGTCGAACCTGGTGCCCGGCATCGAACCGTCTGAAGATCGTCTGCTGCAGGGCCGCGTGTTTTCCTATGCCGATACGCAGATGTACCGCATCGGCGCCAATGCCCTGCAGTTGCCGGTAAATCGGCCCCGTGTGGCCGTCAACGACGTCAACCAGGACGGCGCCCTGAATGCCGGCCACAGCAACAGCGGCGTGAACTACGAGCCCAGCCGGCTGCAGCCGCGTCCGCAGAGCGCGCATGCGCTGTACAGCAACCTGCCGCTGTCAGGCACTACCCAGCAGAAAGGCATCGCGCGTGAGCAGAATTTCAAGCAGGCCGGTGATCTGTACCGGTCCTACAGCCGACGCGAGCAATTGGACCTGGTGCACAGCTTTGGCCAGTCGCTGGCCGGCGCGGACAATGAAAGCAAGCACATCATGCTGTCCTTCCTGTACAAGGCAGACCCGGATTACGGCACACGGGTAGCCCGCGTGGCCGGCGGTGACCTGGACCGCGTGATGCAGCTCGCCAGCGAGTTGCAGGACTGACCGTCAACGCCAAGGCCGGGCCCTTTCATCAAAGGGCCCGGCCCCAAGGACAGCCACAATGCGCTACTACCTGACCGGTCTGCTGACCCTTCTGCTGGCAACACCCACCTGGGCCGTTCCACCCACGGCCCCACCGTCGGCCGCCGACGCGCAGGCGCAACTGCGCACCTATTACTTCGATGCCGCACGCAGCGGACAGCAAGCGATGCTGGCCGAGTTCATCCGCGCCGGCTACGACCTGCAGACCCGCGATGAAAAGGGCTATACCGCCTTGATCCTCGCCGCCTACCACGGTCATGCCGAAGCGGTGGATCAATTGCTGGCCGCCGGTGCGGATCCCTGCGCCCAGGACAAACGCGGCAACACTGCGCTGATGGGGGCCATCTTCAAAGGGGAGCTGCGCATCGCCCAGCGCCTGATGCGTGCCGCCTGCTCACCCGACCAGCGCAACCATGCCGGCCAGACCGCCGCCATGTATGCGGCCCTGTTCCAGCGCCGCGACATCCTGCAGCAGCTGGCTGCCCACGGCGCCGACCTGGATCTCAAGGATGCCGCCGGCAACAGTGCAGAGCAGTTGCAACGCGGCGAATTCGCCCGCTGATGAAGCACCCCCACACGGCAACCTGAAACAGCCGGAGACCGCTTACCGCCGCACCCACAATGCCAGCGCGCTGGTACCGCAGGCCAGCAACACCACCGCATGCCATCCGCCCTGTGCCAAGGCCACCGCGCCCAGGCCCCCCCCGCCGCCATGCCCACGAACACGCCGGTGAACAACAGGGCGTTCAAGCGGCTGCGCGCTTCCGGCTGCAGGCCGTAGACCAGCGTCTGGTGCGAAACCAGCGCTGCCTGGAAGCCGAAGTCGAAGATCACCGCACTCACTGCCAGCAGCACCAGGCGCAGCGACGTGGGCAGCACGCCATCCAGCAGCAGGCTGGCAAAGCCGATCAACGCGATGCCAATGGCCAAGCGTGCCACGCGCTGGGTGCCCAGGCGATCAGCGAAGCGACCTGCAAACGGCGCCGCCAGTGCACCGGCCGCACCGGCAATACCGAACGCCCCTGCCCCCGCACTGCCGATACCAAACCGGGCATGCAGCATCAGCGCCAAGGTGGACCAGAACGCACTGAAGCCCATCGCCAGCAGCGCCTGCGCCAAGACCGCACGGCGCAGCGGCGGCAGCTGCATCCACAGTGCGCCCATCGATCGCAGCAGCGCGCCGTAGCCCAAGGTCGTGGTCGGCGCGAAACGTGGCAAGGTGATGCGCAACAGCACCCCCATCAGCACCACTGACCCGGCGGCAGCGAGGAACATCACCCGCCAGCCCCATTGTTCGGCGACTACGCCGCTGACCACGCGCGACAGCAGGATGCCCAGCAGCAGGCCGGTCATCACCTTGCCCACCAGCGCGCCGCGATGTTCCGGCGCGGCCAGCGTAGCGGCTGCCGGCACCACGTCCTGCGCCACCGTGGCCATCAAGCCGACCAGCAGACTGGCGATCAACACACCCGGCAGGTGGCCGGACAGGCCCGCCGCCAGCAGCGCGGCACCCAGCAGCAGCGACTTCACCAGGATGATCCGCCGCCGTTCGAAGCGATCACCCAGTGGCGCCAGCAACGCAATACCTGCAGCGTAGCCGAGCTGGGTAACCGTCGGCACCAGACCGATGGCCGCATCTCCTGCGCCCAGGGAGGCCCCCATCGCGCCCAACATCGGCTGCGCGTAGTACAGCGACGCCACGCTGAAACCGGCGCCGGCGGCCATCACCGGGACCAGCATGGCAGGCAAGGCAGCCGGTGCAACGGAGCCCAGGGTGGGAGCAGGAATGTCATGCGCAGTGGACATGGGAAGATGCCTTGGAGGGGATGCCGCGCAGTCTCCTCCTGCCTCGATGCGACGTGTAGTAGGCTTTGCCGCATCAGCCCCATACGCCAGACGCATGACCAAGCCGGTAACCACCCTCAACGCCGACCGCATCGATCTGCTGCGCACCTTCGTGCGCATCGTCGATGCCGGCAGCCTTTCCGCAGCGGCCAGCCAACTCGGCACCACCCAGCCGACCATCAGCCGCCGCCTGCAGGCACTGGAGCGGCATTTCGGCCTGCGCCTGCTGCAGCGTTCCACCCATGGCATGCAACTGACCCATGACGGCGAGCGTTGCCTGCAGCACGCGCGCCAGTTGCTGGACAGCTGGGAGGGCATCGAGCAGGACCTGCGTGGCGCGGCCCAGCAGCCCAGTGGACGCCTGCGGGTGATGGTCCCGCATGCATTCGGCCAGGCCCAGTTGATGCCGCCGATGCTGGCGTTCCTGCGCCGGTACCCGCAGATCAGCCTGGAATGGCGGCTGCACGATGGTCCGTCCGATCTGGTTGCCGAAGGCATGGACTGCGCCATCCGCGTAGGCCCCCTCGAGCAGCAGGACGTGGTGGCCGTCCATGTGGCCGATGTACCGCGCATCGTGGTCTGCGCTGCATCGCAGATGCCGGACCCGCTGCCAACGCACCCCGCCGCCCTTGCCGCCCTGCCGTGGGTATCACTCACCAGTTTCTATCGCGAGAGCGTGCAACTGCAGCGCTGCCAGGGCGCAGGCACCGGCAAGACCAGCGAACGCATCGCCATCCAGCCCCGCCTGCTGACCGACAACCTGTTCGTCCTGCACCAGGCCGTTCGCGAAGGACTGGGCGTGGGCATCGGCTCGGCCTGGCTGATGGCCGACGATCTGCGCAGCGGCCGCCTGCAGCAGTTACTGCCCGGCTGGGAAGCCGCACCGCTGCCGGTGCATCTGGTGTTTCCCGCGGGTCGCCATCGTCCGGCGCGCCTGCAACTGTTCCTGGATGCCATCCGCGAGAGCATTCCGGGCATCGAAGGCATGCGCCTGCGGTAGCGCCGAGCCATGCTCGGCGGCGCTCTTCTCACAGCCCTCGAAACATATCCATGCGCACCTCGGTGCGCTGCATCTCGCCACGCATCCGCAGGTTCTCGCGCACCTCTTCATCGTAGCCCCTGCCGTTGCACACCAGCCCGGAAAGACACATCTCATCCGCCATGGCAGATTCCGGCCCGCACTCCAGCCCACGCTCGCAGGCGAGCAAGCTGACCGCATAGGCGTCCTGCTCGGACAGTTTCATGCCCACATCGGGATCAATCTCTTTCACAAGCAGACTGGACAACAGCACCCCCATCTCCTTCAGGGCTTCACCGTCCCCACCCGCCAGCGCCTCGTCGAGTAGCCCGGTCACCGCCTCACCGCGCCCTGTGGCAGTCCGCTCGATGATGCGTGCAGAGAGATCGCCGGCCTCTGCTGCCTGCCTACGCCACTGATGCGCGATGGCCTGCATCTGATCCGGGGCGAGCCGCAACGCGTCGCACTGCAGCTTCAGACGCCCGGCGGCGGCGCGGTACTGCGCTGCGGTGACCTGATCACCACGTGCAAGGTTCGCCGACACCGAATCCACCGTGCTGTCGAACCTTGACCGTGCGTAGCCCATTCCCACGCAGCGCGCACCGATCCCCGCCAGCTGCCGCATGGCCGCAGCATCACCGGCTTGCGCTGAGCGCTTCAGGGCGCTGACCGTGTGAACCTGTGCCTGGGCTTCCGGCATCGGCACCTGATGCACAGCCGGGTCCACAGATGGCACAGATGCAGGGATTGGTGTTCTGTCCGGCCGACTTGTCTCCGGCGAGCCGACCACGTCCATGACTGTCCGCTCCTGCCTCCCCATGATCAGCAGAATCACGATTACCAAGGCGGCACACCAGGCGATCACGCTGCTTCTTCGCGCACTTCGTTTGCGCATTGCTACATCCGGCCCGTCATCAAGTACGTTCACCACCGGATGCTAGCATCGGGCGCTCATCCTCAAGGACGATCACCATGGGAAGTTTCAGCATCTGGCACATCCTGATCCTGTTGAGCCTGCTTTTGATCCCGGTCGGTATCGCGCTGGTCGTCTGGTTCATCGTGCGCATCTCGAACAAGCGCTCGCCGGTGAGTCAGTTGCCACCGCGTACGCCCACTGACGACAACCCGCCGTAACGCCGAACGAGCCCGCCCAGCTGAATTGGGTAGTGACGGCCGCTGGCCGCCAGTTTCTGCATGACGCCATCCGCGACCGGCGGCAGCCTTCAAGCACCCGCCCGCCCATCGACCGGCTTGACCAGCTCGCGACTCGCCACCAGCAGTCCCTCAACCAGTTCCTGCCCAAGAATCGGCTCACTGCCGCCGTCGTGCAGACTCAGGTGTTCGGCGTGGAGTATTTCGAGAATGGCCGACAGCCCATGCAGCCGGCGCTGTTCCACTGTCGAGTTCGCACGCCGGTTTGATGCGGCAAGCAGCCACGCAGCGCGCGCCGCCGGATCGCACAGACACGCCAGCACCGGGTGATCGGCAAGCAGCGCCTCAAGTTTTTCGACGGCACGCGCAGGCAGGTCGAGTACGGCGTCGCCGATCAGCGCATGCAGGCGGTGGGCGGGCGGATAGTGACGTGACATGGCAGGCTCTCGCAGCACGGAAGCGCCACCCGCGCCGAAGCGCAGGGTGGCAGGCGATGCGGGTTGACGTACCGGCCAAGTTGTCGCCGAAAAACCGGCGGATCGGGTGATCCCCGCGCACCGCCTGCCGCAGAACCGGCATGGCAGTACATTCTCCGCCGTACCCGGAGGGCCACAACAGAGGTAAGCGACAACAACTTGATTCGGAACGTCAATTCCGGCTGGAGCGAAGGCCCCAGCCCCGTTATCGTGCACAGCCGCTGCGGCTTTTCGCTATCAGGCTTCCTGCAATCTTGAGATCGATCGCCGATATCTCACTGCCCTGACCCGCCATCCCGACCTGATCCGTCGCTTCGACGGCGTTTCCCCCATAGCGACCACAGCTTCAAAAGCTCGCCAAGGGCCATCAAGACCATCAGCAATGCGGGCGAAAAACCGGCCCAACCCATGTGTGCCAGGAAAAATACCGACGGCATCACGAGCAGTATTCTGAAAGGCAGTTGGGCAATGACGACGTAACGCCCCAGCCTGGAACGCTTCACCAGCAAGATGCCAGATAGCAGCATCGACAGCAGCAGGGTGGCATCAAGAATCGACACAAGTAACGGCAGCATGCTGCCGTGGCGCTGCTGTATCGCCATGCCCGACGCGATGTCATGAGCCACCGGGATCCCTCCCTGGTAAACGCTGCTCACCGCATATAAAAGGAGAGCAGCAAGGTCCATCGCTCCCCAGAGCATCATCCATCGATTGTCAGCGACACGGCCCATTCCCTTGCTCACAGTTTCTCCTTCCCACATACATTCCATGGATGATCCAACACAAGACGGACCGACACCGGTAGCGCCGAGCCATGCTCGGCGGCAGCGCGCGCTCCGCATCAGTGCCCCGAATGCATCTCATCAAGCAGTCTGCGCAACCACTCAAGGCGCTCATTCACCCGCTCCATTTCACCCTCCCCCTGGGCCTGCTTGCGCACCATGCCTTCAAACGTCTCACCGCACATCAAACCTATGAGGCACGTTTCATCGTGGCGAACCGATTCCATCCCGCAGTCCATTCCACGTTCGCAGGCCAAGAGAATCAGCGCCGTGTGGTCGTACGGGGTGCTGCCAATACCAAAGCGGGGAGGCGCCCTCTGCACTGTCGGTAAGTAGATCATCGACAGCTCATACAATGCGCGCGGATCGTCGGAAGCCAGTGCGTCGTCGATGAGGGTGTCCGCATCATCCGGCAATGCCGCCTGCGTCTCCGGCGTAAACGCGCGGCCGCGTTGACGCAAGCGCGCCAGCAGATCACCACTTTCCGCAGCATCAGCAAGAAGCTGACGGTACAGCAGCACGTGCTCCTTTTGGCTGCCAAGCCGGAGGTTCTCGCACTGCGATCCCACGCGGGTGGCGGCAGCGCGCAGCGCGGCCTGATCGACAGGATTCAACCGCGATGCCGTGGACTCAACGCCGCTCCAGAAATCGCTCCCCCGGTTGAGTCCAAAACTACAATTCAGGATCAGCTCGGAAAGCTCGCGCATGGCAACCGGGTCGCCGGCTTCCGCGTCGCGCCGAAGTTCCAGCACACGCGACGCCGCCGTCGCTGGATTGCTGCGCGGTGTCTCCGCCGCACCGCTCTGGCTCCCGGACACTCCAGTCGATCTCGTGACCGCTACGTCCCCGTCATTCGCGGGTTCGACGGAAGATGTGCCCTGCCCTGACCACCAGACGACAGCGGCAACCACACACAGCAGAAGCCCAACGAGGGTGAGCGCGCGTTTGAGCGGCCCCTTTGGCGGTTGATCCCTGCGCATGTGTCGTCCTTGATTCAATCCCTGTCCACTTTACCCGGCAGGCGCGACATGTCATCACCCGCCGCTGGCGGCAGCCCGTATTACAGTGGATTCCACGCTCATCCTGAGGCATGCCCATGCGCGCATCCCACGGCCTGGCCGGCCTGTTCCTGTCCCCCCTGCTGTGGAGTGGCATCGCCGCTGCCGCCGATCCGGTACCACCCGATCAACAGTTGCAGCCGCTGTTTCAACAGGTCCAGGGCGCTCATCTGTTTCCCGACCAGAAGACGTTTGCTGACGCGATACCCCGCCGTGCGCCTGCCGACGTGCTGGGTGCCTGGCATCGTGAGCAGCTCCAACCGGGCTACGCACTGCAGACCTTTGTCAGCGACAACTTTGAGATGCCTGCCGAGGCCAAGGCATACACCCCGCCGGCGGGCGAGACACTGCGCGCGCACATCGACGGTCTGTGGCCGGTGCTGACCCGGCAGACTGGCACGGTGGATCCACACGGCTCGCTGCTGCCCCTGCCCAAGCCGTATGTCGTGCCCGGCGGTCGCTTCCGCGAGGTGTATTACTGGGACAGCTACTTCACGCTGCTTGGGTTGGCGAGCAGCCAGCAGTGGCAGCTGGTACGCGACATGGTGGACAACTTCGCCTACCAGATCGATACCTACGGCCACATTCCCAACGGCAACCGCAGTTACTACCTCAGCCGCTCGCAACCGCCCTTCTTCAGCCTGATGGTGGATCTGCTGGCGACGCACGAAGGCGACGAGGCCTACCGACGCTACCTGCCCCAGCTGCGCGCGGAGCATGCGTTTTGGATGTCCGGCGCTGAGGCCCTGGCGCCCGGCACCGCACAGACCCGCGTGGTGAAACTGGTCGACGGCAGCGTATTGAACCGCTACTACGATGCCCGCGCGGTGCCACGCACCGAATCGTGGACGGATGACTTGGCGACGGCCGCGCAGGCGCCTCAGCGTGCACCGTCACAGGTCTACCGCGATCTGCGGGCCGGCGCTGAATCCGGCTGGGATTTCAGCTCGCGCTGGCTGGATGATCCGTCGGCGCTGTCCAGCATCCGCACCACCGATATCGTGCCAGTGGATCTGAACAGTCTGCTGTACCACCTGGAAGTCACGATCGCGCGTGCCAGTAGCGCGGCCGGTGACCGTGCGGGCCGCCGCGCCTTCAAGCAGAAGGCCGACGACCGTGCCCGCGCCATCAACAGTGCCCTGTGGGACGCGGAACAGGGCTGGTATGTCGACCGTGACCTGCGCAGTGGGCAAACGCGCCCGGCCCTCACGGCGGCGGCACTGTTCCCGCTGTGGCTGAAGGTGGCAACCCGGCCGCAGGCACGCCGCACGGCCGATGCGGTCGAACAGCAGTTGGTGAAACAGGGCGGCCTGCTGACCACGACCATCACCACCGGCCAACAGTGGGATGCGCCCAACGGCTGGGCGCCGCTGCAGTGGGTCGCCGTGGACGGGCTTCAGCACTATGGCCAGGACACGCTGGCGCGGCAGGTCGGTGTGCGCTTCCTGCGGACCGTGCAATCGGTCTACGACGGCGAACAGAAACTGGTGGAGAAATACGTCGTGGATGGGTCCGCCGGCGGTGGTGGTGGCGGCGAATACCCGCTGCAGGATGGCTTCGGCTGGAGCAACGGCGTGACGCTGGCGCTGCTGGATCGGCTGTGTGCACCGAAGAAGCGCTGTGACAGTGCAGCCGACGTGGAAGAAGGCAACGCGCCTTGAAGCCGCACGGTCCCACTCCATGAAACCAGCGTGAAACGGCCCTTCGAAAACTTTCACAACCAAACGCGCAGCCTCATGGCGCACGCTGCATCGGCAGCGCACAGATACGGAGCGTCATCCCATGAATACCCGCAGCGATTACGAAGATCGCAGACCCCTCGGTGCCGATGTGGCAACGGTTGTCAGCACACCGGCGATCGTCGCCCCTACGCACGAAAGCGCCGTCTCCTGGGGCGCCATCCTTGCCGGCGCCATCGGTGCTGCCGCGCTCTCGCTGATCCTGCTGATCCTTGGCGTCGGCCTCGGTCTGTCGTCGGTTTCCCCGTGGTCATTCGATGGCGTGTCGAAGGAAACGTTCGGCTGGACCAGCGTCGCGTGGCTGACCTTCACCGCCATCGCGGCATCGGCGCTCGGTGGCTATCTGGCCGGCCGTCTGCGCACCAAGTGGGCGGGCCTGCACGGTGACGAGACCTACTTCCGCGATACCGCACACGGCTTCGTGTCGTGGGCCGTTGCCACCCTGCTGACCGCTGCGCTGCTGACCTCCGCCATCGGCGGCATCCTCGGTGCCGGGGCAAAGGTTGCCGGTGCGACTGCAGGCGCTGCGGCGTCCACCGTCGGCGTTGCCGCCGCAGGTGCAGGCTCGGCCGCGATGGGCACTCAGGAAGGTGATCTGGACTACTGGGTCGACTCGCTGTTCCGCAACGCATCGACCGATCCGGCAGCGCCGCCGCCGGCTCCGTTGGCACCGGGCGCCATGCCGTCGCCGACCGCAGCGGCCCCTGCTGCACCGGGTAACGTCCCGCCGCCGCCGCGTCCGATGCCGGGCAACGAGCGTGGTGCAGATCGCCGCGAAGTCCGCAGCGAAGTGAACCGCATCATCGTGTCCAGCCTTCGTTCGGAAGGCCTGAATCCGGCCGACACGCAGTATCTGGCCCAGCTGATTGCCCGCGAAACCGGCATGAGCCAGGCTGAAGCACAGGCGCGCGTCACCGACGTGCAGACCCGCATGCGTGCAGCGCTGGAAGAAGCCAAGACCACCGCCATGAAGGCGGCCGATGACGCCCGCAAGGCATCTGCCTATGCCGCACTGTGGCTGTTCATCACCCTGCTGATCGGCGCGTTCTTCGCCAGCCTCAGCGCCACGTGGGGCGGCCGTCGCCGTGACCTGTAACTTCATTTCCCACCAAGGAGAGCTTTCATGAAGACCTTGCTGCTGTGGTTCCTGGGCGTGCCGATTCCGCTCTTGATCCTGTACGCGATCTTCTTCTGAGATCGCAGACCTGCATCGCATCAGGCCACCTTCGGGTGGCCTGATGCGTTTCGGCGGTCAGCTTTCCTGGCTGAGCTGCTGCACCAGATGGCGCGTCAACCGGCGGCGCGCGAAGAAACCCTGCAACTGCCGCGCCTTGATGGTGGTCGGGCGCAGACGGACTCCGTTCCCGGCAGTTTCCTCCACGCGGTAACCGCGTGACGCCGCGCAGAGCTCCGCCCGCGCAGCGGTAATCACCACCACCGTGATTTCCAGTGAGGCCAGCGGCATGTCCGCAGTGATATCCGGATTCTCCGCGCAGGCCCGGTTGATCATCGTAGAGAATCGCCCGATGTCGATCTCCTCGCCACTGCTCAGCGGCCCCACGTTGGTCGCCCGCCGCGCATCGCCCGAATCGGGCTCGTCACCACTGGCCCACTGCTCGTTACGCTCGGGAATGATCGCGCGGATGCGGGTGCCATCGGGCTGGGTGAGGTCGAACATGATGTCCAGAAGGAATACCGGCTCCAGACCAAGGTTGGTGACGAAACAGTGCGCATTCATGCCCCGCCCTGCTCCGGAGGTAATCAGGATCGACGGTCGCCGCTGCCGCCGGTAGCTGGAGAGGAAGACGTTGAGGTAGACGATCCAGATAAGGGCCGTCACGCCTGCCATCACGGCGGTAATCAGGGGTGCGTAGTGGAGCAGGGTCTGGAGCAACGTGGGATCCTCGTGCGTCTGTCAGGGCGCCCGCCGCAGGTGGAGTGAGGCGGCAGCGCGAGCGGCCCAATCTGCAGCGTATGCCGTAAGCACTGCGAGAAGCCAACATGAAATTCCGAGCCGGACCGCTGGAAAATCGGTCCGCCGTTGGGTAACGTCGTGCATCGGAACAGGGCATGCAAGGAGCGACGCCGCGATGGCAAGAGGGTATTCAAAGCAACGGGGCGATGGCACGGTCGCCTACTATGATTCCGAAGAAGCCATGCGGGCCGACGTGCCACCCGCGCCCGGAATGTTCGAGTTTTCCGTTTTCTGGGCCGTCATCGGATTCTTCATGTCCGTGGTCGCCGTGGCCCTGATCAACTACGCCGTGGAGCCGGGCGTGGCCTGGTCCAAACCCATCCGCTTCAGCCTGTCTCTACTGGGCGTAGCAGCAGGCACGTACGTGATAGGTCGTGCAGGTCAGTTCCTGTTACATGCTTGCTGGCTGCTGATGGGCATTCTGATCGTGCTGGGCATCCTGGGCACCGTCGTTGCCACGCTCTGGCATTTCGCCTGAGCCTCCCTTTCCCCATGTGGAGTGCCGACTCATGCTGCAGATGCGCCCCCATTGCGAATGCTGCGATGTTGATCTTCCTGCAACCTCGACAGATGCCTGGATCTGCTCGTTCGAATGCACGTTCTGCACCCATTGCGTGGAGACCGCGCTGAAGCAGCGATGCCCGAACTGCGCCGGCGAACTTTGCATAAGGCCCACACGCGTGGGCGACGCGTTGGCGCGCAATCCAGCCTCAGGGTAGAGCCGACTTCAGTCGGCTGCCGTCCCCTTTTCCTGCCGGACTCACTCCACAGGTGGTTGCCGCGCGGCTTCTTCTTCCCGCACTTCCCTGTACAAGGCCTCGAGCTTTGCCTCACCGGCGGCGCGTGCAAGGGCATCCGCTTCGCTGTTCTGCCGTGCAGTTTCCTGGTATTCCGCCCAGCGGCCAGGCGGCAGGACCTCAAGCTGGTTGTCAGGGCGTAGCTGGAGCGACGCCGGGGTCTTCATCGAGACGGCGAAGTTGTCCAACAGCCACTTCCGCCGCACGTCGGGCGATGCATGAAGCAGGTCGGCCTCGGCGTACGTCTGCATGGGCAGCAGTTGCTCGGCAAGCACCTCATCGGTGGATACCCGCACGAGCCTGACAATCAGCCGCTCTCGATCCGAGTCGTCGTTGTAGAGCGCGACGACGTCGCCCTCTATCCAAAGCACCCACCAGTACCCCGCTATCGGATAGACATGGAACGGCCGCTCGCGCACCAGCAACACATTGCTTGCCTCGTCATAGAGTGTCTGCCAGCCGGGCGCTGTCTCACTCGGGGAGCAGTCAGTCGAGCTTGTCTTGATCCTCTCGACCCTGGCCTTGCCCTTCCCCGCGAGCAGTCGCGTCGTCCAGCAGCGCGTCGAATCGCGATTGTGCGACGCCAGCAATATCGCATCATCGGCGAGCACGACTACATCGCTGTGCACGAACGTATCGTTGGTGGCTTGCGGGTCCTGCAGCAGCGAGGCGAACGCCTTGTCGGACAGCTTTTCGCCATCGAGGTACAGCACGTACGTCGTGTAGTGCCGGTACTCACTGATGTTGATGTCCAATCTGCTCTCGGTAACCGCGACGACCTTCAAGGTGTCGGAGGAGAGCACTGGTTCCTTGCTGGTCCAGGCGCAGCCGGTCGAAAGCAGCAATGCGGCGATGCCCAAGACTCGGATAACTCTGGAGGTCATAGTGTTCCGGTCTGCCAAGACGTGGTGATGAGGTCGCGGCGCGCCAAGAACCGCATGACAGCCTACATCGAAGTCAGGGACGTTAGGAGTGCCCAGCGACCACCATGGCACGTCCTGTCCATGCTCATTGGCAAAGCGCACCCGAGCCGAGGCATGCCCGCCGGGGTAACCTTCACACTCATCGCGGCAAAGCTAGCGACTGAAAGCTGGGCTGGAACGCGTGGCATCGCGGACGCTTCGACCCTGGACAGCGCCAACACCGCGCTCCACCTGGGCTTCCATCACAGCTCACTCCTATGTGTCAGGCCTCGCGACCGTTCCTTTGACCAGCAGACTCTGCATACCACGGCCGGACAATTGCGGACCTACGGCTCGACCTCCATTTGCCGCCTTACCTCAAGAATGAGCTGCTGTGCAGCTGCATTGGCTTTACTTGCATCGGATCGCCTGGCCGCCTCCAAGGCATCAAGCAGCATTGCATGTCGCTTCGCTGCATCGCTCTCACGCCTTGCCGCCAAGACCGTACTTGATGCGTAGAAGTACAGCTCGTTCGAATCACCAAGCTCGCGAGCGGTTGCCTTCCACTTCTCGGCAAGTTCGTCGCTCCCCGAGAGCGCCTCATAGTGCGCGATCAAGCGCCTCACGGATTCGAGATCGCCCTTCTTCGCGGCCGCCTCCACCAATGCACGCTCCTTCTCCGGAATCATGTGCGCATCGCTTGGACTCATGATCTCATTATCGTCGGGGACGCCTCGCTCGCCTTCACAGCCAGCTAGGGCGAATGCAACAGCTATAAGCAACACCACGGGCCAACCTTTGCCGTCTATGTAGTGCCGGATGCCGTTCTGCCGGAAGAAACGCAGCTGGCCATCCCTCCGCGGGCTGCGCGCCATCGCTTTGATCTCGTCGCGTGTCAAGCAGAGCTTTTCTGGCATCAGACTACCGCCTTGTTGGAGCGCCCTATCGGAAGGGGCGAGTCAGGTCGTACTGGAGCCCCGACCGCTTGCCGTAGGACGATGCAAGTGGACTTCGCTGGACGCCTGTAAACGTCAATGTCCCACCAGCAACCAAATAGAAAGCGCATCTTGTTGTTTCTACTTTAATATACATCCGCCAAATAGGAATTCGACTCACTTTCTGACTCACTTTTGAGTCAGAAAGGTTCGGACGTATGCGGACGATGCTGGACATTCTGGGCGCCAAGCGCCCGCAACCAAGTCCCTTCTCGCTGCGCGGTCTTGGATGCGCTTGGAGCACGCAGACGCAGGCTCGGCGGTTGCGACTAGCTTATGGCCTTGCCGCCCCCAGCTTCATACTATATAGATCGCGGCTTTATGGCCTTTTCGAATTCCTCCTTCATTGACTGCGGAAGCTCTCGCCCGGTTATTAATTGGAAGAGCAGTTTTATTTCGCCGTTAGGAAAGTAATTGCAAACTTCCTTGCAGAACTCCGCCGCCATCCTACTAAGTTTTGGGTTGCGCACTTCTGGACCAGACTTCCCGCTTGGAAAGTCTTCATCAAGGACCAGCATCCGACTTGCCCACACATCAGCCAAGCCTATGGCTTTCGACAGGTCGTCACCGATGAAATCTGCGTCAGCCTTGAAGCGCGCCCACCTCATTTGATCCGCCACTCTGGTGTCCTGCAATTTCCCAACACCAGACCCCAACCCACCATCAGTGTCCGCTTTCTCAATCAGCTTGAAAGCAGACCTTGCACAATGTCCGCTCATCAATTTCGACCTGATAGAAGTGCCGAAATCATCGGTAAGACTCCCAGGCAAAACCTCAAGACTCTTCCTGACCTGATCTACGCCCCCAGGAATACTCCCAAGCGCATTTCAGTTGTAAGCAATTTGAAACATCCAATATATTGCAGGGGAAACATCCTTATGCAGGAGTTTGTAACTCCTGTTTAGCTTAAGGTTGGCCAGTGTGATGGGGCATTCCTTGAGGTCATCCTCGTTGAACCAAATGCTCTCCCGCGTGAGTGTCTGCTGGACCGGGAAGTAAAGAATGGTCTGGGCCTTGGGCTCCCTGTCGATATAAGCTTCCTTGATCATTCCTTTCGGAGTGAAGAAGAGTGAGATGAGAGGGGAAAGCCCGTTTTCATTACGCTGAGATTTCAGGAAAGTTGTTTTGATCATGTACTTCCGAATCAAAATGCACTTTTCGAACTTGTCCGGAGCCAGTATGTCCGGGCCATGCTCCTGACGCGCATACCAAAGACCGTACTTCCCAAACGACTCTCGCTGCGACTCGCCCGTGGCCAGCACCTCGGAAATGAGTTCGTGATCCAAGGCAAAAAGCTGCAACGACTCACAGAACTGTACAACAGGCCAATAGTCACCACGCTCCTTTACGGCCAGCGCCACGAGCTGGTTCCGGTCATCGATGCGGCCATAAAGCTGGCGCCCATTTTTTGATCAGGAATAGAAGTGGATCTTGTCCAGAGGGTGAGTATTTTTTCCAATCGATATCTGCGATGCGCCTCATACAGTACCGATTGGGCTGTCCGATGCCTTCACCGCCGTCAAACTCTGTCGCTGGTTTCGTTTTTTCCGCGGCGAAAAGCGGCTGATCTTCTACTGCGAAATAGCTCGGCCCCAAATCGTCGACAGTGAACTTCAGTTTACGGTAGGGGAACGGCTTCCCTTTGTGCGGCGACCCCATTTCGGAATGCCGCCTGACTCTGGCGGTGACTACCGGTGGCACTTCCTGCGACGGCTCCGCACGCAAGGGTTCAACGAATCCATCTTGGGCTGAGCGAGACTTGGCTGCGTTGGATTTCTTGTCGTTCATGTAGGCAAAACGAATGGCAGTGAGCGCTGGTCAGGCGTTGAGGAGGGAGGCAACTTTGCTGGCATCAGCATCCGTCGACTTCATCAGCATGTACTCCATGCCGCTGGCGACGGCGATTTGGTTGGCGAAGTCTTTCTTGGCTTGCACCACGGCATCGTCGATTTGGTAGTCGGCCTTCACTTCGACGATGACGTACTTGGTACTGCCATCATCCTCGACACGCTCGAACAAGAAGTCCGGGTAATAGCTACGGACAGTGTGGCTAACCGGGTCGATGTACTGGATGAAGAAGTCGGACTGCCCGTGGGTCAACATGCCGGTGAAATACACCTTCTTGACCTTGTTGCTGCGGATCAGCTCCCAAAACACCTTCTGCTCGGAGCCAGAGTCGAAACAGTAGGCATCCAGATGGAAGCTCTTGCCCTTGAACTCGTCGGTGACGTTGCTGTCGGCTTGCCGCACAATCTTGTCCTTAGCGGCATTGACCTCATAGTAGCCCTGTGGTGGCAGCTTGATGAGCTCCACCTCGTGCTCCTCGGTTTCCTTTGTTTCGTCCAAGTCGTAGAGCAGCTTGAACAGACGCGGGATGATCTCGTCGTAGAGCAGCTCGTTGAACTCGTTGGTGATGGCGACTAGCTCCTCAGTGCCTTCCTTGGTGGAATCCAGCAGGTCTTCCACATCCAACGGATTGCGGTTGAGGTAGCGAGCAATCTCCGCTACCAAGGTTAGCCGCGAGAACTCGCGCTTCTGGCGGCGGTTGGTCAGGTCGCGGGTTTCGATGTTGCCGGACTGCATGGCATCTTCGAGACTCAGACCCTCCTGCCGAATCTCCAACAGGTGGTATTTCTCAGTCAGATCTTTCCAGGCTTCTGCCTCCGACCGATCCATGCCTAGGGCGACGCCATGCGTTAGCGCCTTCTCAGTAACGTTGAACTGCTTGCGTACGCGCACCAGCTTGATCTGTACCGGCGGAAGCACAACCTTGATCTTCACGCACTCCTTGTTGGTGTCCTTCTTCTGCAATTCGTCGGCGCTGACGCGGAAGTTCTGCAGCAGCTCTTCGTTGAGAATATTCAGGTTGTCCTTGGAGAGGAAGACGTGGCCGGTGTATTGGGCCTGACCGATTTGGCGAAGACAGCGCATGGTGGCTTGCAGAACGAAGACCTTGGACTTCGGTTGACGGAACAATCCGACGCCGAACAGGGAACGGCAGTTCCAGCCTTCGCGGCCTTTGTTTACTAGCAAGATGAACTGCTTCTCGGAGCCTTCGGTGTCAAGTCTGTTGAACTCACGGATGTCGTCGTTTGAGGTGATCTTGTCGTCACCCACATTGACTAGGATGCGTGAGGTGGGGATGCCGTGCTTGATGAGCGCGGCCTCAACGGCAGGCTTCAGCTCGGCGGTCAGCTCGTCCACGGTGGCGGCGAAGAAGGCTAGTTTTGGGCGTAGGCCTTCGGGATTCAGGTCGGTGGTTTGCTTGAGAAACTCCTCTATGGCGATGTCCACGAACTCGTCGGTACGAGTGTTGGTGTAGCCGTGCAGTTCGACATTCTTCAGAAATCCTTTGTCTATGGCTTTCTTCAGGCCATAGGCATACACCACTTCCGGCAGCACTTCGCGTCCGACATAGGGCGTGCCGGTGTAGTTGAAGCAGGCCACGACGTGCGTGCCGGTGTTCTTCAGACTCTTGGCCAGCTCGTCGATCGTGGTGCGTAGGCTGGTGTCGGTTTCCTTCTGACCAACGCCCATGTCCTTGGCCAGGCTCTTGCCAAAGGCGTGGTGGGCCTCGTCCACATAGACGCCCAATTGCTCCAGCCGGCGAAGCTTCTCGAAACGCTGGTTGGTGGTCAGGTCGGCCTCGTCCTCGGGCTGGTCGAAGCCGTAGAGGTCGGCGTTATCGTCGTACACGGTAGACGGCGCGAGGACTTCCGCCGTAGCCCCGAACAGCTTATCGGTGGCATTCTTGTCCTTGTGCTGGCGCTTGAGAATGATCTTCTGTGTGTTGGAGACGATGATGTTGAACTTGGACTTGTCCATCGTGTCCAGCGAGGTGCCGGCTTCTTCCAGGTAGTGGAAGTGCAGGTTCACTGTCATCCACGCAACGTACTCCGGCGGCACAACCAGCGACAGGTCGAACCCTTCGATCTCCTTCAGCGATTGCAGCACCGTCTTGTCCGGGGCAAACACCAGTGCGTTGTGGCAGAAGTGGGCGTCCTTCGGGAATTTGTTGGCGAGCAGGAACTCGTAGAAGATGCACGTCGCCATCAGAATGGTTTTCCCCGTGCCCATTGTCAGAGCGAAGATATAGTTGGGGTACATCCGGCTGTTCTTGCGCATCCGGTCAAACAGGGTCTTGTACGAGGTCAGCTCCAGTTCATCCGAGTCGCCGAACTGGAACATCTCCTGCCCAGCAGTACCACGGAACGAGCCGAACAGGCGGCCTTCAAACTTGCCGCTGCGCTCATACCACGCCTTGAAGATTTCCTCGACCTTGGCGTTGCCCAGGAACTCTTTCAGGAGGACGTAGGTTTCCAAGGCTTCGAACTGCGGTTGGCGCAGGAAGGCCTTGGGGTTCTTCTCCGGGTCGTTGTGGTCGAGGAACTTGCGGGTCAGCTCGCGATAGTTCTGGCGGATCTTGCCCTTGTTGGCTTGGTAGAACTGCCACAGGAAACGGAAGAACGCGAAGTCGAGCGAGGCGGCCACGCTCGTCGTGGTTTCCTTGGCCTTGCGCGTGCCTTTAGCCATTGTCGATGCTTCCTTCCCACGATTCGGACAGCAGGTCGGTGATCTTCACGCGGATGGTGCCCGCGTCGGCCGGCACTTTGTACTTGCCGGAGGCGAGCTCGTTCTTGTCCGGGATATCTACCTCAGCCGGTTGCAGCACCGCGCCGTCGTAGTTCCAGTCGATCAGCACGGATTCGACCAGCTCGCGCCAGTCGCCGGTCGATTCCTTCTGCAAGGACAGCTTTTGCAGCAAGTTCATCGGGTAAAACTTCTCGATGACCAGCTCGCCGTTCTTGATGATGACCTTGGCTTCGGAATCGCGCTTGAACTCAAGGTTGGACTTGTCGCGCAGGATGTCCACCACTTGCACGTCGATCATGTAGGGCTTGGCGGCCAGCACCAGTTGCGCGGCCAGGTCGGGCTCGTGACCCATACAGACCAGCGTGACCTTTTCGACCGGGCGCGTGGGTGCTTCGGCCTTGCGACGTTCCCAGGCCTTGTAGTCGAAGCCGGCGATCAGCTCGTTTAGATCGGCGCGGGTGGCGATACGGTTGACCGGCATGATCTTGATCATGCGGCCGTCCTTCTCGCCGTCGAACACTGTGCTGAACTCAAGCTTCTGAATCTCAAGTGCCTCGATCAAAAGGTCTATCGCTTGAGCGGGGTTGCGAAAAACGTCGTAGTGATTGACGTTGTAGACCTCAAATCCTGCTTGCGAGAACTCATCTTCATCAATGGAGTGCTGTTGACTCTCTTCCTGAACTCTAAGAAGCCGTGCGGATGCCGTTTGAATGGAGCCGAGGTTGATATCTGCACCGATGAACCTTCTGCCCAGCTTCTTGGCAACGGCTTGTGTGGTCCCCGACCCCATAAAGCAATCAAAAACAAGCGCGCCCGGCTTAGTGGAGGCTGAGATTAGCTTGTAAAGGAGCTGCTCTGGCTTTTGAGTCGGGTAGTCAGTTCGGTTGTCTGAGGATTGATTTTCAATGTCAATGAAAAAATAGTCGTTAGCTACTTTGCCCTCACGCAAGTAGTCCCGAACTACCAATTCCGGATGCGAAATTTCCCAATTTTGGTCAACATCCTTGGCGCCCTTAATTGGGCTTTCTTTGAGAAATCGACCGTTTAGCCGATATTTTCCGTTCTCGTCTTCCAGCCTATATTTCTTAATGGTGGCCTCGGACAGAGGCTCAATCACCATCCCATCATCCCAGTTATAGACTGGGTCTTTCCTCTTCTTGTAGAAATGAATGTCGTGATGACTACGCTTCCACGAAGTTTTAATTGAGCTTCTGGTTCCAAACATCCAAACGATTGAATTGAGGAAGTTGTCCTTCCCAAAAACCTCATCCAAAAGACAGCGAAGCTCATGAGATTTCCGGTAATCGCAATGTAAATAGATTGCGCCCTCTTCGGAAAGCAGCTCTCTCAGCAGGATCAAACGCTCGAACATGAACTGGAGGTATTCATCATTACTCCAGATGTCCGTGTATTGTTTTTCCTCAAACGTCGTGTTGCTTGATTCGACATCCTTCTTTCTGACTTTTATTTTTTTCCGATAGTCAGCTTTCGAGTCGAACGGAGGATCGATGTAGATCAGATCGACCTTGCCGCGAAATTGCTTCAGCAGATGGCCCATCACCTGAAGGTTGTCACCCCAGAAAATCTTATTGCGCCAGCCGTCCACCTCCTCGCCGTGGACTTCCTTCAGCTGCGCCGGATAGAACTGCGTCGCTGTAAACGGACGCTTGCCGCGCCAGTTCAACATCGGATAGCCCTTGATCGGCTCGAACTCGTATTTCTCGACGTTAGTGCCGCCGTCCGGCGTGCCCAGTCCAAGATTGCCCTGCTCGGTGGTTGTTATCTTGCTCATGTTCCCGTCTTCCTGAATTTCCAATTCTTGTTGTCGCAATAGGCCCGCATGTCGCACTCGACGCATAACTTGGCCGGCCGCGCCGCCATCTGATAGTCCTGCCGCTCGATGCGTGCCACGATGTCGTCAAACCGCGCGATGGTCTTGCCGATGGCGCGGTCGTCCTTTGGGAAGGAGACGTAAGGGTTGCCGCCTTCTTCGCCGGTGTAATAAAGGTGCATCCGGCTGACCTTCTGTCCGGTGCGCTCCTCGACCAGATGGGCGTACACCTCCAACTGGCTCTGGTATTGCTTCAGCCGTTCCTTGTCCCTCTCCATGTCGGGCTTCTTCTCCGACTTGAAGTCGATGATCTCGACCGTATCGTTCTCGCCTCGGATCAAGTCCACGCTTCCCTTGAGAATGTAGCTGTCCTTGACCAGCGAAATCTCGACCTCGGCCTCCCTGATCCTGTCCCAGTGGCCCTTCTCGCGCTCGAAGTAGCGCAGGATGTGGTTCAGTGCCGCCCGCTGCGAACCAGTTGCCAGGTAGACACGCTCCTTCTTCGAGAGCGTGGCGTAGTTTGCCGAAAACCAGCTTTCGATAATGCCCGCATTCAGCGCAGCCTGCTCGCCGCGCAACACAGTCTTGTGGATGTCCTCGATGGTTTGGTGTACCAACGTACCGAACAGGATCTGGCTCTCGCGGATAGGCGCGAAGTCCAGCTCTTTAAAGAAACGGTATTGCTCGGCGCAGTTCTCGAACACAGTGATGTGCGAGGTGAAGGAATACTCGCGCTTGAGGTTGATCTCTTTTACCGACTCGTAGTCGAGACCCCCCAGGTCCACGTCCCCCCACTTCGGCAACGCATCAAACATGCACTCGAAATACTTCGACGGAGCACGGCGCTGGCCCTTGCCTTCGCGCTGCTGAGCGGCCAGCACCAACAGGTTCTGCGCCCGCGAGAAGGCGGTGTAGAACAGCCGCCAAAAATCGAAGGTCTTGATGCGTTCCAGCGGCTCGAAGGTTGCCTTGGACAAGTAGCCGCCTTCTTCCAGCAGCACATCCATATCGCGATGCTGCTTGCGTGGCGTAGATTCCATCGACCCGCACACCACCACCGGAAATTCCAGTCCCTTGGCCTGGTGGATGGTCAAGAAGCTCACGCAGCCCTTGGGCGCGTAGTCGGCCACGTCCTCGTATTCGCCGATGCCGCCGTCCTTGAGGAAGCGGAAATACTGGTTGAACAGGGCGATCAGGTTCCGATCCAGCCACTCCGGGTTCAACACGCTGACGTGATGCAGATATTCGAATTTTGTCAACAGGCTGGAGAAGCTGGCAAGGTTGCGCGCCGCACGGCCCTTGTCCACGCCTTGCGTGGCCTCCTCGCCCAGATAGCGGGCGAACAGCGGAAACTGCAACAACTGGTAGAACAGCCCGGAGAAGGCGTAGTCCGTACTCTGCGTCAACACGATGTGGCGCTTCGCGATCGGACGTGCCCATTCCAACAGCGCCTTGTTCTCCGGCTTGCGCAGTTCGTCGGTGAAGGGCTTGTAGCACTGGTGGTCGAAGTAGCCCCAGATCGGCAGGGTCGCACCCTCGGCCCACACCCGCACCTTGGAGTACTGCGGAAACAGGAAGATCAGCGCACCGATCATCAGCCGCACTTCTTCGCGCTCGAAGAACATATTGGACCGCGGCGAATACACCGGCACACCTGCGCTTTCGAGGAATCGCGCCAAGTCCTGCGCCCGATCGCTCTTGACCGACTGGTAGAGGAAGGCAACCTGGTTCCAGTCGGTCAGCTTGCCGGCCTCTTTCAGCGCATTGAGGAAAGCCAGCACTTCGCCGTACCAGTTGGCACTGTCGCCCACAGGGTCGGATGCCCTCAGCTTGAGGACGGCCGGCACTTCCGCGAACTCAGCCTCACGCGGCAGGATCTGCTTGTCGTAGCGGAACTGACGTTCGCCATCGCCCCACGCCTGCTCGCGCATCCACTCGTTGTAGAAGCGGATGATGTCCGGGTGTGATCTGTAGTTGACCGCCAGCCTGACCTGCTTGCACTTGCCCTCTGCAAACAGCTTGGGGAATTCGAGGATGTTGCGAATGGTCGCGCCACGGAAGCGGTACAAGCCTTGGTCGTCGTCGCCAACCACACACAGGTTCTGTTTCTCGCCAGCCAGCAGCAACAACAGCCGCTCCTGAATGGTGTTGGTGTCCTGATACTCGTCCACCATCAGGTAGGACAGCTTGGCGCGCACAGCCTCCAATACGTGCGGATGCTGTTCCAGCAGTTTCAGCGCTTCGAACTGGATGCCGGAGAAGTCCAGCGCATTGTTCTCGGCCAGCATTTCCTGATAACGGCGGAACAGCAGCCCCAGCGCCTTCACCTCAACTTCCGGAGCCTCTGCCAGCGCGTCCGAGTCCAGTGGTTCCTCGCTGACCTTGTTGAGCCAGTGCAACAGGTTCTCGGACTGGTTCCAGCGGCCAATGCCGTCGTCGCCCATGACCAGATTGGCGTCCGCGATGGCGCGGAACTCCTTGATGCGTTGATACAGGAAGTATTGCTGGTCGAATTGGTCGAACAGGGTGAAGCTCCGCTTGAGGCGGGTGTATTCCTGATGCTCTTCCAGAAGCCGCAGACAGATGGAGTGGAAGGTGCCGAGGTACATCTCGTTCAGATTGAACTTGATGTCCATTTCGGCCAGTCGGTTTGAGATACGGGTGGTCAGCTCCCGCGCCGCCTTGTCGGTGAAGGTGACGACCAGCAGCGATTCGGGGGCTACCCCCTTCTGGGTGATGAGATAGACGATGCGTTCGACCAAGGTAAAGCTCTTGCCCGACCCTGGCCCCGCTATGATGAGCACCGGGCCTTCCGTAGTCAGGATGGCTTCCCGCTGCCGCGGGTTGGCCTTGCTCAACAGTGTCGCCTCGTCCCCCGGCATCCCCATCCCCTTGATTTTCCTAAAAACCCCGCTGGCAAGACTTTTTCGCCCTTCATGCGGAAACTGCTGCCGATCTACCCTTCTGTGGCCCTCAATGGTCGCATGATATGGCGAGAATGGGTAATGTTCAGCTACCTTGACGGGCGGCAGAACGGGAACGGATTTTAGGGGGAAGACGGTGGCATCAGATTACGAGGAAATTTGCCGGCAGAACCGCGAGGACTACGGCAAGAAGGGGGCGAAAAAGTCCGGCGACCTAGCTGCCGGCCTTTACGATGACGAAACCCATTTCATCTACGAGTTGCTCCAAAACACCGAGGACGCGCTCAAGCGCCGTGACGAGGGCTGGAAGGGCTCCCGGCAGATCAACTTCATCCTGGACGATATCCGGCTGGTGCTGTCCCACTACGGCCACCCGTTCACAGAGAACGACGTGCGCAGCGTGTGTGACATCTCCGAAAGCACCAAGGACGAGAGCTCGATTGGCCGTTTCGGGCTGGGCTTCAAGTCGGTTTACAAGGTTTCGGACTTGCCAGAGATCCATTCCGGCGACGAAGACTTCGTCATCGAGGAATACCTGTTCCCCAAACAGGCCGAGCGGACGCGCCGCGATGCCGACGAAACCCAGATCCTCCTTCCGCTGAAGGCGGATTCCGCCAAGTTCAAGGCGCGTATCGGTGCAGGCCTCAAGGCGCTAGGGGCGAGCTCCTTGCTGTTCCTACGTCACATCCGGGAAATTTCCTGGCGCATCGAGGGCGGCGCATCGGGCTTGTACTTGCGTGACGATCCTGAAGTGTTGGGCAACAACGTCAGCCGGATCAAGCTGATCGGCCAAGCCACCGGCCAAGCGGACATCGACCAAGATTGGCTGGTGTTCCACCGGGACGTGGGCAAAGGCCGCGTCGAACTGGCCTTCTCGGTCATCACCGACAAAGACGACAAATCCAAGTGGGGTGTGCAACCACTACCGGCATCGCCCTTGGTGGTGTTCTTTCCGACGGCTTACCAAACCAACCTCGGCTTCTACCTGCAAGGCCCGTTCCAGAGCACGCCCAGCCGCGACAACATTCGAAACGATGAGCCTTGGAATCACCGGCTGATTGCTGAAGCTGCGTCCCTGCTGGTCGAAGCGATGACTTGGCTGCGCGACAACAACCGATTGGACGTGAATGCTTTGCGCTGTCTGCCGCTGGACAGAGTCAAATTCCCCGATGGCAGGCTGTTCTCGCCGATGTTTGAGGCGACGCTGGAAGCCTTCAAGGCACAGCCCTTCTTGCCGAACAACGATGGCGGCTATTCGCTTGCCGAAGAATCGAAACTAGCTGATTCAGCAGGATTGGCCGAACTTTTCAGTAGCGATCAGATCTCAGCATTGTACGAAATCGAGAATACTCATTGGCTCACTGGGAAAATCACAGATAGGCGCACGGCAGATATCTGGAACTACCTGACTAAAGAGCTTGGAGTCAAGGAAGTTCGCCCCCGCGACATCTTCCCGACGTTGACCAAGCAATTCCTTGAGGCGCAATCCGATGAGTGGATTGCTGGCATGTACGAGTTCTTGAAGGATCAGGGAACAGTCAAGTCGCTACTGTCTAACACACCCATCGTCCGACTCGAGAATGGCTCGCACGTATCAGGTAAAACACCCGGAGGCGAGCCTCGGGCCTTCCTGCCGACAGGATCCCCCACTGGCTTTCCTACGGTTCTGGCTTCAGTTTGCCAATCCGAAGATGCTATCGAATTCCTAAAAGCCCTTGGCATCGGCGAACCTGATCCAGTTGACGACGTAATCCGAAATATCTTGCCGAAATACGAAGCCGAAACCATTGAGATCGACGATGAGGCGTATGCTTCAGACATCGGAAAGATTGCATCCGCGTACCAAATGGCGGACTCCACAATCAAGAAATCCCAGCTCGTTGAGCGACTGAAGCGAACTTCGTTCTTGATGGTAGTAGATTGCGGCGATGGCAACGGGTACAGAGGACTCCCTGGCAATACCTACATAGCCACGGATCGCATGAAGCGGCTCTTTTCAGGGGCCGTAGGTATCTTCGTGGTGGATGACGACTACGATTGCTTGCGAGGTGAAGACGTTCGCAACGTTCTGGTCGCGTCAGGAGCATCGCGCTATCTGCGTCCGAAGGAAATCAGGAATTCGTTGGATTTCACCAAGCGCCGTGAATTGCAGATTGCATCCGGTTATCCAGCATCAACCTGGCGCACGGACAAAGATCAGGACTGGGTAATCGAGGGGCTTGATCAGATTGTTGCGCTTCTTCCGACGCTCCCAGCAGATGAGTGCATCGCGCGTGCGAAATTAATCTGGGAAACGCTGGAGGAGCTTGAATCCAATGCTGCCAAGCACTTCTTTACTGGCACCTATTGGTGGACAAATAGAGCCCCCTATCATGCGAACTTCCCGCCTTCCTTCGTTCGACTTCTGACGGAATCCTCCTGGATTCCCGACAGCAAGGGCGAGCTCTATCAGCCGAAGAACATCGCCTTCGAGGCAACGGGCTGGAAAGCCAATCCCTTCCTGCAATCCAAGATCATCTTTAGACCCGACCTCATTGACCAATTGGCGGAAGAAATCGGCATTGATCCAGGTGAACTGAATTTACTGCTTAAACTGAAACGACAAGGAATTTCCCTTGCATCGCTGGTGGATGACAGCCTAGACGCTGCAACGTCTCCTGAGGGCCGCCCTGCGCCACAAGCACCTGACGCACCTGCGCCCGCCACTGCTGATGATCCTGACCGTCCTGCGCCAGGAGATTCCGTCTATGACAAGAACATCGACTTGTACGGGCCTGATGTGCCTGAAATCCCCGAAGGCACTTACGATCCGGACAGCGGCGATGCTGAAGCCGATCGCCCCACGCATCCCATCAACGAAGGTGCTGGCCGCGGCGCATCGCCGGGCGGCGATAGCCGCTCAGATGGGAATGGAGGTTATCACCCCGGTACGCCTTCTGGTGGCGGCCCGCCCTTCGGCACGCGAGAGCATGGCAAGCGCACTCCCGGCAGTTTGGGCGGTCGGCGTTTCATCTCCTACGTCGGCACTCGTCCCGATGAGGCAGAAGACGATCCTGATGGACTCGACCAGTCGCAACGCATGAGTATCGAAGCCGAGGCAATCAAGCACATCATCGAAGCAGAGCCGCACCTGCACAAAACAGAAGCCGGCAACCCCGGCTTTGACCTGCTGGAGAAGGATGCCAGCAATCTGCCCGTTCGCTGGATAGAGATCAAAGCGATGACCGAATCACTTGAGCATCGCCCGGTCACGTTGTCCCACACTCAGTTCAAGCACGCCCTCCAAAAGCAGAACAGGTATTGGCTGTACGTTGTCGAATTCGCTACGGTCCCGGAACAACGCCGCATCCTGCGCATCCAGAACCCGGCGGGCAATGCCAAGTCCTTCACCTTCGACAAGGGTTGGAAGCACATCGCACTGACCAATCCGCCCACCGAGGGCGCGTGACATGCCGACAACTTCCGCCGAACTGCTCAAGTCCCGCCACCGCTTGATCCGCGACGGACAACCCGAGACTCTGCGTCTACGCATCCACGCTGCCGGGCCTTGTGCGAAGTACCAAAGATTGTCGGGTGTCAGTCGTAGGGATCGACCATGCCACCGCATCGACTGCAGGCCGCGCTTGTGGTGCATCTCATGACACCGGCCAGCACGGCCGTGGCCACGACCATCACGCAGTAAATCAGCTCGACCTTGCTCTTCATCCTCATCCGCTCCCCTGTGGGGCGCTACCCGCGCAGCGCCGTGCGCGAAGCCAGAACCGACCAGCTTCAAGGAGGTAGTATGGTTTTGAAACTAAGTTCAATCGCGAATCCGGCGACTAACTACCTGCAGTCTAGAAACTGAAGACTCGCTGGTTGGCCGTAGTCAGAACATCGCGACCACCAATTGTGCTGGCGCGAAGCCTTCGCGCCCCTGTTGAGGAAGTAATGACAATCTCCTTGTACGACACCAACTGTTCCAGCGCCATTCTGTACTTTGCGCTGTCCGCTGGAGAACTATTGCAGTGGCTGGAAAAAAGTTCCCCAAAGGAGATGCCATCGGGACGCGCATGGACCAAGGGCGATATCTGATTGACTAGGGCATTGACGGTGGCATCACCGGCAGCACCGTCAAAACAGAAGCCAAGCTCGTTCTGGCCTGTGAAGGACTGATCATCACGGGTGCTGTATCCCAACGCACGGAACATATCCAGCCCCGCGCCGCCGTAGTGGATGAAGTGGTTGTTCTTGTTCCAGTGAACGGTGGTCATGACATCGCGGGCGCGCGGATGCTGCGACAGATGTACTAGCCAGTAATCTCCATGCCCGGTGGTGCGAATAAAGAAGACAGTAAAGAACTTGGCACCGCAGCGCTCAACCAAACCCTGGTATAGGCAACTTTGGATGTAGAGCCTGACATCCCTCTCGTTCCGCTTGATGTCTTCGAAAGTTCGCCCCTTGAGGACGTCTGGAAGGTCAAGCTTCTCAAGTTTTCGTTGTGTCGCCGCGGAGTCGCTGGCAAAGTTGATGAAGGCATCCACAGCGAAGGTCAGGATTACCTCGGCGGTAGGTAGCGTCTGGAAGATCGACCGAATTTGCGACGTCGGAACCTGCGCATAGCCGTACTGATCGAGCAGGAAGATGGAGCGCCCCTTTCGCGGGCTCTTCTGCCCGACGAACCCCATGATCTGTTCAACGTTTTTCTCGAACGTACCGTGGATGAGATGGATATCCTTGCCGACACTGTCACCATAACCATGCTCGGTCAACTCTGACGCCAGGAGCTTATGGGCGCTACGGTTCCTCTCGACGAAGAAGTAATCCAGATTCCAATGCAGGGGCTTATTCCGGCCCAGAGCGACCAGTGCCTGAGCTTCCTTCGCAGCTTCGAGAAATACGAAGGGTGATCCCAGGACGAGTTCACGAGTGTCTTCGTGGATGTAAATTCCACCGCCCGCGAAGCCATCAACCAGTGTGACCGTCAGAACATCCTGAGCAGGTGAGACGACAAGGGTCTGAAGGTAAGCGACCAGATACTCTCGCAGCACCTCATGCTTGGCGATACTGTGTTGCTGGATCGTGGCAGGCTTCCCTTCGTCCCAGCGATACTGAGAAATTGCCATCGTGCCTCCCTACATTGGAGCGTGCGCTGGCATTTCGTCCCAGGTACGGCCGTTGAGCAGCCTTCCGTTCTTGGCCTTGGCTCGGCGTTTGCCATCCGCCCCCCAGCCGCCCCACTGCTTGAAGAAGAAGGCCACCCCCTGCTCCTCGCACTGGATGCGAACCACATCGGCCCACTCTGGTTTCATTGGGCGCGCCTTAGGACCTGATTCGCCACCTACAATGACCCAATGGATGTCGTCCAAATCCAGCACACCGACATCCTCCAGCAGGGGCTCCACTGACAGGAATCGGATCCGCGCGTCAACCGAACGAAGGTAGTCAATGCGCGGCACGCCATGGCGACGGTTCTCCACAGACACTCCGAGCCACACGTTCTCGGGCACCGGGCGGGCCTTGAAGTATCTCGCCATGCGAGCCGCACGCTTGGTTAGGATCTGATAGCTGTGCCAATGGGTGCGCGTAATCACGTCCATCACCTGATCGATATAGTCCACAGGGACCTTTTCGTGGAAGAGGTCGGACATCGAGTTGACGAAGTAGATTGTCGGCTTCTTGCGCTTGAGCGGGTCGCTGAGGCGCTCGGGAATAAGCCGCAGGGCGAAGCCGTTCTCATAGCCCGGGGTGCCCATGGCTTGGAGGCGACGGGCCATGAGCTCGGCATAGCAGTGCTTGCACCCCGCGGATATCTTCGTGCAGCCCACAATGGGGTTCCACGTTTGCTCGGTCCATTCGATGCGGGAAGACGTAGTCATAACTGGACTCTCCGGTTGGCGAATATTACTCGCAACTTGGGTACGACGGGGATCGGCGCCAGCTGGTACGCCTTGCGGCAGGAGCAACAACGACCGCAAGTTGCACCCGAACTGACGAAAACGGATCTAAAAATCAAAGCGATGCTGAGCAGTCACATTGCTGACCTTTCCCCAGAAGGCCTGGCCCAAGGCGCTTTTCGATGCCAGCACAAGCCAGTACAGCGGCTGATTCTTGGAGCCCGACACGAGCTCGACATTGTCGCTCACGTCCTGATAGCCCAACTTCTTGATCAGCCCGCACCAATGCCGAAAGACAGCCAGCACGGCAACATCGTTTCGCACGGCGGGATCCACGTGATCACGCCAGCCTGGTGCAAACACGTCCAGCTTCCCATTCGACATTAGCTGCTTGACGTTACGCTGCATGTCCATCGCACTGAAATGAATCAGCAGATCCATTTTGGGCAGCTCTGCCAAGGTCTGAATGACCTCGAATGGCAGAGCTTGGACACTGTAGGGATCCAGAAACGCAAAATGCAGTCCTGAAGGCGATAGCTTTGAGACGACCTGTCGTGCTGTCTCCTCTGCCTTCCCGATGTATGTGGAAATCGGCCCTAGTCCTTCGCCGTTCAGTCGGTCCCGGCAGGCACTGACGTTGACAGCATCAAGGTCGGCGATATGAATCGCTCCAAATGAGGCGTGTCGCGCTGCCTCGGCGCAGGCCGCGATCGCACTGCCAGGGATAACTTCGCCCGTATCCTTGACGGCAGCCCGACCCGGCCCGCAGTACAGGTCAGTAAAGGTCGAATTGCGGCCAAACTTCCGCCTGGCGGCTCGACTGATATCCACGTAATGACGCAGGCGCAGATGCTTCTCCTGCGCCCAACCACCGACGATCTCACGCCGACTGCCGTCGACCGGATCTATGTCGTAACGTTCTTCCGGCCGCTTTGTCGGCATGGACGTTCCTCTCCCACTAGAGGCGTGCGCTGGTCGCGGAGCCAGCCTACCGCATGTCTGGCCAAGAATGGGCCGCGTTGAGTCGGGAGTTGCGCCCCGCCCTAACCAGCCTTTCGCTTGATCGAAACGACCTTTTCCAGGCTTTCTCGAAGCTGATCAAGGTAGTTGGCCCACGCCTGCATCATCTTCTTTCGCTCAGCCAAGTGCGCGGTACGGCTGTAGGCACGCCCAAGCGGATCCCTGACCGCATGCGCCAGTTGATGCTCGATGTAGTCCGGCCGGAATCCCAATACCTCGTCCAGGACCGTTCTCGCCATGACCCTAAAGCCGTGACCAGTAATAGCGTCGCTATCGAAGCCAAGTTTCCGCAACGCCGCATTGATCGTGTTCTCACTCATCGGGCGGCTCGAACTTCTAACCCCCGGAAAGACAAATTCGCTCCGACGGGTGAGAGGCCTCAGGTCCTCGAAGATCTCTTTCGCCTGGGACGAGAGGGGCACGATGTGTGGGGTTCCTGTCTTGCTGGCCACAAAACGCCACTCTGCCTTCTCAAGATCGACATCCTCCCACCGAGCCTTTCGCAATTCCCCGGGCCGCACGAAGAGCATCGGTCCAAGCTTCAGCGCCGCCAAGGTCACGGGCGATCCCTGTTAGGAATACATTGCCCGTAACAGATCGCTGATCTGGGCAGGATCGGTCATGCTGGCGAAGTGCTTGGTCTTGGGTTGCTCCAGCGCTCCGATCAAGCTTTCGGCTGGATTTGATGTCGCCCGTCCAGTGGCAATCGCATAACGAAACACACGACTAGCAAGCGAGCGCGTCCTGTGCGCTGTCTCGGCAACGCCGCGCTTCTCCATCTTGCGCAACGCCGCCAGCAGCACCGGCGCCGTCACATCAGTGATCGGGATATCGCCGATGCTCGCTAGGTCCTTTTCGATAAGGCGGCGCTCGCGCTTTACCGACCCGGGAGTCAGGCCCTCCTTGGTTCGCTTCTCCAGCAGTTCAATGGCGATCGCGCTGACGGTGGATTCAGCTCGCTCGGTCTGCGCGGCGCGCTCGATACGAGCCACCTGGGCTGGGTTGGCTCCGCCCTTAACCAATGCCCGTAACCGGTCCCGCTCGGCTCGCGCCTCGCTGAGCGACATGATCGGATACTCGGCCAGCGTAATCATGCTTGCCTTGCCCGAGTGCCGATAGCGATAGCCGCCACACCTTCGCCCCGGACGGTCGCACTTCGATGCATAGGCCATTTGTGTCGGCGACACGGTAGGCGTCTTCACGTGGTTTCAGGGAGCACAGCTTGGTATCGGTCAGCATGTGAGTCAGGTGATTGTGAGTCATCGAGCATAGCCCACGCCCGTTGACTCACAGCCTGACTCACTTCCGCCCCGGATTTAAGTGGACCAACTTGGACCATGGCGCACAAAACCCCCGAATTTAGCGGGAATCTACGGACTAATTCGGACTGCCTTGGATTGCTAAGTGGTGGGCCCACCAGGATTCGAACCTGGAACCAAAGGATTATGAGTCCTCTGCTCTAACCGTTGAGCTATAGGCCCGCTTGCCGAGCGTCAGTGTAATGCAAGGCCCCTGTCGGGCTCCAGATACCCATGCGTCGCCACGTGTGTCGCCCGCTCCTCTAGCGCACGCCCGCGTGGGTCACCCAGCATGGAGGCCCACCTTCCAGGCTTCGTTCATGCCCCTGTTCCGATGGACACGGTTGCCTGCTGGATCCTCCGTCGTTGACATAGATCAGCGGCTCTCGTGGCCCCACACCGTCATTCTGGGCACGCAGTACTTCACCGTCATGCTGGGGGCCATGGTGGCCGCCCTGCTCATGGGGTTCGATCCCAACCTTTCTCTGCTGATGTGTGGGATTTCCACGCTGCTGTTCTACGTGGTCACGGCCGATCGGGTACCAAGCTTCATCGGCACCAGCGGCGTCTTTGTCGGTGCGGTGATCGCACTTACCGGCTACGACGGCCAGGGTGGCAACGCCCACCTGGGAGCCGTACTGGGCGGCATCCTCTTCTGCGGCGCGGCCACGTTCCTGCTGGGCATCGCCGTCCGCCGTTTCGGCACCCGCTGGATCATGGCGCTGCTTCCGCCGGTGGTGACCGGCACCATACTGCTGCTGCTCGGTACCAGCCTGGCGTCGATCCCGGCGACGATGCACGATGGCACGCCCTTCGGCACGGGGACCCTGCTTGCTACGGCGGCCCTGCTCGCCGTACTGCTGACATCGCATCATCAATTCGTGCGGCGCATCGTGCTGCTGGCGGCTCTGGTCATCGGTACGCTCGTCCATGCCCTGTTCGGCAGCATGCTGGCGCTGGCAGCGCCGATCTCCCTGCAGCCGTTGCGTCAGGCAGCGTGGTTCGGCGTACCTGCCTTCCAGGCTCCACGACTGGACGTGGCGACGTCCATGACGCTGCTGCCATTGGTGCTGGTGCTCGCGGCGGAGACATTGACCCACGTCAAGACGGTCGGCGACATGACCGGACGCGACCTTCAGGGGCAGATGGGAAATGCGCTCATGGCGGATGGTGTGGGCACCCTGCTCAGCGGGAGCAGTGGTGGCCCGCCGATGACGGCCTACGCCGAGAATGTCGGACTGATGGCGACAACCCGTGCCTACTCCACGGCCGTACTTGTGGTGGCGGGCATCTTCGCCGTTGTACTCGGTCTGTCGCCCAAACTGGGGGCCGTGCTGCGCTTGATACCTGCGCCCGTGCTCGGCGGCGTGGTGCTGGTGATGTTCGGGATGATTGCGATTGCCGGTATCCGCATGCTGCACGAGCACGCCGTCGATCTACGCCAGCCACGCAATCAAGTCATCGTACTTGTTCCGCTGATGCTGGGCGCTGGCCACTTCTCGCTGTCACTGGGAGCACTTACCTTTGACGGGGTGTCTGTTGCCTCAGTCGCGGCCATTGCCCTGCAGGCGATGGTGCCACGGCGCGCCGGCCCCTGAGAGACCGGCGCACAGTAGAACCAGATCACGCGACCGCGTAAGGCCCTTGCGACTCGAAGTAACGCCGCAGACGCGTGCACGCTGGCGTCAGCACCGTTTCCAGATCGCGGCTGGCATCCGGCTGCCACCGCAGGTTGACCACCCCCGCCAGCTCAGCCGTACCGCCGTGGCTTTCCACCAGCACCACTCGGTCACCGCCGAGCACACCCAGCAGCACGCCCACTTCCAACAGCACTTCATCGCGCGATGCCGGCCATGCCGCATCACCGGCGGTGCGCGCATCCTCGGTTCCCGCAAGCACGACCGCGAAGTCCACGCCGGCGGCGGTTTCCTGCAAGCGCTGCACCGCCAGCCCACCACTGCGCGCCAGGCCGTCCTGCCACAGGCGCACGGTGAAGCCTTCACTGGCCAATGTTTCCTGCAGCACCTGTGCGGCATCGGTCGACTGCGCCGAGGCAAGCACGAGCACCTTCGTGCGTTCGCGTGCGCTGCCCACGTAGTCATTGCGTTGGAACAGGCGGCGCGCGAGCTCCTGCGCGACATGACGATGGATCAGCGGGAACTGCTGCGCCAGGTCGTCCAGACGGGCCGCACTGAGACGTGCGACCACACTGGGTTCGGCCGCGACCACGGTGGCCGAGCGGATCTGCGTCGGCTGCACGGCGGCCATTTCGCCCACATGCTCGCCCGCTTTGCGGTGCGCTACGCGCTTGCCGTTGACGAAGACATCGAACGAACCGGTAACGATGAGGTAGACGTCATTGTCCACTCCACCCTGATGGATGACGGCGGCACCGACCTGTGCCTCCAACAAGGTCACACTGCTGGCCAATGCCTCGGCAAGTGCGCTGTCACCCCGAACGAGTTTCTGTTCGGACAGCGCATACAGCAGGTTGCGGCGACCTTCGTCGCCGGTGAATCGAGCCAACATTGACGTCCCCCTGTGGACTGCATCCGATATGGATGTCACGCGCAGATTACCCCCAAATATGTGACGCGGAGCACGCATTTTTGGCAAATTAATAGGCACTTGCTGAACAGGATGAACGCGCTCAGCCTCCGAATTGCCTTCCCAAGACGCCCACCCGGCGGGCGTTTTCCGCCGCCAAGTCGCGCACCGTGGATGAGCGTATCAAGTTGGATGCTGCCACGCGCTCCCAGAACTGTCGCGCCAGCGGTGCCGCCCACTGCAGGTGCACCAGATCCCGGCTGCTGGTGGGCGCGGGCGGTTGCAGCCCGGACGCTGGACGCAGGATGCCGGTACGCGAGGGCGCCAACGACATCGGCAGCATGTCGTACGCTGGCGCCAGCAACAGCGGGCCGCTATCGACCAGATGGAAACCCAGGTTTCCTTGATGCATGTCGGTGTTGCCGATGAGGCGGCCGAATGCCTGCAGGCGTCCAATGTCCGCCACGGTGTCGGCCGTCAGCCAGCCTTGGGCCTGCAGCAGGCCGGCAGCACCCGTCCACTCTTGTGATGCCTCACCCGTAAACGCCGAAGACAGCGCCGACAACGACACGAATCCGTGTCGCCCGAGCAGGTTGGGCGTGCGGTCGAAGCGCTCGACTTCCAGGAAGGTGTGCGTGTCTGTGGTCAGCAGCGAAGTGGCCGATGCAGCCACCCCCGCCGCACTTAGCGTATCCAACGCCAGATGCTCGCAGACCAGCAGATCTGCCCAGCGCTCGGCTGCGTCCCCGGCTCCCTGCTGGGCAAATTTCACCAACACGGCGCGACGCATGCCGTCCTGCTCCAGCGTTGCGGTGAACTTGGGTTGCTCACCGCCCGGTGACGACCCGACTTCCTCGCCTTCCAGCGCAGCCAGTGCGCGGCGTGGGTACTCCCGGATGCGCTCACTCACCGCCATTCTGTCAGGTGGCGACTCAAGGACCTGAAGGGCCTGTTGCGCGGCCGTTCCACCGAGCAGCAGATCGCCCGACTGGGTGCCCCCCGCATTGACCAAGGCCAGCAAGGTATCGCTCAGCTGCCAGCGGTTGAGGTCGTTCGGCACGTCAAGCGAGCGCGCCGCGCGGTGTGCGAACGTGTGCCCGAGAAAGCCCTGCGGCCGCAGTTCGTCGAGGTACCACGGCAGACCGGGGAAAAACGCAGGCACGTCGCCGTCAGGCGAGCGGGTGAGGTTGGGCCGCACCGCATTGGCTTGGAAATGGAAGGTATCGCCTGTCAGCGCGTGCAGTTCTCCCAGCGCTTCAAGCGTTGCATCGGCGCGAAGCCGATAAAGCGGCCACTGGCTGCCAGCGGGTGTCACCTGGCGTGCGGCGTACGCCGTGCTCCGGGTCTGGCCGATACGGACGACCTGGTCACCGGCCTTGGCGACCAAGCGGCTCAACGCCATCCGGTTCACACCCAAGCGCTCAGCCAAGGCGCCGGCCGCGATGGGATCACCGGGCGACAGCTGGGCCAAGAGGGTCTGGATGGTCGGGGATGTGGGCGTGGACATGCGTGCAGTGTTACATGATTTGTTACGTAATATTTTGGCTTGGTGGGGGACAGCCTATTGCGGCGCATGGCATTTTCGGAATTTTGTTACGAATAATGTTACGTAATATCGGCTATGGGGCACTGGCACTGGCACTGGACGGTAGAGCCGACTTTAGTCGGCTGCCCCGGAGGGCGGTGCGGACTGAAGTCCGCACTACCAGAGGCGGCTGCCCCGGAGGGCGGTGCGGACCGAAATCCGCATTACCAAGCGCAGGGGCATCAAGCGCAGACGTACCAGAGGCAGCCGGCAGACCATATTCCGCGCAAAGAAAAACCCCGCCGAGGCGGGGTTTTTCAGATCCTCGAGGAACCGACCGGAATCAGTCGATATCGAGGAAGCTGCGCAGCTGTTCGGACCGGCTCGGATGACGCAGCTTGCGCAGCGCCTTCGCTTCGATCTGGCGGATGCGCTCGCGGGTGACGTCGAACTGCTTGCCGACTTCTTCCAGCGTGTGATCGGTGTTCATGTCGATGCCGAAGCGCATGCGCAGCACCTTGGCTTCCCTCGGGGTGAGGCCAGCCAGCACGTCACGCACGGTTTCTGACAAGTTGATGTTGGTGGTGTTCTCGATCGGGGACTCCACATTGGTGTCCTCGATGAAGTCGCCCAGATGCGAATCCTCGTCGTCGCCGATCGGGGTTTCCATCGAGATCGGCTCCTTGGCGATTTTCATCACCTTGCGGATCTTGTCTTCCGGCATGTCCATTTCCTTCGCCAGCTCCTCCGGCGTTGCCTCGCGGCCGTACTGCTGGAGCATCTGACGGGAAATGCGGTTCAACTTGTTGATCGTTTCGATCATGTGCACCGGGATACGGATGGTGCGTGCCTGGTCGGCGATCGAACGCGTGATGGCCTGGCGGATCCACCAGGTCGCATACGTGGAGAACTTGTAACCACGACGGTACTCGAACTTGTCCACGGCCTTCATCAGGCCGATGTTGCCTTCCTGGATCAGATCGAGGAACTGCAGACCACGGTTGGTGTACTTCTTGGCGATGGAGATGACCAGGCGCAGGTTGGCCTCGACCATTTCCTTCTTCGCCTTGCGGGCCCGGGCTTCGCCGTAGGCCATCGCGCGGCTGATTTCCTTCAGGTCATCCAGGCTCAGCAGCGTGCTCTTCTCGATATCGATCGTAGCCTGCTGCTCGGAGATGATCTGGTCCTTGACGTCACGCAGGGCCGAGGACCACTTCTGCTTGCGCTTCAGTGCGTCTTCCACCCACTCCAGGTTGGTCTGGTTGCCTTCCCACGAGCGGATGAAATCCTTGCGCGGCATGCGGGCAGTGACCGTAGCCAGGTTCAGCACGCGACGCTCATGCGACTTGATGCCGGCCATGGTGTCGCGCAGCTGGCGGGTCAGCACGTCGGTCAGCGGCAGCGGCAGCTTCAGGGTGACGAACACCGCCGACATCTCCTCGCGGAGCTTCAGCAGGTGCTTGCCTTCGCCCTTGGCGGCGGCTTTCTTGAAGGCGTTGAAGGCATCGGCCAGGGCCTGCATGCGCGCGGCGACTTCTTCCGGGTCCGGACCGGTCGGGCCGGCTTCTTCCTCGGCGTCGTCGGCGTCGTCTTCTTCGTCCTCATCGGCGTCGTCATCGTCATCGCTGGTGTCTTCCACCACCGCCGGCGCCGGGACTTCGTCGGACAGGTCGTTGAACCCGACGATCACTTCAGCCAGGCGCTTCTTGCCTTCCTTGTGGGCCTCGTAATCGGACAGCAGCGATTCGACCGACACCGGGAACAGACCGAGTGCGGCCTGTACCTGACCGAGGCCTTCTTCGATGCGCTTGGCGATGGCGATTTCGCCTTCGCGGGTCAGCAGTTCCACCGTACCCATTTCGCGCATGTACATGCGCACCGGGTCGGTGGTGCGGCCACCTTCGGTGTCGAGTGCGGTCAGTGCGGCAGCGGCTTCTTCAGCGGCGGTGTCATCCACCTCGCGATTGCCGGTGTTGCCGTCATTGAGCAGCAGGGTTTCCGCATCAGGGGCCACTTCATGGACATCAATGCCCATGCCGTTGATCATGCCGATGATGTCTTCGATCTGCTCCGGATCGACCATGTCGTCGGGCAGGTGATCGTTGACTTCGGCATAGGTCAGGTAGCCCTGTTCCAGGCCCTTGCTGATCAGTTGCTTGATTTCGGATTGGGCAGGACGTTCGTTGGCCATGGATGCTCGCGCCACCGGCTGGAGTAGGAAAAGGGAACGTAGCATTATACCAGCCCCTCGCCCGGCCTGCCCGGGCGGTGGTCCCGGGGGTCAGGGCCTGAGCAGGAAGGTCACGGGACCGTCGTTGACCAGGCTGACGACCATATGGGCACCAAAGCGCCCCGTTTCCACCCCTGTTGCATGCTTTTCACGACAGATCTCGACAAATCGATTGAACCCGCGTTCAGCCTCGGCCGGCGGGGCCGCGCTGGTGAAGCTCGGCCGCATGCCTGATCGCGTGTCGGCAGCGAGGGTGAACTGGCTGACCAGTAACAGCCCGCCGCCGGTGTCGCGCAGCGAGCGGTTCATTTTTCCGTCGTCATCGGCGAACACACGGTAACCCAGCAGCCGATCGGCCATCCGCTGCAACTGCGCGTCGGTATCGCCCGGCTCCATGCCCACCAAGGCCAGCAACCCGGCACCGATCTGCCCGATGGACTGGCCATCGACGTGCACGGCGGCCTGGCTGACGCGCTGGATAAGAACAAGCATGGGGACCTCGATCAGGGGAGCAACGGGCCACCTTAGCAGCGGCCACGCTAGACTTGCCGGGATGAACCCGCACCGCAAAGCCCGGCTGGCCTACCGTGCCGCCAACCTGCTCACCCGCCTGCCCTGGCCCATGTTGCGCGCCCTCGCCAACGGCCTGGCCTGGCTGTGGATGACCTTCAATGCCCGCGAAAGCCGGGTTACCCGCCGCAACCTGGAGCTCGCCTATCCCGCGCTGGACAGCGCCGAGCGCACGCGCCTGCAACGTGACGTGCTGCGCTCCACTGCCTTGCAGGCGCTGGAGACGCTGCGCCTGTGGACCCGCCCGGCGGCCCACAACCTGCGCGACCATCTGCGCGAGCGCCATGGCGAGGCGTTGTACGACGCCGCGCTGGCCTCGGGAAAAGGGGTGATCGTGGCGGCCCCGCATTTCGGCAACTGGGAGCTGTTGAACCAGTGGCTGGCGTCCCGCGGCCAGATCGCGATCGTCTACAAGCCGCCGGAAGATGCCGCCGGCGACGCGTTCCTGCAACTGGTGCGTGGCGGTGACAACGTGCAGCAGGTGCGCGCCGAAGGCACCGCAGTGCGCCAGTTGCTGAAAGTGCTCAAGGACGGCGGTGCGACCGGCATCCTGCCCGACCAGCAGCCCAAGGCCGGCGATGGGGTGTTCGTGCCGTTCTTCGGCATGCAGGCGCTGACCATGACCCTGGTCAACCGACTGGCCGCGCGCACCGGTGCGACCGTGCTGTACGGCTGGTGCGAGCGCACCGGGCCGGGCATGCAGTTCGCCCTGCACATCGAAGCGTCCGCGCCCGCCCTGGCCGACCCGGATCCACTGGTCGCCGGCACCGCATTGAACGCCGGTATCGAGCGCATCGCGCGCCGTGACCCGGCGCAGTACCAGTGGACCTACAAGCGTTTCACCCTGCGTCCGGATGGCAGCGGCGAGGCCGACCCGTACGCCACCGCGACCCATCCGCATTGATTCCGTCGCACTCAACCCCATGTGATTGACCACGATGTCTCCCCTGCCCGGTCCTGCCATGCCTGTTGCTGCCTCCTCCCTGTTCGGTGATCCGGCGGCCATCCGCTGCGAGCGCGCGGTGGCCGAACTGCGTTCCGGGCGGCCGGTCGTGATCACCGATGACACCGGCCAGCGCATGGCCGTGATTGCGCTGGACAGTGCAACCGCGCGCAGTTTCGAGACCTTCGCCGGGCTGGCCGACGACCGCCATTACCTGTTCCTGACTGAAACCCGTGCCCGCGTGCTGGGGGTGGAGGGCATCGAAGCTGCCCAGGGCGTCCGCATTCCGTTGGCGGGCATCCCCTTCGATGCCCTGCCGCAGCTGGGCTACCTGCGTGAGCCCGGCCCGTTGCCACCGCAGTGGAACCCCGGCGATGCACTCGATGCCGGCGCCGTGGAGCTGGCCCGCCTGGGCCTGTTGCTGCCTGCGATGGTCGGCCTGCCCTTGGCCAGCGACGATGCACGTTTCGACGGTGCCGCGCAGGTCGCCCTGTGCGACCTGGCCGAAGGCGCGGCCCACGCCGCCCACGATTACGAGCTGGTGGCACGCTCACCGGTACCGCTGCGCGAGGTGGGGATGACCACCTTCGCGGTGTTCCGCGGCGGCGTGGCCCAGCGCGATCAGGTGGCGATCATCGTGGGCGAGCCCGACCTTGCAGCGGTGGTCCCGGTGCGCGTGCACTCTTCGTGCCTGACCGGCGACCTGTTCGGTTCGTTGAAGTGTGATTGCGGCGACCAGCTGCGCCGTGGTCTGCGCAAGTTGAAAGAGCTCGGTGGCGGGGTGCTGTTGTACCTGGACCAGGAAGGCCGCGGCACCGGCATCGCCGCGAAGATGCGCGCGTATGGCTACCAGCACGATGGGCTGGACACCATCGACGCCGATGCACAGTTGGGCTTCGGCGCGGACGAGCGCCGCTACGGCAGCGCGGTGGCGATGCTGAAAGGGCTGGGCATCGCCCGCATCGCCCTGTTGAGCAACAACCCGACCAAGGTCCAGCGCCTGCGCAATGCGGGAATGGACGTGGTCGACTGCATCCCGGTGACCGGCGACATCACCGTGGAGAACGAACAGTACCTGCGCACCAAGGCCGAACGTGCCGGCCACCTGCTGGACGTGGACGCACTGATCCAGGCCGCGCAGTAACCGGCGGACCAGCGGTAGCGCCGAGCCACGCTCGGCGAGCGCAGCGGGCTTCCCTCCAAAAGCCGACGCACCCTCCGTCCATCCGTAGCGCCGAGCCACGCTCGGCGAGCGCAGCGGGCCCTTCGCGGATCGACCCCACCGGGGCAGGCTTCTGCGCTACACAAGCCACCTGCTACCTTCTGCACATGCCTGACACCCCCATGACCTCATCGCCCTCCCCTGACGCCACGCCGGACGGCTGGCAGCTGTTGCCGGTGCGCGCCGCGCGGCTCGCGGCACTGGGCGGCCTGCCCGCGGGCGCCCTTTTCCCCGGCCTGCCTTTCGCTGCTGCGTGGTGGCTGCTGGACCTGCCTGGCGGCCTGCCCGCCGCTGCAGCGTGGCTGCTGGTCGGCGCACTGATCGGCGCGCGCATCAGCTGGCGCCGCGTGCGGCGCACCTGGTGGCGGCTGGATGACAGCGGGCTGGGCCTGCGCCGCGATCTGTGGTGGCAGCGCGACACCCGCGTGCCGACATCACGCGTGCAGCACCTCGACGTGCGCCGCGGCCCCCTGCAGCGACGCGCGCGGCTGGCGACGCTGGTGGTGCATACCGCGGGCAGTCGCTTCAGTGCGGTGGTGCTGGATGGATTGGACGAGGATGACGCCGAGCGGCTGCGCGATACGCTTGCCCGCCAGCTCGACCAGGACGCCGACGCCCTGTGAGCAGCGTGCCACCGCCGATTCCCGCCACCGATGCCGAACGCCGCCTGCATCCGTGGTCCTGGTTGTTCGTCCTGATCATGCAGCTCCGGCAGTACCTGCTGCCGCTGGCGGCGCTGCTGGTGTTCGGCCAGCGCGGTGACCGCGATCCGTTATGGGCGCAACTGATCCCGCTGATCGTCATCGCCTGCCTGGTGCTGGCGTCGGTGCTGCAGTACCTGAGCTACCGCTACCGCATCGGCGAGGACGGCATCACGATCCGCAGCGGCGTGTTCGCGCGCAACCGGCGCGAAATTCCGTTCGCGCGCATCCACAACGTGGTCGTGCACCAGAACCCGTTGCACCGGCTGTTCGGTGTGGCCGAGCTGCGGCTGGAGTCCGCCGGCGGCAATCGTCCGGAAGCGGAAATGCGGGTGCTTCGGATGGACGAGGCCCTGGCGCTGGAACAGCGCGTGCGCCATCGCGGCCCGGTGATGGCGAACCCCACACCGGACGGCGATCCGGGCACGCCCCCGCCGTTGCCGGAAACCGACACGCGCCACGTGCTGCTGCGCATGAGCAGCATCGAAGTCATCAAGCTGGGCATGCTGTCCAACCGTGGCTGGGTGATGGTGGCCGCCGCGCTCGGCGCGCTGGTGCAGGTGGTACCGCGCGACCGCATGGATACGTTCGTGGAGTACGGCGGGCGTGAGGCCTTCGGCTATGCCAACGGTCTGCAGCCCGGCATCATCGGCATGCTGGTCATTGCGGCGGTGCTGCTTCTCGCCGGCTGGGTAGCACTGCGCGTGCTCTCGGTACTGTTGGCGCTGCTGCGCTATTACGGCTTCGAGTTGAGCGAACAACAACGACGGCTGACGGTCAGTACCGGCCTGCTGAGCAAGGTGCGCAGCAGCGTGGCGCTTCGCCGCATACAAGCCTGGACGCTGAGCGAGACCACGCTGCAGCGCTGGGCCGGGCGGCGCCAGCTCAGCGTGGACAGCGCGGCCAGCCAGGGCAACGATGAGCAACAGCAGCGCGGGCTGCGCGAGCTGGCTCCGTTGGCCGCACCGGCTGACTGCGATGCGCTGGTGCAGCACCTGCTGCCCACCGTGCAGTGGCCGCCAGCGCTCTGGCATCCGGTAGCGCTGCGCGGCAGCTGGCGGCTGTGCGTGACCAGCCTGTGGCTGACCCCGCTGCTGGCGGCGGGCCTGACATGGCGCTGGGGCGGGATGGGCCTGCTGGTGTTGGCCTGGTTGCCGGTTGCGCTGTGGACAGCGCGCTTGCAGATGGCGCGCATCGGCTGGCATCTGGATGATCGCTACGTCGCGCTGCGCGGCGGCTGGTGGCGGCGCTGGTGGCGCTGGGCGGAACTGGACAAGTTGCAGGCGCTGCGGTTGTCACGCTCGCCGTTGGATCGCCTGCTGGGGACCAGCAGCGTGTGGCTGGATACCGCAGGTGCGCGCGGTGATGTGGCGCTGTGCCTGCGCTACCTGCCGCAGGCGCAGGCCGCCGAAGTATTGGAGCAGTTGGGCCGTGCGCTGGCGCGGCGGCAGTTGCGTTGGTAAGGGAGCGGGTAACGCGCCGGCCGCTGCGCTCGCCGACCATGGGTCGGCGCTACCGGGATGATCGCCGTAGCGCCGAGCCGTGCTCGGCGGGATGCAGGGATCGCGCGGGGTGCGGAGCAGCCGACTGAAGTCGGCTCTACCCTGCCTTGGGCGTCAGCCCTTCGGGCCCCAATAGCCCAGGTCCTTGCGGATCTGCAGATTGCGCAGCCAGCTGCCCAGCGGCTTGCGTGCCAGCGTCCCCAACGCGCCGGACACGAACGCATCAGTGGCTGCGATCACCCGCTCGCTGGATCGTCCGTCCCGCCACGGGTGGATCGCATCGGCATACCGCGTGATCTCGGCCTGCAGCGCGGCCGTGGGGTGCAGCGCCTGCTCCAGCATGGCCGGCAACTGCGCCGCATCATCGAAGTCGATCATGTGCGGCTGCGGCACGCGGTTGCGGAAGGTCACCACCGGCTTGTGCTGGACGATGAACTCCGAAACGATCGACGAGGTATCAGACACCAGCACGTCGGCTGCACGCTGCGCAGCCATCACCTGCTCCGGCTCGACGAAGCAGGCATTCGCGCCGGCCAGCGCGCGGTACTGCGCGAACAGCTCCGGGGCGCACTTGGGATGCAGCGTCAGCAGCCAGTAGCGCTGGCCCGCCGCGATGTCGGCGGCGATCTGCGGGTACAGATGCGGGGCTGCGCTCAGGCGCTCGGTGAAGGTGGAGCCGAACAGCACCACCGGTCGCCCGGCCGCCGGAGCACGCAGTGCGGCGCTGGCTCCACCGTCGTCGCGGAACAGGGGGTCCAGCTTCGGCCAGCCGGTTTCCACCACGGTGAAATGACCCTGCTCCGCGGCCATCGCCTGGAATGGCGCGGTGGTCGCCGGGCCCTGTGTGCAGTACAGATCGAACATGCCGCGCACCCGGAAGTGCCCCCGCGCACTGTCCCGCTTCTGCACGTTGAAGCCATGGAACAGCTGCACCTTGGCACCGGACAGGAAGGTCGGCACCCAGTTGGCGGCACTGAACACGGCCTGCGGGCGCATCGCCAAGGCCTCGCGCAGGCCGACGCTGGCCACCCCCGGCAACCGGCTACCGGCGGCGCCATCTTCGAACCAGGCGGCAACCTCATGCCCGGATGCGTGCAAGGCCTCGGCCAACGGGGCGAGAATAGGCAGCGCGTAACGCTCCGTCGCAAACAACAGGTACCCGGCCATATGTCCTCCACGACCGCCCACAACGAACGGCCTCGCATTTCGGCCTGCATTATCGCGTTCAACGAGGCGGGGCGCATCGGCGACTGCCTGGCCTCGCTGGCATTCTGCGATGAGGTGGTGGTGGTCGACTCGCAGTCCACCGACAACACGGTGGCCCTTGCCGAGGCGGCCGGGGCCCGCGTGCTGCAGCGCCCGTTCCAGGGTTTCCGCAGCCAGAAGGCCTTCGCCGTAGAGCAGGCACGCCATGACTGGGTGCTGTGCCTGGACGCCGACGAGCGGGTCAGCGATGCCTTGCGCGCGGCCATCGAGCAGGCCCGCGACGGCGGGTTCGCGGAGCACCACGGTTACCGCTTCGCCCGCCTGTCGGAGTACTTCGGCCGCTTCCTGCGGCATGGCAATGCCTATCCCGACCGCGTGTTGCGACTGTTCGACCGTCGCCATGGCGGCTGGCGCGGCAAGCGCGAGATCCACGAAGCCGCCAGCGTGGACGGCCGCGTCGGCACCCTGCGTGGCGACCTCATCCACTACCCTTATCGCTCCCTGCAACAGCAGCTGGCGAAAACAGAAAAGTACGCGCGGATGATGGCCGAGCATGAGTTCGCGCGCGGCAAACGGGCCACCCTGCCCAAGCTGGTGCTCGCACCCGCTTGGCGTTTCTGGCGTGGTTTTGTGTTTCGAGGGGGCTTCCGCGATGGCTGGCACGGGCTGGTCTACGCCTACGTGCGCGCCAACTACGTGCGACAGAAGACCATCATGCTGTGGATGCTGCAGCACGGCCAGCCGGTGGCCGACCCGCCGACACCGTAGCGGGATCGCCACTCCGCAGGACGCCTGACGCTTGGCCGCATTGCCGCAACGCGTCGCCATGCGCACGCCACTGTCAGCAACACCCCGCCTTTTTGCAACATTCCTCATAGAAGAGGATCGCAGCGGGCCATAGCATGCCCGCCCCATGACCCCATCGACTGCCCTCGTCCGCGATGCGCGTTCGCGGCTGCTCGTTGCAGGCCGTGGCTGCGTGGTACTGGCCCTGTTCTGCGTCCCGCTCAACAAGCCACTGACCTCCTGCTTCATCGTCCTGGCCGGCTTGGCGTCGCTGGCCGGCGCCGAAACGCGCGCGCGCTGGCGACAGGCCTGGCATGACCCCATCGCCAAGGGGATGCTGGTGTGGGCCGCCGTGCTGCTGGCCAGTGCGCTGCACGCGCTCGCGGCCGGCCATGGTGGCAGCGCGCTGCGGGGCTCGTCGCTGTGGACGTTCCTGCTGCCGATGGTGGTCGCTTCCCTGCTGCAGACACCGCAGCAGCGGTGGCGCGCGCTGTACGGCTTCGCTGCGGGGACGACGCTGGTGTTACTGGCGTCCTGGTTGATGGCTGCCGGGCTGCTGCCCCAGCGCGCCATCGCCGAACAGATGGCCAGCATGCGCAACACCGTGTTCAAGGAATACACCCAGCAAGGCCTGGCCACGCTGTTGCTGGCCGCGTTCGCGCTCTCACGCCTGCCGCGTGCCGCCACCCGGCCGCGGCACTGGCTGGCCATCGCCATCGCCGTGCTCGCCCTGCTCAATGTCGCCCTGCTGCTGGGTAGTCGCACCAGCTACCTCGCGGCCGTGCCCCTGCTGCTGTACTGGCTGTGGGTCGTGTGTCGTGCGACCGCGTGGCGGTGGCGCCTGCACCTGCCGGTCATTGGCCTGTGCCTGGTAGTCGGCGGCAGTGCCATTGCCGTGTCGGACATCGGCGAGCGGTTGCTGCGCTCGGTATCCACCGAAGTGAGCCGTTACGCGCAGCACGGGGATGCGACGTCCAGCGGCACCCGGCTCTGGTTGTGGCAGCACACCGTCGACATGGTCAGCGAGGCCCCGATGCTCGGGCGGGGGCTGGGCCAATGGCGGCCGCAATACCAGACGCGGATGGACGACATCCAAGGTGCAGCGCCGTTCATTGTCGCCCACCCGCATCAGGAATACCTGTTGGTGCTGGCCGAAGAAGGCGCGCTGGGTTTCGCTGCCCTGCTGATCCTGCTGGTGCTGCTGGCCCGCGTGATCCAGCGGCTGCCAGCACCGCAGCGTCACTTCTTCAACAGTGTGCTGATCCTCTACCTGGTGGCCGGGCTGGGCAATGGGCTGGTTTCGGACTACACCCACCGCAACACGTTCGTGCTGCTGCTGTCGTGCATGCCCGCCGTCGCCGTGTGGGCGCGACGAAACGCCCGGGTCGACCGCCATGACTGACCCGACGCTCACGCGCGTGACCGTTGTCTGTGTCACCTACAACAGCGCGCCGGTCCTGCCCGCCCTGGCCGTCACCCTGGCGCGCTTCCGCAACGTGGTGGTCATCGACAACGGCAGCCGCGACGACACGTTGCACCAGTTGCGCGACCGCGTGCCGCATGCACGGGTGATCGCCCGCACCGACAACGCCGGCTTCGGCGTCGCCAACAACCAGGCGATGCAGCAGGTTGAAACCGAGTACGCGCTGCTGCTGAATCCGGATTGCCAGATCGAACCGCACGCCGTGGACCTGCTGGAGCAGACTCTGGATTCACATCCCGATGCAGGCATCGTCGCTCCACAGGGCTGGCGCAGCCTGACCGTGCCACAGAAATCATGGCGGCCCGCCTTCTTCAGGTCGCAGCCTCCCGGTCAGTACTGTGTGCCGGATCAACTGGTGGCAGCCGAGTGGCTGCACGGCAGTTGTCAGTTGGTGCGCACGCGTGCGTTCGCCGCGATCGGCGGGTTCGATCCTGCGTTCTTCCTGTACTACGAAGACGATGACCTGTGCCTGCGCATGCAGCAGGCGGGGTGGCGCTGCCTGCTGCAACCGGCCGCACGTGCCTTGCATCCCGGTGGCGCCTCGTCCGCGCCCAGCGTGCGCACGACCTTCATCAAGCAGTTCCACTACGCCCGCTCACGACAGATCGCCCTGCAGCGTTATGTCAGTGGCGGCGCAGCGTTTGCGCATCGCGCGCGCCTGCTGGTGGCCTGGCTGCCGGCCACTGTCCTGTATGCGCTGATCCTGCAGCGCCAGCACGCCAGCAAATGGTTTGGCTGGGGCTTGGCCGGGCTTTGCGCTGCGTTCCACCTCGACGGTATCGCCAACCGGATCCGTTGAGACGCTGTTACGCCCGGTTGCGCTGGTGACGCAGGCCTTCCACGCGTGACAGGCCGGCCAGCACGCCGACGATGGACGCATAGAAGCTGGCGGTGATCTGGTGCGCGAACATCGACTGGGTCAGGCCGCACAACACGTAGCAGACCACGATCATCACGCCTGCGGCCGCCGGGCCGCGGAAGGTCGCCCGTCCGCTGTGCCGATGCAGCCCCAGGAACAGCCACAGCGGCACGCCATAGACCGCCAGCAGCAACAGTGCGCCCAGGACACCCTGGGTTGCGCCCCACTCGGCCAGATCGTTGTGCGCGTGCCCAAGGTGGCAGCGTGCCTCGAGTGGATCGTCACGGCACACCGGCAGGCGCTGCATCGCGTTGTCGAAATGGCCAACGCCGACGCCGGTCAGCGGGTGGTCCAGGAACGTGTCCCACGCCACCTGCAACCGCTCCACGCGCGCCCCTGCGGAGGAATCCGCATCGCCGCGCTCCAGCCGCTGCACATCACTGTGCAGCTCTGTCAGGCGCACCTGGTGGCGCAGCTCCGGCACACTCACCACTGCCACGACCGACAGGCCCAGCAGCGCCGCCAGGATCAGCAGGCGCCGCTGCAGCGATCCCCAGCGCAGGGTCAGCGCCATCACCAGGAACACTGCTAGCAGTGCCAACAGCGCCCCGCGGCTGCCGGTGAGCACCAGCGTGGCGCAGCCCAGCGCCGCCGCTGGCAGGCCCCACGCCCAGCCCCGCACGCCGTGCGGACGACAGAACAAGGCCAGCACCAGCAGCATCACCACCATGTCGGCGAGCACGATGGCATTGGTGAACAGGTCAGCACGCGGCGCACCGCCCAGCACCTGCCGCAGCGACAGCCCGAACACGAGCAGCAGGCCCACCACGGCACCGCGCCACAGCCAGCGCAGGCGCAGTTCCAGCGCGCACACCCACAGCGCGATCCATGGCATCACGAAGAAACGCGAGCGGTTGTCCACGTCGCGGAATCCATGCTCGAACAGCACGACCGACAGCACACCGGCCGCCAGCACGGCCAGCATCAGCCAGGCCAGCACGCGGATGCTGCGCCCCGCATCGGCGCGGGCGCGCCACAACAGGTCAGGCACCATCACCGTGCTGACCAGCAGCAGCAACCCGAACGGCAGCAGGTTGGCCGGGGTGGAGACCACCAACGCCGGCAACAGCAGCAGCCCCAGGTGGCCGAGCCCCTGGGCGAAGCGCACGCGCGGCGGCTGCGGCAACCGCGCACGGGGGGTGGAGGAATCGTAGGGCGGCAGGCTCACGGCAGGATCATCGGATCAGGTCGGCAACGGAAAGGGATACTGCACAGTGAACGCCCAACACGCGCTGTCCAGCAGTACCAGCGGTCAGCGCGGCGGCGTCAGCGGTCGCCTTCACTCGTTGGCCTGCCGCGACTGCATGGCGTGCTCACGCACCAGGTCCTCGGCGGTCGCCTCGCAGGGCGCGGTCACCGCTTCGGCCCGCACCAGCCACCAACGACGCCGATTGGCGATACCGGCCAGCTCGGCTCGACTACGGTCCACGCAGGCCAGCAGGGCATCTTCCTGCACCAGCAGCCAGCGCGTGGCCGGTGCCTGCGCCTGCCACGCCACGCCTTCGCGCAACTGCAGGTCCCATTTTTTCTGGAAGCCGAACGTCGCGGCGGGTCGGTCGGCCATCAGCAGGTTCTGTTCTTTCCATGCCACCAGGCCCAGCTCGGCGTCGACACCGATGCGCTCACCGACACGGTGCATGAGTCCGCGTGCCGAACTGGAATCGTTCAGATGCGGGTAGCCGACCAGGCTGTACAGCACCCAGATCACCGTCAGCGCCGATACCACGCCGATGTGGGCGCGCGGCCCCCGCCATACCAGCAGGCTGGCCAGTGCCCAGCAGCCCATCGCTACCGCCGCCCAGGCCAGCGACGCGGTCACTGAACTGTCGATGCCGCGCGACCCCATCAGCTTCGTTTCAAAGCCCGGCTGGCCCGTCAGCATGGCGATGCCCGCGCCCAGCGTCAGCACGGCAAGCAGTGCGGTGAAGCCGGTCAGCATCCACTGCACGCTGCGCTTGCGCAGCAGGCCGGGCACCAGCGGTGCCAAGGCCAGGCAGAACATCGGCAGCGACGGCAGGATGTAGACATCGCGCTTGCCATCGGGAATGGAGAAGAACAACACGATCAGCGCCCACCAGCCCAGCAGCACCAGATAACGGGGGTCGCGCCGACGCAGGCGCCGCCACCAGGCCGGGATCGCCCATGGCACCGCCAGGAACGCCGGAATCCACATGGACGGCATCGTGGCGAGGAAGTACCACCATGGCTGGTGGTGGTCCCACGACTGCGAATACCGCTTGGCCGTCTGCCGGAACAGGATGTCGTCCATGTAGGCGCGGTACTCGGCCGAGCCGGTGGACAGCGCGGTGACCACCATCGGCACCAGCCACAGGGCGATCGCCAGCAGGAACACCAGCGGTGCCACCCAGAACTGCCAGCGGCGCACGCTCAGGCCCACGCCTCGCCAGCCCCACACCGATGCCAGCGCGGCCGGCACGATCATCAGCAACGCGACCACGCCCACGCCCTTGGTGATCACCCCCAGGCCGGCGGCGAACCAGCCCAGCCACCACCAGCGCCACGCCGGGCCCAGCAACAGGTGCCGGATGAGGCCATAGTTGGCCAGGGTGATGAAAAACACGATCAACGGATCGATCTGTGCCTTCTTCGCCTGGAAGGTGAAGTGCAACGCGAACAGCAGGGTCCACGCGGCATACAGGCCGACCCGGCGGGTCCACAGCCGGCGCCCCAGGTCATGCACGCACCAGAGCGTGCCCAGCGCAGCCAGCAGGGACGGCAGCAGGAAGGCGATGCGCCAGTTGCCGATCAGCGAATACAGCGTGGCCTGCCACCACATCAGCATCGGCGGCTTGTCGGAGTACAGCTCCAGGCCGCGATGCGGGAACAGCCAGTCGCCGCTTTCCACCATCTGCCGTGCCACCAGCGCGAAACGCGGTTCGTCCGAGGGCCACGGATCGCGCAGGCCCAGGCCGGCACCGAGCACCAGCAGGGCCATGACGATCAACAACCAGGATTCGCGGGAAGCGCGTGTCTTCAGCATGGGCACGGCAGTGATAAGGAAAGGGTCAGGCGTTTTTTAACAGACGCGCGTAGAAAAAGCCGTCGCCGCCATCATCACCCGGCAGCCGCTGGCGACCAACCCCTGCGCAGTCCATGCCGAACCCGTCATCGAGCGCGTCTGCAGTGGCGTCTGCGTGCCACTTCAGGAAGGCCTGCACCTGATCCACGTTTTCGGCGCGCAGGATCGAGCACGTGGCATACACCAGCACGCCACCCGGGCGCAGCATCGTCCAGCACGCTTCAAGCAGGCGGGCCTGGATACCGACCAACACGTCGATGTCTTCGGCACGACGGTGGAACATCACATCCGGCTGGCGGCGGATGATGCCGGTCGCCGAACAGGGCGCATCCAACAGGATCGCGTCGAACGGCGTTCCGTCCCACCACGAACGCGGATCACTGGCATCGGCGGCACGCACCTGTGCCTCGGCGCCGACGCCGGTGCGGGTGAATGTGTCCTTGACCCGCGCCAGCCGACGCGCGTCGATATCCAACGCCAACAGGCGCAGCGACGGATCGCGTTCAAGCAGGTGCGCCGACTTGCCACCCGGCGCGGCACAGGCATCCAACACCCGGGCGCCGGCAGGCGGGGCCAGCGCATCGGCCGCGCACTGGGCCGAAAGGTCCTGCACCGACAGTGCGCCTTCGGCAAAGCCGGGCAGCTGGTTGACCGGCGTGGACGCGGCCAGGCGCACGGCATCGGCGCTGACAGGACTGGGTTCGGCCTCGATGCCGACGGCGGCCAGCGCGGCCAGCGTCTGCGCACGGTCACCCTGCTGCCGGTTGACGCGCAGCCACAAGGGGGCCGGCTGCAGGCTGGCGGCGAAGATGGCATCGGCCTGGCCGGGCCAATCCGCTTCGATGCTGTCGGCCAGCCACGCGGGGAACGCATCGCGCGGCGGCTGCGGTGCGAAGCCTTCGCGCTGCGCACGGCGCAGGATCGCATTGACCAGGCCGGCCTGGCGCTCACGGCCGAGTGCACGTGCCGCATCGACCGTGGCCGACAGCGCCGCGTGGGCGGGCAGCTCCAGCACATCCAGCTGGGCGAAGCCCACCATCAGCAGGGTGCGCAGGTCGGCATCGCGTGCGGACAGGGGCTTCTGCATCCAGCTCGCCAAGGCGGCATCGTAGGTGCTGCGTCGACGCAGCACGGCGAAACACAGCGCCTCCAGCAGCGCGCGGTCGCGCGTGTCGGCCAGCTTGGGCAGCGCCCAGTTGAGCTCGGCCTTCAGTGAACGGCCGCGGGTGAAGACCTGGGCCAGCACGCGCGCAGCGAGCATGCGCGTGGCAGCGCCCGGCGCGGCGTTGGACACAGACAGATCAGCTTGCTTGCTCACCGGCTCAGGCTCCCGCACGCAGGTCGCGTCGTGCGTTGAGGTAGTCGGCGGCGGTGATCGCCTTGCCGCCTTCGCGCTGCAGCACACGCAGTCGCAGCGCGCCGTGGCCGCACGCGATGTCGATGCCCTCGCGTGCAGCGGCGATCACCGTACCCGGGGCATGGCCGCCGTTGTCCTCCAGTGCGACCGCGCCGTGGATGCGCACGCGCTCACCCGCCAGCTGCGCTTCGGCGATGGGCCACGGATTGAACGCACGCACCGTGCGCGCCAACACGTCGGCATCGGCCGTCCAGTCCAGCCGGGCTTCGGCCTTGTCCAGCTTGTGCGCATAGGTCACGCCTTCGGCCGGTTGCGGCTGCTTGACCGGGATCAGGCCTGCGCGCAGCAGGCCCAGGCCGTCGGACAGCACCTGCTCGCCCAGTGCGGCCAGCTTGTCGTGCAGCTGTCCGCCCGTGTCGGTGGGGCTGATCGGCAGCGCCTGCTGCAACAACACCGGGCCGGTATCCAGGCCCGCTTCCATCTGCATCAGGCAGACACCGGTCTGTGCATCGCCGGCCTGGATGGCGCGCTGGATCGGCGCGGCACCGCGCCAGCGCGGCAGCAGCGAGGCATGCACGTTCCAACCGCCATGGGTCGGGATGGCCAGCACGGCCTTCGGCAGGATCAGCCCGTAAGCCACCACCACCATCAGGTCCGGCTGCAGGTCACGCAGTTGCTGCTGGGCCGCCTCGTCCTTCAGCGATTCCGGCTGGTATACCGGAATCCCACGCGCCACCGCTTCCAGCTTCACCGGCGAAGGCGCCAGGCCACGGCCACGGCCGGCTGGACGGTCCGGCTGGGTGTAAACGGCCACCACTTCGTGATGGCGTGCAGCCGCGCGCAGCGACGACACCGCGAACTCCGGCGTACCGGCAAAGACAATCCTCATGGTCACCCCGTTATGCAGGTGGAAACCTGCAGGCAGAAAATGGGCGCCGATGTGCGGCGCCCCTGGGTCCGTCCGCGCACGCCACTGGCAGGCAGGCGGACAGTGGGCACCACCGCGGGTGGCGCCCCGTTGTTACGGTCAGGCGACGTGCCGGCGCTGCTTGGCCAGCTTCTTGCGCACCATCTCGCGCTTCAGCGGCGACAGATAGTCGATGAACAGCTTGCCGTCCAGGTGATCCATTTCGTGCTGCACGCAGACCGCCAGCAGACCCTCGGTGGTCAGCTCCTGCGGCTGGCCCTGGCGATCCAGGAAGCGCACGGTGATCTGGTTGGCGCGGGTGACGTCGGCAAAGATGCCGGGCACCGACAGGCAGCCTTCCTGGTACACCTGGCCACCGTCGTGGGCGACGATCTCCGGGTTGATGAAGACCATCGGCTGGTTCTTCTCTTCGCTGACGTCGATCACCATGAAGCGCTGGTGCACGTCGACCTGGCTGGCGGCAAGGCCGATGCCCGGGGCGTCGTACATGGTGTCGAACATATCCGACAGCAGGGTCTGGAAGGCCGGCGTGGTGACCTCGGCGGCATCGATCAACACGGCCTTGGTGCGCAGGCGCGGATCGGGGAACTCGAGAATGGGAAGCAGTGCCATGGCTGTAATCGTCTGGTGGGGGCCGGTCAACGCCGGGCTGCGTTGCAATTCTATCGCCAACGCTTGCCCTGCGCCCCGGTTTCTGGACTATAGTGCGGCAACCTGTTGGGGAATCAGGGCTGACCACTCTTATGTTGCTACGAATCCGCACGGTCGTCGCCGCGGCGATGTTGACCGTTGCCGCCTATGCTACCGCCGTTGAAATGAACGGGCACCCGACCACCTATGTCGTCCAGAAGGGCGACACGTTGTGGGATATCTCTGCGCGTTTCCTGAAAAAGCCTTGGCTTTGGCCGGAAATCTGGCAGGCGAACCCACAGGTGGCGAACCCGCACCTGATCTATCCGGGCGATGTACTCAGCCTGGCGTACCTGGACCGCGTCGTCGCGAGCCAGCAGCCAGGGCCGCGCCAGGAGGCACCGATCACCGGCATTCCATTGTCGGAAGTCGAGCCGTTCCTGAAGCAGTTGAGCGTCGTCGATCGCATCGACAACCTGCCGCACGTCGCTGGACTGGAAGACAACCGTCTTCGGGCCACGGCCGGCCAGGTGGCCTATGTGAAGGGGTTGGACCAGGCCGCCGTGGGCCAGCGTTATGCGGTGGTGCGTCCCACCGTCCGCTATGCGCTGCCGAAGGCGACCGAGGACCTGACCGCCAATGGCCATGTCACGCCGGGCAGCGGGAACCTGTGGAAGGACTTCACCGTCCCGAACAAGCGTCCGCACCAGGTGCTGGGCTACGAGCTCGCCAAGGTCAACGTCGGCACCATCACCGCGGTGCCCTCCGGCCGCGTGGACGTGGCGACGCTGGCACTGCAGGGCAGTGGCGATGGCCGCGAAGTACGTGCCGGTGACCGCCTTGTGCCGGTGGAAGCCACACCGTACGACCTGCAGTTCTTCCCGCATGTGCCGGCTGCCGGCACCGAAGGGCTGGACGTGCGCGTACTGGCGGTAACGGACATGTTCCTGTCCGGCGGCCCGCGTGACGTGATCGCGCTGTCTGCCGGCCGCCTGCAGGGTGTGGACAACGGCACCGTGTTCTCGATGTGGCGCTTCGGCAGCCACGTGAAGGACCGGATGAAGGCGCCGAACTCGTCGCAGATGGACGATGCACGTGCCGACGGCAACAACCGCGTCAGCCTGCCGGACGAGTACGCCGCGCATGCGATGGTGTTCCGCACCTTCGACAACGTCAGCTACGCGCTGGTGATGGAAGGGATCAAGCCGGTGCAGCTGGGCTACAGCGCGCGCCACCCGGACGCCACGCAGTAACCGCTGCCGGATTCGTCCGACAGCAGATGCCAACGGCGCCCTAGGGCGCCGTTGTTGTTTCCGCGCCACGCTGCGGCCATGGACGAACACACCCCAGCCCTGCTCACGTTGATCCTGGCCGGGGGCAGTCTGGCCTCGCGGCGGGCCCTGGCCGCTGCCCGGCCGACCGTGGCTGCGGCATTGCACGCGGGCCCCGTCGCCTGGCGGCAGGCCGGCTGTTCGGCCGCCCAGCAACAACACTTGGCCAGCCCCGATCACGCAGCCATCGAACGCGCCCTGCGATGGCTGCAGCAGCCGGGCCACCACTTGATCGCCGCCGACGATGATGGATTCCCGCCACTGCTGCGCGCAGCACCGGAACCGCCCTTGGCGCTGTTCGTGGACGGCGACCCCAGCCATCTGTGGCATCCGGCCATCGCCGTGGTCGGCAGCCGCTCGCCGACACCGAGCGGCCGGGCGCTTGCGGCAGAGTTCAGCACGGCGTTCTCCCGCGCGGGCCTGGCGGTGACCAGCGGCCTGGCGGCCGGCATCGACGCCGCCGCGCACCGTGCCGCGCTGGATAACGACGGCATCACCGTCGCCGTGGTGGGCAACGGGCCGGACCATGTCTTCCCCCTGCATCACCGCAGCCTGCAGGCTGCCGTCGCCAGCCGCGGTGCGGTGGCCAGCGAGTACCTGCCCGGCACCCCGGCGCGGCCCGCCTACTTCCCGGCCCGCAACAGGTTGGTGGCCGGGCTCAGCCTGGCCACGGTGGTCGTCGAAGCAGCAAACCGCTCCGGCGCGCTGATCACCGCCCGCCTGGCGGCAGAAGCCGGTCGCGAGGTCTGCGCCCTGCCCGGCTCGGTGCGCAATCCCCGCGCGGCCGGCTGCCATCGGCTGATCCGCGAGGGTGCCGCCCTGGTGGAGTCGGCGGATGAGGTCATGGCCCTGATTGCCCCCGCCTTGGCCGACGCCGTCCCCGACTTGCAAAGGCATCTGGCCACCCCCACTGAACAGGGACGGCGAGCCCGCCTTCCGCCCACACTGGCCTCCGACCCGGACTACCAGTGCTTGTGGAAACTGCTCGACCACGACCCAACCCCTGCCGATTCATTGATCACACAGTCCGGATTGACGGCCGCTCGGCTGTCCTCCATGCTGCTGGCCATGGAACTGGCGGGTATCGTGGTGTGCGAACACGGCCGCTACTGTCGAAACCCTGGTTTCCCAACCTCCACAGCGTCGATGACGCAGGCCGAGGGGCAATGAAAGAGAGCATTCTCGATGTACTGCTGTACCTGTTTGAACACTATTTCAGCGAAGACGCTGACCTCATCCGTGACCGCGATTCCCTGCAGAACGGCCTGATCCAGGCGGGCTTCAGTCCAGCCGAGACAGCCAAGGCGTTTGATTGGCTGGATGCCCTGGCTGCCCAGCGGCCCGCCGTTTCGCATACGCGCGTCGACGGCCCGGTGCGCATCTATCACGGTCCAGAGCTCGACAAGCTGGACGTGGAGTGCCGGGGCTTCATCCTGTATCTGGAACAGCACGGCATCCTCGATGCGGACCAGCGCGAGCTGGTGCTTGATCGGGCGATGGCGCTGGACCAGGACGAATTGGATCTGGACGACCTGAAGTGGGTCGTGTTGATGGTGCTGTTCAATCAGCCTGGCTCGGAAGCCGCTTATGCGTGGATGGAAACCCAGATGTTCATGGACGAGCCAGAACCCCTTCACTGACCGTACACTGCACCCCTTGCGCATACAGGGGGCGTTCACGTGAGCGAGTGGTTCCACGCCGAGGGCAGTCGGCAGGTCGGCCCGGTTTCCAGTGAGGAAATCGGGTCGCTGTTCAGAGACAACCGTATTGGACTGGACACGCTGGTGTGGCGCGAGGGCTTGCCTGCGTGGCAGCCCCTGCGCAGCGTCGTGGCCGAACTCGGCCTGACGGCCGTGCCACCTGCTCCGCTGCCCCCTCCCGTGCCACCGGCGCCCGATCCCACGATACCGCCACCGGTCTCGCCGGCGTCGATCGTGCCTGACAGCAGCCCGTACGCCGGGCCCGGCGTCAGCCGCGTACCGCCCATGGCGATGCAGCCTGCGAAGAAAGGGCTGTCCGGCTGCGCCTTGACGGCCATCATCGGCGGCGGCGCCTTGCTGGTGGTGGTGCCGGTGTGTGCGATTCTCGCGGCCATCGCGCTGCCTGCCTACAACGACTACACGATCCGCGCCAAGGTGGCGCAGTCGATTGCCACGTTGCAGCCGCTGAAGGCGCAGGTACAGGAGTTCCACCAGATTCACAGCCGCTGTCCGAGCAGCAGCGACCCCGGCTTCCCGGCGCACGACGCGTTCACGGCACAGGGGCTGTCCAGCGTGCAGCTGGGCCAGTTCGAGAACGCGCATTGCGGCATCGAAGCGACGCTGGGCGTGGGCAAGCCCCAACTCGACGGCGACCTGCTGTGGCTCGAATACAGCCCGGCTGATTCGGCCTGGGAATGCAGCAGCGACACGACCGATAAATACCTTCCCGTGAACTGCCGCGGCTGATGCCGGCGCAGGGGAAAACCCTTTTCACCAACACGATTTGACAGGGAAAAACGATGAGCGAGTGGTATTACGCCGAAGGCCAGCAGCGCCAGGGTCCGGTGCCGGACACCGAAATACGCCAGTTGTTCCAGCGCAGCCAGATCACCCTGGACACGCTGGTCTGGCGCGAAGGCATGGGCCAATGGGCGGAACTGCGCAGCGTGGTCGATGAGCTGCAGCTGCAGTCACTGGCGGCCGTTGCGGCCGAACCTGCCACCGGCTTCGACCTGCGCGGCGACTACGCGGCCATCGACAACGGCACCGCGCCGCTGCCGGGCACCGGGCCGCTCAGCGCCTCGCCCTACAGCGCCCCTGCTTCGGACGTCGGCTTTGCCGGTGCGATGCCGGTACACGGCGCCGAAGTGGTCTACGCCGGCTTCTGGAAGCGCCTCGCGGCCTACCTGATCGACTATGTGATCCTGACCGCGTCTTCCATGGCGATCGGTGCCATCGTCGGCCTGGGCATCGGCGGTGCGGCCAGCCTGGCGGGCGGCGGATCGACCACTGCCGGGGTGATGAGCCAGGTGATCGGCGCGCTGATCGGCTTCGGCATCAGCCTGGCCTACTATGCGTGGTTCCACGCCTCCAGCGGCGGCGCCACGCCGGGCAAGATGGCCATCGGCATCAAGGTCGTACGCAGCGACGGCGACCGCATCACCATGGCGCGTTCGATCGGCCGCTACTTCGCGACCCTGCTGAGCAGCCTCACCCTGCTGATCGGCTACCTGCTGGCGGCGTTCACCGAGCGCAAGCAGGCCCTGCACGACATGATCTGCGACACCGTAGTCGTCGACAAATGGGCCTTCACCGACCAGCCGCAGCGCCAGCGCCACGAGCTGGGCGCGGTCACCATCGTCATCCTGATCATCGGCGGCATCCTGACCGCTGGCGTGATGGTGGCCATGGTGGTGGCCATCGGCGCGATCGCCAAAATGGCCGGTTGAGCCGGCGGCGGGACGTGTCCGGCGCTTGACAGAGCGCTCACGGCATGATTCCTCTAATAAGGAGAAAGCTGAACGCCCGGCTCACCCCCGGGCGTTCAGTTTATGTATCTCGACACCGCCGCTTCACTAATGCGGCCATTTGCTCCACCCTAGCGGCCCTCACCCCTGCCGTGCGCACAGAACCCGACCCTCATGCCCAAGCACCTGCTCATCGTCGAATCGCCCGCCAAGGCCAAGACGATCAACAAATACCTCGGCAAGGACTTCACCGTCCTGGCCTCGTATGGGCATGTGCGTGACCTGATACCGAAGGAAGGCGCGGTCGACCCGGACAACAACTTCGCGATGCGTTACGACGTGATCGAGAAGAACGAGAAGCATGTCGAAGCCATCGCCAAAGCCGCAAAGGGCGCCGATGACATCTTTCTGGCGACCGATCCGGATCGCGAGGGTGAAGCCATCAGCTGGCACATCGCCGAGATCCTGCGCGAACGCGGCCTGGTCGGCGACAAGCCGATGCAGCGCGTGGTCTTCACCGAGATCACCCCGCGCGCCATCAAAGAGGCGATGAACCACCCACGCGCCATCGCTGCCGACCTGGTCGATGCGCAGCAGGCCCGTCGCGCACTGGATTACCTGGTGGGCTTCAACCTGTCGCCGGTGTTGTGGCGCAAGGTGCAGCGCGGCCTGTCGGCCGGCCGCGTGCAGAGCCCCGCGCTGCGCATGATCGTGGAGCGCGAAGAAGAGATCGAAGCCTTCATCGCCCGCGAGTACTGGTCCATCGCCGCCGCGTGCGCGCACCCGTCGCAGCCCTTCAGCGCCAAGCTGATCAAGCTCGATGGGCAGAAGTTCGAGCAGTTCACCGTCACCGACGGCGACACCGCCGAGGCGGCGCGCCTGCGTATCCAGCAGGCCGCACAGGGCAGCCTGCATGTCACCGACGTGGTCAGCAAAGAGCGCAAGCGCCGCCCGGCGCCGCCGTTCACCACCTCCACCCTGCAGCAGGAAGCCTCGCGCAAACTAGGCTTCACCACGCGCAAGACCATGCAGGTCGCGCAGAAACTGTATGAAGGCGTGGCGATCGGTGACGAAGGGACGGTCGGCCTGATCTCGTACATGCGTACCGACTCGGTGAACCTGTCGCAGGACGCGCTGGCGGAAATCCGCGACGTGATCGCCCGCGACTTCGGCATCGCCTCGCTGCCGGACCAGCCCAATACCTACCAGACCAAATCCAAGAACGCCCAGGAAGCGCATGAGGCCGTACGTCCGACCTCCGCGCTGCGCACGCCGGCACAGGTGGCGCGCTACCTCACCGACGACGAGCGCAAGCTGTACGAGCTGATCTGGAAGCGGTCGGTGGCGTGCCAGATGATCCCGGCCACGCTCAACACCGTCAGCGTGGACCTGTCGGCCGGCAGCGAGCATGTGTTCCGCGCCAGCGGTACCACCGTCGTGGTGGCCGGCTTCCTGGCCGTGTACGAAGAAGGCAAGGACACCAAGAGCGCCGACGACGAGGACGAGGGCCGCAAGCTGCCGTTGATGAAGCCCGGCGACCGCGTGCCACTGGACCGCATCAGCGCCGACCAGCACTTCACCCAGCCGCCGCCGCGCTTCACCGAAGCGGCGCTGGTGAAGGCACTGGAAGAATATGGCATCGGTCGCCCGTCGACCTACGCCTCGATCATCCAGACCCTGCAGTTCCGCAAGTACGTGGAGATGGAAGGCCGCAGCTTCCGCCCGTCCGACGTGGGGCGCGCAGTGTCCAAGTTCCTGTCCAGCCACTTCACCCAGTACGTGGACTACGACTTCACCGCCAAGCTTGAAGATGAGCTTGATGCCGTGTCGCGTGGCGAGGAAGACTGGATCCCGTTGATGGCCCGCTTCTGGGACCCGTTCAACAAGCTGGTGCAGGAAAAGAACGAATCGGTGGACCGCGCCGAGGCCAGTGGCGCGCGCGAGCTCGGCACGGATCCGAAGACCGGCAAGCCGGTCAGCGTGCGTTTGGGCCGTTTCGGGCCCTACGCGGCAATCGGCAGCACCGCCGAGGACGCCGAAGACAAGCCGAAGTTCGCCTCGCTGCGTCCCGGCCAATCGATGCACACCATCCGCCTGGAAGACGCGCTGGAGCTGTTCCTGATGCCGCGTGCGCTGGGCCAGGACAAGGGCGAGGACGTCAGCGTGGGCATCGGCCGCTTCGGTCCGTTCGCCAAGCGCGGCAGCGTCTACGCCTCGCTGAAGAAAGAAGATGATCCGTACACCATCGACCTGGATCGGGCCGTCTTCCTGATTGAAGAAAAGGAAGAGATCGCGCGCAACCGGATCATCAAGGAATTCGATGGCAGTGAAATCCAGGTACTGAACGGCCGGTTCGGCCCGTACCTGAGCGATGGCAAGATGAACGGCAAGATCCCGAAGGATCGGGAGCCCGCCTCGCTGACGTTGGCCGAAGCACAGCAGTTCATGGAAGAGACCGGCAAGCCGGTGCGCAAGGGCTTCGGCAAGAAGGCGGCCAAGAAGACCGTGAAGAAGGAGGCCGCGCCCAAGAAGGTGGCCGCCAAGAAGATCGCGGTGAAGAAGACCACCAAGAAAGCCACCAAGAAGACCGCCAAGAAGGCGGTGAAAAAGGTTGCCAAAAAGGCGGCGGCGAAGAAGACCGCGGGCTGACACGGGGGCGTTGGCGCCGCGCACTGCGCGGCAGATCGACGTCTGCGTGGCGCACTCGCCGGGCTGGGCCGGGCGCTATCCGTTTGTGCTGCACAGGCGGATACTGGCGGTATGAAAGAACTCACCCTGCTGACCGCCGTTGCCCGCCTGCGTGCCGGGGGCGTGATCGCGTATCCCACTGAAGCCGTGTGGGGACTGGGCTGCGACCCGGGCCACCAGATGGCTGTGCATGCCCTGCTGAAGCTGAAACAGCGCCCGGTGGAAAAGGGGATGATCCTGGTCGCCGCCGATCTGCATCAACTGCAGGGATGGGCGCGCCTGGATGCGCTTCCCGATGAACGACAGCGCGAAGTCCTGGCCAGCTGGCCGGGCGCGAATACCTGGATACTGCCTGCCGGTCCGCGTGCGCCCAAGTGGGTGACCGGTGATCACAGCGGGTTGGCGGTGCGCATCAGCGCGCATCCGCTGGTTGCCGCATTGTGCCGCGCCTGGGGCGGGCCGCTGGTATCCACCAGCGCCAATCTGGCCGGAGAGCCACCGGCGCGCACCCGCGACGAACTGGATCCGCGCCTGCTGTCGCTGCTGGACGGCGTACTGGACGGGGATACCGGTGGACTGGCGCAGCCCACCCCCATCCGCGATGCATTGAGCGGAAACGTCCTGCGCTCATGATGTGGGCCGACGGCCGCGGCGGTTGATGGCCGACGGCCGCTCCGGTTGACGGCCCGCGGCCGTCACTACTGGCGCCGGGTGCGGTGATACCGCACGATGTGGGCATGCGCCTGCCCCCTGCCCTGTTGTTGTCCCTGCTGCCCCTATGGGCCTTCGCCGTGCCTGTTGCGTCCGCTGAAAACGTGCGGATCTACCGGTGTGTCGGCAGCACGGGCGCGGTGACCCTGCAGGACAGCCCGTGTACCAGCGGTCGGCAGGAAGTCCGGGACATGCAGCGGCCGCAGGATCCGCCCCCCGTCGCGCCAGTACGGCCGACGTCGCCACGCCGGCGGCACCGTCCACCCAGGCGCCGCGCGAGATCCGCCATGTCTACATCCAGCCGCCACAGCCCATGTACGAATGCGTGACTGAAGAAGGCCGGCGCTACATCAGCGACAACAACGAAGGCAATCCACGCTGGGTGCCGCTGTGGACCACCGGCTGGATCCCGGGCGGCGGCGGTCACCGCCCCTGGCAGGGCGGTCCCGGCCTGCCCCCCGTACGTGCGGAAGGACAGGGAATCGCCGGTGGTCATTACCCGCCGTCCCACGGCATCGGTCACAGCGTCAGTTTCCCTGCCGGCAACATCCTCGTGCGTGACACCTGCAACGCGCTGCCACCGCGCGAGGTCTGTTCCCGCCTGCGCGACCAGCGCTGGGACCTGGATCGTCGCTATAACAGCGCCCTGCAGAGCGAGCGCCAGGACATCAGCCGCGAGCAGCGCGGCATCGACGCACGCCTGGACCAGGATTGCGGTCGCTACTGAGCCACGCCGCTACAATCAGCGGATGAAACTCCTGACGTCCGTAGTGCTGTTGATGGCGCTGTCGCTCACCGCATCGGCCGACGATGCCGTGGTGTTCCGCTGCACGGACGCCGAGGGCGCAGTGAACGTGCAGGACACCCCCTGCCCCGCTGGCACCGCGCAGATCATCCAGCGTCGTGGCGCATCGGCCACGTCGACCGCCAGCACCGCGCTGGGCGACCCGGCGCCCGTGGCGGCCGGCGTGCTCGACAGCGACCTGCTGCCGACCCTGCAGGCCGCCCCCGCGGCAGGCGATGGCAACGACGCCATCCTGGACAGCGATGTGTTCCGCGCGCGCGCAGCGGCGGCAGCGGCCAACACCGACCAACCGCCGAAACCCCCGTTGCCGGAGATCTACCAGTGCGTGGGCAAGGACGGCAACCAGTACCTGCATGAGCTTGAACCTGCGCCTCCGCGCTGCGCGCCGCTGGCACTGACAGGTCTGGGCGGCAGCCTCGCGCCGGGCAATGCCGAGAGCTGCGAGGTGCAGCGGGATACCTGCACCGCCTTGGTCGAAGACCAGCGCTGTGGCGCGTGGCAACAGCGCCTGCGCGATGCGCGCGGTCGCGAGCGCTTCGTGTTGGCCGAAGGACAAACCGCCGCCACCGCCGAACGCGAACGGCTGCAGGCTGTACTTGAAGCCAGCGATTGCGCGGTGCCCTGAGATCAGGGATCGACCCTCCAAGGCCAGCGACGCCACTGCCCCGCGATGATGCCGCTCAGAACCCGTAACGCAGGAACCCGCCGTCGACTGCGATGCATTCGCCGGTGACATAGCTGGCTGCCGGCAGGCACAGGAATCCAACCGCCGACGCCACCTCTTCCGGCTCGCCGATACGCCGCATCGGCGTGCGGTCGATCACCTGCTCGTAGTAATCCGGATCCGCCAGCGCACCCGACGTGCGTCGCGTGCGGATGTACCACGGCGCCACGGCATTCACCCGGATGCCATCTTCGGCCCACTCCACCGCCAAGTTGCGGGTCATCTGGTGCATCGCCGCCTTCGTCATGCCATAGACCGCCCCACTGCGTACATGGGTCAGGCCGGACACGCTTCCCACGTTGACGATGGCCGATGCGGCATGGCGTGCCAGCAGCGGATGCGCGTAGCGCGACAGTTCGAACGCGGAAAAGAGATTGGTCTCGAAGATGTTGCGCCACTCGTCTTCGGTGTAGTCGATCGCCGGACGGGTGATGTTGCCGCCAGCGTTGTTGACCAGGATATGCAACCCGTCTGCATGATCCTCCACCCAGTCGAGGATCTCGCGTCGGTCTTCGTCATCGGATACGTCTGCAGCGAGCGCATGGATCGCCTGCGCGGGATATTCATCGGCCAGGTCGTCGCGCGCGCTTTCCAGCATGTCTAGATCGCGCCCCACGATCATCACGTCGGCACCAAAGCCGAGCAGTTCGCGGGCGATCGCCAGCCCGATGCCGGCGCTTGCGCCGGTGATGAGTGCGGTCTGTCCATCCAGCCGCCAACGCTGCGCAGTCACGTCTGTATCTCCTGCCGGGCCATGCCCGTGTAACGATGACGCAAGCATAGCGCCGCTGCCCCCGTCACGGCAGTCGGCCCTCTGCGTGGCACACTCCGCACTTCACCGTCCGGGAGATCCGTGCATGCCTGTCTTGAAGATCACCGCCGCTGCCATGGCGATGTTGATGCTCGCCGCCTGCCAACGGCCGCCGGTACCAGCGCAGGACAAACCGCCGGAACCGAAAGCACTCACACGCAGCGTGCAGGCCCCGTTGGAGAAGGCGCGCGGCGTGCAGCAGACAGTGGATGACGCAGAAAAAGAACGGCGCGCCCAGGAAGAGCGCGCCGAACAATGAGCCGACGGTAGAGCCGACTTCAGTCGGCTGGTGTGTCGCGGGCGATGAGGAAAGCCGACTGAAGTCGGCTCTACCTGGTCGGCTGGTGTACCGCAGGTGATGAGGGAAGCCGACTGAAGTCGGCTCTACCCCCGCCGGGTGTCTCAGAAGCCGCAGAAGCAGTACGCCAGCGCCTTCACCGGGGTGCCCTTGCCCTGCTCGCGCGCGGCGTCTTCGACGAAGCGCAGCTGGGTATTCACTTCCGGCATCGTGCGCGCCAGCACCATCCGGCCCACGCCGGATTCGGCCAGCATCCAGCCACCGGCATGGGTGCCGGCGAAGCTGCTGACGAACTGCGCAAACGGCGTGGCCGCCTTTTCGATGTAACGCACGCGGTACTTGTCGTCGGCGCCGAGCTTGGCCCGGCCCGCCGCATCGGCCACTGCATCCTTCAAGCCACCAAACGCGTCGACCAGACCGCGTTCCTTGGCCTGCGCGCCAGACCAGACGCGGCCACGTGCCACTTCGTCCACGGCTTCCACCGGCTTCTTGCGCGCATCGGCCACACGACCGGTGAAGTCGGCATATCCCTTGTTGATCACCGACTGGATCACCTGGCCTACGGCCGGATCCAGCGGCTTGGTCATGTCGAACGCGCCGGCGAAGCGGGTCGTACCCACGCCATCGGTGTGCACGCCGATCTTGTCCAGCGCGCGGGCCACGTTCGGCACCATGCCGAAGATGCCGATCGAGCCGGTGATGGTCGATGCATCGGCATAGATGCGGTCAGCGTTCATGCTGATCCAGTAACCGCCCGATGCCGCCAGGTCGCCCATCGACACCACCACCGGCTTGCCGGCAGCCTGCAGTGCGACGACTTCGCGACGGATCTGCTCGGACGCGAACACTTCGCCACCCGGCGAATCCACCCGCAGCACCACGGCCTTTACGTTGTCGTCGTCGCGCGCTTCGCGCAGCAGCGCGGAGGTCGATTCGCCACCGATGCGACCGGCCGGCAGATCGCCGCCGCTGATCTCACCGGCCGCGACCACCACCGCTACCTGCGGACGCGAATCCACCGGGCTGCGGCGTGCGTCCAGCTGGCCCAGATAGGCGCCCAGGTTGACGTTGCGGAAGCCGCCGTCTGCATCGCCGTCGGCAACGCCGCGCTCGATCATCAGGTCTTCGAACTCTTCGCGCGTCTTCAGCGCGGTGACCAGCTTCTGCTGGAGCGCGAACTTGGCGAGATCACCACCGGCGGCGGCGACGCCTTCCGGCAACGTATCGATGCCAGCGGCCAGCTGCGCCGGATCCAGGCGACGGGCCTTGGCGATATCGCCGAGGTAGCGCTGCCACACATCGTTCATCCAGTACAGGTCGGCTTCCTTGGCCTGCGGGGATGCGGCGTCGAGCACGTAGGGCTCGGCGGCGGACTTGTACTCGCCAACCTTGAACAGGTGCACATCCACGCCCAGCTTGTCCTGCAGGCCGGTGCGGAAGTACTGGCGGTAGCGACCCAGGCCTTCCAGCAGCACCGCGCCCATCGGATCGAGGTACACCTCGTCGGCCTGCGCGGCCAGCAGGTACTGCGACTGGCCCATGCTCTCGCTGTAGGCCACGATCTGCTTGCCCGACGCGCGCAGCTGCTGCAGCGAGGCGGCCACTTCACGCAGCGACGCGAAGCCGGACGGCTGCAGCTTGTCCAGCTCCAGCACGACACGCTCGATCTTCTTGTCGTCGCGTGCCGCGTCGATCGCGCGGATCAGGTCGCGCAGCTGGATTTCCTCGGCATTGGTATCGCCCATCGCCTTGGCGAAGGCACGGCTGACCGGGTCGGTACTGAACTGCTCCACCAGGCGGCCTTCCGGCGCGATGACCAGCGTGGTGCGGTCCTGCAGCGACTTGCTGGCGCCTGCACCCATGCCGGCGGCCACGACCAGCGCGACCAGAATGAAGAACAACAGGCCGAAGAACAGCACGTTGAGGATCAGCCGGCGGGTGAAGTTCATCACGTCCCACAGCCCGACGAAGAACGCGGCGATAGGATTGCGACGCGCCGGGGGCAGCGGTGGCACGGTTTGGTTCATGGGGTGCTCCGGTTGGCATCTTGCCGAGGAATTTGCGGGATCAGCATAACGGGTGTGGTTGTCCGCAGCATCGGACACAAGTAAGGGGGTCTGCGTGAGGAATGTGGGCGCAGCGAGCGTTCAGGCCGGCAGCGACTGCCCCACCCGGGCGCCACTGCGGTGCAGGCGCCACCCCATCAGGATGGCCGCCGCCGTCAGCCCGACAATCAGGCCGATCCACATGCCCTGCGGGCCCATGCCCAGCCACAACCCAAGCCCGGCGCCGAGCGGCATGCCCAGGCCCCAGTACGCGAACATGGCAATGAACATCGGCACGCGCGTGTCTTTCAAGCCACGCAGCGCACCGGCGGACATCACCTGGATGCCATCCGGGAACTGGAAGGCCGCGGCGTACAGCAGCAACGTCGACGCCAGCCCGGCGACGGCAAGGTCATTGGTGTACACACCGACGATGGCGTCATGGCCAAGCAACAGGGCCAACGCGGACACGGTCTGCGTGCCCAGGATGATCGCGTAGCCCGCCCAGGCCGCGCGGCGCACGCCGTGGCCGTCACCGCGCCCGACCGAATGGCCGACACGTACGGTGGTGGCTTCGGCCACGCCCATCGGAATCATGAAGCACAGCTGGGCCACGTTGATGGCGATCTGGTGCGCTGCCGCTTCGTTGGCGCCGAGTCGTCCGATCAGCAGCGCGGTGACGATGAACAGTCCACCCTCCATCAGCACGGTGATACCGATCGGCAGGCCGGTACGCAGCAGCTCCCAGATGGCGCGCCAGCGTGGGCCCTCGAAATGGCTGAAAAGCTGCAGGTGCTCGAAGCGCTTGGTCTTCCACAGGTAGGTGCCGAAGCAGAGCGCCTGCAGCCACATCATCACCGCCGAGGCGATGCCCAGCCCTTCCGCGCCCAGCTCCGGGAAGCCCAGCTTGCCGTTGGCCAGCACATAGCCCATCGGGGCCAGCACCAGCAGCCCGCCGAAGCCGATCAGCATGGTCGGCAGCGTCCAGTGCATGCCCTCGCTGAGATAGCGCATGCAGAAGTACAGCGTCAGGGCCGGGCCACCCCAGCGCACCGCGTGCAGGAACGCGGTGGCCCCTGGCACGATCTCCGGCGCGATGCCGAATGCCGGCAGCAGCGGCGGCACCACGCTGAGGAACGTGAACATGATCAGTCCCAGCCCGAGCGCCAGCCACAGGGCCTGGCGGAACAGCGGGCCGATCTCACGCTCGCGGCCGGCCCCGTGCAGCTGGGAAACCGACGCGGTGAGCGAGATCAGGGTTCCGATCGGGATCAGCATCGGCAGCCACAGCAGGGCCGTGCCGATGGTGACCGCAGCGAGCGTATGGGTGCCATGGTGGCCGGCGATCACGTTGTCGACGAACGAGATCAATCCGGTAGACACGTGGCCGAGGACAAGCGGCAGCGCGAGGATGCCGGTGGCGCGCACTTCCTGGCTGAAGCGCGGGGCGGGGGATGCGATGGACATGGATGCGGCGGAGGTCGCCAACTGCGGCTGCGCGCGAAGGGCACAGGCACCGGGTTGCGGGGCGCCATCTTACCTGTTCTTCAGCGAGCTGGAGCCAGCCGGCTGAAGCCGGCTCTACCAGAAAACGGACAGACCGCTTACGCCGACCCACCGGTAGCGCAGCGGCCGCGCGATGAAGGCACTGCTTACCGGCCTACCTGGCGGGTCAGCCAGGCGTCGCGCTGTGCGGGTGCGACCGCCAGGAATTCGCTGCGCACGGCGTCGCGCTGTTGCGGCGGCGTGCGCTGTGCCACCAGCGTCAACTGCGACACCTGGGCAGGAGTCAGCTGCCGCAGCATGGCCAGCGTCGCGTCGCGCTGGTCTTCCGGCACATACCCGAACATGCCCTGCAGCCGACCGAAGTGCTCACCGAGCAAGGGGCCAAGCCGCCACCCATCGCGGAAGGCCTGGTCCTGTGCAGTGAAGCTGTCCCGCAGAGCCTGCTGGCGCGCCGGCGGCAACGCCGAGAACTGGCCGGCCGCCTGCCGTACGCGTTGCCGTTCCGATTCGCTCATTGATCGCCACGCGGCATAGTCGCTGCGACGCTGACGCTTCTGCTCGGGGCTGAGCTGATCCCAGGCCGGGAGCGCGGGCGCGGGCGTGACCGGGACGCCGGCGGGGCCACTCGATGACGAAAGCGGCAGCACATTGCGGTCCGGCGCGGCCTGCGCTGCGGTCGACATCATCATCCCAACCAGCAGCAGCCTCCCGACCGACTTATTCATCGGCCGCGGCCGTTTCAAGCCCAGCAGCCACCGGCTCCGGACGGGTCGGTTTTGCCTGCGACTCGTCCACCGGCAGCGGGCCACCCGCGGCTGACCAGGCATGCAGGTCCGCGTCGGCAAGCAGCGGGAAATCGGGGTCGGCCAGCATCGCGGCATCTTCGGTGGCCATCGGGTCGGTGCCGGCAGGAGCCACCTTGGGCGCATCCGTGTCCAGCGCCTCCACCTTCACCGGCCCGGCGTCGCCCACGGCACCCTCCGGCACGATCGCGGGGGCGTCCGGGGTACGGCCCTGCCACGCGCGCCAGCCGAGTCCGGCCACCAGCAGCACCAGTACAGTGGCCAGCAGGATCGCCGGGCCACGCCAGCGGCGCTGCTGCGAGGGCCGACGACGCGGCGGCACCGGCGTGCTGCGCTGCTCGTTGGCCGGCGCGCGCCAGCTCTTCGACGATGCCTCCTTCTTGCCCGCCGCCACCGGTTGCTGCAGCTCTTTCAGGCGCTGCGCTGGCAACTCCCGGATAAGCTGCTGCACCTCTTCGGCCAGGACCCGCCAGCCGTGGGCGTCGGGCTGCCCACCCGCGTCGCGGGGACAGGCCGCGGCAAGCGCTTCCTGATAACCATCCACGTCGGTGTCCAACAGCCGTGCGGCGGTATCTTCATCCAGGCCTGCGCCGATGCGCAGCAGGAGTGCCAAGCGGACCAGCGGGTCGAGTTCACCCAGATGTGCCACCCCGCCGTCCCAGCGGCCGGTGGGCGTGTCACGCAGGGCCTGGCGGGCCGCCAGCAGCGCCCAGAAGCGCGGCGGCCACTGTGCCATGGGCAGGTCGCTGGCCACGGCGGCGAAGGCCCGCATGACCGCCACGAGGGCTTGCTCAGCCCGCGCGGGGTCGCCGGTCTGCAGCTCAGCGACGACCAGCGCCCGGCGCTCGACGCCTCGAAGGAATGCCGACAGTGCACCGGCCGCAGTGGGGGAAACAGGGGCGGACGCAGCCGTCATCGGGTACTCCAGGAATTCACGCGGAATGATAACGGGTCGTCACTGGTGCCGCCGAGGGCTTGCGCGTTTGCGGGGATCGTGCTGCAGGTTGTGCACAGCGTCATGGACCGTCATGTTCGCTGATGCCCAAACGCAGCCCGGCTCATGTTTCCACGGCATTTCACATTCATCACGTTGATTTTAAAGACAAATATTGTGTGGCTATTTTTTGACCAAGAGAACAATGCGGCTGTCGGCATCGGGACTTGGCGCGTTACACCGCCGCTAACACACAGACTTATCCACAGAAGATGTGGATAACCCTGAATATCCAATGGAGTCTTATATTTAGCTCGTGTTTAGGCTGTCTTCACTGAAGTGTGAGATCGCTGAACCCGGGTCGCGAGTCGGCTGAACGGGCCGCTACACTGAGTGCATGGTCGCTCTGTCACCCACCCTGCGCGTTGCCCTCCCCGTCCCGCTGCCGCAGTTGTTCGACTATCTGCCGCCCGATGGCGCGGCCGCGGGCGACGTCGTGGGTTGCCGCATCAAGGTGCCGTTCGGACCCCGCGAACTGGTGGGGGTCGTGGCCGGACACGGTACGGCCGAGGAAGGCGCCTCCCTGCGTCAGGCCATCGCATGGCTGGACCCGCAGCCGGTGCTGCAGGGCGAGCTGTGGCAGAGCCTGCAATGGCTTGCCCGATACACCCATGCCCCGTTGGGCGAGGTGCTGTCGATGGCCCTGCCCGGGCCGCTGCGCCACGGCGAACCGATGCCGGACACCCATCACTGGGGCTGGCAGCTCACGCAGGCCGGGCGCGATCAGCGTGATGGTCTGCGCGCAGGCAGCCGGCCGCGGCAGCTGGCCGAACTGCTGGCCGACGCGGTCGTTGACGAGGACGTGATCGCTGCGCGGATGGAGGACTGGCGCCCCGCCGCACGCAGTCTGGGCAAGCGCGGCCTGGCCGAACGTGTCGCGCTGAGCGTGGCGCCGATGCAGGCCAGCCCGCTGGGCGGCCCGACGCTGAATCCGGATCAAGCGGCGGCCGTTGAGGCCATCACCACCTCAACGGGATTCGTGCCTTTCCTGTTGGACGGGGTGACCGGCAGCGGCAAGACCGAGGTCTACCTGCAGGCCATCATCCAGTGTCTGGCACAGGGTCGGCAGGCGCTGGTGCTGGTGCCGGAGATCGGCCTCACCCCACAGACCCTCGCGCGCTTCCGCGGTCGCCTCGGCATCGCGGTGCACGCATATCACTCGGGGTTGAACGACAACGAGCGCGCGCGCGTCTGGGCGGCCGCAGCGCGCGGCGAAGCACGGGTGATCGTCGGCACGCGCTCGGCGATCTTCATGCCGTTGCCCGAGGCGGGGTTGCTGATCGTCGACGAAGAACATGACAACAGCTACAAGCAGCAGGACGGCATCCGTTACCACGCGCGTGATTTCGCCCTGGTCCGCGGCAAGGCGCTGGCCGTACCGGTCGTGCTGGGCAGCGCGACCCCGGCTCTGGAATCCCTGCACAATGCACACGCCGGCCGCTTCACGCATCTTCGGCTGAAGCAGCGCGCCGGCGAGGCGCGGCCGCCGCGCGTGCGCATCCTGGATGTGCGCAAGCGCCCGCTGCGCGATGGCCTGTCGCCGCAGGTGCTGGAGGGCATCGCCGAACACCTGCGCAACGGCCAGCAGGTGCTGGTGTTCAAGAACCGCCGTGGCTACGCGCCGGTGCTGCTGTGCCACGACTGCGGGTGGACCGCACCCTGCCAGCGCTGCGATGCGCCCATGACCGTGCACGGTGCCGGCCGCCGCCTGCAATGCCATCACTGCGGTGCCCGCCAAGCGGCGCCGCTGGCCTGCCCCGCCTGCGCCAGCCTGGCCCTCCAGCCACAGGGCATCGGTACCGAACGACTGGAAGAGCATTTGCTGCAGGCGTTCCCGGACGTGCCGGTGCTGCGAATTGATCGCAGCACCACCTCGCGCCGCGACGCGCTGGAGCAGCAACTGGCCACGCTGGGCGACCAGCCCGGCATCCTGGTCGGCACGCAGATCCTGGCCAAGGGCCACGACCTGCCCAAGCTGACCCTGGTGGTGGTGGTCGGCATCGATGAAGGCCTGTTTTCGTCGGACTTCCGCGCCACCGAGAAGCTCGCCCAGCAGTTGATCCAGGTAGCAGGTCGCGCCGGCCGCGCGCGCGATCCCGGTGAAGTCTGGCTGCAGACCCACCATCCGGGCCATCCGCTGCTGGAAACCCTGGTGAACGGCGGCTACCACCCGTTCGCGGCGGCCGAACTGACCCAGCGCCACGCGGCGGGCTTTCCCCCGTTTGCCCATCTCGCCCTGCTACGGGCCGAAGCCCAGCAGGTCGAGCAGGCCAACGCGTTCCTGCTGGCTGCACGCGGCCTGCTGGGCGAGCAACCGCACCTGGAAGCATTCGGCCCGATGCCCGCGCCCATGCCCCGGCGTGCGGGATACCAACGCACGCAATTGCTGCTGTCCAGCGCGCAGCGGCCACTGCTGCACGCCGTACTGGACCACGTCGCCCCGTTGCTGCACGGCCTGCCGGAAGCACGCAAAGTGCGCTGGTCGCTGGATGTGGATCCGATGGACCTGTACTGAGCGCGTCAGGGAACGGGGCGGACGGGTATCGCCCGCAGGTATCGCCGATTGGTAGAGCGGACCGGTAGAGCCGACTTCAGTCGGCTGCATTCCGCGAGATCCCACCGCAGCCGACTGAAGTCGGCTCTACCGGGACCGCCCCCCGGCGCAGCCTCCCCCCCGGCGCAGCCTCCCCCCGACGCACCGAGGCGCACGAGCGCGCGGCCGTCTCAGCTCATGCCAGTCATCACACCGCGCTGGTAGGCAGGGCGCTCGCGCAACCGCGCGTACCACTCCGCAAGGTGCGGCAGGTCGGGGCGCTGGATCGGCATCTCAAACCACGCATACACCAGCGACCCGAGCGGAATGTCACCCATCGCGAAGTGGTCGCCGGACAGCCAGGGCTGCTTGGCAAGCTCCGCATCGGCCATCGCCAGCAGATCGCCCGCCTTCACCAGTGCCGCGTTGATGCGCGCTTCGTCGCGGTCTGCCGGCGCGGTGCGCATCACCCCCCAGATCAGCTCGCTGTACAGCGGCGCCATGCGGGAAGTGCTCCAGTCCATCCATTTCTCGCTCTGCGCCCGCACGATCGGCGATTCGTCGTACAAGCTGCCCAACGCATAACGCGCCGACAGATAGCGCACGATCGCATTGGATTCCCATAGCGGCAGGCCGTGGTCTTCAATGACCGGCACCAGTCCGTTGGGATTCATCGCCTGATACTCCGCTGCCTGCGTACCGCCGAAACTGCCGCCCACTTCGATGGACTCGTAGGTCAGGCCGATCTCTTCGGCACACCACAGCACCTTGCGCACATTGCTCGAATTGCGACGGCCCCAGATCTTCAGCATGTTGGTTCTCTTGCGGGCAAACGGGCGCCCGGCAGGCGCGGGACCGCTACGATACGCCGATCACGCGACATCTGGCTTGCCGCTTTTTGCTGCCTGCTTCCTCGCCTGTTTGGCGACGGGTTTCGGCGCTTGTCCTGCGGCAGGTTTTGCAGCCGGCTTTTTCGCCAGCGCGCGTACGAAGGACGATTTGCCTTCCTTCTTCATGTCGAACAGGCCGATCGCCGCCAGCAGGTCACTGAGCTTGCCGTAGCCATAATTCCGTGGATCGAACGACGCTTGGTTGCCGATCTGGCTACCGACCGGCCCCAGGTGCGACCAGCCGTCCTCACCCTCCGCCGACGCCACCGCACGGCGCAGCAGGTTCACCAGTTTGGTATCGCTGCGCATCTCCGCGCCGGTCTTGCGCGGGCGCGCCTCGCTGCTCGTTTCACCTGCGGACACTGCACCCGTTTCGATCTCCGGCGCGCTGACATGCGCCTGGCCCAGCGCTTCGACATAGGTGAACTTGGAACACGCGTTGACGAAGGGCTCCGGCGTCTTCTTTTCACCGAAGCCGTACACCTTCACCCCATCGGTCAGCAGGCGCATCACCAGCGGGGTGAAGTCGGCATCGCTGGAGACGATCGCGAAGCCATCCAGGTTGCCGGCGTACAGCAGGTCCATCGCATCGATCACCATCGCCATGTCGGACGCGTTCTTGCCGCGGCTGTAGGCGAACTGCTGGATGGGGCGGATCGCGTACTCGTGCAGCACCGCTTCCCAGCTTTTCAGGTTCGGGCTCTTCCAGTTGCCGTAGGCACGGCGCACGTTCGCCACGCCGTGGCGGGCGACCTCGGCCAGGACTTCCTCGATCTTCGCGGCAGGCGCGTTGTCGGCGTCGATCAACAGGGCAATGCGCTTTTCAGACTCGGACATACCGACTCCAGGCTGACGATGGGCAGAGGACAGTATGTTCCAGCGCGGCGTACCCCGCCGTGACATGCGATCATCCCCACGCCCCCCTACTGGAGCCACGCGATGTCCCGCGAGCGCACCCCCCACCTGGTCATCGTCGGCGGCGGTTTCGCCGGCCTCTGGGCGACCCGCGCCTTGGCCAGCGAGCGCATCCGCATCACCCTGATCGACCGCCGCAACCATCATCTGTTCCAGCCCTTGCTGTACCAGGTCGCGACGGCAGGTCTTTCCGCACCGGATATCGCCGCACCGCTGCGGCATATCCTCGGCCAACAGCGCAACGTGGAAGTCCGCCTGGGCGAAGTCAGCCGCATCGACAAGGTGACGCGCAGCGTGCATCTGGCCGATGGCACCTCGATGACGTACGACTCCCTGCTGCTGGCCAGCGGCGCCACCCATGCCTATTTCGGCCATGACGAATGGGCCAAGGATGCGCCCGGCCTGAAGACGCTGGATGACGCGATTGCCTTGCGACGCAAGCTGCTGTTGGCCTTCGAGCGTGCCGAGGCCGAGCCGGATCCGGAAAAGAAGGCGGCGTGGCTCAGCTTCGCCGTAGTCGGCGGTGGCCCGACCGGCGTGGAACTGGCCGGCACGCTGGCCGAAATTGCCCGGCATACCCTGCGCAACGAGTTCCGCCACATCGACCCGGCGTCGGCCAAGGTGCGCCTGGTGGAAGCCGGACCGCGCGTGCTGTCCACGTTCCCGGACGTGCTCTCGCTGAAGGCACGTCGGCAGCTGGAAAAACTGGGCGTGGAAGTACTGACCGGCACCCCGGTGACGTCGATCGACAGCCTCGGCTTCCAGCTGGGCGATCAGTTCGTTCCTGCACGCACGGTGGTGTGGGCGGCAGGCGTCGCCGCATCGCCGTTGGGCGCCACGCTGGACGTGCCGCTCGACCGCGCTGGCCGCGTGCAGGTGCAGCCTGACCTGACCCTGCCCGGCCACCCGGAAGTGTTCGTGGCCGGCGACCTGGCCGCGCTGACCCAGGCCGATGGTCGACCGGTGCCAGGCGTCGCACCGGCGGCAAAGCAGATGGGCAAACACGTAGCGGACACCGTTCGTGCGCGCCTGCACGGCAAGCCGGGGCCGGGCGCGTTCACGTACGCCGACTACGGCAACCTGGCCACCATCGGCCGCATGGCCGCGATCGTGCACCTGGGCAAGCTGCAGCTGTCCGGCGTGCTGGCGTGGTGGTTCTGGCTGGCCGCCCACGTGTTCTTCCTGATCGGCTTCCGCAACCGCATGGTGGTGTTGTTGAACTGGGCCGTGGCGTACTGGAGCTACCAGCGCAGCGCACGGATCATCTTCGGTGACGTGAAGCCGCCGAAGGATCCGCCACCTTCGGTGTAGCGGCGCGACCGCTGCGCTGACGCGTGGGGTTCATGGGTGGGGTCTGCGGATGGGCCCACGGGTTGGGGCCACGGATGGGCCTACGGGTGGGGCTTACGGATCGGGTCTACGGATGGTGCCTACCGGTAGAGCCGACTTCAGTCGGCTTGCGCGGTGGTGCGGTAAGAACAGCCGACTGAAGTCGGCTCTACCGATCGGCTTGCGCGGTGGTGCGCTAAGAGCAGCCGACTGAAGTCGGCTCTACCAGGCGGCTCTACCGGTCGTGCGTCACGGGCCGATGGCGCCGCTGAGCCATGCGAGCTTCTTCGCGCGCGGCAGCTGCTTCAGTTGCCACTCGGCGCGCGAGGCTTCCGCGCGGTCTGGATACTGGCGTACGGCCAGGATCTGCAGGGGTGGGCGCGCGCGGGTGTAACGCGCCCCCTTGCCGGCCTGGTGGGCGGCGAAGCGTGCCTGTACGTCGGTGCTGATCCCCGCGTAATAGCTGCCATCCCGGCATTCAAGCAGGTACAGAAACCACGGGGCAGTCAGGCAGGGCATGCGGCGATTATCGCCCAACGGCGGCCAGCAGCTACACTACGCGCCGGATGCAGGAGAGTGGTGCCACGCTGGCACCCGCCGAAGGCGCAGGCTCCCATGATCGCTCAGGCCGGTGGGATGGCATCCCACCAACCATGTATCCGATTCGCCGAGCTGGAGAGAGGTCCGCAAGGATCCGCCGAAGGGGCACGCGGTTTCATCCGCTGAACTCTCAGGCAAAAGGACAGCGGGAGCGGCACCGGTCACCTTGATTCGTCGATGCGCGCGCATCGGTGCGAGCCTTGCGTGGCCGTCCGTCAGCCGACTCACGTCGGTTCTACCGTCAGCGGCGTCCCACCGCGTCCGGAGCCTGCCCATGCTGTTGTCCATCATCTACCTGATCGCTATTTCCGCCGAAGCCATGACCGGCGCCCTGTCCGCAGGACGCCGCCGCATGGATCTTTTCGGCGTGGTCATGATCGCCTGTGTCACCGCGTTGGGCGGGGGCTCACTGCGCGACATCATCCTCGGCCATTACCCCTTGGCCTGGGTGAAGCACCCGGAGTACCTCGGATTCACCGTCTGCGCTGCGTTGATCGCCACCTGGGTGGCGCGCTGGATGCACCACTTCCGCCGCACGTTCCTGGTGCTGGATGGTCTGGGGCTGATCGCCTTCACCCTGATCGGCTGCGCGATCGCCCGCGAGACCGGACACGCCACACCGATCGTGCTGATCGCCGGGATGCTGACCGGTGCGTTCGGCGGCGTGCTGCGCGACATCCTGTGCAACGAGGTGCCGCTGATCTTCCAGAAAGAGCTCTACGCGATCATCTCGTTGCTCACCGGTGCTGCGTATCTGCTGCTGTTGCGCTGGAACGTGGCCGACAACATCGCCATCCTGTGCTGCCTGGGCGGGGGGTTCGCGTTACGCCTGCTGGCGATCCACTACCGCTGGGAAATGCCGAAGTTCGTGTACCACGACGAAGTGCACTGACGCGTTTGGACTGTTGACGGCCAGCGGCCGTCACTACCGGTGATACCAGCGCGTGCTTACCGGTGAGGGCCAGCGGCCGTCACGCGCCGGAATACCGCCCCCATGACCTTGGTCATGCGGAAATATGCCGTGCGATTAGCTACCATGACGGCCCCGTCGCTGCGTGCGGCGGCATCCAGCCACGCTGCCTCTGCGGCCCCGCCAGACAACCCTTCCCCCCAGTTGCCAGGCCATGCAGTCGTGTCCCTGGCGCAGTACTACCCTGCGCCAGCGCAGGGTGCAGGATGCCCCATGTCCGTTGCCGAACCGTCGCGCCTCCGCCGTAACCGCATGCTGCTGCTGGCAGCTTCCCTCGTCGCGCTTGTTGCGCTGATCGCATGGTGGGCGTGGCCGCACGCTGCTCCGGCAACCGATGAAGGCGGCCGCAAGCCGACTCCGGTGCGCGTGGCGCGCGCCAGTGCCGAACCGCTGCAGTTGCGGCTGAAAGCCATCGGTACCGTGACCCCGTTGCACAGCGTGGTGGTGCGCAGCCGCGTCGATGGTGAACTGCTGAAGCTGCATGTCGACGAAGGCCAGCACGTCCGTGCAGGCGAGCTGATCGCGCAGATCGATCCGCGCCCGTACGAGGTGCGTCTCGCCCAGGCACAGGGCACCCAGCAGCAGAACCTGGCCGAACTGGAAAATGCAGAGCGCCAGCTGCAGCGGTTCCGCGAGCTGCAGGCAAAGAACTATGTGTCCGGGCAGGAACTCAGTGACCAGCAGAGCAAGGTCCGGCAGCTGCAGGGGCGACGCTTGAGCGACCAGGCCACGGTGGACGAAGCCCGCCTGCAGTTGCAGTACACCCGTATCACCGCACCGGTGAGCGGTCGGCTCGGCCTGCGACGGGTGGACGTAGGCAACCTGATCCGCAGCAGCGATGCCGATGGCCTGGTCACGCTGGCGCAGACCGCGCCGATCAGCGTGCTGTTCACCGTGCCCGAACCGGAACTTCCGGCGCTGCTGGATGCCGTGCGCGCCACGCCGGCGTTGGCGGTGCAGGCCTGGGACCGCGAAGAGCGCGCCGCGCTGGGCGACGGTGTGCTGTCCAGCGTGGACAACGTGATCGACACGGCCACCGGCACCTTGAAGCTGCGCGCGCAGTTCGACAACGCCGATGACGCGCTGTTCCCCAACCAGTTCGTGAACATCCGCCTGCAGCTCGGTGCGCACGATGCCGTGGTGATTCCCGATGCCGCCGTGCAGTTCGGCAGCAAAGGCAACTACGTGCATGTGATCGACCAGGATGACAAGGCGCAACGCCGTGATGTGGTGCTGGGACCGGCCGATGGCAGCCGCGTCTCGGTGCGCAGCGGGCTCAAGGCCGGCGAAAAGGTGGTGGTGGAAGGCATCGACGGACTGGAAGACGGCGGCGCCGTGCGCATCATCAGCGAGGACGCTGCGCAGGACGGCGCATGAATCTGTCGCGGCCTTTCATCCTGCGCCCGGTCGCCACCACCCTGTTGATGGTGGCGCTGCTGCTGGCCGGCGTGCTGTCGTATCGGCTGCTGCCGGTGGCGGCGCTGCCGCAGGTCGATTACCCGATCATCCAGGTCACCACGCTGTATCCCGGTGCCAGCCCCGAGCTGACCACGCGGATGGTCACTGCCCCCCTGGAGAAGCAGCTGGGCCAGATCCCGGGACTGAAGCAGATGTCCTCCACCAGTTCCGGTGGCGCGTCGGTGGTGACGCTGCAGTTCGGGCTGGAGGTGTCACTGGGCGTGGCCGAACAGGACGTGCAGGCGGCGATCAACACCGCCGGCAGTTTCCTGCCCGACGACCTGCCGGTGCCGCCGGTCTACCGCAAGGTCAATCCGGCCGACACCCCGATCCTTACCCTGGCGGTGACCTCGCAGGGCATGGCCCTGCCGCAGGTGCACGACCTGGTCGATACGCGCGTGGCGCAGCGTCTGTCACAGTTGCCGGGCGTCGGCCTGGTCAGCCTGGCCGGCGGCCAACGCCCTGCCGTACGCATCCAGGTCAACCCTGCCGCATTGGCCGCCAACGGCTTGGGCATGGACCATGTCCGCACGGCGATTGCCGCCGCCAACGTCAACTTGCCCAAGGGCAGTTTCGACGGGCCGATCCGCGCGGTGATGCTCGATGCGAACGACCAGATGCGCAGCGTCGCGGAGTACCGCGCGCTGGTGCTGAAGTGGCGCGACGGCGCGCCCCTGCGGCTGGGCGACGTGGCCAGCATCAGCGACGGTGCCGAGAACCGGCAGTTGGCAGCGTGGTCCGGCACCACGCCTGCGGTGCTCGTGAACATCCAGCGCCAGCCGGGGGCCAATGTCATCGCGGTGGTGGAGCACGTGCGCGAGCTGCTGCCGCAGTTGCAGGCGGCGCTACCCAAGGGCGTGGAACTGCAGGTACTCAGTGATCGCACCGAGTCCATCCGCGCGTCGGTCCGCGGCGTACAGAAGGAGCTGGTGCTCGCCATCGGCCTGGTGGTGTTGGTGACCTTCGTGTTCCTGCGCAGTGCCTCGGCCACGCTGATTCCCAGTGTCGCGGTGCCACTGTCGCTGGTGGGGACGTTCGCGGTGATGCTGCTGGCCGGCTTTTCGCTCAACAACCTCACTCTGATGGCACTCACCATCGCCACCGGTTTCGTGGTCGACGATGCCATCGTGATGCTGGAAAACATCGCGCGGCACCTGGAAGAAGGCGAGACGCCGATGAACGCAGCGCTCAAGGGCGCCAGCGAGATCGGCTTCACTCTGGTATCGCTGACGGTGTCGTTGATCGCCGTACTGATCCCGCTGCTGTTCATGGCCGATCTGGTGGGCGCGCTGTTCCATGAGTTCGCCATCACCCTGGCCGTGGCCATCGGCATCTCGCTGCTGGTCTCGCTGACCCTGACGCCGATGCTGTGCGCACGCTTCCTGCGCCCCGGCGCGAACAAGCACGAAGGGGTCAGCGGCCAGCGCGGCGACATGTTCGACCGTGTCATCGCCGCTTACGACCGCCAGCTGCACTGGGTGCTGCAGCGCCAGCCGTTGATGCTGATCGCCACTGCGGCGACGTTGCTGCTGACCGTGGCGCTGTACTTCGCTGTCCCCAAGGGCTTCTTCCCGGTACAGGACGCCGGGCTGGTGCAGGGCATCAGCGAGGCGCCGCAGGCGATTTCGTTCCAGGCGATGCGCCAGCGCCAGCTGGCCCTTGCCGCGGCCATCGAGCAGGACCCGGCGGTGGCCAGCCTGTCGTCGTACATCGGTGTGGATGGCAACAACGCGGCCCTCAATACGGGCCGCCTGCTGATCGAGCTCAAGCCGCACGGCCAGCGCAGCGAGGGACGCGGCGACGTCGCTTCGGTGATGGCCCGCCTGCAGCAGCGCGTGGCCGACATCCCCGGCATCACGTTGTATCTGCAGCCCGTGCAGGAACTCGGACTGGAAGACCGCATCAGCCGCAGCCAGTACCAGTTCACCCTGACCAGCCCGGACACCGATGCACTGCAGGACTGGACGCCGCGGCTGCTGCAGGCGTTGCAACGTTCGCCGGTGCTGCGCGATGTGGCCAGCGACCTGCAGATGCAGGGCCGCCAGGCGCGCGTGGTGATCGATCGCGATGCAGCGGCCCGGCTGGGCGTGTCCGTGGAAGCGGTCGCCGATGCGCTGTACGACGCCTACGGGCAACGGCAGATCTCCACCATCTTCACCCAGGCCAGCCAGTACCGCGTGGTGCTGGAGGCGGATCCTGCGCACCAGCCCGGACCGGATGCGATCGCCGGCCTGCGCGTGCGCAATGCCCAGGACCAGACCGTGCCGCTGGGCGCGGTGGCGCGCATCGAACAAGGCCCTGCGCCCCTGCTGCGCAACCATGTCGGCCAGTTCCCGGCCGCCACGTTGTCGTTCAACCTCGCGCCCGGTGCATCGCTGGGCGCCGCCGTCGCCGCGGTCGAGGCCGCGCGGGCGGATATCGCGCTGCCGGCCAGCATCGAGCTGCGCCTGCAGGGCGCGGCTGCGGCCTTCAACGGATCGCTGTCCAGCACGCTGTGGCTGATCCTGGCGGCCGTGGTGGTGATGTACATCGTGCTGGGCGTGCTCTATGAGAGCTTCATCCATCCCATCACCATCCTGTCCACGCTGCCCTCGGCCACGGTAGGTGCGTTGGCCGCGCTGTGGATCAGCGGGCGCAGCCTGGACCTGATCGCGGTGATCGGCATCGTGCTGCTGATCGGGCTGGTGAAAAAGAACGCGATCATGATGATCGACTTCGCGCTGGATGCGCAGCGCAGCCGGGGCATGGCGCCGCGCGAGGCGATCCACCAGGCGGCGCTGCTGCGCTTCCGGCCGATCCTGATGACCACGTTGGCGGCCCTGTTCGGGGCGATACCGCTGATGCTGGCCAGCGGCTCGGGCGCCGAACTGCGCCAGCCGCTTGGCTGGGTGATGGTGGGTGGATTGCTGGTCAGCCAGGTACTGACCTTGTTCACCACGCCGGTGATCTATCTCGCCTTCGACCGCCTGCAGCGCCGTCGCGTGGCCGCTCCGATCCCGGCCGACGGCGGGGCCAAGGCGTGAACCCGGGCGCGCGCATTGCCCAGGCCTGCGTGCAGCGGCCGGTCGCCACCACGTTGCTCGCCGTCGCCCTCGTGCTGGCCGGCCTGATGGCGCTGCGCCTGCTGCCCGTGGCACCGCTGCCGCAGGTCGATTATCCGGCCATCGAGATCAGCGCCAGCCTGCCCGGCGCCTCGCCCGAATCGATGGCGGCCACGGTGGCCACGCCCTTGGAGCGCGCACTCGGCAGCATTCCCGGTATCACGAACCTCGAATCATCCAGTTCGCAGGGGCAGACGGAGATCGAGCTGGAGTTCGTGCTCGACCGCAACATCGATGAAGCGGCGCGCGAAGTGCAGGCCGCCATCAATGCGGCACGCGGCCAGCTGCCCAGTGGCATGCCCGGCATGCCGGAGTACCGCAAGGTCAATCCATCGCAGGCACCGATCCTGGCCCTGGCGCTGACCTCGGACGTACTGTCGCCGGGCCAGCTGTATGACATCGGCTCCACCGTCCTGGCGCAGAAGCTGTCACAGGTACCCGGCGTGGGGGGGGTGCAGGTCGGCGGCAGCGCATTGCCCGCCGTGCGGGTATCGCTGGACCCGAACGCGTTGAACCACGCCGGGCTGGCCCTGGATGACGTATCGCAGGCCATCGCGCGTGCGAACGCATTGCGGCCGCTGGGGGCAGTGGGCAACGCGCAGCAGCAGTGGCAGTTGGAGGCACCGCTGCAACTGCGCGAAGCGGCGCAGTACCGCGAACTCGCCCTTGCCATCAAGGACGGTCGCCCCTTGCGGCTGGGTGACGTGGCACAAGTCGCGGACGGCGTAGAGGATCGCTACGCCAGTGGTTTCCACAACGAACGTCCCGCCGTGCTGTTGATCATCAGCCGCCAGCCCGGCGCGAACATCATCGCCACCGTGGACGCCATCCAGCAGCAACTGCCCCAGCTGCATGCGCTGCTGCCGGCGAACGTCGACATGCAGTTGGTGATGGATCGCTCGCCGGTCATCCGCGCCACCCTGCACGAGGCCGAGCTGACCCTGCTGCTGGCGATCGTGCTGGTGGTGCTGGTGGTGCTCGGCTTCCTCGGTCACTGGCGTGCCGCACTGGTGCCCAGCGTGGCCATCCCTGTCGTGTTGTTCGGCACGCTGGCCCTGATCGCGCTGCTGGGCTTTTCGCTCAACACGCTCTCGCTGATGGCACTGATCGTTGCCGCCGTGCTGGTGGTGGACGACGCCATCGTGGTGCTGGAGAACATCGCACGCCATCGCGAGCTGGGTGCCGATCGGTGGCAGGCGGCGATACGCGGTGCGGGTGAAGTGTCCGCAACGCTGGTGTCGATGAACCTCGCGCTGGCAGTGGTTTTCGTCTCCATCCTGTTCATGGATGACTTCGTTGAACGGTTGTTCCGCGAGTTCTCGCTGACCCTGGTGGCCGCGATGGCGGTATCGGTGGTGGTGGCACTGAGCCTGGTGCCGATGCTGTGCGCGCATCTGTTCACCGATGCACAGCGCACGCCATCGCGATGGCAGCGCGGCAGCAACGCGTTGTTCGAGCGGGTGCGCGCGGGTTACCTGCGCACGCTGGACAAGGGCCTGCAGCGGCTCCGCTGGCCGCTGTTGGCCTTCGTCGCCGTGATCGCGCTCAATGCCTGGTTGCTGCAGAAGGTACCCAAGGGCATGGTGCCGCAGCAGGATACCGCGCAGCTGCGTGGCTTCGCGCGTGGCGATGACGGCCTGTCATTCCAGGCAATGCAGCCCAAGATCAGTGCCTACCGCCAGCTGCTGCTGGATGACCCGGCGATCGAGGACATCATCGGATACATCGGCGGCGGCATGGGGGTCAACAATGCCTTCATCATGATCAAGATGAAGCCCTTGGCCGAACGCAAGATATCCAGCCAGCAGGTGATCGAGCGCCTCCGCAAGAACCTGCCACCGCTGCCTGGCGGCAACCTGTACATGTGGGTGGACCAGGACATCCGCCTGGAAGGCGCCGGCGACAGCGGCAAGCAGGAACTGCAGTTGCTGGCCGCCGACCTCGCGCCGTTGCGTGAGTGGGCGCCGAAGGTAAGCGCCGCGCTGAAGTCCTTGCCGGAACTGGTGGATGTGGAAGCGCAGGGCGAGGCCGGCATGCGCCAAGTGGTGCTGGACATCGACCGCGAAGCCGCCGCGCGCCATGGCGTGGACCTGCGCACGATCGCCACCGTGCTCAACAACTCCTTCAGCCAACGCCAGGTCGCCACGCTGTACGACACCCTCAACCAGTACCGCGTGGTGATGGAACTGGACCCGCGGCATACCCAGGACCCGACCACGCTGCAGCAGTTGCAGGTGGTCGGCGCGGAAGGCCAGCGCATCCCGTTGTCCAGTGTGGCCACGTGGCGCTATGGCATGGCGTCGGACCGTGTCTCCCACAGCCAGCAGTTCGCCTCCATCTGGATCGAGTTCGCGCTGGCACCCGGGGTGGGTCTGGAGCAGGCGGTCACCGCCATCAACGGCGCCATGGCCACGCTGATGCTGCCCGCCACCGTGCAGGCGAAGCTGTCCGGTGAAGCGGCCGGCCTGGAGGAGATGCGGCAACGGCAGCTGTGGCTGCTGTTGGGCGCCACGCTGGCGGTGTACCTGGTGCTGGGCGTGTTGTATGAAAGTTTCCTGCAGCCGCTGGTGATCCTGTCCACGCTGCCTTCGGCCGGCGTCGGCGCCCTGCTCGCCCTGCTGCTGTTCGACAACGAGCTCAACCTGATCTCGCTGTTGGGGCTGTTCCTGCTGGTCGGCGTGGTGATGAAGAACACCATCCTGCTGGTCGACTTCGCCCTGGCCGCCGAGCGGCGCGGTCTCAGCGCGCACGATGCGGTGATGGAGGCGGCACGGCTGCGCCTGCGACCGATCCTGATGACGTCCATCGCCGCGCTGCTGGGCACCCTGCCGCTGATGCTCGGCGGCGGCGAAGGCTGGGAGCTGCGCCGCCCGCTGGGCATCGCCATCGTCGGCGGGCTGCTGGTCAGCCAGCTGCTGACCCTGTACACCACCCCGGCGATGTATCTCGCGCTGGCAAAACTGCAGCGGCCCCGGTAGAGCCAACCTGGTAGAGCCGACTTCAGTCGGCTGCTCCCGCGCTCGCGACCCGCACGCAGCCGACTGAAGTTGGCTCTACCAGGGCGGCTTTACCCCCGCCCGCCAGATCGCGAACACCACCTCGTCCACCACCCCGGCGATGAACCTGGAACGGGTTCATTGCATCCCGTTCCAGGCGCATCGCCGATGCGGCCGCGATGGCTGCCAACTCCGCCAGCCACCGCTGAAGACGGCGCGCCCCCGCAGGCAGCAACCGTCTTCCACACACGTTGCACCGCTCAGGCGGCTTGCGCTTCCACTTCTGCTTCCCGCGCCGCCACGGCCTCGCGGCGCGCACGCACGGCAGCGGCCAACCGCTCCAGCACCACTTCGGTGGTCGCCCAGTCGATGCAGCCATCCGTGATGCTCTGGCCGTGCACCAGCGGCTGGCCTTCCACCAGCTCCTGCCGACCGCCGACCAGGTTGCTCTCGATCATCACCCCGACGATGCGCTGCTCACCGCCGGCCATCTGCGCGGCGATGTCATCGACTACCTTGGGCTGGTTGTCCGGATTCTTCAGGCTGTTGGCGTGGCTGGCATCGACCATCAGGCGCGTGGGCAACTGCGCCTTGGTCAGCACCTGACAGGCATCGGCGATGCTGGCCGCATCGTAGTTGGGCTGCTTGCCGCCGCGCAGGATCACGTGGCAATCCGGATTGCCCGCCGTGGCGACGATCGCGGTATCGCCCTGCTTGGTCACCGACAGGAAATGATGGGGGTTCATCGCCGCGCCAACGGCATCGGCGGCGATCTTGATGTTGCCGTCGGTCCCGTTCTTGAAGCCAACCGGGCACGACAGGCCGGACGCCAGCTCACGATGCACCTGGCTTTCGGTGGTACGTGCGCCGATCGCCCCCCACGCCACCAGGTCGGCGATGTACTGCGGCGAGATCACATCAAGGAACTCCACGCCGGCCGGCAGCCCCAGCTTGTTGATGTCGCGCAGCAGGCCACGGGCAATACGCAGGCCCTTGTTGATGTTGAAACTGCCGTCGAGGTCTGGATCGTTGATCAGCCCCTTCCAGCCCACCGTGGTACGCGGCTTTTCGAAGTACACACGCATGACGATTTCCAGTTCGCCCGCCAGCGCATCGCGCAACGGCTTGAGCTTCTGCGCGTATTCGATTGCGGCGGCCGGATCGTGGATCGAACACGGCCCCACTACGACGGCAAGACGGTCGTCCGCCCCGTGCAGGATGGCATGCAGCGCGCTGCGCGAGGCACTGACGGTGTCGGATGCTTCATCGTCGCAGGGCAGCAGGGCCAGCAGTTCTGCCGGTGAGGCCAGCGGTTCGATCTTGCGGATGCGGAGGTCGTCGGTATGGGGGGGCATGGCGGGGATCTCGGTAAGCGGGTGGGGTTCCCCAGCGCGGCGACAACAAAAAAGCCGCCAGGTTCGCTGGCGGCTTTCGGGAATGCGTCTGAAGGTTTCTTCAGGGTGAACGCAGTCCTTCCTCCGCCTGGGGCTTCGGAAAGTAATACCAATAAAAGTTGGCGTGGGCTGCGTGCATGGTCAGTATTGTTAGCACAGAAATGCGCCAGTGCAACAGTTTCAATCGCAACATCGAACCGACGTGAATCAGTGGTTCAGCGCCGTCCGGTCGGAGCGGGTGCGACACAGGTCATCCTGCTTCTCGCGCAGCCGACGCTGCTTTTCGCTGAGCTTTTCCTGATGCTTGCTGATCTTTCCCTCATCGTTCCGTGCCCGTGCGTCGCGCAGGTTCTGCTCCGCACGGCGCACATCCTCCTGCGATCTGCGGACATCTTCCTGCGCACTGCGCACCTTGCGCTCAGCGCGCTCCGCCTGCCCCGCATCGGTGCAATGGGCCTTGGTCTGGGTCAGCGCAGTCTGCAGACCGGCCGCCTGGTGGACATTGCCCTGCTGACGGGCTTCATCCATCTGACGCTGGATCGCGTCGATCTTCATGGCGCAGGTCTGCGTTCCGGCGAAGGCGCTGGATGCGGACAGCAGGGCGAGCGGCAGCAACGCGGTGAGGGTGATCTTCTTCATGGTAGGTGTCTCGGTGGGAAAAGCGTCAGGCGTACGCCCTGGCACCCAGTGAAAACGAGACCGCGCGCATCGGCCATCGGACGTGGCTGTAAGAACGCAGCGAGACAGAGGCACGCACCACTGCAGCCCGGCATCGCGTTGCCGGAACGGAAAGCCGCCGAGCATGGCTCGGCGCTACCACGGCAGTGCAGCCCGGTAGCGCCGAGCCACGCTCGGCGAGCGCGCAGCGCGGCCTGCGTCAGGTATCGCGTTGCCGGAACGGAACGCCGCCGGGCCAACAAAAAACCCCGCCGTTTCCGGCGGGGTTTTTGATGATGCAGGTGCTACGGGACGCGTTGGACTTAGAAGTCCATACCGCCCATGCCACCCATACCGCCCATGCCACCAGCGCCGCCGCCAGCAGACTCTTCCTTGCGCGGGGCTTCAGCCACCATTGCTTCGGTGGTGATCATCAGGCCAGCGATCGAAGCGGCGTTCTGCAGGGCAGAACGGGTCACCTTGGTCGGGTCCAGGATGCCGAATTCGACCATGTCGCCGAACTCGCCATTGCCGGCGTTGTAGCCGTAGTTGCCAGTCCCTTCCTTCACCTTGTTCAGGATGACCGACGGCTCTTCACCGGCGTTGGCCACGATCTCGCGCAGCGGGGCTTCCATGGCGCGCAGGGCGATCTGGATGCCGTGGGTCTGGTCTTCATTGGCACCCTTCAGGTCGCCAACGGCCACCAGGGCACGCACCAGGGCCACACCGCCGCCCGGGACCACGCCTTCTTCGACGGCTGCGCGGGTAGCGTGCAGGGCGTCTTCAACGCGGGCCTTCTTTTCCTTCATTTCGATTTCGGTCGATGCGCCGACCTTGATCACTGCAACGCCACCGGCCAGCTTGGCCACGCGCTCCTGCAGCTTCTCACGGTCGTAATCGGACGAGGTGTCTTCGATCTGCGTCTTGATCTGGGTGACGCGCGACTGGATCGCTGCACCGTCGCCGGCACCGTCGATGATGATGGTGTTTTCCTTGGAAACCTGCACCTTCTTGGCGCGGCCAAGATCGGTGATGGTGGCCTTCTCCAGCGACAGGCCCACTTCCTCGGAGATCACGGTACCGCCGGTCAGCACGGCCATGTCTTCCAGCATCGCCTTGCGACGGTCGCCGAAGCCCGGTGCCTTGACGGCCACGACCTTGACGATGCCACGGATGGTGTTGACCACCAGGGTCGCCAGCGCTTCGCCTTCGACTTCTTCAGCGACGATCAGCAGCGGCTTGCCCGACTTGGCGACGCCTTCCAGCACCGGCAGCAGGTCACGCACGTTGGAGATCTTCTTGTCGTGCAGCAGGATGTACGGGTCATCCAGGTCGGCCGTCTGGCCCTGCTGGTTGTTGACGAAGTACGGGGACAGGTAGCCGCGGTCGAACTGCATGCCTTCGACGACGTCCAGCTCGTTGTCCAGGCCCGAGCCTTCTTCAACGGTGATGACGCCTTCCTTGCCAACCTTCTTCATCGCTTCGGCGATGATGTTGCCGATCGACTCGTCCGAGTTGGCCGAGATCGTACCGACCTGGGCAATCGCCTTGTCGTCAGCGGTCGGCTGGGAGATCTTCTTCAGCTCGGCAACCGCGGCGATGACCGCCTTGTCGATGCCGCGCTTGAGGTCCATCGGGTTCATGCCGGCCGCGACGGCCTTGGCGCCTTCGCGGATCAGGGCCTGCGCCAGCACGGTCGCGGTGGTGGTGCCGTCGCCAGCGTCGTCATTGGTGCGCGAAGCAACTTCCTTCACCATCTGCGCGCCCATGTTCTCGAACTTGTCAGCCAGTTCGATTTCCTTGGCAACGGAGACGCCGTCCTTGGTGATGGTCGGCGCGCCGAAGCTCTTTTCGAGCACGACGTTGCGGCCCTTCGGACCCAGGGTTGCCTTCACGGCATTGGCGAGCACGTTGACGCCGCGGACCATGCGGGCGCGGGCGTCTTCACCGAAACGAATATCTTTGGCAGCCATTGCGATTACCTTTTAATTGAAATGCGGTTGTAGCGCCGGGCGACGCCCGGCGGCTTGATGCGCGGATGCAGCTCAGCCGATGACGGCGAGCACGTCGTCTTCGCGCAGGACCTTGTACTCCACGCCAGCTTCCTTGTAGCTGCTGCCGGCGTACTGGCCGTAGATCACCTTGTCGCCAACCTTCAGCGACGGCGCGCGCACGCTGCCGTTGTCCAGTGCCTTGCCCGGACCCACGGCAACGACTTCACCCTTGGTCGACTTTTCCTTGGCCGAATCCGGGATCAGGATGCCGCCGGCGGACACTTCCTCGGCTTCGATCGGCTTGACTACAACGCGGTCGTGAAGCGGCTTCAAGTTGCTCATGTGAGACCTCTCAAGTTATTGATTGTGCTGAAAAAGTCCGGCGATTTTAGCACTCACCCGAGGTGACTGCCAGAACCGCTCGTGAAAAAAGCCCGAACTGATCGGGACACAGCAGAGATGGAGCCCGGCCTTGCCCTTTCAAGGGGCTCCTTCAATTTCTTTTTTGGTGATGCCGATCACGCCCCCCATAAGAAGCGTGCCGAATACGACAGAAATGTCATGGAATCGGCTTAGATTGCCGTCAGGGGATCCGCTCACAAGGAGTAGTCGATGCGATTGCTGTCACCACTAGCCGCTGCCTGCCTGCTGGCACTGGCCACCTCGCCCGTCCGGGCCGAGGTCTTCATCAATGAACTGCACTACGACGACAGCACCCCGGCCGGGGACGTCGGCGAGGCGATCGAGGTCGTTGCCACGGCCGGCGAGGACCTGTCCGGGTACCGCCTGTACCTGTACAACGGCAGCACGCCGTCGGCAGCCAGCGTGTACGCCAACACTGCGGTTCCGGCGGGCACGGCAGCGGCCTGCGGCAGCGCCCGCATCGCGGTGGTGACCTACCCGACCAACGGCATCCAGAACGGGGCCAACGACGGCATCGCGCTGGTCGACGCCAGTGGCAAGGTGGTGCAGTTCCTCAGTTACGAGGGCACCATCACCGCCGGCAGCGGCCCAGCCGCCGGCATGACCAGCCAGAACATCCCGGTTGCGGAAAGCAACAGCACCGCGCCGGGCACCTCGCTGCAGCTGACCGGCAGCGGCAGCCAGTACACGCATTTCACCTGGGCCGAATCGGCCGCGCAGACGTTCGGCGCCTGCAACACCGGCCAGACCTTCAGCGGCAGCCCCGGCACCCCGGGCCCGAACACGCCGCCGTCGGTGTCCACGACCCTGCCCGCTCAGGGCAGCAGCACCTTCCCCGCCGCCGGCGATCTGGAAGTGGTGTTCAGCGAGAACGTGACCCTGGCCAGCGGCGCGTTCGCGCTGAGCTGTGGCCAGTCCGGCAGCGTGCCGCTGAACCATCCGTCCAGTGGCCGCACCCTGAAGATTTCCACCAACACCGCCCTGGTGGCCGGTGAAGCGTGCCGCTTCGACATCCGGGCCAGCCGCATCAGCGACAGCCAGGGCGCGCGACCGGCGGCCGATTCACGCATCGCCTTCACCGTGGCCAGCACTACCGGCACCCCCGATCCGGGCAATCCGGGCAACCCCGGTGCGTACTACTCCAAGGTCAACACCTCCAGCCCCAGCCAGCTGCGCTGCTCGTTGCACGCCACCATCAAGGGCCACACCGCGTATCCGTACAGCGGGTCGGGCACCAGTACCTGGACCATCCTGGAAATCGCCGACGAAGATCCCAACAACGCCGGCAACGTGCTGGATGCCTACCGCAACCGCAGCTACGTCAAGGGCAGCGCGCGCGCGGGCACCGGCAGCGGCCTGACCTACAACCGCGAGCACACCTGGCCGAACTCGCTGGGTTTTGCCAGCACCTCCGGCGACAAGGGCCTGCCGTACGCGCCGTATACCGATACCCACATGCTGTACCTGACCGATGCGCAGTGGAATGCCGACCGTGGCAACAAGCCGTTCGCCAAGTGCGACAGCAACTGCGGCGAGCGCGCCACCGAGTCGAACAACGGCCAGGGTGGCGGCAGCGGCGCCTATCCCGGCAATTCGAACTGGGTGCGCACGCCGGATGGCAACCAAGGCACGTTCGAGGTGTGGGGCAAGCGCAAGGGCGACATGGCCCGCGCGGTGATGTACATGGCCATCCGCTATGAGGGGGGCAAAGATGCCGCAACTGGCCAGTCCGAACCCGACCTGGAGCTGACCGACGACCGCAGCAAAATCGTCAAGACCAGCAGCTCGCCGGCTTACATGGGCCTGCTGTCCACCCTGATCGACTGGCATCTGGCCGACCCACCGACCGACGCCGAGCGGGCCCGCAACGAGGTGATCTACAGCTTCCAGGGCAACCGCAACCCCTTCATCGACCACCCCGAGTGGGCCACCCCGGCCCTGTTCACTTCAGCGAAGCCGGCCAGCTGCCAGCTGGCCAACTGATGCGCTGCTGATCTGCCTGATGCCCCGGTCCGGCCTCCTGCGCGGACCGGGGCCCTATACTCGGCGGCGATGTCGACCGCCGATCCCGTGCTGCTGTTGTTCACCACCTGCCCTGACCTGGCCACTGCCGAGCGCATCGCGCACGCATTGGTAGGTGAGCGGCTGGCGGCGTGCGTTACCCGCCAGGAGGGCGCGCGGTCCACGTACCGCTGGCAGGGCGAAGTGACCACGGACACCGAGCTGCAGCTGCTGGTGAAGACCACGGCCAGCCGACTCGATGCCGCGATGGCGCGGCTGGTCGAACTGCATCCGTATGAACTCCCCGAGTGCATCGCGGTCGAAGCACGCGCCGGCTTGCCGGCCTATCTGGATTGGATCCGGGCGCAGACCCGGGAGGAACACACTTGAACACCTTTGGATTGATGACGCTTGTCCGTCGCGGCGCTGCCCTGTGTGCGCTGCTGGCCCTGTCCCTGCCCGCGTGGGCACTGAGCGAGAAAGACCTGCTGCCGGTGGATGAAGCGTTCGCGCTCAGCGCCACGGCCCCGCAGCGCGGCCAGATCGAGCTGCAGTGGAAGATCGCACCGGGCTATTACCTGTACCGCCATCGCACCAGCGTCAAGGCGGATCCCGCGTTCAATGCAGGCACCCTGAAGATGCCGGCCGGTGATCGCCACCACGATGATTTCTTCGGCGAAGTGGAAACCTACCGGCAGCAGCTGGTGGCGACCCTGCCCGGCCAGCCGGCAGCCGACGCCGGCACGGTCAGCGTGGAAGTCCGCTACCAGGGCTGCGCCGATGCGGGCGTCTGCTACCCGCCGCAGAAGCGGGTGATCCAGGTCGCCCTGCCCGGCGCTGGCGCTGACACGGGAACAGCGGGTTCAGCGGTCCGTAGCGGCGGCGCGGCGGCCCTGCTCGGCAGCCCGCTGGGCAGCACCGGTGGCGGCCTGCGGCTGCCCGGGACGGCCAGCGCGACGCAGTCGTTGCCGCTGCCGGCGGAGAAAGCCTTCGGCTTCGACGCCATCGTCGACGACGGGAATGCGCTGCTGCTGCGCTTCACCCCGGCCAAGGGGTATTACCTGTATCGCGACCGCACTTCGCTGAAGCTGGAAGGCGCCAACGGCGTGCGCCTGCAGCCGCTGCGTTGGCCGGCGGCGCGCTCGCACCGCGACGAGCACTTCGGTGATGTCGCGGTGTATTTCGATCAGACCGATGTGGCCCTGCCGTTGCAGCGCACCCGTCCGGGCCCGGTCGATGCCACCTTGGTCGTCACCTTCCAGGGCTGCCAGACCGACGGCATCTGCTATCCGCCGATGACCCGCCGGGTGAAGCTTGCGATCCCCGCCGGCACCGTCGACAACGGCGTTGCCGGCACCACAGCGGCGACCGAGCTGCCGGCCGCGCTGCCGCGCGAAGCACAGCGCACCGACGGCGGCGGCAGTGGTGGATCCACCGATGGGCGGCGCCTGGTTGCGATGACGCCGGACCCGCTGCCCGATGACAACACCGTGGCCCGGACCGCCGATGCCGCAGCTCCCAGCCCCGACGCCAGCGCAGGCAATGCGCAGCGCACGCCGCCGCCTACGTCGGCGCCGACGACCACCTTCAAGGGTCTGCTGATGGTGCTGCTGCTGGCGCTCGCCGGTGGCCTGGTACTGAACCTGATGCCCTGCGTGCTGCCGATCCTTTCCCTGAAAGTGCTGGGCTTGGCGCAGAGCGGTGAAAGCCGCCAGCGCGCGCGGGCGCATGCCCTGTGGTACACCGCCGGCGTGCTGGTGGCCTTTGCGGTGATCGGCGCGTTGGTGCTGGCATTGCGCGCCGCGGGCCAGGCGGCCGGCTGGGGGTTCCAGCTGCAGCATCCGTGGTTCATCGCCACCCTGGTGTACCTGATGTTCGCCGTCGGCCTCAGCCTGTCCGGCGTTTTCACGCTGGGCGGCAGTGTCGGCGGCATCGGCCAGTCGCTGGCCTCGCGTAGTGGCCCGATGGGCGACTTCTTCACCGGCGTGCTGGCCTGCGTGGTCGCCAGCCCGTGCGTTGCGCCGTTCATGGGCCCGGCACTGGCCTATGCCTTCGCCGCACCGGCGGTGCAGTCGATGCTGGTGTTCCTGGCATTGGGCCTGGGCCTGGCGCTGCCGTTCCTGCTGGTCGGCTTCGTGCCCTCGCTGGCCCGCCGCCTGCCGCGTCCGGGAGCCTGGATGGAGACCCTCAAGCACGTCCTGGCGTTCCCGATGTATGCCACCGCCCTGTGGCTGTTGTGGGTGCTGGGCAAGCAGCGCGGCGTGGACGCGATGGCCTTTGTACTGGCCGGACTGGTGCTGCTGGCGCTGGGCCTGTGGTGGTTCGAGCGCAGCCGCTGGCGCAGCCAGCGCATGGGTGCGGTGCTGGCCGGCGTGGTGATCCTGGCGGCGCTGGTACCGGTGTGGGGCGTGAGCCGACTGGCGGCGCCGGTTGCCGGTGCACAGGCCGCCGGCGAGAACGCGGTGGCCTATTCACCGGAGATGCTGGACCGGCTGCGCGGCGACAACCGCGTGGTGTTCGTCAACATGACCGCCGACTGGTGCGTCACCTGCAAGGCCAACGAACGCGCCGTACTGTCGCGCCCCGCGTTCCAGGACCTGCTGCGCAGGACCAATGCGGTGTACATGCGCGGCGACTACACCAACGTGGATCCGCAGATCACCGCGTTCCTCGATGAGCACAAAGCCGTGGGCGTGCCGCTGTACGTGGTGTATGGCCCCGGCGCACCGCCGATCGTGCTGCCTTCGGTGCTGACCCAGGCGCTGGCCGAAGAGGCCTTGCTGCGTACTGCGCGGTGACGCGCCTGCGGCCCGCACTGCTGTGGACGGCGGTGCTGGCCGGTGGCCTGGGCCTGTGGGCCGGGAACGTGATGGAAGAGCGTGGGGCGGCCCCCGTTCCCCGGCAGGCGAAGGCTGCAGATCCCATCGGATCGCCGCTGCCCGCCATCGTGCTGCCGGACCTGTCCGGGACCCCGGTGGACCTTGCCGCGTTCCGTGGACGGCCGCTGCTGATCAACGTCTGGGCCAGCTGGTGCGGCCCCTGCGTTGAGGAAATGCCCGAGTTGGCTCGCTTTGCCGACGCGCAGGGCGACCAGGGCGTGCAGGTGCTGGGCCTGGCACTGGACACCAGGGAAGGCGTGCAGGACTTCCTGCAGCGGGTGCCAGTGGGCTATCCCATCGTGCTGGACACGCCGGGCCGCGACGACGCCAGCGTGCGCCTGGGCAATACGCAGGGCCTGCTGCCCTACAGCGTGCTGGTGGATGCGCAGGGCCGCATCGTCCGCCGCAAGCTCGGGCCTTTTTCCCCAGGTGAGATCGAGGAGTGGGCGACAGGCCGTTGATCGCGCTTGACCCTGGAGCCTTGGACCGGAACACTGTGCGAGTGATTCTCATTTGCTAATGGCAAGAATGCCATCCGCATCGCCACTTCCTGCGCAGCAGCCAGCCCCCACTGGCGGTACCGGTTCCCCCTCCCCCGATGTTCAAGAACGTTCTTTTCCAGGTGCACTGGTTCCTCGGCATCACTGCCGGCACCGTGCTCGCCCTGATGGGCCTCACCGGCGCCACGCTGTCGTTCGAGGACGAGCTGCTGCGCGCGCTGAATCCCGGCTTCGCCGCCGTGGCGACCCAGCATGCGGACGGGCAGCAGGCATTGCCGTTGAGTACCCTGGTGGACACCCTTGGCGCTTCGAGTGACACCCCGCTGCAGCGGCTGCGTGTGGACGCGACAGGTCAGCGCCCCTCAGTGGCCCGCTTCGAAGGCGGACGCGATAACTGGGTTTATTTCGATCCCTACACCGGCGAGTCGTTCAGTGCGCTGCGGGGACAGGCGTTCTTCGATTTCATGGAAGACCTGCACCGTCGCCTGGTGGCCGGCGAGCGGGGGCAGCTGGTCACCGGTATCTGCACGATCTTCCTGCTGGTGTTCGTGCTGTCGGGCATCTACCTGCGCTGGCCGCGGCAGTGGTGGAACTGGCGCAGCTGGTTCGCCGTGGAGTGGAAACACCGTGGCCGCAGCTTCCTGTGGAGCCTGCATTCGGTGATCGGCACGTGGGTGCTGCCGGTCTACCTGCTGATCGTGCTCACCGGGTTGTGGTGGTCGTTCGACTGGTACCGCGATGGCCTGACCCGCGTGCTGGGCGGCGAAAGGGAAACTCCGGCCGTGCTGCAGGGCGAGGGGACGTTGAACCTGCAGCGCGTGCAGGCCACGTTGTACGCCCTGCCCGGCGTACGCGAGGGCTATATCGACCTGCGCTTGCCGGCCCGTGGCGACCGGCCGCTGACCGTGCGCGTGATGTCGGCCACCAGCACGCACCACGACCGCGCCCACGACGTACTGCAGCTTGATCCCTCCAGCGGTGCGCTCCTCGAACAGCGCGCCTACGGCAGCCTGGATGCAGGCGGCAAAGTGTTGACCAGCATGTTCGCACTGCATTCGGGCAGCTTCTTCGGCCTGCCCGGCCGCCTCATCGTGATGCTGTCCAGCCTGATGATGGTGCTGTTCTTCGTCACCGGCTGGATGCTGTACCTGGATCGTCGGGCGAAGAAGCGCGCGGTACGCGCCTCACGTGTCGACCTTCCTGCGCTCGATGTCACCGGCGATGCCGGCGGGCCGGCGTGGCTGGTGTCCTTCGCCAGCCAGAGCGGCCAGGCGGAGCAGCTGGCCTGGCGCGCGGCCGGCCAGTTGCAGGCGGCCGGCATGCGCGTGCAGGTGCAGCCGTTGGCCCGATTGGATGTGGCCACCCTGCAGCAGACCGAACGCGCCCTGTTCGTGGTCAGCACGTTCGGCGACGGCGAAGCACCGGACAGCGCGCGGGTGTTCGAACGCAAGGTACTGGCGCAGGCGCAAGCGTTGCCCGGACTGGGCTACGCGATGCTCGCACTGGGTGATCGTCAGTACGCGCGCTTCTGTGGATTCGCGCGCCGGGTGGAGACCTGGCTGGGCGAGCAAGGGGCGGCGGCGCTGTTCCCCTGCGTCGAAGTGGATGGCGATGATGCACGCGCGCTGCAACGCTGGCAGCAGCACCTGGTGGCGTTGACCGGCATCGAGGCACTCGAGGCGGATGCAAGCCCGAGCGCCCTGCAGGAATGGTCACTGATGGAGCGCGTGCTGCTCAATCCGGGCAGCCAGGGCGGTGCGATCTGGCAGATCACCCTGCAGCCACCACCCGGCACCGGCTGGCAGGCCGGGGACATCCTGCAGGTAGCCCCCCGGCAGGGCGATGCGCACGTACAGGCCGTCCTGCACGCCGCCGGCGTGGATGCGGATGCGTGGGTGCATGTGGATGGCGCAACGGTACGCGTCGGCGATGCAGCCGCACTGCGCGTGTTGCCCGATGCCACCCAGGTGCAGGCCGTGCACGACGCGGTGCACTGGCTGGATGAGCTGCCGCGGCTGCCGCCACGCGAATACTCGATCGCCTCGTGCGCGGCCGATGGCACGGTGCAGCTGGTGGTACGCCTGGTATACGACGCCGCTGGTCGCGCGGGGCTGGGGTCGGGCTGGCTGGCACACCACGCGCCGGTGGCGGGACCCGTACATGCGCGCGTTCGCCGCAATGCCGGTTTCCATCGGCATGCCGATGCGCCGCCGATGATCCTGATCGGAAACGGCACCGGTATCGCAGGGCTGCGCAGCCTGTTGCGCGAAGCCCATGCAGCGGGGCACCACGGGCACTGGCTGCTGTTCGGTGAACGCCAGCAGGCCTGCGATGCGTTGTACGCCGATGAGCTGCGTGATTGGCAAGCACAGCGCCACTTGGCGCGCGTGGATCTTGCGTGGTCGCGCGACGGCGAAACGCGCCTGTATGTGCAGGACCTGCTGCGTGCGGCCAGCGCAGAGCTTCGCCACTGGATCGCCGATGGCGCCTGCCTGTATGTCTGCGGCTCGCTGCAGGGCATGGCGCAGGGCGTGGATGACGTACTGCGCGAGACGCTGGGCGAAGACGCCTTGGACGCCCTGCTGGCAGAAGGCCGCTACCGCCGCGACGTGTACTGAGCTGTAGCGGAAGGGGTAGAGCTGACCCGGTAGAGCCGACTTCATTCGGCTGGCATTTCGCGCACCACGTCAGCCGACTGAAGTCGGCTCTACCAGTCGGCTACCGTTCCCCGCAGACCGGCCGCAGATGCGGCTGCAGCAGCGCCGCTACCCAGTCCATGAATACTCTCACGCGCGCGGGCAGGTGCCTGCGCTGTGCATACAGCAACGTGACCGGCATCGGCTCGGCCGGAAACTGCGGCAGGATCTCCACCAGCACCCCGTCATGCAGCGCCTGCCGCACGCCCAGGCGCGGTACCTGGATGATGCCCAGTCCCGCTGCTGCCGCGGCGCTGTATCCATCGCCGCTGTTCACCGTCACCGCGCCGGCCATCGGCAGGATGCGGTACTGCTGGCCATCGAAGTATTCAAAGCCGGACGGACGCTGGCCCAGCGTGCTCACGTAGTGCACCAGCCGATGATCGTGCAGCGCTTCAAGCGTATGCGGCGTGCCGTAACGGGCCAGATAGCTCGGGCTGGCGCAATTCACCACCTCCATGCAACCCAGCGTCCGCGCCACCAGCGTGTTGTCATCGAGCGGGCCGACCCGAAGCACGCAGTCGAATCCCTCCCGCACCAGGTCGACGCGGCGATCGGTGCCACTGAGCTCGATTTCCAGCCCAGGATGCTGCTGCAGGAAATCCGGCAACGTCGGCACGACGAGGTGCCGCGCAAGCCCGCTGGACATGTCCACGCGCAGGCGGCCACGCAGGGTGGCGGTGTCGCGGCGGAACATCCCCTGCAGGTCCTCCACATCGTCCAGCAGATCGCGTGCGCGCTGGAACAGCTGCTCGCCATCGGCGGTCAACTGCACGCGGCGGGTGGTCCGGTGCAGCAACTGCGTGCCCATCGCGGTTTCCAGCTGCTGCACGGCGACCGATACGCTGGCCTTGGGCAGGCCCAGTCCTTCAGCCGCGCGGGTGAACGATCCGCGCTCGGCCACATGCAGAAACGCGCGAAGCTGCGCCAGGCTGTCCATTGATTGTTGTTCCAGATTGAACAGTCATATCAGCATCACGCGATTTATTCGCGCCTGCAAGCCCAATACGCTGGCCCCCTACCCGCTGATGGAGTTCGCCATGACTACCGCTATCCGTACCGTATTGATCACCGGCGGCAGCCGTGGCCTGGGTCGCAATGCCGCACTCGCCCTGGCCGCCGACGGGGCCGACATCGTACTGACCTACCGCAGCCAGTCCGCTGCGGCCGATGATGTGGTGGCACAGATTGAGGCGCTGGGCCGTCGGGCTGCCGCGCTGGCGCTGGACGTGGCCGACAGCAGCGCGTTCGCGACATTCAGCGAACGCCTGGAGCTGCAGTTGCAAGCCTGGGGCGTGGAGCGCCTTGACGGCCTGGTCAACAACGCCGGCGAAGGCCACTACGCGCTGATCGCCGATACCACCCCAGCGTCGTTCGATCATCTGGTCAACGTGCACTTGAAAGGGCCCTACTTCCTGACCCAGACGCTGTTGCCGCTGCTGGCCGATGGCAGCCGCATCCTCAACGTGTCCAGCGGACTGGCCCGCTTCTCGCTGCCGGGCAGCTCCGCCTACGCGATGATGAAGGGCGGCATCGAAGTGTTCACCCGCTACCTGGCCAAAGAGCTGGGCGCACGCGGGATCAGTGCGAACACCCTGGCGCCGGGCGCGATCGAGACCGACTTCGGTGGCGGCCGGGTGCGCGACGATGCAGGCACCAACGCGATGGTGGCCTCGTCCACCGCGCTGGGCCGCGCAGGCAAACCGGACGACATCGGCCCGGCCGTGGTCGCCCTGATGTCACCGGGCACGCACTGGATCAACGCCCAGCGCGTGGAAGCATCGGGCGGCATGTTCATCTGACGCGTCGACACGACGTTATCGCAGCATCCCGGTAGCGCCGAGCCACGCTCGGCGAGCGCATCGGCCCAGATCACGCGGCCACGGCGAATCGCAGCACCCCGGTAGCGCCGAGCCACGCTCGGCGAGCGCAGCGGGAAGAACCTGACGGCCAGCGGCCGTCACTAACAAGGGCAGCGGCCCAGGTCACGCTGCCACGGCGCGTGGCGCGGCGCGCAGCTGGAACACGGCCACTGCTTCGGCCAGCAGATCCGCCTGGTCTTCCAACGCACGGGCCGAGGCCGTGGCTTCTTCCACCATCGCCGCGTTCTGCTGCGTGCTGGCGTCCATCTGCACGATGGTCTGGTTGACCTGGCTGATGCCATTGCGTTGTTCCAGCGACGCATCGCGGATCTGCAGCATGATCGCCGCCACCTGCTGCACGCTGGCCTGCAGCTCGGTCATCGTCGCGCCCGCCTGGCCAACCGCCTGCGTACCCTGCCCGACCTGCGCCACCGAATCTTCGATCAACCCCTTGATCTGCTTCGCCGCATCCGCGCTCCGTTGGGCCAGGCTGCGTACTTCGCTGGCGACCACCGCGAAGCTGCGCCCCTGCTCCCCTGCGCGCGCAGCTTCCACGGCTGCGTTCAAGGCCAGGATATTGGTCTGGAACGCGATGCCATCGATCAGCGAAGTGATCTCGCCGATGCGACGCGACGCCGCCGAAATATCACTCATCGAACGCTGCACGCGACCCACCGCGTCGCCTCCGCGTGCGGCGACCTCCGCACTGGCCTGCACCAGTACGCTGGCCTGGCTGGCCGCATCGGCATTGCGCGATACGGTATCGGTCAGCTCGTGCATCGATGCAGCGGTCTCTTCCAGATTGGCAGCCTGCAACTCCGTCCGGGTCGACAGGTCGGCATTGCCTGCGCTTATCTCACCAGCCGCCTCGCCGATGGAGCCCGCGGCCTGCTGGATGCGCGCCACGATCCCTGCAAGTTGCTGCACCGTCGCATTGGCATCGTCGCGCATGCGGGCAAACACCCCTTCGACCTCACCGTCCATGCGCACGCGCAGGTCACCGCGGGCCAGCGCCGCCAGCAGCGTCTGCAGGTCGCCCAGATTGTGTTCGAAGGTTGCCAACAGATGGTTGATGCTGGCGGACAGACGGTGCACGAAGCCCGCCTTGCCCTCCAGCGGAATCCGCCCGGCCAGTTCACCGAGCGCCGCTGCGTCGACCAGCGCCGCCACCTCGGTCTCCAGCAGCACCTCCAGCGCGCGACTGCGCCACTCCACCACCTCGCCCAGCGCGTGTCCATCGTCGAAGATGGGTGTCGTCACTACGTGCCAGGTCGTGCCGGCGTGCTGGATGTCAAAGTCCCGCCTTCCACTCCCACCCACGCTGGACAATGCGGTGTGCACGTCGCGGGCCGACGCGCCGATCACCTCATCTGCGGCACGTGACAAGGTCAGCAGCAGCGCCGGGTTGGCATGCGTCACGATGCCCTGTGGGTCTATCACCATCAATCCCGTGGACGCGCTGTCCAGCGCTTGGCGTGCGCGTGCATTCTCCTGGGCGACGGCGCGGTCCCGCTCGATGCGTGCGCGCAGTTGCTGCTGCATATGACCAAGTCGCTGGGCAAGCTGCCCGATCTCATCGTGTGGATTGTGCACACGCAGCTCGGTATCCAGCCGGTCTTCGGCAATGTCCTGCGCAAATCGCAGTGTGTCCTGGATCGGTCGACGCACCGCGCGCAGCACCATCAAGAGTGTGCCGATCAACACCAGCGCAACCGTCAACAGGCTTGCGGCGAACATCACACCCAGCCGCGACGCCTGCGCCTGCTGTCGTTCGCGCGCCTGCTCCAGGTTGCTGGCCTGCACCGTCTGGAATGCCTGCAATGCCGGCGCGATGCTCGACGCAGTGTCCACCAGCAGCTGTGCCTCGACATCCAGTCCGACACGCGCCGCGGTGTAGGACAGCAAAGCGCCCTGATACGCATCCATCAGCGCGCGAAGCTGCTGTTGCGTATCGGCAGACAGGCCCCCCAGCGCGAGATCGAACGGCAGTTTTTCTTCGCTGGCCTTGTCGGCATGGCTGGAGTCACCGTTCAACAGCAACAGACTCTCCTGCCGGCGCATCTTCTGCACGTGCATCGCCAGTAAGGGGCAATCGGTTGCATCCACGGCAGACTGCAAGGCGTCGGCGGCGGTATCAAGCTGCACCGCCAGCGCCTCATCACCGCGTCCCATCTCATCCACGCGGGCGTTCAAACCGGCAATCCCTTCGGAGAATGCGGCGGCATGGCTGGCCACCTCGTCGAGCGCTGTCTTCCGTGCACCGTCCATCGGCAGCGCACGTAGCTGCTCCAGCGTGGCCTGCAGGCGCTGCTGGGCCTGTTGCAGCAAGGTGCGATCAGCCGCGTCGAACGTCAGGGCATACTGCGTCTGCAGTCTGCGGGCTTCGGCGACCTCCGCCGCCAGCGTGGAGGCAAGACCGGTGCCCTGCTGATGGACAGCGAACGTGCGCGCGGCCCGATCACTGACATGAGTCGTCCAGGCATACATCGCGGCAACGGTGACCAGGCCGATGCCGCAGACCAGCAGGCTGCCTTTGATCTTGGCAGCTACACTGAGGCGGGCCGAACGGTGAACATACCCGTGGGCGATGGCTGGGATACCGCGCAGGCGCGCACGCAACGTTCGCAGGAGGGGCGGGACAGCCAACATGACAGACTCCGAGGCAGAATGACGCATCGGTATCGGCCGTCAGCTTGCGTACTTTAGCCCCGGTAGCGCCGAACCCTGCCCAGTGAGCGCAACGGCCTGCGCCCCTGCCCCGTGGGCATAGAGGGAACCGCCACGCATGCCGCAGCGGTACCGGGGGACGTTGTAGCAACGGTGCAAGACGCGCCGATGACAGCGCGCGGGAACATCAGAAACGCACATCCGCCTTCATGCCAACCACCACCGCACCCTTGCGCGAGGTGAATCCGCCGGGGTGGCGGACAAACTGGATACCGGGCTGCAGATCAACGCCGACCAGCGGCTTCCAGCCGTAGAACACTTCGGCCATATGCTCGCGACGCGCGGACGCCGTGCCAACACCTTGCTGGCCAGAACGCGCAGCACGTGGATTGACCCGGGTGGTTGCCAGGCCAATGCCGATCCGATCGTCAGGCCGCGTGTGCATCAGTCCGGTCTGGATCAACTGCACGTTGAACATCTGATCGATATCGCCGGTACGCCGGTCGCCTTGTGCGAACGCCACCTGGCCACGCAGCCCGGACCGTTCGTTGGCGCCACTGCCGCGCGTCAACTGCTGCTGCGCGCTGGCCCAGCCGCCGTAGGCCCCCGTGCGCAGTTCCTGCTGCTGCGACATTCCCTCGGCAGGAAGCCGCTGCACCGCATCGGCGCGCCGTGCACTGCTGTACCAGCCACCCACTGCGTAATGACCACTACGGCCGTCGAAGGTGGGCTCCCAGCCCAGCTCCAGCGGCGTCAGCGTGCCCACCGTTCCAGAGGGTGCAAACCGCAGTCCGCCGCCTTGGGTGTCGGCGTAACGCGGATTGACCTGATACGCCCCTGCACGCACGTACACCTCCTGCACGGGCCGCCAGGTGAACACGCCGCCCCATTGACTGATAGGTGAGTTGAACCAGTAGTCGCCGCCGAACACGGCGGGCTGACTGCCGCAGAGCGCGAGATTCATGGCGATGCAGTCCAGCGCGTTGAAGTCATCACCGACCGATACCCTGCCGAGCTTCAGGTCGAACTGGCCGTCGGCAGACTGCTTCGCCAGCCACAGGCTGCGCAGCCGTGCGATGTTGCCGCGCCCATAGATTTCCTGGTTCTGCAGCAGGCTGCCCAGCCCCGCCCGTTCTGTCAGGTTGTGTCCGTCGCGCAGCGATAGCGATGCAGCAGCGCGCGTGCCCTCCCAGCCCCACAGACGCTGCAGGTCGAACTGTCCGCTGGCCGATAACTGGCCGGCGTGCGCCGAGGTGTGGCGTAAACCGCCAGACAGGTTGCGTGCGGCTTCGACGGTATAGCCCATGTCCAGCTCGATTCCGTCGCTGGCGAGCCGCTCGCGTGCCCCGTTCCAATCCCCCGTGATGCCCTGTGCCGCCACGGCTACCCCACAGCTTCCGGTGGCGGACATCAGAATGAGGCACCTCAGGGCGCCGTGAGGGATCAGAGGCTTCTTCATTGAAATTTCCTTGCTGCGAGGAGCCTCAACGTGGCATGCCCGCGCGCGCCCTCGCGGCGCGTAAACGCGCGGACTGCGAAGCAGGTCACAGCCCTTGCCGCTAAAGGCGTAAACACGCAAAGTCCGCTGTCGCTTTCCGCGGTGCGCACCTCGCCAACCACGACATGCCCGCGCAGTCGGCGGCGTGATGGCGGCGCTTGATTAACGGATCGGGAACCACCGGCAACCTGTGATGAACCGCACACTCTGTGGTGAGGGCGCCGTTGACGGCAGACTCGCAAAGCGCGCTCTAGCCTCGCGGGTGATGATCGATATCCCCACCCTGCTCGGCTTCAGCGCCGCAGTCCTGGTTTCCATTGCGATCCTGTTGCTGCTGACCCGGCCTCGGGGTGGCGCGCGCCTGTGGCTTGCCATGCCATTCCTGGCCGGCGCGTGCTGCTGTGCCCTGCTGTTGTGGCCCGCACTCAAGCAGGCGCCGGCGGCCGGCTACATTGGCACCTTCTTCGCGTTGCTGGCGTTTGCAGCAGGTTGGCAGGGCATCCGATCCATCTTCCACCTGCCGCCACGCTGGGGCCTGCTGCTCGCGCCGCCGCTGTGCTGGCTGGTTTTGGTAGCGGCAGTGTTCGGTCCCGGCGAGATGTCATCGTTGAACGCGGCGGGGCGCGCCGCGCTTGCGGCGCTTTACTGTGGTCTGTCGGCGGTCACGCTGGTCCAGCGCCGCGACCCCGCACTGCCGTCGGCGCGGCTGCTGGCGCGCATCCTCATGGCGTCGGCCGCCCTGGCCGCCGTCGCGATGACCCTGTCGCCCTGGCTGCCGGAGCCACTGGGTGCCGGCGCGCCGCGCACGTGGGCCGTGGCGGTATTCAGCGGCATTGTGCTGATCGATGTGCTGCTGGTCTGCGGACTGATGGTTGCGGTGCTGAAGGAACAGGCGGCCAGCCGCCTCTACGACGAGGCCACGCGTGACCCGTTGACCGGGTTGTACAACCGACGTCTGCTGGATGAAAAACTGGGCATCTGGGATCAGGAGGACCGTGTCAGCGGGACCGTGCGCGCGGCGTTGTTCTTCGATATCGATCAGTTCAAGACCATCAACGACCGCTTCGGCCACGACATGGGTGACAAGGTGATCTGCCAGGCCGCGAGGGCGGCGGAGCAGGCGGTGCGCCGCGACGACCTGATCTTTCGTTACGGCGGCGAAGAGTTCCTGTGCATCCTGCCCGACTCGAGCCTGAAAGCCGGGATGGCCGCAGCGGAACGCCTTCGCTCCACCTTCGAGCGCTCTGCCCAGGAGGTAGCCGGGCACCGCATCGATGCGACGCTCAGCGTAGGCGTGGCCATCAGCCAAGGCCGCCGTTCGAACGCGGGTGCCTTGGTGGCCGCAGCGGATCGGCAGATGTACCGCGCCAAGCACGCAGGCCGCAACCGTGTGATGGGCAGCGACGGCGACTGACCTCTGTATGTTGATTGGCGCCGGATGGGCGTCACCCGTACCAGCGCACCACATGCGCAGGCAGCCACGGTCGCGGATCGATGTCGAGCGCCGCGTACGCGTCGAGCTGGTCACGCAACGCGTTTTCCACGGAGGGAGTGCGGTAGCGCAGGCTTTCTTCTTCCGGTAGTTGTGCGGCGGCCCAGTCGTGCAGCCGGTCCACCCGTTGCAGCATCACCTGATGCAGCCACGGACGCAGGGCGTACACGTGGTGACCATGATCGGCCAGTCCCGCCACGGCATCGGCCAGCAGCGCGTTAGCCCCCCGCACCCACTCGGTCTTCCCACCGGCCTTTTCCTGCACGGTGAGTGGCGACGGCGCCTTGTGCAGGGCCAAGGGACGCCGCAGTTGCAACTCCAGGTCGCGCGCATCGCGCTGCGTCTCCGCCTCCACCAACCATCCCGCTTCCAGATCGAAGAACTCGAACCACCGCCGGTGCAGCGCACTGATGCGGCCCAGCGGATCGCGCGAGAAGCCGATCTTGCAGAAGTCCTCCCATGCGCAGGGAAATACATAGGCGAACCAGTGCCCATCCGTTCGCAGGTTCATGGCGCGGGCTGGCAGACGGGGCAGAAGAACGCGCGGCGCTGCGTGGTACCAAGATACTGCTTGCTGATGGGTCCGCCGCACTGCGGACAGATGCGCCGGGTATGCACCTGCCAGTGCTTCTTGAGCTCGAACGCCTTCTTCCATGCCAGGAAATCAAAGCTGTAGTCGCGGGCCTGCGCAATCACCTGGCCCAGCCTGCGTGGCGCGATCGCGTGAATCGGTGTGGCGGGATGCACGCGCGTACGGAACAGCACCTCGTTCTTGATGATGTTGCCTACGCCGGCAAAGATCGACTGGTCCAGCAACGCATCGCAGATCAACGTGTCCGGCTGGGCCTTCAAGCGGCGGCGCGCAAGCCGGGGATCCCACTGCGGGCTCATCACATCGGTCCGCCAGTCGTAGGCATCGTCCAGGTCGCCTTCGATGTACTTCAACGAACACGTGTAGAGATTCAGCTCGCCGTTGTCGAACACAAGCGACGCACGTGCCGGGTTCGGCTTGCGCTCATCGATCCGCCAAGTACCAAACATCAGCAGGTGCGCGCGCAGGCTGAAGCCACGGAACTCAAGCAGGAAGTGCTTGCCCCAACTGCGCACGGACACGATCCGGCGGCCCTCCATGCGCGACAGGTCCAGGCTGCTGTTGCCGCTGGCATGGCGCACGGTCTTGTTGCGGAAATGCGCTGCGGCATCGCGCAGGATGACGATGGAGGGACCTTCAGGCATCTTCCTGCTCCAGGAAGGCCTGCAGCCGCAGGGCGTTGTCGATCGCAAAGCCGTGCGCGGTGTTGTCGAAGATCACCCAGCACGGCGTACCCGGGGTGGTGCTTGCGCGAAGCTGGCCGGCCAGTTGCTGCAGCGCCTCGTCGCTGTACGCGCTGTAGTAGATGCGCGGGCTGCCGTGCCAGCGCCAGTATGCCCACGCCGGACGGGCGGCGGGAACCGCACCGGCCGGAACGCGCGGGGGATCCACGCCAACCCGGCTGATGTCATGGCGTTGCAGCAAGGCATCGGCTTCAGGCAGGAACCAGCTGGGGTGGCGCGGCTCGCAGGCTACCGGCAGCGCTGTACGCCGGCGCAGCATCGCAAAGAACGTCGACGCCACACGTGCATCGAACGATAGCGCCGGCGGTAGCTGCAGCAGCAGACCGCCCAGATGGTCATCCAGATGGAGCGCTTCGCCCAGAAAACGGTCCAGCGGCGCACCCACCCCGCGCAACGCCAGCTCATGTGAAATGAGCTTGGGGACTTTGACCGAAAAACGGAAGTCTGGCGGTACGGCCGCCGCCCAGCGCGCATAGGTCGCCGGCTGATGGGGGCGATAGAACGAGGAGTTGATTTCCGCGACGCTCACGCGTGTAGCGTAGCGCTGCAACGCGCTGGCGCCTTCGCCGAAGCGATCTGCGTAGCGGCTGGGAATCGACCAACCGGCGCAACCTATCCGCACTGCCGATGCCACCGTCCGCTCTCCTCTGTTGGTGATTGACCAAGGTAAAGCGTCCGCCGCCGCGCGTTACGGAACGGCGAAGCCCTGTGAAGCCGCAGCTGATGCGGGGCCTGGGTATCAAGCCGTGCTCGGCGGAATGGTCCTGCCGACGGACCGCTGCGCTCGCCGACCATGGGTCGGCGCTACCGATGGCGGCGCTGTGGTAGCGCCGAGCCGTGCTCGGCGGAATGGTCCTGCCGACGGACCGCTGCGCTCGCCGACCATGGGTCGGCGCTACCGATGGCGGGGGTCCACACGCTCCCTGTTGACCGGCCCGCTACGCCGTCCGGTGCATGCTGCGCCCATGTTCGAATTCACTGACGAATCCTGGTCCGTCCTGCCGCGCGACTTCTACAGGCGCCATCCGGCGGCGGTGGCCCCGGAACTGCTGAACAAGATCCTGGTCAGCGCGGACGGACGCGCGGCACGGATCGTCGAAGTGGAGGCCTACGCCGGCAGCGAAGATCCCGCGGCGCACTCATTCCGCGGCATGACCGCACGAAACGCCACCATGTTCGGCGCGCCCGGGCACCTGTACGTGTACTTCACCTACGGCATGCACTGGGGCAGCAACGCGGTGTGTGGCGAAGTGGGGGAAGGTGTGGGCGTACTGCTGCGTGCGGCTGAGCCCTTGCAGGGCATTGAGGCGATGCAGCTATCACGGCCCAAGGCGAAACGCGAGCGCGATCTGGCCAGTGGGCCCGGCAAACTGTCGCAGGCATTCGCGATCACGCGCGCCCTGGACGGTGCCGACCTGGTTACGGCCGACAGAGGCATCACGATCGTGGACGATGGCACGCCGCCGCCGTCGCACCCGGTCGTCGGACCGCGCATCGGCATCAGCCGCGCGATCGAGTTGCCGTGGCGCTGGCACGTACGGGACAACCCGCACGTCTCGGTGCGTCCACCGCGAAAGGCCTGATGGGTCGCAACGCCCGGTAGCGCAGAGCCACGCTCGGCGGACTGTTCCCGCCGACGGCCCGCTGCGCTCGCCGAGCACGGCTCGGCGCTACCGATGCCCGCGATTCTCCGTAGGGCAGAGCCACGCTCGGCGGACTGTTCCCGCCGACGGTCCGCTGCGCTCGCCGAGCATGGCTCGGCGCTACCGGTACCCGAGACGCTCGCTCATCCCTCCCATGACAAGCCGCGCGGTGCATTACGGAAACCTGCTGCGCGCAGGGCATCGGTGATCGGCCCGCGACCGATCACCTCATCGTTGATGAGATCCAGGGTGAACGACAACCGCTTGCCCCGTCGCAGTGCGATGGCCACCGCCTGTGCCGCACTGGTCACCATCGCGGCGTGCGCAGGGTCATCGCCCTCGAAGAAGGTGAGCAGATTGCGTCCGCCCTGTGCCAAGTACATGCGCAGCTGCCCTGCGCCGATCACCACCAGTGCACCGGCGCGGCGCACGGGCCGTTGCCGTGCCGGGTGCGCCGGCCAAGGCAGCACCGTCCCATAAGGATTGGCAGGGTCGAGTACCGAAAGTCCAATAGCAACGTCCCTTCCCGCGGATACGCTGTCTTCGGCGAACTCGCGGAGCCGATCCACGCTGCCGCGCTCCGCGAACTGCGCGCCGCCCAAGCCGTGCACGAAGCGTCCGCGCAGCACGCGCCCCGCATCCTCCATCCCCCGATAGACCTGTTGCAAGGCGGGGAAACCCCCTGCGATGCCCTCGGCCACTGCCGCGCCCCGGGTGACCACCCCGTGGCGATCCAGCAGCGCATCAGCCAGTGATACTGCACGCACGGTATCGCTGGCGGAGCCGCGCTGCAGCAACGACCAGCGACCCGCCAACGACGGGGCATCGTATGTAGCCGGCCCCTGCACCCCAACGGACGCAGCCGGCCCGCTGTCTGCCATCTGGAATCCGGCAAAGCCACGGCGTCGACGCGACACACTGGCGGCACGGATGCGCGATTGCACACGCGCCCCGGACAGCGCGCGCAGTGGCGCCCAGATGTCCGTCGTCAGTTGTCCTGTCCAGACCAGATCCCACAGCGCGGCATGCAGGTTTTCAGGCGACAGCTCCACGCATGGCGAACCGTCGGGGTCGGTCTGCATGCGCGCATGCACGCCCGCCGCAAGCTGCCGCGCGAAGAACGCACCGCCCCCCTCCAGCACGGACAGGATCAACTGGTGCAGGGGCGATGCCGTATCTGCTTCCGCGCCACCAGATGCTGCAGGCAGCGTCTCGGCGGCCACCTCCTGCAGGTGGAGCGAGACCAGCCCGTCGTCGTCACCCAGCCTGCCGTGCCCACACCACAGCACCGCGCCCGTGGCCAGCAACTCATCCAGCAACGCGGGGACATAGTCCCGAACACGGGCAGGCAGGATCTGGTTTTCCCAGATGGATATCGGCAACGGCACGCCGGCCAGCTGCTCGACCACGCGCACTACTCCGTCCACGCCCTCCATCGTCCCTTCACTGGCGCCGACATCGGGCAGAGCGGCATGTCCCACCGCGCCGCTCATCACGCCGTGCCGTTCGAGCAGCAACCGCGCGTACGCGTCCCCGGGCACGGGGCGGGTGGCCTCACGCGCTGCCTGCAGCGAGCGCACGCGCAGCCGCCGGAAGACGTCTTCGCTCACCCACTCGTGATACGCCAACGGACTGATGTCCGTGCAGGCAGCAGCACCCGCTGCGACATTCACCGTGCCGAACGTGCCGCTCAACACCTTGCCCTGCTCGCCGAGACGAGACAATGCCGCATCGGCTACTACAACGCCCAGGCCGAATCGCTCGGCCACGTCCGCAGTGAAAAACGGGGCGCGCGTACGCGCGTAGCGTGCAATCAGTTCCCCCAGCGGATCAGCGCTGGGCGTGCGGAAGGCCTCCGGCACATCGGCGGGCAAGACACTGCCCAACGCATCGCGCAGCTTCCCTGCATCTTCCACTGCGGCCCAGTACGCCGTGCCCGCGATGCGTACCGGCAGCGCGCGGCGCTCGTCATGCAGCAGTTGTATGAAGGCTTCGGCGCTGCCATCGCCATCCTGCAGGCGCGCACCGATCTCTTCCGTGGTCAGCGGACCCAGCTCACGCAGCAGATCGGCGACGCCCTCCTTGCCCTTGGCCAGGCGATCGGCAGCGAGCCGTTGCAGTTCATCGCCGACGCGCTGCACGACGGCGGTGTCCAGCAGTTCGCCGACATCCACCTGGCCCAGCAGGTCGCCCAGCAGCCCACTGTCCAGCGACAGGATGGACGCGCGGCGCTCCGCCAGTGGCACATCGGTGCCGTACATGAACTCGGCTACGTAGCCGAACAGCAGGTTGGCCGCGAACGGCGACGGCACCTCGGTGGTGACCTCGGCGATCTGTACTGCGCCGTCCACCAGGCGCTGCATGAGCGCACCAAGCGCCTGCAGATCATAGACATCCTGCAGACACTCGCGGGCGGTTTCGATCAGGATCGGGAAATCCGGATAGGCACGCGCCACGTCCAGGAGCTGCCCCGCACGGAGGCGTTGCTGCCACAGGGGTGAACGCCGACCGGGGGTCCGCCGCGGGAGCAGCAAGGCACGCGATGCACACTCGCGGAACCGCGCGGCAAACAGGGCCGAGCCACCCACTGCCGCCGTGACGCTGCGCTGCAGGGCATCGGGATCGAACAGGAACAGCTCCGCCCCCGGCACACGCCCCGTACTGTCCGGGATACGCGCCATGATGCCGTCTTCGCTCGCCACCACCGACGGATCCACGTGCCAGCGCTCACGGATACGTTCGGCAATGGCCAATGCCCACGGATCGTGCACGCGGCGTCCATAGGGCGAGTGCAGCATCACCCGCCAATCGCCCAGCTCATCGCGGCAGCGCTCCACCACCAGCTGCCGGTCGGTTGGCAGCACGCCGGTCGCCTCGCGCTGTTCTTTCAGCAGGCTGAGCATGTTCTTGATCGCACGCGCATCCAGACCGCATGCCTGCAGCCGCGAGGCGAGCGCTTCCGGCAACGCGCCGTCGGCACGTGCAGCCGGTTCGAGCGCTGCGAAAAAGGCACCGATGGCCAGGCCGAGCTCGGCCGGCCGTCCCGCGTTCTCGCCGCGCCAGAAAGGCAGGCGTGCAGAGCGGCCTGGGGCCGGGGTCACGATCACCTGGTCGTGGGTGATCTGCTCCACCCGCCACGAGGTGGCGCCGAGCGTGATCACATCGTTGACCCGCGACTCGTGCACCATTTCCTCGTCAAGCTCACCCACACGGCGCGAGCCCGCGCGCTCCTCGCCTTCCGGGAGCACCACGCTGAACATGCCGCGATCCGGAATCGTGCCGCCGCTGGTGATCGCCAGTTGCTTCGCACCGGGCCGCGCGGTCAGCTGGCCGCTGTCCCGGTTCCACACCACCTTCGGACGAAACCCGGCGAAGTCGTCCGACGGATAGCGGCCTGCCAGCATGTCCAGCACCGCATCAAAGGCACTGCGTGGCAGTTCGCGATACGGCGCTGCGCGACGCACGCAGGCATACCACGCATCCACATCGAGCGGATCCATCGCGACTGCGGCCACCGTCTGCTGGGCCAGCACATCCAACGGATTGCGCGGCGGATCCACTGCCTCGATGCGACCGGCCAGCATGCTGTCCACGATCACCGCCGCATCGATCAGATCGCGACGTGTGCGTGGGTAGACGAAGCCGGTGGACACGCCCCCGACCTGATGACCGGCACGGCCCACCCGCTGCAAGGCGCTGGCCACCGACGGCGGCGCGGCCACCTGGATCACCAGGTCCACCAGCCCCATGTCGATACCCAGTTCCAGACTGGACGTCGCCACCACGCAGCGCAGTTCACCGGACTTGAGCGCGACCTCGATCTCACGACGCTGTTCTTTGCTCACCGACCCGTGGTGGGAACGCGCGATCAACGGCTCCGCACCGTCCGAACGCCCGGACGTGCCGCCATTGAAGGAACCGTAGGCTGTAGCCTGCAGGCCGCGTGCCGGTTGTTCACCTGCGGCCTGCGCAAGGCGCTCCGCGTACAGGGCGTTGAGGCGCGCCGTGAGCTTTTCCGCCACACCGCGCGAGTTGGCGAAGACGATCGTCGAGCGCCAGCGCAGCACCTCATCCAGGATGCTGGCCTCCACGTGCGGCCAGATCGAGCCCACCCGTGACGACTGCTCGCGGCCACCCGCCGCGGGCCCGTGCGTGGGCAGGTCGGCCATGTCGTCCACCGGCACCACGATGCGCATCGCCAGATGCCGCGGAGACGGTGGCTGCACGACGCGTACCGGCCGGTCGCCGCCGAGGAAGCGTGCGACTTCGTCGACAGGGCGAACCGTTGCCGACAGGCCGATACGCTGCGCAGGTGACGGCAGCAGCGCCTCCAGCCGCTCCAGGCTCAGCGCGAGATGTGTACCGCGCTTGGTGCCGGCGACCGCATGGATCTCGTCGATGATGACCGTATGCACATTGCGCAAGGTGTCCCGTGCCTTCGACGTGAGCATCAGGAACAGCGATTCGGGCGTGGTGATCAGGATGTCCGGGGGGCGGCGCAGCAGGCGGGCGCGCTCGGCCGGGGTAGTGTCGCCACTTCGGATCGCGACGCTGAGGTCCACTTCCGGATCACCGCGGCGTGCACGCTCGGCACGCACGCCCTGCAGCGGGATCTGCAGGTTCCGCTGCACGTCCGAGCCCAATGCCTTGATCGGCGAGATGTACAGCACGCGGGTAGCGGCGCGGTCAGGGGCGGGCACGGTTTCGGCCGAACGTGCCTGCTGGTCGCGCTCGGTGAACAGCTGGTCGATGGCGTGCAGGAAGGCGGCCAGTGTCTTGCCCGATCCCGTCGGCGCGATCACCAACGTGTGCTGGCCCTCGCTGATGGCTTGCCACGCCTGTACCTGTGCGGGGGTGGCGGCCGGAAAGGCGTGAGCAAACCACGCGCGCGTGGCGGGACCAAAGACTTCAGGAAGTGCGTCGAGGGGGCTGGACATGTCCCCATTATGCGAGCGGCCGCGTGCAGGCCGGCATGACGGGGCTGCTGCGTCGGGTGCCGGTGGACCCGACCGCTGCTCGCGTTACCTTGGACACTGGGGCGGCGGTTATATAGCAACTAGGCTGCGCTGCATGCACCGCCCGGTGCCTTGCGGACGCCCTGCCATGACGATTGCCTGGAAACTGACTTCGCTGCTGCTCGCAGCCGCACCGCTTGATGCATTCGCCGCCGAGCAATGGATCATCGGCACCGACCTGTGGGGCAACACGAGCTACCAGACACTGCAGTTGGACACCCACGGGGAACGCCTGCAGGGCACGCTGGATGGTGACGCGGTGGCAGGGTCGCGCACAGACGGCGGCTTTTCCTTCACTGTCACGGACAAGGAGGGTCAGGTCAGCCACTACCGCGGTCGCATCGACGACGCGCGGATGCGTGGGGAGAGCGATCAGCCGGACACCAATGATCGCGCAGCTCGCGCCGCCCACGCGTTCACCGGTTGGCGTGTCCCGGATCGCACGCAGTCCGCGCCGCAGGTGCATCGGTTCACGCCAACGGATTATTCCAATACCTTCAGTGCGGATCGTCCGCCGGTACTGGTCATCCATCCCGGCGATTCCGTGCAGACCCGCACGCTGGATTCGGGTGGCGTAGACGAGCGGGGCATCACCCGGGCGCTGTACGGCAATCCCCAGGTCGGCCCGTTCTTTGTTGTCGGCGCAGAAGCCGGCGACACCCTGGCAATCACCTTGGTGTCGTTGAAGCTCAACCGCGATTACGCCGACAGCCTAGACGGCCTCGTCGACCGTCTGAAGACTGCTCGCGTAGCCGGTGAAGCTTCTGCGCTGGGCAAGCCGGTACGCTGGCAGTTGGACCGTGCGCGTGGCATCGCCCGTCCACAGGGGGCCTCCGGCGCACTCAAGGCTTTCGAGGTGCCGGTGAAGCCGATGCTGGGTGGGCTGGCACTGGCCCCGGGGTTCGGCTATCCCCCGATCTCCACGGGCGACACCCATGTGTTCGGCGGCAACATGGACTTCAATGCGGTTGTCGAAGGCAACACGGTGTTCCTGCCCGTGCAGCAGCCCGGCGCCTTGTTGTACCTGGGCGATGGGCATGCGTTGCAGGGTGATGGCGAGACCACGCAGTGGGCGCTGGAGACCTCGCTGGATGTCATCGTGAAGGTGGACCTGGTGAAGCGACAGTCCATCGCGACCCCGCGCGTTGAATCCCCGACCCAGCTGATGGCGCTGGGGCAAGGCGGCTCCAGCGACGACGCCCTGCGTCTTGCTACGGCCGGCATGCTGCAATGGCTCCGACAGTCCTATGGATTGACGCTGTCTGAGGCGACGCAGGTGCTTGGCGTGGCCGTGCAGTACAACGTGGCCAACCTGGCCGGACGGAGCGTGGGCGTGGCCGCGAAGATCGACAAGACAGTGCTGCGGACACTGACGCCCGTGACTGCTCCGGCGAAGTAACGCATGGCCGTGCTCGGCGGCTTTCCGGTCCGGTGCAAGGGTGCCTGACCCAGGCCGCTGCGCTCGCCGAGCGTGGCTCGGCGCTACCACCGCGCTCCGCCGACACCTGGTAGCGCCGAGCCGTGCTCGGCGGCTTTCCGGTCCGGTGCACGGGTGCCTGACGCAGGCCGCTGCGCTCGCCGAGCGTGGCTCGGCGCTACCACCCAGCTCCGCCGTCACTTCGTAACGCCTGGCCGTGCGCGGCGGCTTTCCGGTCCGGTGCACGCACGCCTGATGCAGGCCGCTGCGCTCGCCGAGCGTGGCTCGGCGCTACCACCCCGCTCCGCCGCCACCTGGTAGCGCCGAGCCGTGCTCGGCGGCTTGCCGGTCCGGTGCACGGGCGCCTGATGCAGGCCGCTGCGCTCGCCGAGCGTGGCTCGGCGCTACCACCCCGCTCCGCCGTCACTTCGTAGCGCCGAGCCGTGCTCGGCGGCTTTCCGGTCCGGTGCACGCACGCCTGATACAGGCCGCTGCGCTCGCCGAGCGTGGCTCGGCGCTAACACCCCGCTCCGCCGCCACTTCGTAGCGCCGAGCCGTGCTCGGCGGCTTTCCGGTCCGGTGCACGGGCGCCTGACGCAGGCCGCTGCGCTCGCCGAGCGTGGCTCGGCGCTACCACCCCGCTCCGCCGTCACTTCGTAGCGCCGAGCCGTGCTCGGCGGCTTGCCGGTCCGGTGCGCGGGCGCCTGATGCAGGCCGCTGCGCTCGCCGAGCGTGGCTCGGCGCTACCACCCCGCTCCGCCGTCACTTCGTAGCGCCGAGCCGTGCTCGGCGGCTTTCCGGTCCGGTGCACGGGTGCCTGACGCAGGCCGCTGCGCTCGCCGAGCGTGGCTCGGCGCTACCCCCCCAACCGCCAGACTCAGCACACATTCGTTGCAGTACGGTTTAAGTTCTGTTAACTATTGCTGCAGCGCACCAGAACCTCTGGCACGCAAGGAGAACCAAGGAATGAAGACCTGACCTGACCCGAAATCCCACAATCCGACTGCAAGGTGCATGCATGAACTACCGCATTGGCAAGTGTGTTCACGCTCCGAAAGCCTTTTCGCCATTGGCATCTGCAGTACACGTGGCGCTGGCCACCGCCCTGTTGACCACCAGCTCCATCGCGGTGGCGCAGGACCGAAACACCTCACCTACCGCCGAAGCCGCCACCCTGGACACCGTGTCCGTGCTGGGCAGCCGTACCAAACCGCGCACCGTCTCATCGTCTGCCGTGCCGATCGACATCATCAGCGGTGACGAGTTCCGCAACCAGGGTGCCACCGACGCACTGGACCAGCTCAAGGTGCTGGTGCCGTCCTTCAACGTCAGCACGATCCCCATCGACGATGCCGCCAGCCTGGTGCGCCCGGCCAACCTGCGCGGCCTGCCGCCGGACAACACGCTGCTGCTGATCAACGGCAAACGCTTCCACCGCGCTGCGGTGATCACGTTCCTGGGGCATGGCTTGTCCGACGGTGCACAGGGTCCGGACCTGTCGGCGTTCCCGTCGCTGGCGCTGGAGCAGGTGGAGGTGCTGCGCGATGGTGCAGCGGCCCAGTACGGGTCGGATGCGATCGCGGGGGTGATCAACTTCGGCCTGAAGAAACTGCGCGAAGGCGGCAGCGCCGAGGTGTTCACCGGCAAGTACTACGAGGGCGATGGCCTGACCACGCAGTATTCGGCGCAGATCGGACTGCCACTGAGCGAGCGCGGCTTTGCCACGCTGACCGCTGAGTGGCGCAAGGCGGACGACACCTCGCGCAGTGTGCAGCGGGACGATGCCGGCGCCGCGGCGGCGGCCGGATACCCGGGCGTAGACGATCCCGCGCAGGTGTGGGGTTCACCGAAGGTCGACGATGACCTGAAGCTGGTCTACAACCTCGGTCTGTCCACCGATACGGTGGATTTCTATCTGTTCGGCAACTACGCCAAGCGCGATGTCGACGGTGGGTTCTACTACCGTGATCCAACGGCGCGCTCCGGGGTGTACTCCAACGATGGCGGCGATACCCTGCTGGTCGGCAACCTGACCGGTGCAGGCGCGTGCCCGACCATTGCACTGCGCGACGGTGCCGGCAACCTGCTGCCGTACAGCGGGGTCAGCGGCGCGGTCGCCGCCTTGCCCGCCAACTGCTACACCTTCCTGTCCAGCCTGCCTGGTGGCTTTACGCCGCGCTTCGGCGGCTCGCTGGAAGATACCTCGGTGGTTGCCGGGGCAAAGGGCACCTGGGACGAGTGGTACTGGGACGTCAGCGGGTCGTGGGGCCGCAACGACATCGACTTCGTCATCTACAACACGGTCAATGCATCGCTGGGCCCGAACCAGCCGGCCGGTCTCTCTTTCCGCCCCGGCGGCAATACCCAGACAGAAAAGAACCTCAACGTCGATGTCAGCCGCGATATTGCCACGACCTTCAGCAGCCAGCCGCTGCGGTTGGCCATGGGCGCGGAATGGCGCGAAGAAAGCTTCACGATCAGCCCGGGCGACGGACCGTCGACGGCCATCGGTCCACTGACCGACCAAGGCTTCGCCTTGGGTTCCAACGGCTTCAACGGGTTCAGTGCGCGAACGGCCGGCACCTTCGACCGACGCAACTGGGCGGCCTACGCCGATCTGGAAGCGCAGCTCACCGAACGCTTCCTGCTGGCCGGCGCACTGCGTTACGAGGACTACGATTCCTTCGGCAGTACCACCATCGGCAAGCTCACCGCGCGCTTCGACTTCACCCCGACGTTTGCCCTGCGTGGTGCAGTCAACACCGGCTTCCGTGCACCGACGCCAGGCCAGGCCAACATCAGCCAGATCAGCACGGTGTTCGGGGGGACGGCCCTGGAAGACATCGCCACGCTGCCGCCGACCGATCCGATCGCGCAGCTCAAAGGTGCACGACCGCTCACGCCGGAGGAGTCAACGAACATCTCGCTGGGCGCGGTGTGGACCGAGGGCGACTGGCTGGTCACCGTGGATGGTTACCAGATCAAGGTGGAGGACCGCATCGCCCTGAGCACCAGCTTCGCGGTAACGCCGGAAGAACGCGCAGCGCTGGTGGCCGGCGGCAACCCGGAAGCCGCGTCGATCTCGCAGGTGACCTACTTCGGCAACGCATTCGACACCACCACCACCGGCGTGGATCTGGTCACCAGCTATCGCAGCGACCATTTCGGTGGCACCACCACGTACTCGCTCGCCGCCAATTGGAACCGCACCGAGGTCGACCGCTACGACACCGACTTCATCGATGCGGCGCGCGTCTACAAGCTGGAGGAATCCCTGCCGAAGACAAAGGGCTACTTCAGCATCAACCACCAGCGTCAGATCTTCCATGCCAACCTGCGCTTGAACTATTACGGGTCGTGGTACGAAGACCATCTGGACAGTGGCGTGATCTCCGCAGCGGACGGCGGCCTGCCCATCCATGCCGGCAGCGCGCTGCTGGTGGATGCAGACGTGGGCTGGAACTTCGACTCTGGACTTTACTTCAGCGTCGGCGCGCAGAACCTGTTCGACCGCGTGCCCTCAAAGAATCCCTGGGCGGGCGTTGCCGGCGCCGAGTACCCGGTCCATTCACCGTATGGCTTCAACGGCGGGTTCTATTACGCGCGGGTGGGCTGGAAGTTCTAGGCCGTTCTTCCGGGAGGCAGGCGGCGGGCCAGGGAAGTGCCTGCCGCCTGTCTTATCCGCACGCCGCTCATCCGCATAGAGCCTGACTGGCAAGACGGCCGCACATGCCTCCTGCGTCCACCAAGCGCGATATCGAGCGAACGGCATGTCGCGGGCTGCACTCCGCCACCGTCTTTCACAGATTTCCTGATGGACGCGGGAGTGTGGGCTTACGCACGATGATGACGCTGGCGCCATCACGACGTCGGCCGGGATTGGCATCCTGTTTGTGCAACACGATTTGGCTCTGTTCTGCCCTCGGGGCACGGCGGAGAATGCACTGCATCGTCTTCCGGTCATACGGCGGGCGGTGTGTGGGGATCCCTGATCCGCCGGCCCTTTTTCGTGTTGTACACCGGTATGCCAACCCGCATCGCCCGCCACCCCGTGCTTCTGCGCGGGTGGCTTCAACGCACTGTGAGGTCGCTTGCATGAGCTCTTCCGATCTTCCCCCTACCCCGCCGCTGCGCCTGATCGCGTCGGCGGAAAACGCCGATCGTTCTACAGACGGCGTCAGCTCAGACCTGCAGCGGACCGGGCGCGTCGTTGTGTCCGTTCGCGTGCTGCGCGCCCTGGATGCCACCTTGGAAATTCTGCAGGCCGAGCATATCGCCCGATGCGATGGCGATATCGCTTCGCTATTGGGTGAGCATCTGACCGATGGCTTGCTGGTGGCCGCCCGCGAGCTGGTCAGGGCGTCGGCGAGTCCGCATCTGGATCGGCCGTGACGTTGTTCCCCAGCTGCCTGGACCGAAGCCCACCCGGCGGTCCAGCACGACCCTGCCGACCGCCGTCATCGGCTCTGCTCGTCCCTGACGCGGGCAAGTGCACCGTGATCGGAATCCCGTACACCGCGTGGACAACGCCGGGCCAATAGCCCACCAGCGGCAGCAGCGCCGCATCCCATGGAGGGCGCTGGGAGCGGGTGTCGCCCCATCGGACGCCCACGCAGGCCAACGCGGTGAACAGAAGCGCAAGGACGATACAGATCCCTCGCCGCCACTGAAGCCGCTGTGCCATCAGCGTGCCCATTGCCATTGTCGCCACGGGCACGGCGGCCCATAACAGCGTCACGCCCGCCTGGTGGGCCAATGGCTGCGCGTCGCCCCGTATCGCCGCCAACGCTGCAGCAAACAATGCACTCACGCACAACTGGAGGTAGAGCTCCAGCAATGGCCACCCGATGACACGGGGCGTCGCCCGCAGCCACAGCCGCTGCCCGACCAACCCTGCGACCATGCCCGCCATGTAGAACATTCCACCGTTGGGCGAGCGGGTGGTCATCAGTGCCAGGCAGGCGGTGCTGATCGCGAATGCGACGTACGTGCTTATCCGATAGCCCGGCAGTGACATGACGTTACCTTCCTTGGAGTACCTACCGCCGGGCTGGGCGCGCTGAAGCGGCGGCATCCAGCATCTGCAACCTGGTGGTTCTTGCTCTCAGCCTACCTGCCGAGTGCCGCATTGCTCAACGTCTGTACCGTCGCGCAGTTCTCGCATTTGACGACCAGTCCACCAAACAGCTGTTGGATGTCCCGCTCCTCGATGCACGTGATATGGCCACAGCGCTTGCATTCGGCATGGATGGTCTGCACAAACGCAATGGCGCCATCCGGTCCCTTTGCGGCTTGGAAATCTCTGATTCGGAATACGCCGGTGTCAATCATCAGGTCAGTCTCGAATGATCTGACCGCCAACGTAGCCAACCGCGCGTAAGGGGAGTTCCATGCCAGCGTGATCCCGGCATCAAGACGCGCCCGCCCTTCGACCGGGCAGAGATAAATCATTCAGGTTATTTCTATCGGTTATGAACGCGTTAAGTGTTAGCGTTCCCAGTCCAGAGTGTGTTGCGTCATGAGGTGCCGGTAATGCCTGTAAGGGCGTTGGTGTATGTAAGTAAGGTTTCTCCAAAGATCAGCCCTCCTGAGCTGGAAGTGCTTGTAAACAATGCGCAGACGTTCAACCGCACGGCGGGAGTGAGCGGTGTCCTGCTGTTCGACGGTGCGCGCTATCTGCAGTACCTGGAGGGGCCAGAGGATGGCGTAACTGCCGTCTATGGTCGGATCCATCAGGCGACGCGGCACACGCAGATCGAGGTCATTGCCCAGGGGCATGCCGGATCGCGCTATTTCCCGTATTGGCCCATGAAGAAGTTCGACGTGGACCCGGAGACGTTCGATGCGGTCGCGCAGGCCAGCTGGGCAGGTTTCGCCCCCAGCGCGGCGGAAGGTAGCGCCACCGCAGTGGGCCGCCTGATCGACGTCGTGGGCGTACATCCAGTCCGCGACTGACCCGTCACATCGGTAGCGCCGAGCCACGCTCGGCGGAATCTGTCAGCGACTGATGCCCTCATGCCGCTGCGCTCGCCGCACCCCGGCTTGGCTCAGCGTTACGTTGATCGCAGCCGCATGCCCGCATTTGCTATCTTGCCCCGGCCCTTCCACTGCCTCACCGGAATCCCATGCCGCGCGTGTCCCCAGGCGTTCGATCCGCCTCCACTGCAAAAGCCGCACTTGAACAGGAAATCGCACGCTCAGGCCTGAACGACCAGGCGCTGCTGCGTGCCGCCACCAAGGAAGCCTTCGAGCGGGTGAACCTGCTGCTCAAGGCGTACTACGCCGATTTCAGCCCGAAACAACAGGCGCTTATCCTGGCGACCATTGGTGCCAAGGCGACCTCGAGCGTGGCGTCCCGCGAGAAGCCTGCCAAGGCAGCGCGCCCGGCCAAGCGGCCGACAGAGGAGCTTCCGCCGCGTTTCTGGCTGCCGTTCAGTGGCGAGACGTGGTCAGGCCGTGGCCGCCCGCCCAACGCATTCCTCGCCTGGGAAGGCACGGTGGCGCACACCGAATGGAAGAAGCGCCACCCTGATGAGCGGTTTCCGCTTTATCCGGGTTGATGCGGGGAGATTATCGAGAGCAGGCGACTGAGGGCTGCCGATCGACGGCAGCCGACTGAAGTCGGCTCTACCCGGCGTAGGCGACCCACCCGCGGAAGGAAAGCGCCGCGTAGAACAGGCGGGGTTCAACGAACCCGGCCTCTTCCAGCAGCGCCACTTCGCGCTCGGGTGAAAGCGTAGGCAACCTGCTCGCCAGCGCCTCGGCGCGGGCGGCGAGGTCGTCGTCGGTACCTCCGCGCGCCATGGCGAATGCGGCCCAGCGCTGCAGCCATACCCTTTTTTCGGTGGGTTCGTCAGGCACGCTGTGATGGGCAATGACCAGGGGAGCACCCGGTTTGAGCCGACGTTTCAGCTCGCGAAGCGTATGCAACCGCTCGTCCGGCGACAGAAAGTGCAGCGTCAGCAGGCACGTCGCGCCATCGAAGAGCACGTCAGGTGCATCGTCGATATAGCCCTGGATCAACTCGCCGTGCAGCGACAGGTCGCCAAGCGTGTGGTGCGCAAGCGCCAGCATTTCGGCCGACGGGTCAACGCCCACCAAGCGCCACGTCGGGCTCGCCTCGGCAAATGCCCGCATTTCGACCCCACCCCCGGCACCGAGCACGAGCACCTGCCCGTGCGCAGGCACCCGCTCGGCCAGCAGCACCTGCGCCATCTGATGCAGGGCATGCACACCTGGCACGTTGCGCACCAGGTTATCGATGTACTGCGATACCGCAGCGGGATCAGAAAACGACATGGCGGCCATCTCTTCGAGGTTGACCGCAAATGTAACACTTACGATTACATTAAGCCTCAGGGCTGCCTGCGCATGCGCGTCAGCGACTGCACGGTGCCGTCGTCGTTGGCCATGCAGAGATAACGGCCGTCCGGATAATCGATGATCAGCTCGGTCACTTGTTCATTGACCGGTACGCGGGTGACCACGCGGCCCTCCGCATTGGCCCGGTCGTCGCACGCGGCGGACGCCCCTCGCCCATCAGCCCGCGATTCGGTGGGTCGCCCCCGCGAGGACGTATTGCGGAATACCGCGCGGCACCCGTCCTTGACCCAGATCGAGTGGCGGTTGAGGTCCCAGTTCTCACCCTTTACGCAGCGCGTGCTGCTCAGCTGACGAACGACCCGTACGTCGCCGCGGGTGTCCATGTCGCACTCGGTCTGCTTGCGGTCACGCGATTCGCAGGTCACCTCAGCCGGCAACGCCCCCTCGCCACGGTCGGTGGCAGGACGATCATGACGCGGCCGTTCGCCGTCACCCGACTGACCCGCGCTGCCCACCTGGCAGACCCCGTTGGCGCCGCCCCTGCCGGTATAGCTCATCTGCACGCCGCCATCGGGCGAACGGTTGATGGACAAGGTAACGCCGCTGCTCGCGTCACGCGCCTCATAGTAATTGTCGTTGAAGCGTTTCAACTGCGTCTGGCGGCCGTTGATGTAGACCGGGCCGCCCTCATCGGCATGCACCTCGATGGCGCCCGGGCAGGTGCCGTTGAAGAGCGGGATGGCCGCGTTGGCCGCGGGAGAAACGCCCGCCAAGGGGGTCAGCAGAACGACTGCGGCAAGGTGCGAGAACCTGAACATGGTGAGCATCCGTGAGACCTGTCGAGGAAAGCGGACGATAGCAGTCGCACGTGGCAGTCGGTGTGCACGGACTAAAGGGCGCGCTGGTCACGTTGCAATGAGATAGGCATACCGGAGGGCGTCGCTGCGCTGAATCAGTCTGCACTTATTGCCCCGCTCGGAAGCGGGGCAAGCGGCACCCGGACCGGCACGTTATCCTGCGATGCCGGACGTGATTCCGATGCGCGAGGTGTACCCCGTGCTGGCCAGCTCACTGCGATGCAAACGATCCTGGTGCGAAATGAATGACGTGATGAAACTACTTTTCATAAGCGCACTGAGTGTCGACCCAGGCATTGCGTTTGCCTCCCCTCCCAGCTCCGCCATACCGACCGAGCCCGCATCACGCGCAGATCAACTGAGCGCATTGATGCGGCTGCGGATGCTCGCCTCTGAGGTTACACACGAGCGCAGCACGCTGCTCGCAGCGCACGGCCAACGTGCAGGAACGACAAGCGCGGAAACAGAATTCAACCTCGAGGGTCGCGTCGACCTGAGCACAGAAACTGTCGGCCGTCTTTCAATAGCCACATCTGTCGATCCCGGCCTGACGAGCAATGCAGACCTGGTCATGAGGGTATCGGGAGGCTGTATTGAACGGCAGATCGCAAAGGACCACTTCGCGCCGACGAAAATGTACTGGGCGTCGCCGGCCGGCTCTCCGCAACCCCTCATCGGATTCAAGCATGTGGCCGCCGACCATGATGTGATCCTCTTCTTCGACGCATTCGGACGCGGCTGTCTCAACGCCGTCCGCTCCGAGGCACATAGGCGGAAGTGACGGTGCCTAGGGAGTATGGGGCCGACGTCCTGACGGCCCTCCAGGCATGACAAGGGCAATGCAAAGGCACTGGTCCCGCAGCAGCAACTGAGCCCCTCGCTGCGCGACGCCCACCGCGCCCGGGGCGAACCGGGTTTCTGGCTGCCGTTGTTGTGCAATCAGCCCCCCGCGGCTGCCTCACGCACGAACGCTTCATAGGTGCGCAACGGGTGCCCCAGGATCGCCTGCAGCCGTTCGACAGATCCCTCTGCGGCGCGCATGCCGTGCAGTTGGATGCCCCCCAACATCAGGCGCATGTCATAGGCCAGCCAGGACGGCGCATAGGAGGCCATCTGCGCTTCGAACGCCGCCACGTCATCACCGGCGTAAGCCACCTCACGGCCCAGGGCGGTGCCCCACGCGGCCGCCACCGATGCGCCCGTCATGGCCTGCGGGCCCACCAGTTCCAGGGTGAGCGCCTCCAGCGCCGCCGGTGCACGGTCACGTCGCAGCAGCTCCGCCACAGCGATCTCTGCGATGTCGCGCGCATCGATCATGCACACGCCGGCCGAGCCGATCGGCATCGGGTACACGCCATGGTCCTGGATGGTCTGCTGGACCATCAGCTCGTTCTGCATGAAGTACGCCGGACGCAGCACGGTGGCCGCAATGCCGAGGCTCTCGATCATGCGCTCGACCGTGTGCTTGCCGGTGAAGTGCGGCACGTTGGTGAAGGTGTCCGCATGGATCACGGACAGATAAACGATGCGTTCGACGCCCGCTTCCTGCGCAAGGTTCAACGTGATCAGCGCCTGCGTTACCTCGTCGGGGGTGACCGCGTTCAACAGGAACAAGGTGCGGACCGAAGACAGCGCGGCGCGGATCGACGGGACGTCGGTCAGGTCGCCCACCACTTCGGTGACGCCGGCAGGAAAGGCGCGCTTGCCGCGTGTGCGGACCAGCGCCTTGACGTCGGCACCGGCACCGGCCAGGCCCTCGACAACCAATGCACCGACAGTGCCCGTGGCACCAGTAACGAGAATGCTCATGTGAAACTCCTTCAGCGGATGGATGGGGATCGGACGAGCAAACGATAGTCCGTTGCACTATCAAAACGCAGACCACATTATGTAGACCCGCCGTCTCATCTATGAAACACCATGGACCTCAATGATCTGGGCGACTTCCTGCTGGTCGCGGCCAGCGGCGGATTGGGCAAGGCCAGTCGGGCCAGCGGCAGATCCAAGGCGACACTGTCCCGCCGGATCTCGGATCTGGAGGACCAGCTGGGCGTGCGGCTGGTGGAGCGCAGCGCGCGCGGCCTGATCCTGACCGAGGCCGGCCAGATGCTGGTCAATCGCATCGAATCCCCACTGGGAGAGGTGGCCGAGGCCATGGCTGCCGCGCGGGATGGCGTTTCCTCTCCACGAGGCGTGCTGCGCATCGCCGCCCCCGTACTGTTTTCGCAGCTGGCCATGGGGCGCATCGGTGCAGACTTCTGCGCCGCCTATCCGGAGGTGACCGTCGAGGTCGTGGCCGAGGACCGCATGGTCGACCTCATTGAAGAACACTTCGATGTGGTGATCCGGACCAATCCGCGGCCAGACAGCGCTCTGGTCGGCCGCTGTTTCGCCAAGGACCGGCTGGTGGTGGTTGCCGCGCCCGGCGTGGCGATGCCAGAGCGCGGCAGCGTCCGCGCGGTGCCTGCGATTGTCGCCGCCACCTTCCAGCCCGGGCACTGGAATCTCGACGACGGACGCCTGATTCTGGAGCCCATTCCGCGGCTGCGATTCTCCTCGTTCCTGATGATCCGCGATGCCGCGCTGGCCGGTGGCGGCGCCGCACTGATTCCCGCGTCCATCGCGCAGCAGCACATCGCCAGTGGCGCGCTCATCCAGTGGGGCGTGATCACCGGTGCCGAGCCCGCGCTATGGGTATTGCACACCTCGCGCCGGTTGGCCACGCCGAAGGTGCGCGCCTTCGTGGACTTCATCTGTGCGCGCTACCCGGATATGGCCCTGACATTGCAGGGATAGGGAATGATCGACGGTAGCCGCTGGTTGCCAGCGCACCGCGCAACCAAGCGATCACCTTGCCGCATCGTAGACTTGGCGCGTCCGTGTCACGGCCATTCGGGCCGGCGCCATTCGAGACACTGCAATGCAACCCGGAGTGACCTGTGATGACCCTGACGCAATGGATGGCGTGTGTGCGTGGCGTTCCCATGAAAAGCCTGGCACCCCTGCTTGTTGGCGTACTGGCGGCCCCGGCAGCGCATGCGCTGGACACCGCGCAGTGGCAGGCCGTCGCGCCGACGCTTCAAGCGGCGCTGGAATGCCGCACGAAACCTGACACCACCGGTGCAGCGTGGATGTCACTGCCCCGCGATGCGGAGGGCGGAACCGCCGCCATCAAGCCGCCGGTGCCGTTCCTGGTGTTCGGCCTGCCGGTACGCGAGGTGGCCATCTTCATCGACGCCAGTGGCGAACTGGGCGAAAGCTACACAGCCGACCTGGGTGCGAGCCTGGCCGCTGTCCGCAAGGCGGCGAAACTCAACGCCGAGGACGGGCGCACCACCCCGATGGGCGAGCTGACGCTGGGCGGAGACACCTCGCCGAAGCTGACATGCACGGTGGCAGGCGCGTACGACGAAAGCGATTATCAGGAAAACTGATTTGGTTCTTGCTGGTGCAGGGTATCGGACCCATGGAGCCAAGGCTGTCTTCCACAGCCTTGGCTGACCAACGGCGCGCTCATGATTGGCGCGGAGTCGATGGGGCTTACCAAATTCCTGTAACCATTGGGTGTCCGCTTTCGGCCAGAAGCGGACGTTTTCGGTCAAGCCAAGGTTCGAGCGCGCGGCCTCGACGTTGCCTTTCGATGCGTAGCCTGCGCCGTTCCTCTCGCAATCACACAAACAATCTGGACCAGCGGTCTCCGAACAGAGAGATGGCGAGACCCGTCACCATGACCAGCGCACCTCCAAGCTTGATGATGGAAACAGGACGATGGGCAGAACCCAGCAAGGCAAAGTGATCGATGGCGAGTGAGGACAGCAGCTGTCCAGCGATGACCAGCCCCACCAGGGCGGCCATGCCAATGCGGGGTACCAGGATTACGTTGCTGAGCAGCGCGAAGGCGCCCATCACGCCTCCCAGCAGCACGCATGCGGGCTGCGCGGGGATGCCCGCGAGCAGGCTCAAGGTGTTACCCCGCACGAGACCAATGATGGTGAGCGACAATAGCCCGACCATGAAGGAGAAGATGGCGGCTGCAACAGGATCACCGCCCAGGCCCTTTGCCAACTGACCATTGAACTTGGTCTGCAACGTGACGGCGATTCCCGCAACCATTGCCAACGGAAAGGCCCAGGCACCGAAGCTGTTCATTTTTTTCCTGAGTGATTGGCCAGAGCGGGGAAGGACGTGGCGAACACGTCCGGCGTGTAGCCGGCTGCCGAGAACAGGTGCTCGCAGGATTCGTCCACCGCAGCGCGCAACTTGGGCAGATCCAGGCCGCACATTTCACCGCCCCGCTTCAGCACCCGGCCACCGACCATCACGGTGTCGATGTTGCTGCGTTCTGCCGCATGCACGACCGTTCCGAACGCATTGTTGGACGGGTATAGGTTGATGTCGCCGGTGCGGAAGAGCACGATGTCGGCCTGCTTGCCCGGCGTCAGGCTGCCAATCTTGTCCTGCAGCCCTGCGCACGCCGCGCCGTCAAGCGTGGCAGCCTCAAGCAGACGGTGGGAATTGAGCGGATCTTGCTTGGTGCCGGCACTAAGTGGTGGACGTGCATTGACGCGCAGCACGCGCTCCAGATAATAAGCCACGCGCATCTCCATGAACATGTCGCCGCTGTACGACGTCTCGTTGTCGACGCTGAAGCCGGGGCGCAGCCCGTGCCGGATCGCCGCATCCCAGGCGAACATGCCATCTTCGATGCCATAGTGGGCGTCGGAGCGCGGGCAGACATTGATGTGCACCCCGGCATCGCGAAGAATCTCCCAGCCCTCATCCTTCAGGCAGGTGCAGTGGTTGAAGATGTTGTCCGGGCCCAGCAGTCCCCTCGCATGCAACTGAGGGAGCTGGGCGCCCATCTGTTCACCGAAGAACTCGGTGACGATCGGGATGCCCAGGCGACGTGCCTCGGCCCAGAGCTCCGGCTCGAGATCGGCCATGGTGGCCAGCGTGACTAGGTCGTTGGCGGGGTCCTTGAAGTACTTTTCCTGCAGGCGGGCGAGGTTTCCCGGCCAGTGCGCGCGGTCCCAGTTGCCGGACACCGGGGCGCCCGATGCATGCAGCGCACGGATACCGGCATCGAGCAGGGCTTCAACCGATGCATCGGAGTGCGCGGCTGTGCGGCTGTTGTGGGAGTTGTCGATGACAGTGGTGATACCTGCATCAATCGCGCCCAGCGCGGACAGCAGGGTGCCGACATACATGTCCTGCGGCCGGTAATGCTTGGCAAACGACAAATGCGTGGCGTTGGAGTAGTGCTCCAAGGTTTCGGCGTTGGAGTTGATCCGACGCAGCTGACCCTCCCAGGCGTGGCGGTGGGAGTCCACCATGCCCGGGATGGCGATCATGTCGTTGGCATCGATGACGATCGCGTCTTCGTCGCTCAGGTTCTCGCCGACGGCAGTGATGGCGCGCCCCGTGACCAGGATGTCGCCCTTCACGAGGTTGCCCACAGCCGGGTCCATGCTGATGATGGTTGCTCCGCGGATGAGCGTCTTTTCGACAGCGGCGGCCGTGGGTTGCTGAAGAATGTCTCGCGGGAGGGTGCTCATTGGGGCAAGCTCGGTTTCTGGGATGGAATGCACTCTATGCCTCGCGAACCCTGCGAAAAAGTCGCACTCCTCGTTTTTATTATTCGTAAGATGCGAATAATTATTGAGCGAACTGTGACCATAGGGTGGAAGCGAAATGGATCGGATCCTTGCGATGCAGGTGTACGTGCACGTGGTAGAAGCCAAGAGCTTCGTGCGTGCCGCCGAGGCCCTCTCCATGCCCCCGTCCACCGTCACCGGCTTGATCAAGGGCTTGGAGAAGCACTTGCGCGTCCGCCTGCTCAATCGGACTACGCGCAGCGTCAGCCCCACCTCGGACGGCGAGCGCTACTACGTACAGTGCCGCGAGATTCTCAACCAGATTGAACAGGCGGAAAGCGGCCTGAAGTCGTCGCCACAGGACTTGCGGGGGCGGTTGAGGATCGACATGCCAGGCGGCCTCGCGCACTCGATACTCCTCCCGAACCTGGACAGCTTCCGCCGCCAGTATCCCGGGGTCCATCTGATGATCGGCGTGGGTGACCGGCCGGTCGACCTCGTCCAGGAGGGTGTGGACTGCGTGATCCGGACCGGGCCGCTGGAAGACTCCACCCTCGTAGCCCGGCCGCTGGGCAACTTCCGCTGGATCACCTGCGCCGCGCCAAGCTATCTGGAGGTATATGGCGTCCCGGAATCACTTGAAGACCTCGTCGGGCACCGCGCGGTCCACCATTTTTCCTCTGGTTTGAGGGGCGGTGCCAGCCTGCTCTTCTCGGTCGATGGGAAGAGACAGGTAGTACCTATGGAGGGCTCGGTCGCCGTCAATGAGACCGAGCTCTACATCAAGCTGTGCATGAAGGGATACGGCCTGGCACAGTTGCAAGGCGTACTGGTCGAGAAGCAGTTGCAGGATGGCAGCCTGCTTGAGGTGCTTCAGCAGTGGCGTCCGCCGTCGGTGCCGGTTTCGATCCTGTATCCGCACCACCGTTATGGATCGCCCATCGTCCAAGCATTCATAGCTTGGGCTACAGAGCTTTTCTCCGCGAAGAGCGAGAAGGCATAGATCGCGAAGTCAGCCGTGGCGTCCAGAGATTCCGAGGCGGTGTCGAGCATCTATCTCTCGTGTGGACTGCTAGAGATAGCGTATCCCTCAGACAGATGCCTCCCGAAAGCCGCCGCCGGGCAAGGTGTCCGCTTTCGGCCAGGAGCAGTCGTCGCGAAGCGTAAGCCGAAGGTGGGCCTAGTCGAGCTTTGTCGAGGAAGCCAGATCACCCTTTGTTGACACTTCAGTAAAGGCAGTCTCGGCTCCAGCCGGTAATGGCACTCGCATCCCGAACCTAAGTTGCCTCTAGTTCGCTAAATATCTGGAGCGGAATCCGCACCAGTAGCAAATTGCAAAGCGAGCACCCGCTGCTTCCGGATGAGCTTGCACGTACGCCCTGCGCGCCGCCGAAATCTCGGGGGCGGCGCGCGATGAGTGGAGCGATCTGGCGCGTCCGCGGCAGACGCAAGGCCCTCTCGATTAGCGAGGGCCCGGCCTCGGGTCGATCGATACCGAGAAGCCCCGTAACGGAGCGTCGAGCGGCCCACCGAGCGCTAGCAGACGCTCCATTGCTTGGTCGTCGCCGGTACGGCGTGAACCGGCATCCGATCGTCAAGGGCGCGGACGGGGCGATGCCGCCCGCGCAATGGCGTTACCTGCTGGTCGGCGAGAAGTTCTGAGCTCCGCGCGTCTTTCGCCACTGGATCCACGCGATCGCGGCGACGAAGAAGACGCTGCACAGGTAACTGCCTTCCGGCCCTTGGGCGCCACCGGTCAGGGTGTCGAGGCCTTGCGGGCGCAGCGCCACCAGCAGCGCCGGCAAGTGCGCATCGATGCCGGTGACGGGCAGTTCGAAGCCGGTCGCGAGCAACCAGTTCCATCCCGCGTGCCAGCCCATCACGCCCCAGATATTGCCGGTCCGCAGCGCCCAGGCGCAGGCGAACAGCGAGAGCAGGAACGTGCCGAGCATGACCCGAGGCGGCTGGTGCGGACTGAAATGCAGGAAGCAGAAAACGAGCGACACCAGCAGCACTGCCACCGCGACATTGGTCTTGCGCGCCACCACCGACAGCATCCAGCCGCGGAAGATGACTTCCTCCACGCTCGCCTGGAACATGAAACTCAATAGGAGCAGACCGATGTGCAGCAGACTGACGGGCGACCGCCAGGCCTGCCCCAAGCCCGCCGCCTGCATGCTGCCAGCCATCCAGATCGCGACTACGACCAGCGCGGTCGTGCCGATTCCAAAGGCCAGTCCGCGCAGGAACGTTTTCAGCGGCGCCGGACCGGTCAGCCCGATACTCGCCAGCGAGCGCCCTTCGACGAAGCGTACCCAGGCGAGCACGGCCGCCAGCGTCGGCGCGACGCCGATCCACAGCAGCGCATACAAGCCAGCGAGGCCGATCGGATCGCCGCGCGGCGTCGACCAATGCTGCGACTGCATCCACCCGTCCAGCGCGATCACCGGTACCGCGTTGAACAGGATCATCAGGATCGGCGTCAGCCAGGCCCAGGGCAGCCAGCCGCGCGCCGGATCGGGCGAATACAGGGCAACGGGGGTCATGCGGGGCTCCATGTCGAGGTGATCGCCGCTGCAAGTTGCCGTCCGCACGGGGGCGTAGCAACCCGTTTGCGACCAAGCCACAGAAGCCGCCGATGAATCACCCGGATCGCCGACGAAATGACGCTGAGTCGTCGCCCGTGGTGTCCGCTTTGGGTGGCGGTTTCATATGTTCGATGAAACACAGACAGCTGCCCAAGCAACAGGAGTGTTGCGAATGAAGCGAACGACAAGGATTCAGTACACCGACAGCCACAAAGCCCTGATGTGGGACCGCTGGCGGCAGGGCGAGTCGTTGCACCAGATTGCGAGGCTGTTCGATCGGCATCACTCATCCGTGCTACGGGTTCTCGCCGAGACTGGCGGGATCCGGCCGCCGGTCCGTCGACGATCCCCGCGGGCGCTTAGTCTGGTTGAGCGCGAAGACGTATCCCGGGCGCTGGTTGCCGGCCATACGATCCGCTCGATCGCATCCCTGTTCCAACTGACTGACGGCGAGCGCCACCGTGGACGTAGCGATGGCGCGCTGGCGCGCGACAGCGGAGAAGCTGCCGGCATCAGGGACATCCAGCAGCAGGTGCAGCGCGTCGATCCTGTCAAGGTCTGTCCTCTCAAGGCCTTCATGGCCCGCCACGCCCAGGTGGGCGGCTGCGCGCAGCGTGTCATCGGTGATCCCCCGTTACTGCGGGCCCTGCTCTGCCGCCGGGCGCAGTAGACGCACAACACTACGAGTGTGCGGCTCAGCATGAGAATCGAGCGCATCGCCCTGCGTGTACAAACTCACTTGGAATGAGTCACTGGCGCGAATGGCCTCTGCAGGAAAGTTGGCGCCCGCTTCAGTCCTCAATCGTTACGCCTTCCAACACACCGAATCTACCCGAATCAATAGGATCCACGCGGGAGTTTCGAACCCCGTCCTCTATTCGATAAAAGAAGCCGGTGACCCGAACAAATCTAGCACTCCCAGACAAACCCGAGAGCGAACGATCCTCAGACCGCACATTCTTCTCCGGGTAGATGACCATCGAGCTAGCCGTATCCCTCAAACCCATCGCATCCTCCGACGGGAAGACAAGTACAACATCGTTTATCTGGTCCACCCACGCTCCAAACGATACCTTCATCCCTTCATATCGCTCTGGCGCCGCAAGAACGCTTGAAATTGAAGTCATGCAGGTTGGAGGCGCATCGCCGTTGCCGCGCATCTTGCAGGCTCCAGGCACTCGACCCTGCGCCTGAGATTCCGAGGGGCGCTCACAGCCGGAAAGCACCGACAGGGCCAACGCCACTACCACCGTGATTGCACCCAAATGAGCATTCATCATTTCAGCTCGAGAAAATAGTTCTCAGCGGGTAGGTATGCACTTTCATCCGAACCCGCGGCTCTCACCGCCTTGCTCATCCCATTGAAGTCAAACCCCATGACAGAACCACTCGGCGTGGCCACGTAGCTGTTTACACCCGCAGATTTCGCCAGCTCAAGGTCGCCTCGGTAAAGGCTACCCTCCCATCGCTTCCCACCGTAGCAGTATCCCCGCTGATCCAGCGCAGGACGCGAGACCTCAAGGGGGTCCAACTGTTGCTGTGGGCATGCGGAGCTAGAAAGCACCGTGCGTACCTAGGCATCAAGGCAGAGGGTGCTCTAGGGAAGGCCTGAGCAGATCACCCGCACTGCTGGATTCATGAGCCGAGTGACCTCCGCCCCCTGTCTGAGCAGCGGATATTGTTTAAAAAAAACGGGGTTTTGAAGGTACCGTCGGGCGTCCCCAGACGCAATTATCCTGTCGCCGGCAGAAACTGCCGGCGTGTCATCCACAGATGGGACAGCGCAAACAGGGTCAACACCTGTGCGCTGTTCTTGGCCAGGCCTCGGTAGCGCACCTTGGTGTAGCCAAACAGGCGCTTGATGACGCGGAAGGGATGTGATCCAGCCCCTGTTTCATGGACACCCGGTTAAGTGATTTGATATCACAACTTGAAGGTGCCCAGATGATCAAGAAGACGACCAAGAAGAGTGCTCAGAAGCCCGCGCCGCCGACGACCCGTAAACGCTATGGCGAGGAGTTCAAGGTGCAGGCGCTGGAGCGTGCTCGGCGCGATGGTGTAGCCCAGGCTGCGCAGGACCTCGGCCTGCAGGCTCAGCAGCTCTACACGTGGCGAGCCCGCGCACAGGAGAGGGATTCGCTCAGCGAGGAGCAACGCACGGCCCAGGCGGACCTGGCCAAGCTCAAGCGCGAAGTGGCGCGGTTGTCCGAAGAGAACGACTTCCTAAAAAAAGTGGCGGCGCACTTCGCCAAGGGTTCCAAGTGAAGTGCGCCGTGATCGCTGAGCACGTTGGTGAGCACACGGTATCTCTGATGTGTCGTGTGCTTGCGATTTCCCGAACCGGCTTCCACGCATGGCATCGCCGCAAGCCCTCGGCCAGAGCACAGCGGCAGTCAGAACTGGATGTCCAAGTGCAGGGTGCATTCGTGACAGCCAGACGCCGCGAAGGCGCGCAGCGGTTGAGTCGAAGGCTCCGCCGCGGGCGCCGTCAGGTCGCCGAAAGTCTGCACCGGCAAGGTCTGCGCGCCAAGGCAGCACGTCGATACAAGGCAACGACCAACTCTCGGCACAATCTTCCGGTGGCTGAAAACCTGCTCAATCAGAACTTCCGCACCGAGCGGCCAAACCAGGCCTGGGTCAGCGACATCACCTATATTCAGACCGAGGAGGGCTGGATGTACTTGGCTGTGGTGCTGGACCTTTACTCCCGCAAAGTCGTAGGTTGGGCGATGGACAGTCGCATGACCGCGACGCTGGTGTGCGACGCCCTGCTGATGGCTCTTTTCCGGCGCAAGTTCCCACGTGGTGTGATCGTACATAGCGACCGCGGCTCGCAGTACTGCTCAAAAGAGCATCGGAGCTTGCTGGAGAACTACGGGTTGGTGCCCAGCATGAGCGCCAAGGGAAATTGCTATGACAACGCCGCGATGGAGAGTTGGAACCACAGCCTGAAAGTGGAGGCCATCCACGGCGAGCGCTTCGCCACACGCGAGCAAGCCAAAGCCGAGGTGTTTGACTACATCGAGGTCTACTACAATCGATCACGCCTGCACTCGACCTTGGGCTACGTCAGCCCGGATCAGTTCGAGCTTGAAAATATAGCTTAACCCCGTGTCCATGATTCGGGGGCTAGATCAATGCTCCACCTTCGCCCGCATGCTGGCCTTGCAACGCTCCCAGCGCTCGTGCTGTTGGCGATCGCGCGCGTCCTTGATCCCCTTCACCTTGCCGCGCTTCTTCGCAATCAGGAAGGCTTCCTTGGAGTCCTGAAGCTCGGGCCGCGACTCCGCCCCGGTATAGCCACTATCGCCCAGCACGCAGCCCTCCTTCCCGTGCAGAAGCTCGTGCGTGACCGTGACGTCGCCGACATTGGCAGCCGTGCATGTCACATGGTGCACAAGGCCTAGGCTCGCTCAGCGCCAGCAGACGCTTCGAGGGCACTACGTGATCCATTTCATTGAGGAACAACTCGCGGCGCGTCTTCTTGCGCTGGCCCGCCCATCACCTGCTTGGCGGCTGCATGAACTCGATTGTGATGTGATCGGGGCCGGAGACGTAGGCCGCTAGTGTCCCCTTGCGTGGACCGCCTGGAATGGGTTGTGGACTGCCCTTCGCCTTCCATCCCGCAGCCTCTACACGGGCGATGGCGGAGTGAATATCCTCCACGGTCAAAGCCAGGTGTGCAGCTCCGATCGCACCGGCACTCTCCGGCGCGGCTCCATGCTGGCGACCTCCAGAGTACTGCAGCAGCTCAACCATGAAACCATTCGGCGCCAAGACGATTGCCGTGCGCACGTTCGGATCATCAACGCCTGTAACCTGATACAGGAAATCGCCTCCCATCTCCGATTGGCGTTGCAGCTCGAAACCCAGCGCCTGGGTCCAAAAGTGGATGGATTCGTCCAAGGAGGAAACCGTAAAGCCGGCGTGATCAACGCCAACGCGGTGCGTCGTCTTAGTCATGGCTGCATGATCATAGGGGCCGACTCGGCATGTAGGCCGTCTTTGGGGATAGTGGTTTCATCAGGAAATCTAGGTGGCGCGGCTTGTTCGGTCAAGCGAATGCGCAATGGCGGCCTCGGCACCTTCTCCATCATCACCGGCGACAGCAGCGGCGTGTCAGCCGATATCCACGACCGGATGCCGGTTTGGCTGCAGCCTGGCCAGGTCGACGACTGGATGGCCGCCGAGCCCGACGGCGCCATGGCGATGCTGCTGGTCAGTAAGCGTTCAGCAAACTCACATTGAATTGGATGTGATTTCGAGCATTTCAGCCCCACTCACCTTAAAATCTTCCACAGTCCGTAAGAAAACTTCGAGAGATCGAGAAATAAATTTTTCGCGGTGATGCACGATGTGGAGCTGTCGCTTATGAGGCGGCAGATCATGGTTCAACAACCTCAGCTTACCTTCCGCGATTGCATCGCTCACTACCCAGTAAGACAAACAGCTGATTCCGATTCCGGAAACGACCATTCGCTTGATGGCTTCGGAGCTACCGATCCGGCGAGCGTCGCTCCAGTCGCCAAGGTAGGGAAGTAGCCATTGAAGCACCTCATCAGCAGTTCCTGAGCCGTCCTCGCGAATCAGCCAAGTAGCGGCATTGAGATCGCCTGAAGTCAGCTTTTCCTGAGCGGCAAGGGGATGATTTGAGGCTGCGATGATCACCAGTTCGTCCTCAAACCATGGACGAATCGTCAGATCGGGTTGGCGGCACGGCCCCTCAATCAGGCCGATATCAATCGAAAGCTGTGCGGCTTGCTTGGCGATATCTGCACTGTTGCCCATGATGACATCGACTTGAATGCCCGGCGCTCGCGCAGCCAAACGTTCGATCAGCAGGGGCATGATGTAATTGCCAATTGTAGTGCTGCAACCGATCCTCATCCGAGCCGTCGTGTCCGTTTGAAAACCTTCTTCAATTTGAGCCGCCGCTTCAAGCAGCCGGATGGCCTGAGGTAGAAGCGTTTGACCATTGTCATTCAGCACGAGGCGTCTGCCGACCCGATCAAATAACTGGATGCACAGTGCGCCTTCCAATTCCTGGAGGGCTGCGCTCGTAGCTGACTGGGACAAAGCCAGTGACAGACTCGCCCGGGTCGTCGAGCCGAGTTGAGCGATGCTTCGAAAAATGTCGAGCTGGCGGAGAGTCAGCTTCACGAACTTACCTATTAAGTGGGTATGACATAGAGAAATTACCCGTTTTCCTAGATGAATTCACCCCGCTATTCTGTAGGCACTGCTCCGATGAAGTACGCCGTGGAGGCACCATGCGAGACATCAGCTTGTCAAAAGTTATGCAAGGAGGGCAGCCGCTGTCGGCGCTCTCAAATCCAAGGGAAGCTATCCGGCAGTTCACCCCGAACTGGTTCGCCGCCACGATGGGTACGGGCATCCTGGCCCTGGCGTTAGGACAGCTTCCAGGAGATATCGCGCTGCTGTCATACGCGGGAAAAGCTCTTTGGCTGTTCAACATTGTGCTTTTCAGTGCCTTTACGCTTATGTACGCGGCACGTTGGGTTTTCTTTTTCAACGAAGCCAAGCAAATCTTCGGTCATTCAACCGTCTCTATGTTTTTCGGCACGATCCCGATGGGGCTGGCAACCATCATCAACGGCTTGATGCAGTATGGCGTACCGACCTGGGGTGATGCCCTAATACCATTAGCCCATGGCCTGTGGTGGTTAGATGTCGCCATGGCACTGGCTTGCGGTGTTCTCATTCCATTCATGATGTTCACGCGGCAAGAGCACAGCATCGACCAGATGACTGCTGTGTGGTTACTTCCCGTTGTCGCTGCGGAAGTCGCTGCCGCCAGTGGTGGGGTGATCGCTCCACATTTGGCCGACGCGAGCGCGCAGTTCAATATGCTGATTACCAGCTACGTGCTGTGGGCCTACTCCGTCCCTGTAGCCTTGAGCATTCTGGTAATCCTGGTGCTACGCCTGGCGCTTCATAAACTGCCTCACAAGAGCATGGCTGCATCATCGTGGTTATCGCTAGGGCCTATTGGAACCGGAGCGCTGGGCATGCTGGTCATCGGCGGCGACGCCCCTGCCATCTTTGCCGCTCACGGCATGGCTAATGTTGGAGCCGTGGCAGCAGGGATTGGCCTAATCGCGGGCATTTTGTTCTGGGGCCTTGGCTTGTGGTGGATGCTCTTGGCACTGCTTATCACTGCTCGATATGCGAAAGGTGGTATTCCATTCAACCTAGGCTGGTGGGGCTTCACATTCCCTTTAGGCGTCTACGCCGTGACCACCTTGAAATTGGGCGTGATCGTGGACTTGGCATTTTTCGACGTTCTGGGTGTGATTTTAGTGCTGGTGTTGGCGGTAATGTGGTTGGTGGTGGCGGCGAAGACCACCATAGGTGCTTACCGAGGGAATCTGTTCGTATCCCCCTGCATCGCTTCTCTCAAGGCAAAGCAGGCCCAGCGTTAAGTAAAATCATGTAGCCGCCTCGATGCCCGCGACAGCGTCGCAACGATAGCCTTGGCTGCGTTGGGATTTGTACACACTGAAAGCGAGCTCGGGTATGGCATTTCGAGCAGGCTCAGGTGACCGCCTGTTACTTCATGAATCGGGATCTGACTTGCTCAATTTGGTTCGTCCTCCTCGACTTTTTTCGGGGCGCTCACGGCATTGCGCTGAGAGTGGAATTTATTGATGTCCGAAAGACGGATATCAGTCGGTAGGGCATGGCGGTGCTTGCTGTGGCCCACGCGCTGGGCGTGATAGATCCCGGTATGGCCGGACACCAGATAACTGGCGATACAGGCAATCGCGGCAAGTGGGGCAATCTCTGGGCCGAACAGCTCCATGGCCATGACGATGGTCGCCAGTGGTGTGTTGGCGGCACCGGCGAAGACTGCGACGAAGCCGATACCGGCGAGCATCGAGAATGGGAGGTGTAGCAGCGGCGCAAGCGCGTTGCCCAGCGTCGCGCCGATGTAGAACAGCGGCGTGACCTCGCCACCTTTGAAGCCTGTGCCGAGTGATGCGACGGTAAACGCGAGTTTGCCGAACCAGTCCCATGGCGCAACGGGGGCTGCAAGGGACTGGACGATGTTCGGAATACCTAGGCCGACGTACTGATAGGCATCCAGTGCCCACACCGCCGTGGCCACCACTATCCCACCAAGAACAGGGCGCAAAGGCGAATAGGGAATCAGCTTTTTTATCCACGCCCCGAGGGTATGGGTGGCGGTAGCGAACAGCAGCCCCGCGAGTCCGAACACGATGCCTGCTACAACCATTGCCACTACTGTCCAGAACTGCACGGGCGCGATCTCGCCGATGACGTAGTGGGTGTGCACGACGCCCCAGAGCAGCCCGACTTGATCGGCGACGATGGCGGCGACCATGCATGGGAACAACGCGTCGTAGCGCATGCGGCCAATGGCGAGCACTTCAAGGCCGAACAATGCTCCCGCCAGCGGGGTGCCGAAGACCGAAGCGAAGCCTGCGCTGATGCCTGCCATGAGCATGATTCGGCGATCTTCGGGGTGCAGTCGGAACAGGTGGGTTATCTGATCGGCCAGAGCACCGCCCATTTGCACGGCAGTGCCTTCGCGTCCGACCGATGCGCCAAACAGATGCGAGATTAGCGTACCCGCAAGCACCAGTGGCACCATGCGCAGCGGTACGGTTTGCTTCGGGTCGTGAATCTCGTCGATCAGCAGGTTGTTGCCCGCGTCTACCGGCTTGCCAATCAGGTGGTAAACCAGCCCTACAGCAAAGCCTGCCAGCGGCAGCAGCCAGATGGCCCAGCGGTGGGTCTCGCGCCATTGAGTGGCGTGATCGAGGGAGAACAGAAATAGCGCGGATGCCGATCCCGCCAAAAGTGCCACGGCGCTGGCAAGTACCAGCCATTTCCCGATGTAGGGAAGCAGGACGAGTTGTTCAGGTTTTCTGAGTTTTGACATGGGGTCGGCCACACAAAGGAAAGTGAGCCTGACCAAGAAGGGATTTTTCGCGCGAACGCCTACAGTCCTGTCTTGATCAGGTATCTGTAGGCATCATCAGCTGCTACGGGCGCAGCGGTTGGTAAGTGGAGGAATGCCATCTCCAGGGCCCGAATATAGCGATCTCTCCCGGAGATGTAAACTTGGTCATCAGGTAGAAGGACGAATAGCTTTCCTAAAAGCTTGTCATGAGTAACAGGAGCATCGACTCGCATCTCACTCGTAAATTCAAGTGTCTGCTTCAGCCGATTTCTACTGGTCAAGGCGAGTCCCTTGCCCTGGTTAAGTCCATGCAATGTAAGCGGCAAGCAACACACCTTACACATATCAGGCAGGCATCCACTGATGCGGCAGCAGCTGCTCGATCTCGCTGGCCCGCTGCGTCGGCAGCCGCGTCAGCACATCCTTGAGATAAGCATACGGATCATGCCCATTGATGCGCGCCGACTGGATCAGGCTCATGATCGCCGCCGCCCGCTTGCCGCTGCGCAGCGACCCTGCAAATAACCAGTTCGAGCGCCCAAGCGCCCAAGGCCGGATCAAGTTCTCGATCTGGTTGTTGTCGATGGGCACAGCACCATCTGCCAGGTAGCGCGTCAGCGCTACCCAGCGTTTGAGGCTGTAATCCAGGGCCTTGGCCGTGGCTGAGCCATCGGGCACAAGTTCACGTTGGGCCAGCATCCACTCATGCAGTTTTCCAGCGATGGGCACCGCTGTTTCCTGGCGTAATCGCCAACGGTCTTCGTCGTTCATTTCCTTGGCGTGTCGCTCGACTTCGTAAAGCCCGCCAATCGAGTGAAGCGCCTGCTCTGCCAATTGGCTTTTGTTGGCTACATGCAAGTCAAAGAACTTACGGCGTGCATGGGCCATGCAGCCGATTTCGGTGATGCCCAGCTCGAAGCTAGCCTTGTAGCCTGCGAAGTCGTCACAGACCAGCTTGCCGTGCCAGGTGCCCAGGAAGTTGCGTGCGTTTTCACCGGCACGGCTGGGGCTGAAGTCGTAGACCACGGCCTTGAGGGCCGAGAATGGCGTAGTGCTGTAGGCCCAGACATAAGCGCGGTGGGTTTTCTTCTCGCCGGGCGCCAGCATTTGTACCGGCGTTTCATCGGCGTGAACCACGCGCTGGGCCAGCACCACTTCGCGCAACGCATCGACCAGCGGCTGAAGCTGTACGCCGGTTTGGCCCACCCACTGCGCCAGGGTCGAACGTGGTATAGCCAGGCCGGCACGGCCGAAGATCTTTTCCTGTCGATACAGCGGCAGGTGGTCGGCGAACTTGGCTACCATCACGTGCGCCAGCAGGCCGGCGGTGGGAATGCCCTTGTCGATCACCTGTGGGGGTACCGGGGCCTGGATCAGTGTTTCGCACTGCCGGCAGGCCCATTTCCCACGCACGTGCCGTTCGACGGTGAACACGCCCGGCGTGTAGTCCAGTTTTTCGCTGACGTCTTCACCGATGCGCTGAAGCTGGCAGCGGCAAGCGCACTGAGTGTTGTCCGGCTCGTGATGGATCACAGTGCGTGGAAACTGCGGCGGCAACGGCGCACGCTTGGGTTGCTGGCTTGGTTCTGTCTGTGCGGGAGCGGGATGGACGGCTTTTAACTCGGCCTCGATGGCTTCGAGGTCGGTATTGAGCAGGTCATCGAGCAAGCTGCCTTGCGCCGGGCTGATATGCTCGCTGCGCTTGGCAAACTTGTGGCGTTTAAGGATGGCGATTTCGTGAGTGAGCTGCTCGATGATCGTTTCATCACGATGGATCTTTCGGCTCTGGGTATCGACCTTGGACATCAACTGCGCAGCCAGTATGCGCAGTTGTTCGGGGGTCATTTGGTCGAGATCGGGCAAGGAAGTCATAGTGGTGGATTTTACCAAAGCAGCCCGACTGCTTCAGCTAAAAGGCAGCATTTAAAGCAATGTAATTGCGCCGCCCGCACCGACTCGTTGCCAGGGTAATCCCAGTACCAGGGCCTGGAGTTGTTCGGGGTCGAGTTCGACTTCCGTTCCACGATGGAGGCCTGGCCAATGAAACTTACCTTGGTTCAAGCGCCGTGCCGCCAGCCAGATACCGACGCCGTCGTGCACCAGGACTTTCATCCGATTGGCCCGACGGTTGGCAAAGAGGTAAGCGCAGTGCGGCTTCGCCGCACCGAACACCGCGACCACTCGGGCCAACGCAGTCTCAGTGCCGGCGCGCATGTCCATAGGCTCGGTGGCGAGCCAGATTGCATCGACGCGAATCATTGAGCCAAGCCACGAATGAAACAGGCGCAGCCGTCCGGATCCGAGGCTGGCCATTTTACGGTGATGGATTTATCACCCAGAGGCAGCGAGATGATCACCATCTCTTCTGATGCTCGCCTTGGTACCGTTTTTACCGAAACGAAAGCCGGCAAGGTTGCAGGCGATTGATCCCGGTAAGTCGGTAGCCACTTGCGGATCACGTTGGCATTGATGCCGTGATGGATGGCTACGCTGGAAATTGTCGCTCCGGGTTGCAGGCATTCCTGGATAACCTGGGCTTTGAATGGTTTGGGGTAAGAGCTTCGTTGGCGCATGGAAATCCTGGCGATAAGGGTGATCGCGTCCGCTTAAAAATACGCGGACACCATCGCCCTTAATGCTGGATTTCGGTAGGTGACATCACCGGACGGTTACGCTGGTCAGCGAGCCTCCCCACTTCCATGGAGGTGTGCCGAGTCAGCCGGGCGGTGGACAGCCCTCACAACAACGACGAGCAGCCTTCGCAGTTTCTCAGTTGATCAGATCTTCCCTAACGCTTGAATACCTCGCATCAATACAAAGTTTGCGGGATCGATTCTTTGGTAGCAGGGCTCGAAGCGATCCATTTCGATGTCTTCGTCCAGAAGATCATACGGCTCACTCAACATGCTGACAGGAACACGGGCAATTCTCTGTTGCAAGTGCTTCATCTTTACCGATAGCAGAAGCCGCTCTTTGATCAATAGGAACGTGCTTAGCTCAGCAAGATCAAGCTCGTTCGTAGCAAGCACCAATTCTGGTCCGACCACAGGGTAAAGCCTAATCCAAGCACCGTCGAAGGTCTGGCAAAAAAAACAGCGCGCCCAGGACTCTTACTTGAGCAGGCGAAGCCCAAGCGAACTCGGAAAATGACACAGCCTCGTCAAAGGACCGCCAGCCCGAGCAACGCACTACGCTGAAGACGAGATCCGCATCGGCATGGAAGAAGCCGTCATCGCAGAAGAACGTCCCCCGTGGGTAGCTTCCACCTCTCGGGTGGAACATCATCACGCGCAGACGAGGTGTCTGATCATAACCAGAGAATGAAAATCCCAACTCAAGTTCTTCCGGAGAGAGCCTCTGCCGAACCCTGTTCTCGCTAGTTCATTCTCGTGACAACCCACTGCACTTCTCAAAGATCTCATCCAGTGCGAGCACAAGCTTGCTCGTATCGTAAACTGAATCGCCTAGAATTTCCCAAACGATGGGTAGCCACTATCTGGATTCCGCATTTGGCCAGAAGCAGTCCTTGAAAGCATCTCCGCGAGAGACCAATGCAGACTGAAGGCGGAAGTCCACCAACGGCAGCTATGCGGCTCAAGCGGCGTATTAAGCACCGCACGGAAACAGAGCTTGCACGGCAAGCGGACTTTGGGTCGCAAGCAGCTCATTGCACATGAGATACTGACGATGAGCCCTCACAATGACCTGGCACTCGCTACAGTGTCATTTGTGCTTCTTATTAACCCTCAGGCAGTCCTTTTCCTTAGCATAGGTATTGACTGCTCCATTAGTTTTTAGAAACTCTAGCAATTGAACTACGGGTGGCGTATTCGGCACCTTGGGGCGATCCTTACCCACATCGGTGAGAGCTGCGTAACCACCGCCCAGAATCCTGAGAATGGAAGAGACTTGCGGCTCAGTGAGCCCACTTAGCACAGCTACAAGCAATACCACTATAGTGCCGGAGTCTGCACCTGCCTTGGCGAGACGCTCAATCAGTCCATACTCCAGTCTCATACCTCGCTCTGCGGCGTACCTGCCAAGTCGCTTAAGACCTCCAGCGTCGCTAGCGTCCGCATACGCCAACGCATTCGCGACGATTGCTTCCTTGATAGTCACCGACACGGACTTGCTACCTAGAAGCGCCTCTAGGTCGTGGCCTATAGCGGCCGGCGTCATGAAATTAGCGAACTTCCTGGAGAAAGCGATGAGGCTCTCTTTGGTGCTCCAGCTCATTGCGCTAACACGGAGATACGACTGAATTGTGTCGTTGATGACGTTCTGCCGCAACAAGTCTGCGAAAAGGGCGCCCTCCTCAGGCTCAATCGCCGTGGGGTCAAGGAAATACTGCAAGCGCAAGGAAGCGCAAAGCTTGGCACGCGCGCTCGCGGATAGAAGGGCTCGAGCTTGCAGTACAGCAAATGCGATCATCTTCTTATCCTCCTCTGCATCGCCCTGCTCTGCCACATCGGTGATGACACCGCTCTGGCGTAGGACCGTCACAAGGCTGCCGTCCACCTCTCCACATTCTTGCAAATAAAGATGCACGTTGCGCTGGCTGGCCTTGAATCGACACTGACTAGCCAACAGTGTCCACACGCCAGATGGAACCTCAGATATGTCATCAAGAACACAGTCCTCAGCCGCCGTCCGAATCAACTGTTCCAACAACGCTCTATCAGCGGAGGCAGAGTCCGCCAGGACACGGGCGAAGTGCCGGCCTTCCGCTACTGAGGGAGATATCCCCTCCAAGCTAGAGAGGTACGCTGACAAATGGTTGATTGCGTGTGAGTAGACCGCTCCGCTGACCTGCTCAATTCGATCTAGAGCTAAGCTGCACTGATCACCAACGGCAATCTGAAGGTTCTCTGCCGTGACCTGGTAAAGATGCCTGCTGATGAATATCTTCCGTGCTTCGGCGCCAAGTGGCTGAAGCGAACTCAACTCTATGCCCAGCCGCTCAAGGAGGCTCGCAACCAACTCTAGCTGCTCTTCCGTGGTCTCATCGGATGAGAGAAGCTCAAGCTCCCCGTAATTGTCAGATACAAACGCAGAGATCTCTCCACTGGCCACGTATTTAACTTCAGAGGATAGCGTTGATAAGGCAGAGTTGAAGAGCATGAGGCGATCCGAAAACTCAAGCTCAACCTCAGAAGCCAGGTACGCGAGGATCCTTGGCGTGATGGGCGTGATTCGCTCAACCAAATCATTACGCTTGGTTCCTCGCCTTAGATAGTTGCCGATAAAGGATTTTTGCTCCCTTCCGAGCTTCGAAAGAGAACTGACCATTTTCGCTGCAGCGTGGTCATGCGCTGTCGATGCTAAAAGGTAATTCAGGATATCAATGTTGTATAGAGCAGGCTCCCCAAGCAGGGAACGGCGCTCGCGCAGGATTGCCTCCACGTCACCACCGGCGAGTGCGAAGTCCTCATCTATCTCATCTCTATCGACGTGATGGATGATGTAGTTTGTGGCAGCTGAGCTAACTCTGTCACCGTGAAAAGTTGCAGTGTAGAGAGTGAAATTGCGGTTGATATAACCTGATTTAAGCAGGTGATAGGCAAGCCCCTCCCGAAAAATCCCCTTAGCCACTTGATCAAGCCCGTCTCCCTCTACTTTTCCATCGACTTTCAAGTCGTCGCGCGCCATGAGATGGTGGATGTCTGCAATCTTCACAAATCGCATCAGCTCCCGCCGCTCTTCTTGAGACTCGATATTTTCCTTCCGATCCAAATCCCTCCAGGCCACTCGATCGAAAGTACCAAGAACACTCTGAAGATCCGTCCTAGCAAATGTCATACTTATCGAAGTATCGTTGTAATGCCGCGTGGGAAGATCCACTACGAGTGCAGGATCTCCGTCAGCCTCTATGAAATCCTTCCAGAACTTTTTAGTCAGAAGATCGTCGCGAGATATGACACTCCCATTCAGCACGAACGAAGCGTGATCATACTCTTTCCCGCAAGCCTTAATTACGACCATCAAATGAGTACGAAGCCGCTTACCGAGGTCATCGCTGCGACTAGCGATGGTCAGATCGAGTCTCGCCCTACGGCGCAGCTGAAGCACCTCGTCTTCAAGCCGCAGCAAGTTGGCAGTAATAGCCCGTCGACTTTTCAGGTACAGCTCATCCAGCCTACTCTTTCCTATCCGAATCGCCTCAAAGTCTGAGAGATGAGTGTTTTTATAGAGCATCATGGCAAACAGCTCAGTTTCACTCAGCTTCAAACCTCCAACGCCAGGCGCCAAGATCTTTTCACGAAATATTAGGAATTCGTTTCGAACATTCTTGAGAAGCCTCATGTCAGGCACGTAACGACTGGCTAGATCGACTAGATCAGTATCTATCGAGTGGGTCAGACCTTGAAGGAGCTGGGCCGTTAGGTTCCTCGCGCTCTGATGAGTGATGAATGGCACGACGGGGATGACGAGGTCGAAGAACTTTGTCCTGTTCGCACGTACGATCTCGACTTGGGCTGGGTCATCGCCAGCTTGTAGGTCATAAGCAAACTTCCGCCTATCCTGAGCGATTGACAGGCGATCGAAGATGCTGTCCTTGATCGCGTAGATAAAGCATATCCTTCCTTTGATCTGCGGAGACCCGTTAAGAAGTGCGTTGAGTGACCTAAGCGTCTCGAAGATGTGGGAATCATTGAACCTGTCGATATCTTCGAAAACAACGATCTTGTACTTCGACACCTCAAAGAAGTAGACGATCTCGTCTAAGTACTGATCAAAATAGGAAACTGATTTAGAGTCGAGCGTTACCGTTGCGGCGCCTGCCTTCAGCTCCTTAATATCAAGCCTTCCATAGAATGTGTGCCTGAGCAGTAAGGAAACGAGCGTCCCTACGCACAGAACTACCAAATGGGACCATGGCGCCGATAGATGCAAGTCAGCTAGCGCAACGACAATCTTGCTAGTCCAGCCGGTCAAGATGAACACAGTCGCCAGGATTACTCCCACCAACAGCGCGAGAAGAGCTTCCCTCAGCCAGTGAAATCTCTCGATGCGCCTAAAGCGAGACCCGGGTGTCCTACCCGGTGTTTCTCTGTAAAGCAGTTGCTTAACGATCTCCTGCTGAATCGTGTTTGTCGGAGTCGTAGCCTGTTTCGGAGGCCCCTCCTCCCCCTCAAGCTGCTCAATAGGAGCCAAAGTAGAAAGTGATAATTCCAGCACCGCTTTTTTATGAGTTTCTGCTACACGCTTCAGGATGCTGCTCTTTCCAACGCCATAGCTACCAGACAGGGCAATGTTATGAATCCCGGGGTTCGCTAAGGCAGCATTGAGTTTCTCGACATACAGTCCATGCTCAGCCTCGATGAAGCGGGGCGTAAGCGGATTCAATATCGGGCCCTTTTCGGGCTCCTTCTTACGCAAAAATTTGAACATCCCTTTTCTCTCCCCTGTTCCACATCGAGTTCACCGAACTATCGCATCGGCCAATTTGAGCTTTCTGCGATTGTTTGGCAAGTAGCTTCTGGCTGGACCTAACAGCAGGTCGATCTGTCCAGACGGTGCCGAGCGTTATGTCGCTTCCCGGATCAGCACGCTTCTAGCGTCGGTGGCATCCCGCGCGCGCCAGGGATGCCGGCAGTCCGAACGAATTCTTCAATAGCGTACCTGTGCATCGCCAAGGTGACCATTGGGTGTCGCCGTGCAAGAGCGGGAGCTGCCACGACTCAGTGCTGGCAGCGGGCTCTGCCTCAGTGTTCTTCAATAGCAAGGCTATCGGCAGGGTCGGCGATCCCGTGGCATGTGGATCGCACCTCGCGGACGCCCAGGCAACGTGTTCGCTGGTTAGGCGGTTTGTAGGCGTAAGACCGGGCGCGCATCTGGTTACCTAGCATATTGCGGGCTCTACGCCATCCAGTGTATTTTGTATGTGTGAATAAATATCTGGATCCCCAAGTGCCGATTGAAGTAATACGGGTCAATAGTCTGACTCAGTATCTGGAGGCGATTGTGAGCATCAACGATAAGACACAATCTATCGCTGGTGCAGTTTATAGAGGGCAGGCTGATAGTAGCTGGCCCGTTACCTCCGGGCTGAGCCGATTCTTGCGTAGTAGTCAGAGCCCATCTGCCGAGAAGCAGGCTAGAGACGCTTTTAAGATTTTTGACAAGCAGCGACACGCTTACCACCCCATGAGCTCCAACAACCCTTGGGATGTGCTCGCGCTCGCTCAGCACTTTGGGTTGCCGACCCGTCTCTTGGATTGGACGTTGTCACCCCACGTGGCGCTTTTCTTCGCTATTGATGGGATGCGCTACAACAGAGTCAAGATGTCCGAACTCTCTCAGGAGCAGGTGGCTGAGTTCGGCGAGGCGAGTCCCATTGACGACGAACACTGTTGCTTGGCAGAGAGTGATGCAGTTGTCTACATGGTACCGGGGACCCACAATGGGGCCTCTGCTCGTTGGGTCGAAGTAGATGACCTTCCAAAGGACGTGTTTGGAGAGGTTAAACATACGGGTGACATGGGTTTCTGTTTCGTCAGTCCAGCCGTAACTAATACTCGAATTAGGTGTCAAAGCGGGGTGTTTTCTATCGCTGCAAAATGCGGAGATGGATTTCCGATTAAGCATGCTTTTAAGATTATCGTTAACAGGGCTGCGGTTGCTACGATCAGATCGAACTTGGTAACGCTTGATATCGGGGCGAAAGCTATATTTGGTGATCTCGAAGGCGTTTGCCGAGAGCTGCTTTTCACGAAGTTTGGGGGATTCGCCAATCGCTACAAGACCTGAGATCTAGCCAGTCGCCGAGGCGCGCTCAAGTTCTGCAGATTGTTCTGGCTGTAGCTGGTCGCATTGCAGCTTCTGAGGCAGCGAATCGGCTCGCCGGCGATGAAGAATCATGGTCGGTCCTTGAGAAACCGAGCAACGGAGGACTGGAGGTGTCAGCCTTGGCCACTGGATTCTTTTTCGCTGGAGTGGATCAACGCATTCCCCGGGGGAGGTATTGTTTGGGCAGATTTGCTGTTGCCCAATTATCAGGCGGTGGTCTGTGTGCTATTCAGCTCAGATCGATGCCGCCCACAAGAAGCTCTTGCGGGCTTTCGGCCGGTCATGTCTCTAGCCAAGTTCGCAGCTCAGACTAAAGAACAACGGGGGCAAACGCCGTCGGGTTCCGAAGGGTCTAATCCAGACGGTCGATGCGATGCTCCCGGAGGGTGCCCGGCGCTCGTTCCAAGATGGCTTCGCCGCGGACGTATTGGGGTGGCAGACAGAACTGTTCAAGCAGTCGAAGCGCCTAGCTGACGACGAGCGAAAGCTCGCCCAGAAGTTCACAAAGACAGCTGAGAAGGAAGTCGGAGCATCGCTGGCCGCAAGATCGACCAGCTGAAGCGATGGTTGGGAGACCTACACCGGACAGAGCTGAAGGCGAGCGACTGGAGTGTCTTCCCTCAATGGTACGCCCCTGTGCTCGTGCGGGGGGCGATAGGTACGCCATCAAGCCGATGCGGCACCGATTGCGGAAGCCAGGCCTGCCAGCGTCGAGCGATTGGGTCAGGGAGGGGGCCAAGCGCCGCATGTCGGGTAACTACAACGCCCGCCGGGACGATCTAGGGCGCTACTGGAAGAAGCAGTTTGGGTACACCCACAGACTGATCGTGGTGGACTCTTTCCTGGACAACGTAGAGCTACCTGATGGCCAGAATCAGAGGCTCCAGTTCAACCCAAGTAGCGGCGAACCAATGCTCGTGGTCCGTCTATGGGCGAACTGGCAGGACCCAGAAGGCATCGAACCGGACATAATGTGCTTTGCCGCAATGACAGATGAGCCAGAGCCCGAAGTCGCGGCTGCCGGCCACGACCGCACCGTGATCAACATCAAGCCCGACCATATCGAGACCTGGCTCAACCCGGATCCGGCGAACCTGCTGGCTCTTTACGCGATCTTTGATGACAAGCGCCCCGCCCCTTTCTACGAGTACAAAATAGCCGCGCAGCTCGTACGGATTGTTTGATCAGGGCAGGGCAATCTATTACTCTGGGGCGGAAATGGGTGTCGACGTATTCGATGCACCATAGAAGGGATTCGCATCGCTCTCCTAGCCCGCCGCCGTCCGGCGGCAACACCTTGAGTACATATGGCGGCCAACATCACTTTTTATTGAGCAGAATGCCCCCGTTGATGAACATGGCTGGGCACTTTACGCGATTGCACGTTCCGTCGTTAGCGCGCTTGTCGATTCCATCAGTGACGAAGACTTGAGGGAGCTCAATATGCCGCTTGATTCGGTCCGCATGAGGCAGTTGGCCAAGATTGCACGCCTCGAGCGCGATAAGGTTATGCGGGGAGACGGATTCGAGTGGGCAGTCCACGAAGCATTGCCTGGAAAAGAGCCGAGCGTGCAGGACCCAATTTCGATGACACTTCGACGGGACCGCTTCTGCAGTTGGCGCAATTAGCAGTAGCCAAGACTTAAAATTATCCAGGGGTATTGCATGTTCAATCTTTTGATCTCGTCGAGAGAGGATAGTTGGAAGTCGGGTTCTTTTGAGATGGACAAGTCTCGGGTGATAAACGGGTACACGGCGGAGGAAATCAAACAGCGATTCAAGTCGCTCAGCCCCAAAGTGATTGAGGAGATCAAGTCCTTTCCATGCCTCTTTGTGGTTGAACACGAAGTAATCGAATCACGAGTCGGCCGGATCACGGGCATTCGAGTCCGGGAGGCCTCCGTAGTAATCAAATTTGAGCTCGATCCGATATTTCCACCCCTCGCTCCAGGGGCCATCGACGCGCTTCGGTCAGAGATTGATCTAGGGCGTTGGGAGCTTGGGAACACCCACTGGGCCATCAAGGATGAGCCGATCTTCGAGATCCTAGAAAGGCGCGGCTTTGTAACCCCTCAACAGGTGGATGCATCGCTTAAACTCGCAGCTCCGAGCTCACCAGATCCGGCCCCGACTCCAACACCCGCGGGTGAGTTTGATACCAGGCAGGTTTTTGTGGTGCACGGGCATGATGAGATTGCCAAGCTTGAAATGGCAGAGTTCGTGCGTAGCGTCGGGCTCGAGCCGATCATCCTGCACATGCAGGCAAGTTCGGGCCGAACCATTATCGAGAAGATCGAGAGCTATTCGAATGTTGGATTCGGTGTTGTGCTCTACACGCCCTGTGATACGGGCGCTCCAGCCGGGTGCCTGACAGCGCGATACCGCGCACGCCAGAACGTAGTATTTGAACACGGTTTTCTGATCGGGAAATTGGGGCGTTCTCGAGTGGCCGCCATGGTGAAGGGCCCTATCGAGACTCCTAACGATATCAGTGGAGTGGTGTACATCCAGCTGGACTCTGAAGAGCGCTGGAAGGACGAGCTGACCAAGGAGATGAGGGCAGCGGGCTATCAGGTTTAAGTCGGTCGAGCCCGGTGTGGTTGGCCCGCTGACTGGTGCCGGACAGCGCGTACTTGAGAAGCGCTGCGCGCCGTCCTCGCCAATGATCGAGCGCGCTTACATCGCATCGGTTGGGAGTCAGCTTTCGGCCACCAGCGCCCCTATTCCCACCAGCTATGCTGAGCCGCACAACCAAGAGCAACACGCCGCACCCCACAAGCACGCCCGCATTCAAACAATTGCTTGAAACGCGCATAACTTCGCCGAACTGGACATCAACTCCAGCTTCCGCCAGACTGCCGCCCTTTCCTGTTGTTCGGCTCCCATGGCGAAACTGCTGGTCCTGCACGGCCCCAACCTCAACCTGCTCGGTACGCGCGAGCCGGGGGTCTATGGCCACACCACCCTGCCCCAGATCGACCAGGCGCTGCATGCGCAGGGCGCGGCGGCAGGCCACACAGTAGAAAGCCTGCAGTCCAACGCCGAGCACGTGCTGGTGGACCGCATACAGGCCGCGCGTGCCGATGGCACCGCCTTCATCCTGATCAACCCGGCCGCGTTCACCCACACCTCCGTCGCCCTTCGCGATGCGCTGGCAGCCGTGGACGTGCCGTTCATCGAAATCCACCTGTCCAATCCGCATTCGCGTGAGCCCTTCCGCCAGCACAGCTATTTCAGTGACAAGGCGATCGGCGTCATCTGCGGTTTCGGTGCCGACAGCTACCGTTACGCGATGGATGCCGCCGTACAGCGGCTGTCCAGCGTCTGAAATCCGAACGGGCGCCTGCGCCCTTCCCACCCCAGATAATCAAAAACAAAGAGGCCCCCATGGATCTGCGCAAAATCAAGAAACTGATCGACCTGCTGGAAGAGTCCAACCTCGCCGAGATCGAGATCAAGGAAGGCGAAGAATCCGTGCGCCTGTCGCGCGCACCGGTCGGCACCTTCGCGCAGATGGCGGCCACGCCGCCGCAGATGATGATGGCCCCGGCAGCGGCCGCTGCCCCGGCGATGCCGATGCAGTCCCCGACCGAAGCCTCCACCGGCGGCACCGCCAAGCCGGGCAACGCACTGCCGGAAGGCCACGTGCTGCGCTCGCCGATGGTTGGCACGTTCTATACGTCGTCGTCGCCGGAAAAGCCGGCCTTCGTCAGCATCGGCCAGCAGGTCAAGGCAGGCGAGACCCTGGCGATCATCGAAGCGATGAAGATGTTCAACCCGATCGAAGCCGATGCGTCGGGCACGATCGTCGCCATCCTCGGCGAGAACGGCCAGCCGGTGGAATTCGACCAGCCCCTGTTCGTGATCGGCTGAGGGGCAGACCATGCTCGATAAAATCGTCATTGCCAACCGAGGGGAAATCGCGCTGCGCATCCTGCGCGCGTGCCATACCCTCGGCATCCGCACCGTGGCCGTGCACTCCACGGTCGACCGCAACCTCAAGCACGTGGCCATGGCCGATGAGTCGGTCTGCATCGGTCCCGCTGCATCGACGGACAGCTACCTCAACATCCCGGCGCTGATCGCCGCGGCGGAAGTCACCGACGCGCAGGCCATCCATCCGGGCTACGGCTTCCTGTCGGAGAACGCGAACTTCGCCGAACGTGTCGAAGAATCCGGTTTCATCTTCATCGGCCCCAAGGCAGACACCATCCGCCTGATGGGCGACAAGGTGGAAGCGATCCGTGCCATGAAGGCTGCCGGCGTGCCGTGCGTGCCGGGCTCGGGTGGTCCGCTCGGCGATGACATCGTCGCCAACACCAAGATCGCCCGCGAGATCGGTTACCCGGTCATCATCAAGGCGTCCGGCGGTGGCGGCGGTCGCGGCATGCGCGTGGTGCATGCCGAAGCGTCGCTGAAGACCTCCATCGAAACCACCAAGAGCGAAGCCAAGGCCGCGTTCGGCAACGGTGAGGTCTACATGGAGAAGTACCTGGAGAATCCGCGTCACGTGGAAATCCAGGTGCTCGCCGACGGCCAGGGCAACGCCATCCACCTGGGTGAGCGCGACTGCTCGATGCAGCGTCGCCACCAGAAGGTGGTGGAAGAAGCGCCCGCACCGGGCATCAGTGCCGAAGCCCGCGAACAGATCGGCAAGGTCTGCGTGGAAGCCTGCGTACGCATCGGCTACCGCGGCGCCGGCACCTTCGAGTTCCTGTACGAAGACGGCAACTTCTACTTCATCGAAATGAACACCCGCATCCAGGTGGAGCATCCGGTCACCGAGATGGTCACCGGCATCGACCTGGTGGTGGAGCAGCTGAAGATCGCCGCGGGCCAGAAGCTGTCGATCAAGCAGAGCGACATCGTGCTGACCGGCCATGCCATTGAATGCCGCATCAACGCGGAAGATTCGGAAACGTTCGTACCGAGTCCGGGCCAGATCACCGCCTTCCATGCACCGGGTGGCCCGGGTGTGCGCGTGGACACCCACATCTATGCGGGTTATCGCGTGCCGTCGAACTACGATTCGATGATCGGCAAGCTGATTGTGCACGGACCGGACCGCGAGACCGCCATCGCCCGCATGCGGGTGGCGCTGAGCGAGATGGTGGTAGATGGCATCAAGACCAACGTGGCCCTGCAGCAGCGCATCATGCGCGACAAGGGCTTCCAGGCCGGTGGGCAGAACATCCACTACCTGGAAAAGCGGTTGAACGAGCGCAAGACGAAGTCGATTGCGCTGACGTAAGCCGATGGCAGCGCCGAGCGGGGCTCGGCGCTGCGTATCACGCCCCCGTCTTACGGACGGGGGTCTGCGGCGATCTGGCTGCCCGGTACCGGACGCACGCCGTTGGGCGAGGTCGGGTCGACGATCATCATCGTCTCGGTCGAGCCATCGGGCCAGACCACCTGGAAGGTGCTGCCGGCCGGCAGCGAATTGAACGGCATGCCACTCTGCGCGCGATACACGGCGGCCACCTGGCTGGCACCGCTGCGGCGCGCATCCGGCGTGGACTGCACCTTGGTCAGTTCCACCGAGGACAATCGTCGGTAACGTTCCTCCTGGGTATCGATCATCAGCAGCCCCACCGCACCGGCGGAGTAGGCCACGAACAACGCCACCCAGAACCAGAACTTCGCACCGTGCAGGACTCGACGGTAGTTCATCGCCCTTTCCTCTTTCCAATCAGTTCTTCGACCCATTCGGTCATTTTCTCGGCACCCTGCCGCGATACCGCAGCGTCATAAACAAAATCAGTGAAATCCTGGTCGGTCTGCTGGCTGCAGATGCCGCCGTTGGCGCAGAAGCTGTTCATCAGCACGCTGTCGCTGCCGCAGGCCATGCCCAGTTCGCAGGCGGCAACGCGCCACGCCAGTTCGCTCAACGCCTCGCCTGCCACCAGCCCGGTCATCGCGCGGTCGCCCGATGCGCGGATGCCCATCGCCGGCGCCAGCGCCATGTAGGCCTCTGGATCGTGTGAGTCGCGCACGCGCTGCACCAGCCCGCGGCGATAGTCTTCATCGGTCTGCAGCGGTTGCCCGTCAGCCAACAGCGATGCCTCGGCGGCAAGGTTGCCGGCCTGGGCGGCCTGACGGCGCTGGGCGAACACCAACGGGTAGCCCAGGCCGTCGCTGGCCACGAAACCACCACACCGCGCGGCCACGCGCTGGCGGGCCGATGCCATGGCCGTCGACGCGCGCTCGCCCATGCCGTTCAGCACCGTGTTGTCCAACTGGTAGCCGCCCGGATCATTGGCGTACTGGCTGCAGTAGTCGTACACGCGGCTGAGCATCCAGCGCGCTTCGACGTTGCCACTGTCGGCCTGCCAGCGCAGCCGCTGCGCATACGCAAACAGATCCGTATCGCCTTCGATGTCCGCGCGGATGTCCAGCGGCAGCCCCGACGGCACGCTGTTGAGCGTGGATTCGCTGGCGAGGCGCCGCGCCAATGCGGCGGGAAGCGACGGCGTCGCCTGTGCGGTGTCCTGCTGCGGTGCCGTGCCCTGTTCCATTGCCATGCGCCCCGATCCGTCAACCTGCTTCAGGTGATCGCCCATGCGCACGCCTGCCGCACCGAGCAATACCACGGCAGGCAGAACGAACAACCAGGTTTTGAGGGCAGGCACGGACGCCATCGGGTTACAAGCCATTGACTCGCAAGGCAAGGTCGCGAGTCTAGCAAGGGGATGCGTGCTTGTCCGGGCACCGCGATTCAGTCTCAGGATCGCAGGAGATTTCGGTGCGCGGGCCGGATCGACTAGCATTCCCTTCTTTGCCGGACTACGCCTGCCACCATGCCGTTCCTGGAACTGACCCTGCGCTGCACCGAAGCCACCCAGCCCCGCTACGAGAACGCGCTGGAGGATGTCGGCGCGCTGGCGGTGACCCTGCTCGATGCGCAGGCCGACACCAGCAACGAGCGGGCCATCCTGGAACCGGGCGTCGGCGAGACCCCGATGTGGGACGCGCTGGTGCTCAGCGCGCTGTTCCCGCACGACGCCGACGGCCTGCTGCTGCTGGCCGCACTGGAAGCCTTCGATGATGGCCTGGACTGGTCGACCGTCAGCTTCGCAGCGGTGGAAGACCAGGACTGGGAGCGCGTCTGGCTGGACCAGTTCGCGCCGATGCCGTTCGGCCAGCGCGCATGGATCGTGCCGTGGAACCACGAGCTGCCCGAGGCCGCGCAGGCCGCCGATGCAGCCGTGGTGCGGCTGGATCCTGGCCTGGCCTTCGGCTCCGGCACCCACCCCACCACCGCGCTGTGCCTGCGCTGGCTGGATGGCCTGGCGGGCGAAGGCCTGCTGCAGGGCCAGCGGGTGCTCGACTTCGGCTGCGGCTCGGGCATCCTGGCGCTGGCTGCGCTGAAGCTGGGCGCGGCCGAAGCGATCGGCGTGGACAACGACCCGCAGGCCCTGATCGCCACGGCGGACAACGCCGAACGCAACGGCGAGCTGCCGCGCATGCACGTATACCTGCCGCAGGACGAACCGGTGGCCACCTATCCCATCGTGGTCGCCAACATCCTGGCCTCTGCTTTGGATGCGCTGGCCGACCTGCTGGCGGCGCGTGTTGCCAGCGGCGGTCGCATCGCCCTGTCGGGCATCCTGCATGGCCAGGAGGATGATCTTCTGAAGCGGTACGCCACGTGGTTCGACGACCTGCAGGCGACCCAGGACGGCGATTGGATGCGCATCACCGGCGTACGGCGCGCCTGAGCGCGTCTGGACGTGATTGAATAGCCCTTCGATCCGAGCCGGCACCTCGCATGCCCGAACCGCCCCTGCCCCGCCGCCCGTTGGCCACTTTCCTGCGTCCTGCTGCTGAGCCGCAGCAGGAAGGACCGCCGCTGACCGATGCTGACCCGGCTGTGCGCCACGCGACCGATGAATCGGCGGACAGCGTGCCGGTGACGGACGCTTCGGTGGAAGCGGTCGAGGCGGTCGTTGCGACGGCCGCAGACGACGCAGACGAGGCAGACGACAGCGTCGCGATGCACGCTGACGCAACTGACACGGTGGCAGCGGCGGCGTCGCCCGTCGAACCGGTTTTCCTGCGCGGCACGTCACCGCTGCACACGCCCCGATGGCAATGGCTGATCGTGGCCGCACTGACCGTGGTGCTGCTGTTGCAGGTGGCCGTGGCAGACCGGGGCCGGCTTGCCAGCGATGCCAGCACCCGCCCGATGATCAGCCTGGTGTGCAGCGTGCTGCGCTGCAGCCTGCCGACCTGGCGCGAGCCGACGGCGTTCACCATGCTGAGCCGCGACGTGCGTCCGGTGCCCGGCCAGGCCGGTGCGCTGCAGGTACAGGCCAGTGTCCGCAACGACGCACGCTGGGCACAGGATTGGCCGTCGCTGCGTCTGTCACTGTCCGATGCGGATGGACGCGTGATCGGCACCGGCGTGTTCACGCCGGTCGATTACCTGGCCGCCGACGGCGCGGCCGCTCCCCCGCTGGAGCCCGGACAAAGCACGCAGATCAGCTTCAGGGTCAGGGAGCCTGCGGCGTCCACGGTCGCATTCAACTTCGACTTCCTGTGAGGGTCGTACGAGCGGCCACCCGTGCAGGGGGCTGCCGCTCGCGCTAGACTGGTCGCCACCACCTTCTTCGCCAGCGCCAGCATCCGCTCCGGCGCGGCCACCAGATCGGGATTCCCATTGAACGCTGTACTCTCTCGTCCTGACACTAGTCGTGGCGCTGCGCGTCCTCCGCTCCGCGAACACGTCGCCCAGTCCGTGCGCCGCTACCTGCGCGACCTGGATGGCTGCGATGCCGACGATGTGTACGAGATCGTGCTGCGTGAGATGGAAATACCGCTGTTCGTGGAAGTACTGAACCATTGCGAAGGCAACCAGAGCCGTGCGGCGTCGATGCTGGGCATCCACCGCGCCACCCTGCGCAAGAAGCTGAAGGAATACGGCATCTCGGCCTGAGGCCGGCCGTGATCGCGTGTTTTTCCGCAGGAACAGGCGCCTGACCCCACCCTGGGGTGCACACGGCCTACAATATCGGCCCCGCCTGCTGCCGTTGCCCTGTTCCCATGAGTGCTGACCTGCTGCCCGTCCGTCGGGCCCTGCTTTCCGTTTCCGACAAGACCGGTTTGATCGAACTGGCGACTGCCCTGGCCGCGCGCGGCGTGGAATTGCTGTCCACCGGCGGTACCGCCAAGGCGATCCGCGATGCGGGCCTGCCGGTGAAGGACGTCGCCGATGTCACCGGCTTCCCGGAGATGATGGACGGCCGGGTCAAGACCCTGCATCCGACAGTGCACGGCGGCCTGCTGGGCCGTGCGGGTATCGACGATGCAGTGATGGCCGAGCATGGCATCGGAGCGATCGACCTGCTGGTGCTGAACCTGTACCCGTTCGAATCGGTCACCGCCAAGGCCGACTGCGCCTTGGACGATGCGGTGGAGAACATCGACATCGGCGGCCCGGCGATGCTGCGCTCGGCAGCGAAGAACTTCGCCCGCGTTGCCGTGGCAACGGACCCGTCGCAGTACGACGAGCTGCTGGCCGAACTGGCGGCGCAGGATGGCCAGCTGTCGGCAGCCAAGCGTTTTGCTTTCTCGGTCGCGGCCTTCAACCGCGTCGCGCAGTACGACGCCGCCATCAGCAACTACCTGTCCGCCGTGGCATCGCGCGATGCGGCCGTGCCGGTGCGCAGTGAATACCCGGCGCAGATGAACTCCTCCTTCGTGAAGGTGATGGATCTGCGTTACGGCGAGAACCCGCACCAGAGCGGCGCGTTCTACCGCGACCTGTACCCGGTGCCGGGCACGCTGGCCACGTTCCAGCAGCTGCAGGGCAAGGAACTGAGCTTCAACAACCTCGCCGATGCCGATGCGGCGTGGGAATGCGTGCGCCAGTTCGACGCGCCGGCCTGCGTGATCGTCAAGCATGCTAACCCCTGCGGCGTGGCCGTAGGCGCCGGCAACGGCGATGCCTATGAGCTTGCGTACGCGACCGACCCGACCAGTGCCTTCGGCGGCATCATCGCCTTCAACAAGCCGCTGGACCTGGCCACCGCGCAGGTGATCCTGGACCGCCAGTTCGTCGAGGTGCTGATCGCCCCGGATTACGAACCGGCTGCACTGGAGTACGCGACGAAAAAGGCCAACGTGCGCGTGCTGCGTATTCCGCATGGCGATGGCATCAACAATTTCGACAGCAAGCGCGTGGGCTCGGGTCTGCTGCTGCAGTCGTCGGACAACCGCGGCATGACGCGCGACGAGCTGAAAGTGGTGAGCAAGGTGGCGCCGACCGAGGCACAGTTCGCCGACCTGCTGTTCGCGTGGAAGGTGGCCAAGTTCGTGAAGTCCAACGCCATCGTGTATGCCAAGGACAACCGCACCATCGGCGTCGGTGCCGGACAGATGAGCCGCGTGTACTCGGCGCGCATCGCCGGCATCAAGGCCGCTGATGCGAACCTGGTGGTGGACGGATCGGTGATGGCGTCCGATGCGTTTTTCCCGTTCCGCGACGGCATCGATGCCGCCGCGACGGCAGGGATCAAGGCGGTGATCCAGCCGGGTGGCTCGATGCGCGACAGCGAGGTCATTGCCGCAGCCGACGAGGCCGGCCTGGCGATGGTGTTCACCGGCGTGCGGCACTTCCGTCACTGACAGGAATCACGCCTTTGGTGCGTGACGACCGTTTGGTCGTCACACCGTCCTCTGTAGTACTTTTGAACCGTCGTATCGCCGCACGCAGAAGGTGATCACATGAACGCCAACAACGGCGAACTGATCCTCTATCGCACCGAGGACGGTCGCACGGATATCCACCTCCGCGCCGCCGATGGCTCTGCCTGGCTGACGCAGGCCGAGATGGCTGACCTGTTTGATTCCACCAAACAGAACATCAGCCTGCATATCCGTCATATCTTCGCCGAGGGTGAGGTGGTTGAAGAAGCAGTAGTCAAGTATTACTTGACGACTGCCTCGGATGGAAAACGTTATAAAACAAAAGCATATCGCCTGGAGCTGATTCTGGCTGTGGGGTTTCGAGTTCGCTCCCCACGCGGTTCCCAGTTCAGACACTGGGCGGCGACGGGCTTGGCGGAGTATCTGGTCAAGGGCTACCTGATCAACGATGAGCGACTCAAAGATGCAGAGCGCGTTGACTACTTCAACGAGCTGCTGGAGCGCATCCGCGACATCCGGAGTTCCGAGAAGCGGTTCTACCAAGCACTGCGTGAGCTGTTCAGAACAAGCAGCAGCGACTACGACGGCACGACGCAGACGGCCAAGATCTTCTTCGCAACTATCCAGAACAAGCTGGTGTACGCCGTCACCGGGCGCACCGCTGCCCAATTGATTGTGGAGCGCGCCGATCCCGAGGTCGCTCACATGGGTTTGACCAACTGGAGCGGAAGCCGTATACGCAAGGCGGATGCTGTTGTGTCCAAGAACTATCTGCAGGATCAGGAGCTGAGTCAGCTGAACCGGCTGGTGACCATGTTCCTCGATTTTGCCGAGGATCGCGCCATGCGGCGTATTGAAACGCGCATGGCGGACTGGATCGTGCAGACCGACCGATTCCTCGACTTCAACGACCGTGACGTTCTGACTGGCCCGGGCCGCATATCGCGCGAGCAGATGGAAGCGATTGTCAACGAGCGCTACGCTGTCTTTGAGGATCAGCGCCGCGCGTCAGAGACGTTGATGGATGAGGAGCAGGCGATTGACGACCTTGAACAACTGCGAGTTGAAGCCAAGCGCTTGACCCCTACTTCCAGCAAGGAAACGCGGTAGCAGGGAGGCATAGCGCGGCACTCCTTCACGCCTCAAACTTCTTTCTCAAGCTTCCCGACCCGGAAACATCCCAACATGCATAAGATCCTTGTCATCGGCTCCGGCGGCCGCGAACACGCCCTGGCCTGGAAGCTCGCGCAGTCCGTGCAGGTCACCGAAGTGCTGGTTGCCCCCGGTAACGCCGGCACCGCGATCGAGGCGAAGTGTCGCAACGTGGACATCAAGGTCACCGACCTGGATGGCCTGTTGGCGCTGGCGCAGTCCGAGAGCGTGGCGGTCACCGTCGTTGGCCCGGAAGTCCCGTTGGTGGCCGGCGTGGTGGATCGCTTCCGCGATGCCGGGCTGCGTATCTTCGGGCCGACCGCCGCCGCCGCCCAGCTGGAAGGCAGCAAGGCCTACGCGAAGGATTTCCTCGCCCGCCACAACATCCCGACCGCGTTCTACGCCGTGCACACCGATGTGGACGCGGCGCTGGCGTACCTCCGCGAAAAGGGCGCACCGATCGTGGTCAAGGCCGACGGCCTGGCGGCCGGCAAGGGCGTCATCGTGGCGATGACGCTGGACGAAGCCGAATCCGCCGTGCGCGACATGCTGTCCGGCAATGCGTTCGGTGATGCGGGCGCGCGGGTGGTGATTGAAGAGTTCCTGGACGGCGAAGAGGCCAGCTTCATTTCCATGGTCGACGGCGTAACGGCGCTGCCGATGGCGACCTCGCAGGATCACAAGCGGGTGGGTGACGGGGATACCGGTCCGAATACCGGTGGCATGGGCGCCTACTCGCCCGCCCCAGTGGTGACCGATGAGGTGCATGCCCGGGTGATGCGCGAGGTGGTCAATCCGACCGTGCAGGGCATGATCGCCGATGGCATCCCGTTCACCGGCTTCCTCTACGCAGGGCTGATGATCGACGCGACGGGCGCGCCAAAGGTGATCGAGTTCAACGTGCGGTTTGGCGATCCCGAAACCCAGCCGGTCATGCTGCGCCTGCAGTCGGACCTGCTGGACCTGGTGCAGGCAGCCATCGACGGCACGCTGGACCAGGTGCAGGCGCAGTGGGATCCGCGTCCGTCGCTGGGCGTGGTGCTGGCTGCTGCGCCGTACCCGGAGGCCCCCATCACCGGCGATGTGATCTCGGGTCTGGATGCTGTGCCGGACACCGCCAAGGTGTTCCATGCAGGCACCGCACTGGATGCGCAAGGCAACGTGGTCAGCGCCGGTGGCCGCGTGCTGTGCGTGGCTGCGTTGGGCGACAGCGTGCGCGACGCGCAGGCCAATGCCTATGCGGGCGTGGCCAAGGTGACGTGGGCGAACGAGTTCCACCGCAATGACATCGGCTGGCGCGCGATTGCCCGCGAAAGCTGAGGCGGGTGCATGGTGGGCCTGCGCGACGTGTGGGGACCGGGTGCGGCGCTGATCTGCCGCTGCGCTCGCCGAGCATGGCTCGGCGCTACCGGTAAACGCGTCATCGTGCGGTAGACGTGTCGCACGGTGGGCGCGTTGCAATGAAAAACGCCGGGCAGTGCCCGGCGTTTCTGTATGCAGCGACTGTCTCCGCTTAGGCGGTGAACAGCGCTTTCATCTTCTTCAGCGCGTTCGCTTCGACCTGGCGGATCCGCTCTGCGGACACGCCGTACTCGTCGGCCAGTTCCTGCAGCGTGACCTTGCTGTCGGCATCCAGCCAGCGGCGGGCGATGATGTCGCGTGAGCGGGCATCCAGTTCGGCCATGCCTTCGCGCAGCAGCTGCAGCTGGTTGTCTTCGCTGTCCGCACGCTCGTAGGCCATCGAAGGATCTTCTTCGTTGGCACGCAGGTACGCGGCCGGCGACGGCGGTGCATGGTCGTCGTCCTCATCGCTGGGCGCATCGAAACCGATATCGCGTCCGGACAGACGGGACTCCATCTCCAGCACTTCGCGCTCGGACACGTTGAGGTCCTTGGCGACCGCCGTGACTTCGGCTGCGTTCATCCAGCCCAGGCGCTTCTTCGACTTGCGCAGGTTGAAGAACAGCTTGCGCTGCGCCTTGGTCGTGGCGACCTTCACGATGCGCCAGTTCTTCAGGATGAACTCGTGCATTTCGGCACGGATCCAATGCACGGCGAAGGACACCAGGCGCACGCCCATGTCCGGGTCGAAGCGCTTGACGGCCTTCATCAGGCCGATGTTGCCTTCCTGGATGAGGTCGCCCAAGGCGAGCCCGTAGCCGTTGTAACCGCGGGCCACGTGCACCACGAAGCGCAGGTGCGAATGCACCAGCTCGCGGGCCGCGTCCAGATCGGTCTGATCACGGAAACGACGCGCCAGGTCCTGCTCATCATCGACCGACAGCACCGGGATCTGGTGCACGGCACCGATGTAGGCGTCCAGCGAACCGAGCGCACTGGGAATCGGGAGATTATTTGCCACAAGGGCAGTAGAGGTGTTCTGGCTCATGGGTTCCATCTTAGCAGTCCGATACTTCGACTGCTAAAGGTTGAAAAAGTTCCAGTGTTCCGTTGGCAGAACAATGGCGCTGACTACCCGTCTACCCTACCGCGATTTGGTGACAGTGGCGATAGCCTTATCGATCACGGTAAACACCTTTTAAATCAGCGGGTTGAATGAAAAATACGGGCGAAAAGACGTGCAAACTGGCTGAACGAGCCGCCGTAGCGGCCCATTCAGCCACAAAGGGTTGTCGGGCATTCAGACGACGACGGTGGGCTGCGCCGGATGCCTCAGTAATACCCGGCCAGATTCAGGAAAAATCCTTTCTGGTCGTAGCGCAGCTCAGTCATGTCGTCGCTGAACTCGGTGAAGTTGTAGCCGCCGCCGATCTTGAAGTTCTCGCCCACGCGGCGGTCCACGCCCAGCAGCCAGCCCTTGCGGACGCCGCCGTCGCGCACTTTCAGCCAGCGATGCTCGGCCAGCCCCTCCCACTTCTCGAACAGGCGATAGCGCAGTTGCAGGGCAGCGAAGTCGGCGCGGCTGTCCAGCCAGGCCCCTTCACCACGGCCCGTGCGGTAGTCGCCCCAGCGCGAGGCCAGCTTGACGGCGACTTCCCAGCGCGCGCCCAGCTGGCGGATGCCCTCCAGGGAAACGATCTGCGAGCGCTGGTCGTACAGGTTGCCGCCTTCCTGCCCCAGCGACGCCACGTCATAGAGATAGGTGAACTTGCCAAAGGCAGCCCAGCGGGTGTCGTCATGCGGCCGCCAGGCAAAGCCCATGTTGGTTTCCACCAGCTTGGCGTCCGCTACCGGATTGATACGGTCCTGGGTGTCGGCATAGTTGGCGCGCAGCGCCAGCCGCCAGTCTTCGTTGAGCTTGTACAACAGGCGGTTGGTCGTGACCCATTGCTCGCGCTGCTCGGCACCGGAGTCATGCCGGTATTCCAGCTTGCTGTTCCACTGCGCCACCGCGTCGGTGCGGCCGCCACTGACACTGTAGGCGCGGCGGTCGATCCGCCCCAGGGTGGATTCCAGTTCACCGTCCATCAGGGTGAAGCCCAGGTTCCAGCCCTGTGCCGGATAGAAGTCCATGCCAAAGGTGTGGACCAGGCCGGCGTTGTCCTGGCGACGGTCCTTGAGGTACTGGCTTTCGTTGTACACATTGACCTGGTTGCTCAGGCGCCAGCGCTGGCCTAAGGTCCAGCCGGACTGCAGACCGGTATCGAACAGCGGATCAGTGCCGGTACGGTCGCTGCTGTAGCTGTAGCTGCCATACAGGCTGTGGTCCGGCGCCATGCGGTACTCGGCATCCACTTTCGCACCGTGGCCGCGGCTGCCGCCGCTGACTTCGGCCCCCACGCTGCTGCGGTCGCCAAACAGATACCGCGCCCCCAACGTCAGCAGGTCGTTCTTCTCGTAGGCGCCGCCATCATCGTCCACCGTGGCCTGGCCGGTGCCGTACAGCTCCCACGATGCACCGAACCGCTGCCGATAGCCGATGGCCGCCAGCAGTGCATCCACGGTCTGCAGGCTCTGCTCTTCGCGTACGCGACGCAGTTCGCCGGTCACCTGGCCGTCGTTGCCCAGCCGCCACTCGGCTGTCAGCTGGCTCTGCTCAAGCGCCAGCTCGCCCTGCTCCGTGCGCGTGTGGCGGCCGTACAGGCTGAAGTCGTCGGTGAGGTAGCCGAGGAACTCGGCACCGTATTCCTGCACCGCCAACCCGGTGTCCTGGCGAGCGACAGAGAAGCCCGCGTCCACATCGCGCCACCAGGCGCCCATGCTCCAATCCTGCGTGGTCCAGCCCAGCTCGCGCAGGTTGGCGCGCGCTTCTACCGCCGTGGCGCTGCCGGATCGCTGCACTTCGTAAGGATTGCGGCGGATGAAACTGAGGCCGCCGTTGTCCGAGTAGAACACCGGTGCCGCCGTGGCATCGGTCTCGGTGTGCTCCACCTTTACATAGGTGCCACGACCCGCCTGCAAGGTGAGATCCGCCCCTTTCAAGGTGTAGTTCTCACCGCTGCGGTTTTCCTCCACCCAAGTGCCACCCACTGCCACGTGGTCGCCGATCCATTGCCGTCCGCGCGCGCCCATCGTCACGTCATCGCTGCTGAACCCCAGCGGCACGTATTCGTAGTCCACCAGCAGCAGCTGGTCGTAGCCATCCAGCGGCATGTCGCGGGTGATGCTGCGAACGTTCTCGCGGGTCAACATCGCCAGCGGCCGGGTCAGGATCAATCGCCCCTGCAGGTCGTCTATTTCATAATCCACGCCTTCCTGCAGGGTGGCGCGGGTTTCAGTGCGGCCGGTGGTGCGGTCACGCACTTCCAGCACCACCTGTTCCGATCCCGGCAGCACATCGGTGTGGCGCAGGTAGTACAGGCTGCCGCCGGTGCCGAGGAACTCGCTGTGGCCGGGCGCGGACTGCGCTTCGGAGCCGAACACCTTCAACTGCGAGCGCGCCTCGCCCAACGGGGTTGCTTCCAGCGACCGCCAGTTCAAGGCACCGCCGTACAACGAACGCACATACTGCCCATATTCCGTGCCGGTGATCCCGGTTGCGTAGTTGCCCCAGATCGCCTGGCTCTGGTCCCAGTCCAGGCGCAGGTACAGCCGCCCCTGCGTGTCGACATCACGCCAGGTGGTGGAATCATCGCCATACACCGGGTAGTACAGATCCGGATCCAGGCGGCGGAACACATCGCTCGGATCTGCGTCCCAGAAATCCCGGAACAGGTGTTTCAGTTCGCGGTCCTGGGTGTCGGCTTGCGCCGTCAGCAGATACTTCCCGCGCATCTTCCCCTTCAGGTAGAACGCCAAGCGCCCTTCGCTGAGGAAACTGTCGTCATCGCGGTCATCGGCGGCGAGTGGCTGCAGGTTGCCGCTGGCGCTGTTCTTCGACACGGTGACATCGGCGATGGCGACCGCGAACAGGTAACGGCCGGTCACCTCCACGTCCAGCTGCCGCTCGGCACTGGGCATGTCCTTGGCCTCCACCTGCACGTCGTAACGGTGGGCGCCCACCGGTTCGAGGAACTCTGCCGCGAACTTCTGCTCCAGGTCCACCGGGAAGCTCTGCCCGTTGATGGTCACCCGGCTGTTCGGCTCCAGTCCACGCCCGTACACGCGTACGCGCGATCCGTGGATGGGAATGTTCTGCAGGCGCAGCTGGCTCTGTCCGTAGATGCTGTTGCTCACCTGCAGCGCCTGCGCGTTCTCACCGTCCAGTGCCTGGCCGAGTGTCTTCTGCACGTTGTCCCGGGTGACCTGCAGGCCCCGATCGAAGTCGGCCGGGGTGACCAGTTGGATGCGCTGGATCTGCGTTTCATCGAACGCATCGCCGGCACCGTAGGCACGCGCCACGTAGATCAGGTCATCGCCGGTGCGCAGCGTGATCTGCTCGGGCAGTTGCGCATCCCACTCGGCTTCGGACACGTAGCCCGCCGGCAGGTCGATGCGCGCAAGCGGGGTGACCAGATCGGTGTCGGTGCCGCGGTACAGCGTGACCTCCAGCCTTTCGATGAACGAGGCGTAGTTGTTGTAGCTGTGGAAGCGCAGCGGGCGCACCAGGCGTCCGTTCTCGAACGGCACCGTCGCCGCCGACTGCACGCTCAGGCTGGGCGGCACCATGCTCGGATCTTCCGTGGCCCATACCACGCCCCCGTTGGGCAGCTCGGACATGAAGCTGCCATCACGTGCAGCCACTGGTGAGGGTGCCAGCGGCACGCTATCGGCTGCTGGCGGTGATGGCGCGTCGCCGCGGATCCGCAGCAACAGCCCTTCGTCGTTGCGGCAGTTGTCGGCGTCACAGCGGATGGCCGGCGGATCAACCGCAGGCAGTACCTGCTGCGCGAGCACCGGCGCAGTGGGGAGCAGCATCGCCAGCAGCAGCAACGAGGTCATGCGGCGTTCGGCTTTCAGGGTCTTCTCCATGGGTCAGCGCCCCTCCCCGCGGGTGCCTGCAGCGGCAGGCGGGTCATCCAGGCGCAGGCTGTGCAGCACCCTCTCGTCACCAGGGCTCACCACGTCGATGCGTGCGGCGGCGGCCACGTCGGTCGCCAGGCGACCGCTGATCGCAGCGCCCAGTATCTGGGCACGTTGCCGTGCCAGTGCCTGCTGGTCCGGTGCAGCCACGATCAGCAGGCGGCCACCGCCGCGTGCCGTGAGCGCCTGCGCGGCTTTGTCCAGCACGGTGGCGGTGCCCGCAGCAAGGCGGGCCGTGCCGCGTTCGAACAGCCCGTCACCCAGTTCAATCACCGCACCGCTGGCGTGCGCCGGTTGCACCGCGATTTCACCGGCAGGCATCACCACGCCGAAGTCGAAGCGCACCGGTACCCCGGGCGTGATACGGCGAACCAGCGGATTGGGCGAGGTGAAGCGTGCACCGGCCGGCACTGTGGACGGGTCCACCTTCAGGATGAAGTTGCGACCGCGTGCGCCGCCGCCCTGGATGCCGACCAGGTGATAGCGGCCGAACGCATCGGTCTCCATCAGCAGGCCTTCCACCGCCGCGACACGCACGCCGGGAATGCCGCGCTCGCCAGGCTCCTGGATGCCGTTGCCATTGCGGTCATCGAACACAGTGCCGACGATCAGGCTTTCATCCAGCAATGGATCCGCCGTGATGTCCACGTCCGCCGATGCGATGTTGCCGATGCTGCGGTTCTGCCCGTCGATCGCGGTGATGCGGTTGGTGTGGAGCCCGGTGCCGGTGCCTGCACCCACGCGCAGGTAATACACCACCGTGGCACTTTCGCCCACCGCGATGTCGATGCCATCGATGCGCAGCGGCTGCACGCCACTGGTGCGCGCGGCATTGTCCGCATCACGCACCGAGAAGCCGCCACTGACGAAGCTGAAGCCCGGTGGCAGCGTATCCAGCAGCGTTGCGCCGTTGGCATCCACGTCGCCCACGTTGTCGATGGTGACCGTGTAGCGCACCAGGTCGCCGATCTGCGCACTGCGCTTGGCTGCCGTCTTGGTCAGCCGCAGGGTGGCCTGTTGGCCGGCGACAGTGACCGCCACGTTGGCCTCGGCACACATCGGCGTGGGGATGGACACATCACACAGGCGATAGCGGAAGCTGTCGGTGCCGAAGAAACCGGCCGTTGGCGTATACGTGCAGTTGCCATTGCCGCACCACGCCGTGCCTGCGTTCGGCGCGACCACCATCTGCAGCGACGCCGGATCCAGCACGGCCATGCGTGCGCTGTCATTGGCCATGACATCGATCGCCATCGGATCGCTGGCTTCAGTGGTGACCACGTCGTCAGCCAGCGCCAGCACGTTCTGTTCGACCATGACGTTCACCGTGGCATCCGCACACTGGCTCGCATCCGTCGCTTCGCAGACGCTGTAATCGAAGCTCTGCTGGCCGGCGAAGTTGGCCAGCACCGCGAAGCGGATGCGGGCCCGCGCCATCACCTCGGCGGTGCCGTACGGCGGCGGTGAGGTGATGCTCAGCACGACCGCGTCGGGGTCGATCGGCGTGCCGTCCATCCGATCGTTGCCCAGCACGTCGATCTCCACCACACCGTTCTGTGGCATCTCGATCAGATCATCCAGTGCAACCACGCGGTCGGTGCTGACAACCACGGTGACACTGACCGTGCCGGTGTCGCAGACCGTGGGCTGGTCGACCAGGCAGATCGTGTAGGTGGTGCTGTAGCTGCCGGGCGACAGCCCCGCCGCCACGTTCAGGCCGCCGTCCGCGGTGAAGCTCAGCGCCGCCGTGGCCACCGGTGCGAACGTGACCTGTGCGGGATCCAGAACCGCGGTGTTGAACGTGTCGTTGCCAAGCACGTTCAGCAGGTTGGTCGCCCCCTGCCCCGCCGGCAGCGGACCCGCCGTGTCGTCCACCGCCAGCAGCGCACCCACCGGTCCCTGCACCAGCACGGTGATGATCGCCGTCGAGCAGTTGCCCGGCACACCGTTCTCGCACAATTGGTAACTCAACTGCACCTGGCCCGGCTGCACGCCAGGCGCCACCATCAGCTGGCCCTGGTTGTTCATCGTATAGCCCGGCGTGGCGCCGACCAGGGTGGCGGTGACACTGCCCACCGGCGGCGGCGCTGCGCCGTTCCAGGTGTCGTTCTCCAGGACCGAGCGGGCGATGGTGCCACCCACCGACGGATCCACCGGCGTGCTGCTGAAGTCATCGTTGACCGCCAGCACCACATTGCTGGCCACCGTCATGCTGGCCGTCGCCGTGCCGCAGACCGTCCCGTGGGGTGCGGGCAGGCAGACCTGGTACGTGAAGCCAACCGTTCCGGACGTGCCCGGCGGCGGGGTGTAGCTGAAGCTGCCATCGGCGTTGAACAACAGACCGGGCGGTGCGGCACCGACGAGGCTGAAGCTGGAGCCCGGCGGCACATTGTCGTTGTTGCCGACATTGCCGCTGGCGGTCTGCCCTGCGGCGGCAGACACGCTGTCGGCCGCCGGTGCGGGAACCAGCAGCAGCGACACCGTGGCCGAATCACAGTTGCCCGGCGCCGCGGCTTCGCACACCTGATAAGTCAACGTGACCGGACCGGACAAGGTACCGGTCGGGAGGGTGATCGTGCCGTCCGCCGCGATCACATACCCCGCCGGTGCGCCTACCAGGCTCAGCACCACCGCAGCGGATGCCGGCGGGGTGGTCCCGTTGAGGGTGTCGTTGCCCAGTACGCTGGGGGTGCTGCTGCCCGGCGTCAGCGGGGCGCCGGTGAAATCATCAGCCTGTGCGGACAGCGTGCCGGTGTTAAGGTTCAACGTCACCGCCGCGGTACCGCACACGGCGGCATTCGGTGCGGGCAGGCACACCTGGTAGGTGAAGCCGACCTGCCCGGTGGTACCTGCCGGCGGTGTATAGGTGAAGCTGCCGTCGGCGTTGAACACCAGGCCCGGCGGCGTGGCGCCGGGAATCGAATACGTGGCGCCCGGCGGCATGCTGTCGTTGCTGCCGACGTTGCCGCTGACCGGCTGGCCGGCGGGGGTGGATACCACGTCGGGCAGCGGCACCGGCGTCACCACCAGGCGGATGATCGCGCTGGCACAGTTGCCGGACGCAGCCGCCTCACAGACCTGATAGCTCAGGGTGGTGGCACCGGCGAGCGCGGCCACTGGCACGGTCACGGTGCCATCGGGGTTGATCACGAAGCCCGCAGGCGCACCCACCAGGCTCAGCTGCACGCTGGCCGGAGCCGGCGGCGCCACCCCGTTCAACGCGTCGTTGGCCAGCACGCTGGCGGTGACAGCGCCCGGCAGCAGTGGGCTGGCACTGAAGTCATCGTCCGCGGCCAGCAGGGTGCCGGTGTTGACGTTGATCGTCACCGTGGCGATGCCGCAGGTGGCCGCATACGGTGCAGGCAGGCAGACCTGGTAACTGAAGCCGACCGGGCCACTGCTGCCAGCGGGCGGGGTGTAGCTGAAGCTGCCATCGCCATTCAGCACCAGCCCCGGCGGCGTGGCACCCACGATGCTGAAGCTGGAGCCCGGCGGCACGTTGTCATTGCTGCCGACGTTGCCGGTGACCGGCTGGCCGACCAGCGTGGATACCACGTCGGCCACCGGCACCGGGGTGAGCACCAGCACGACGTTGGCGGTCGCGCAGTTTGCCGGTGCGGCGGCTTCGCATACCCGATAGGTCAGCGACACCGCGCCGGACGGCGCGGCGAGCGGCGTGCCGATCATGCCGTCCGCACTGATCACGTAGCCGGCCGGCGCGCCGACCAGGCTCAGCACCACGCTGCTGGCGGGCGGCGGGGTGACACCGTTCAGTGCATCGTTGAGCAGCACGCTGGGCGTGCTGCCGCCAGGCACGAAAGACGCGCTGCTGAAGTCGTCGTTACCGGCAACAAAGGTGCCGACGCCGACCGTGATGGTCACCGTCGCCGTGCCGCAGACACTCCCGTTCGGCGCGGGCAGGCAGACCTGATACGTGAAGCCGACCGGGCCCGTGGTGCCGGCTGGCGGCGTGTAGCTGTAACTGCCGTCGGCGTTGAGTGCCAGGCCGGCCGGCAGCGTGCCGACCACGCTGAACAGCGATCCCGCCGGCACGTTGTCGTTGCTGCCGACGTTGCCGCTGGTGGTCTGGCCTGCGGCCACCGAGACGCTGTCCGCTGCGGGCGCCGGGGTGAGCAGCAGCGACACCGTCGCGGTATCGCAGTTACTCGGCGCAGCCACCTCGCAGACCTGGTAGGTCAAGGTCACCCGCCCGGACACCGTGCCGCTCGGCGTGACCAGGGTGCCGTCCGGATTGATCGCATAACCGGCCGGCGCGCCGACCAGCGACATCGTGACCGTAGCGGCCGCAGGCGGCGAGACGCCGTTCAAGGTGTCGTTGGCCAGCACGCTGGCGGCGGTGGTCGCACCGGGCAGCAGCGGCGTACCGCTGAAGTCATCTGCCTGTGCCGCCAGCGCGCCGTTGTTGACGTTGATCACCAGGATCGCGTTGCCGCAGACGGCCCCGTTGGGCGCCGGCAGGCACACCTGGTAACTGATGCTGACCGGCCCGGTGGTGCCGGCCGGCGGACTGTAGCTGAAGCTGCCGTCGGGGTTGAACACCAGCCCCGCAGGCGCACTGCCGGTGACCGAGAACACCGCACCCACCGGCACGTTGTCGTTGCTGCCGACATTGCTCACCATCGGCTGGCCGGCGGGCGTGGATACCACATCATTGGCCGGATCCGGCGTGACCAGCAGGCTGATCTGCGCACTGTCACAGTTGCCGGGCGCTGCTGCTTCGCACAGCTGATAGGTCAAGGTGACCGGTCCCGACAACGTGCCTGCGGGCACGCCGACGGTGCCATCGGCGTTGATGACATAGCCAGCCGGTGCGCCGACCAGACTCAGCAGCACCGAGGCAGCCGCAGGCGGCGTGACCCCGTTGAGCGTGTCGTTGCCGAGCACGCTGGGTGTACTCCCACCCGGCAGCACGGCCACGGCACTGAAATCATCGGCCAGCGCATCCAACGCGCCGTTGTTGACATTGATGGTGACCGACGCGATACCGCAGGTGGTTGCGTTCGGTGCGGGCAGGCACACCTGGTAGCTGAAGCTGACCGGGCCGGTGATCCCTGCGGGCGGGGTGTAAGTGAAACTGCCATCTGTGTTGAACAGCAACCCCGTAGGCGGCGTGCCGACCACGCTGAACAACGAGCCAGCGGGCGCGTTGTCGTTGTCGCCAACGCTGCCGCTCACGGCCTGGCCAGCCAACGTGGAGACGAGGTCGGCCACCGGCACGGGCGTCAGCAGCAGCGACGCGGTGGCCGTATCGCAGTTGGCCGGCGCCGCGGCTTCGCAGATCTGATAAGTCAGGGTAACGGCGCCGGCCGGCGTACCGCCCTGGGTGGCGATCGTGCCATCCGCATTGATCGCGTAACCGGCCGGTGCACCGACCAGGCTCAGCAGGACATCGCTGGCCAGCGGCGGACTGACACCGTTCAACGCGTCGTTGGCCAGCACGCTGGCCGTGCTGCCGCCAGGCACCAGCGGCGTGCCGCTGAAGTCATCGTTCGCCGCCGCCAGCGTGCCTGTATTGACGTTGATGGTCACCGATGCAGTGCCGCACACCGCGGCATACGGCGCGGGCAGGCAGACCTGATAGGTGAAGCCGACCGGACTGACCACGCCCACCGGCGGTGTGTAGGTGTAGCTGCCATCGGCGTTGAACACCAGCCCGGCCGGCGTGATGCCGGTGACGCTGAACTGAGCGCCCGCCGGCACGTTGTCATTGCTGCCGACATTGCCGCTGGTGGACTGACCAGCAGCCACCGATACCGTATCGGCGGCAGGCGCAGGCGCGAGCACCAGCGTGACCAGGGCGGTGTCGCAGTTGGCCGGCGCGGCGGCTTCGCACAGCTGGTAGGTCAGGTTGACCGCACCGGGTGTCGCGCCAACCGGTGTGCTGATGAAGCCGGCCGCATTGATCGCATAGCCGGCCGGCGCACCCACCAGGCTCAGGATCACCGTACCGGCCGCAGGGGGACTCACCCCGTTCAAGGTGTCATTGACCAGCACGCTGGTGGAGGTGCTGGCACCGGGCAGCAACGCAGTGGCGGTGAAGTCGTCGACGGCGGCGTCCAGGGCCCCGTTGTTGACGTTGATGCTGACCGACGCAGTGCCACACACCGCACCGTTCGGCGCAGGCAGGCACACCCGGTAATCGAACGTGACCGGACTGGCCACGCCGGTCGGCGGATTGAAGAGGAGGCTGCCATCGGCGTTGAACACCAGTCCGGCAGGGGGGGCACCTACCACGCTGAATACCGAGTCGGCGGGCACGTTGTCGTTGCTGCCGACACTGCCGGCCACGGCCTGCCCTGCCGACGTCGACACCACATCGTTGGACGGCACCGGGGTCAGCAGCAGGCTGACATCGGTGCTGTCGCAGTTGGTCGGCGCCGCGGCTTCGCACACCTGGTAGGTCAAAGCCACCGGCCCGGACAGCGCGCCGCTGGGCACGCTGAGAGTGCCATCGGCGTTGATGGCATAGCCCGCCGGTGCGCCGACCAGGCTCAGCACGACCGATGCGGCCGCCGGTGGCGTGACCCCGTTGAGCGTGTCATTGGCCAGCACGCTCGGCGTGCTGCCACCGGGCAGGATCGCTGTGCCGCTGAAGTCGTCCGCCACTGCATCCAGCGCGCCGTTGTTGACATTGATCGTGACCGACGCGGTGCCGCACACGGTGCCGTTCGGCGCGGGCAAGCAGACCTGGTACGTGAAGCTCACCGGGCTGGCAACGCCGAGGGGTGGGGTATAGGTGAAGCTGCCATCGGCGTTGAACAGCAGGCCGTCCGGCGCAGTGCCCGGCACGGTGAACACGGCATTGGCCGGAACGGTGTCGTTGCCGCCGACGTTGCCGGTCACCGCCTGCCCGGCCAGCGTGGACACCACATCGGCCACCGGGGCCGGCACCACCACCACTGCGACGCTGGCGGTCTGGCAATTGCTCGGCGCGGCGGCTTCGCACAGCTCGTAGTCCAGGCTGACGGCACCGGACGGCGCGGCCAGTGTGATCGCTATCGTGCCGTCGGCGTTGATGGCGAAGCCCGCCGGTGCACCGATCAGGCGCAGGGTGACCTCGTTGGCCGGCGCGGGGCTGACGCCGTTCAAGGCATCGTTGGCCAGCACGCTGGCGGCGCTGGTAGCGCCCGGCAGCAACGGGGCGGCACTGAAGTCATCGCTGGCGGCCAGCAGCGCACCGCTGTTGATCGTCAGGGTCACCGTGGACGTGCCGCATACAGCGGAATCCGGTGCCGGCAGGCACACGCGGTAATCGAAGCTCACTACGCCCGACGTGCCGATCGGCGGTGCGTAGCTGAAGCTGCCATCGGCGTTGAACAGCAGACCGGCCGGGGCGGTGCCGACGACGCTGAAGACCGCGCCGGGCGGCACGTTGTCATTGCTGCCCGCGTTGCCCAGCACGGTCTGCCCGGCCAGCACGGTCAGAGCGTCGGGCGTGGGTACCGGGGTCAGCAGCAGGCCGACCTGTGCGGTGTCACAGTTGGTCGGCGCGGCGGCCTCGCACACCTGGTACGTCAGGTTCACCACACCGGATACCGCGCCGGTCGGCGTGCTGATCGTGCCGTTGGCGTTGATCGCGTACCCCGCCGGTGCACCGACCAGGCTCAGCACCACAGCGGCAGCCGCAGGCGGCGTGGCACCGTTCAAGGTGTCGTTGGCCAGCACGCTGGTGGCGGTGCTGTCACCGGGCAGCAGCGGGGTGCCACGGAAGTCGTCTGCCACCGCCGACAGCGCGCCGTTGTTGACATTGATCGTCACCGTGGCCGCGCCGCACACCGTTGCATCCGGCGCGGCCAAGCACACCTGGTAGTCGAAGGTGACCGGGCTCACCACGCCAACCGGCGGGGTGAAGGTGAAGCTGCCATCGGCATTGAACACCAGCCCGGCCGGGGCGGCGCCGACGACGGCGTACGCCGCGCCAGCGGGCACGTTGTCGTTGCTGCCAACGGTGCCGCTGACGGCCTGGCCCACCGGCGTGGACACCACGTCATCCACCGGCTGCGGGGTCAGCAGCAGTGATACCTGGGCGGTATCGCAGTTGGTCGGCGCGGCGGCTTCGCACACCTGGTACGTCAACAGCACGCGGCCGCTGGCCGTACCGGCGGGAATCCCGATCGTGCCGTCGGCATTGATCACATAGCCGGCCGGCGCGCCGACCAGGGACAGCAGCACGTCAGCCGATGCGGGCGGGGTCACCGCGTTGAGCGTGTCATTGGCCAGCACGCTGCCGGTACTGCTGCCCGGCAGCAGCGCGCTGCCGCTGAAGTCGTCGTCCGCTGCGGACAGCGCACCGTCGTTGACGTTGAGGGTGACCGTGGCGCCGGAGCACAGTGCGGCATCCGGTGCCGGCAGGCAGACCTGATAGCCGAACGTGACCGGGCTGACCACGCCGGTCGGCGGGGTGAACACGAAGCTGCCATCCGCGTTGAACACCAGGCCAGCCGGGTTGGCCGTGGTCAGCACGAACTGCGCGTTTGCTGGACTGTTGTCGTTGGCCCCCACGTTGCCGCTGACCGCCTGCCCGACCTGGGTCGATACCGCGTCGGCCACCGCCTGCGGCGACACGACCAAGCGGATGCTGGCGGTATCGCAGTTGGACGGCAACGCCGCTTCGCACAGCTGGTAGGTAACGGTCAGCGCGCCGGCCGGCGTACCGGCCGCCACGGTCAGCACGCCGTCATTACCGATGCTGACACCGGCCGGGGCGGCAGGCAGCGTCACCACCACGCTGGCGGGGTCCGGTGGGCTGACACCGTCCAGGCTGTCGTTGACCAGCACCGAGGCGGTGTTGCCGCCCAGGGTGGGATTGATCGGCGTGGCGCTGAAGTCGTCATCCGCCGCTACCAGCGTGCCTGCATTGATGTTGATGCTGACGTTGGCGCTGGAACACAGCGTGGCGTACGGCGCCGGCAGGCACACTTCGTAACTGAAGGACACCGGGCTGGCCACGCCCACCGGCGGGGCATAGGTGAAGGTGCCATTGCCGTTGAACAGCAGCCCGTCCGGCGCGACGCCGGTCACGCGGAACTGCGAACCCGCCGGCGCGTTGTCATTGTCACCGACGCTTCCATTGAGCAATCGGCCGGCCTGCGTGGACAGCGCATCGTCGCTGGCTTGCGGCGTCACGACCACGGTGATCTGTGCACTGGCGCAGTTGGCCGGCGCAGCCGCTTCGCACAGTTGGTAGGTGAGAACGTTGACGCCGGCGGTGGCCGCTGCCGGCACCTGCAGCAGACCGTCGGTGGTCAGCGCGTAGCCGGCAGGCGCGCCGACCAGTTGCAGCGTCACCGAAGCGGCCGCCGGTGGCGATACGCCGTTCAAGCTGTCATTGGCGAGCACGCTCTGCGCGGTGTTGCCACCGGGCGGCAACGGCGTGGCAGTGAAGTCATCGCCCAGCGCAGCCAGGTTGCCGGCATTGACGCTGATCGTGGCCGACGCCGTGCTGCATCGGGTGCTGTCCGGCGCAGGCAGGCAGACCTGGTAATCGAAGTTCACCGCCCCGGTGAAGTTGACCGGCGGATTGAACAGGAAGCTGCCATCCGGGCTGAACGACAGGCCGGTGGGTTCGATGCCGGTGACGCTGTAGACCGAGCCGACCGGTGCGTTGTCATTGCTGCCGACCGTGCCCGCGAGCAGCTGCCCGACCGGAGTGGAGAACGCATCGGCCAGCGCCTGCGGCGACACCACCAGCGAGATCTGGGCGGTATCGCAGTTGCTGGGCAATGCGGCTTCGCACAGCTGGTAGGTGAGCGTCACGGCACCGGCCACCACACCGGCGGCGACGTTGACGGTGCCATCGGCGGCCAGCGTGTAACCGGCCGGCGCATTGAGCAGCGCAAGCTGCACGGCGCTGGACGCCGGCGGCGTTGCGGTGTCCAGGCTGTCGTTGACCAGCACGCTGGCGGTGCTGCCGCCCAGCGCAGGATCCACCGGTGTCGCGCGGAAGTCATCGTCGTTGGCGACCAGCGTGCCCGCGTTGACGTTCAGGGTGACCGTCGCGGTGGTGCAGACGGTGGTGTTGGGAGCAGGCAGGCAGACCTGGTAGGCGAATGTCACGGCCCCCTGCGTGCCCGGCGGTGGTGTGTAGATGAAGCTGCCATCGGCATTGAACACCAGCCCTGCCGGTGCGGTGCCGCTGACGTCGTAGGCACTGCCGGCGGGAACGTTGTCGTTGGCGGCAACACTGTTGTTCAGCGCTATCCCCGCCTGGGTGCTGAAGTTGTCGTTGTTCGCAACCGGGCTCAACAGCAGCAGCACGTTGGCCGAGCTGCAGTTGGACGGCAGCGCGACTTCGCACACCTGGTACCCGAAGGTGACCTGGCCTGCCGCAGCGCCCCCGGGCACGGTGACGGTGCCGTTGCTGTTCACCACGTATCCGGCCGGCTCGCCCACCAGGGTCAGCTGCACTTCCGACGGATCCGGCGGAATCGCGCCGTTGTGGGTGTCATTGGCCAGCAGGCTGTTGGTTGTACCGCCGGTGTTGGCATCCAGGATCAACGAGCGGAAATCATCGTCGTTGGCCTGCAGCGTGCCGGCATTGACGTTGACGGTCACCGTTGCCGTCGCGCAGACCGTGGACTGCGGTGCCGGCAGGCAGACCTGGTAATCGAACGTGGTCGGGCCGGTGAACAGTGCCGGCGGTGTGTACGTGAAGCTGCCATCGGCCGCGAACACCAGGCCTGCAGGCGCCGGGGCGACCACGTTGAACTGCGAGCCGGCCGGTGCATTGTCGTTGATCGCCACGTTGCCGCTGACGGGACGACCTGCATTGGTCGACAGCACGTCGTCCACTGCATCGGGCGTAATGAGCACCGTGATGGTGGCGGTATCGCAGTTGGTAGTGCCGGGCTCGCACACTTGGTAGGTGAGGTTGACGATGCCCGCTTGGGCGCCCGCCGGCACGCTCAGCTCGCCGGTAGGCTGCAGGGTGAACCCCACCGGTGCAGCACCGGTCAGCGCGAACGCCGCCTGTGCGGGCACCACCGGCGCGGCGTTGATGGTGTCGTTGGTCAGGACGCTGGCGGTCAGTCCGCCTGCCGCCGTCAGCGGCGAGCTCGAGAAGTCGTCATCGTTGGCGGCGATGACGGCAGCCGTCACGACGAAGCTTGCCGTGGCAGTGGCACATATCGCGCTGTTGGGCGCGGGCAGGCACACCTGGTACTGGAAGCTGTCCGTACCGCTGTAGGCCGGCAATGCGGTGTAACTGAAGCTGCCATCGGGGGCCACTGTCGCGGTGCCGTCCGTCGGCCCGGACAGCAGGTTGTATACCGCGCCGGTTGCGGGGTTGTCGTTGCCGCTCAGCACACCGGGGAATGCAACGCCGGCGGTGGCGCTGAAGTTCTCGCCCGCGGCCGACGGCGCCACCACAAGCTGCACGGTGGCCGTATCGCAATTGCTCGGCGTGGCCACTTCGCACAGTCGGTAGGTGAGCGTCTGTGCGCCAGCCGCTGCGTCTGCGGCGACGACGACCTGGCCGGCTGCGTTCACGCTGTAGTCCGCTGGCGCACCCTGCAGGGCCACCGTGACCTGTGCCGGCGCGACCCCCACACCGTTCAGCAGATCGTTGGCCAGCACGCTGGTCGTCGTGCCACCGCTGGCAGCCACCAGGATAGTGATCACGTCGTCCACCGCATCGATGGCATTCGCCGCGACCTGCACGTTGACCGTGGCGGTATCGCACACCAACGCGTTCGGTGCGGGCAGGCAGATCTGGTAAACGAATTGGTCGGGACCGGTGTTGCCATTGCCGGGGGTGTAGGTGAATACACCGAAGGCATCCATCACCACCGTGCCGCGCGTCGGCGGCGTGGTCACCGTAAACGCAGAACCGGCCGCGACGTTGTCGTTGTCCGCCACGTTGCCGCTCACTGGCAGGCCGGCGCCCGGCGTGGCCACGCTGTCATCCACTGCATCCGGACTGATGATCAGGGAGACGTCGGCGGTATCGCAGTTGTTCGGTACGGCGGCTTCGCACAGGCGATACGTCAGCGTGGTGACGCCCGCAGCTGCCGTGGCCGGCACGGTGATTTCGCCGGTCGGCGCGATGCTGAAGCCCGCCGGCGGCGTGGCCAGCGTCAGTACGACCAGCGCCGGTGCAAAGGGGGCCCCGTTGAGCGTGTCGTTGCCCAGTACAGACGGGGTAGTGCCGCCCGCGCCGGCAGCGAACGGCGCGGGGAACGCATCGTCGACGGCAAGCAGCTGGTTGGCATCCACCAGCACGCCGGCACCGGCGAAAGCGCAGACCGCCGCATCGGGTGCAGGCAGGCACACGCGGTATTCGAAGGACACGGGCGACAGGATTCCGCCCGTCGGGGCCAGGGTGAAGCTGCCATCCGCGTTGAACACCAGACCCGCCGGCAGTGCGCTCGTGGCGGTATACACCGCATTCGGCGGGGCATTGTCATTGGTGACCACGGTACCGCTGAACGACGGCGTGCCGGATGCCACGTTGTAGCTGTCGGACAGCGTCGACGGGGCGACCACGAAGGTGGCGCTGGCGGTGGCGCAGTTGCTCGGCGATACCCGTTCGCAGATCTGGTAATCCAGCGACGTGCGGCCGGCAGGCGCGCCACCGGGCACGGTGATCCGGCCGTCGCTGTCGATGCTGAATCCTGTCGGCGCCGCCGGCAGCGTGACGATCAGGTCCGCTGCCACGACCGCCGCCCCTCCCAGGGTGTCGTTGACCAGCACGCTGGAGGTGGTGCCGCCGGTGCTGGCGATCACGCCGGGAAATACGTCGGCGACGGCCACGATCGCGGCCGGCTGCACACTGATCACCGGCGTGGTGGCGCTGTTGTCGCCCGGCGTTGGATCGGTGGTGCCCGGCGGCAGGATCAGCGAGGCGGTGTTCGCCGGCACGGTTGCCGGGGTGGCAGAAGGCGCCGTGCCACTGACCACCAGCGTCACCGCGTCGCCGACGCCGATGTTCACCTGCACGCTGATGCTGTTGCCGGTGCCGCTGGCGAGCGCGCATGACGAGGCCGGCGAGGCCGCCGTGCAGGTCCAGCTGACGTTGGTCAGCAGGACCGGCACCGCATCGACCACGGTCACGCCCAGCGCGCTGGACGGGCCCTGGTTGTTGACCTGGATCTGGTACTGCACCGGCGCGCCCGCGGTCACGCTGGTCGGGCCGAGGATGCTCTTCGACAGGCTCAGCTGCGCCTGCAGAGCAAGCACGTTGCTGTCGGTGGCACTGTTGTTGCCCGGCACCAGATCGCCGATGTCGGCAGGCGGCGCCACGTTGGCGGTGTTGCTGAGCGGGCTCGGGTAGGACTGGGCGAACAACGTGGCCGGCAGCAGCATGGCGAGCAGGCACGCACCCCACCCTTTACGGGCAAGCGGTACGGCGCGTTGCATGCGGTGCTCGACTGCCTTGGACATGCCCTGTTCCTCGCCTGCTGCGGGTCGCATCACGGCGATGCATTCCCGTCGTTCCGTCGTCAGTGCCGGCAACACGCGATGGGCTGCGCGCCGGTCGGGGTAAGGCACCCGCGCGTCAGTACGCGGCGGGGTTGCTGCTGAAGATCACCGGGACGTTGATCGTGGCCTGCCCGCCATCGATCAGATCGACACCGACGCTGATGCTGTTGTCGCCCACTGCCCCGCCACTGGCCACGGCGCAGGCGCTGCCCGCACTGGCGCTGCAGGTCCAGGCGGCGCTCAAGGTCGCTCCGTTGGGCAGGGTGTCGTTGACCACCGCAGCGGTCACTGCGTCGGGGCCGCCGTTGGTCACCACAAGGGTGTACGTCGCGGTGCCACCAGGCGTGTACGTGCCACTGCCGTCGGTCTTGGTGATCGATAGATCCGCTCGGCGCGTGCGGTTGACGATGCGGCATACCAGCGCGACGGGCACGGCGCTCACGGCCGGCGCCTGCAGGGTGAAGCTGTTGCCGGTGCCCGAGCTGACGACCGTGCCGTCCTGGTTGGCGCACTGCCACGTGCTGGCATAGCGCTCCAGGGTGGTGCCCGCCGCTGCGGTTTCCGCCATTGCGTAGGTGCCGCCCGGCACGGTCACCACGGCAGCGGTGGCCCCGTTGTTACCGACGTCGTTCGCCGTGCCTACCGTGCCGCCGTTGTAGGTGATGGCCAAGTTGAAGCGGCCGGTGTCACTGGTGGGCTGCAGTTCCTTCACCAGCTGCAGCGTGGCGGCGCAAGCCTGCGTCACCCCTTCCACGGTGAACACGGCCTGGCCGATGCGGATACCGAGCAGGCCCAGCAGGTTGTCGACCAGTCCACCCAGCAGGGTCGTCAACACCGGCGTGACCAGCGTGTTCACCGCCGTGCGGATCGGCTGCAGCAGGGTGCTGACCAGCGTGCTGACCAGGTCGTTGATCGGCAACGGCAACGGCAGCGCACCCAGTAATGTCACCACCGGGGTGCCGCTGGTGACCTGGATGTTGAGCGAGTTGACCAGGGTGGACACCATCGTTGCCGCGCTGACGGTACCGGCGGCGAGCGTGCGCGTCTGTGGGTAGGGGCCGGTGAAACTCGCCGCCTGCAGGCCGGGCGTGGCCGTGGCGAAGCCGCGGATGCTGACGGCCAGCGGCACCGATACGTCGGCGACGGGAATGTTGAGCAGCGTGGTGATGCGCACGGTGACATTGAGTGAGGTAAGCGTCGCTGGCGTCAGCGCGCTTTCGGTCAGCACGGTCGACCGGTTGAAGAACGTGGCATCGCTGATCTGTCCGACGTACAGGTTCACCAGTCCCGGGCGCGCCTGCAGGGTCACCGCATTGGCCACCAGGTTGACCGCTGAGATGCTGCCCTCGGCGCGGGCGATGTCCGCGTATACCTGCAGGTGCAGCACGCTGGCACTGATGTTGGCGTTGGATACTTTGACCAGGCCCAGCACGTTGAGGTTGTTGAGCAGCCCCGTCAGCGCCGCCGTGTTCAGACCCTGCGCCAGGTCGAGGTCCAGCTTCACCCGGATCGCCGCACTGTGGAACGCGCTGCCCAGTGGCCCGCAGGTATAGACCGGGCGCTCCACCACCTGCAGCCACAGGCGCACGTTGGCCAGGCCGGTGAGCCCCAGCGCCGCGGTGTTCACCGTGATCGGCGTCGGCGTGGTCAACACGTTGCGGAAGTTGTACAGCTGCACGCTGCCGGTGAGCAGGTCGAGCACGTTGAGCCTGACCGTGGTCAGCGAACCGGTGGGGAGTGCGATCTCCAGCAGATCCCCCAGCCGGATCGTGCCGGTGGCACCGGCTACGCCGAGTGGCAACGCGTTGAGGATATTGGCGGCCAGCGCCTGATTGTCGGCCTGCAGCACGGCCACCATCGCGGCGCGCAACGTACCGAGGCTGATCGCGGTGTTCAGCACCTGGCTGGGGTCGCTGACGACCACGCCGCCGTTGAGCTGGGTGATCAGCGCATTGAGGTTGATGTTGGCACCGGCCAGGCTGTTCCAGTCGGCGGCAGTCAGGTTGAGGGTGGTGCCCGGCAGCAGCGCGCCGAACAGCAGGTTGAGGATCGGGCTCTGGGTGGAATCCACCGATGCCAACCGCGGGCCGGCGCTGACGCAGGCACCGGCGGTACAGGCCGTGGTCGCTTGGGCATGGGCGCGGCCCAGGCAACCCAGCACCATCAACACCGTCAGCAACACCAGCGCGGGCAAGCGTAATGACGGTAGTTTCACGGCCTTCACATTAACCATTCCCTTGCCCCCCACATTGCTTCAGGCAGTACCTGATCGCGGCGGCGGAATTACTCCGTCACCTGAACTGATGCACTGCTGTCCGGTTTTTCCCCGGGATTACGTTTAGGCCCGGTTCGGAGTGATTAATGCGGGACGCGGCGAAACCGTCAAATGGGAGGATGTGAAAGTAGAGGGCAGTAACGCTGACCTGCAGTCCAAGGGAAGGTCGGCACGGTTGCTACATAAGCGCCCGACAGCGTTTCTGTACCGCCGAAAAAAGAATCACTTCCCGGTAAGCTGTGCTTACCACGACATGGAGAGGTGGGAATGAAGGAGATGTGCGACAGGATCCGGCGCTCACGACTTACTGCCGGCTTATCCCAATCACAGCTGGCGCAGGAAACCGGCGTCCGCCGGAGCGCCGTTGCGCAGTGGGAACGTGAGGGCGGAACGTGCCCAAGTGTGACCCATTTGGCACAAATTGCAATTGTGACGCAGGTCCATTTTGAGTGGTTGGCAACGGGGCGAGGACCGGGTAGACCACAGGATGGAAACGATCTGCCGATACCGGAGATAACACCCGCCGAGCGCGTTCCTCACGAGGCCGAGATTCTCTGCCTGTTGCGGAAAATGACGCCGCGAAAACGTAAAGTGGCGCGCGCGATAATCGAAATGCTGGAGGACTGATCGACCGCGTGACGACTCACGGTCATCACTCACCTTCATCCGCCAACGGCTGCACTCATCGCGCTGGCCGGTGGCAGCGACCAGTCGATCGGCGCCTGCCCCCGGCGCTGCAGATAGTCGTTGGCGGCGGAAAAATGCCCGCAGCCGATGAAGCCGCGGTGCGCCGACAGCGGCGAGGGATGCGGGGCTTTCAGGACGCGGTGACGGGCGGTGTCGATGACCTTGCCTTTCTGCTGCGCATAGGCGCCCCAGAGCATGAACACCAGACCGTCGCGCTCCCGGTTCAAGGTCTCCACCACATGGTCGGTAAAACCTTCCCAGCCGCGCTTCTGATGCGCACCGGCACTGCCCTCTTCCACCGTCAACACCGCATTGAGCAGCAGCACGCCCTGACGGGCCCACGGCAGCAGGCAGCCATGGTCCGGCCGCGGCAGTTCCAGGTCGCGCTCGATCTCTTTGTAGATGTTGAGCAGCGAGGGCGGCACCGGCACGCCGGGCTGCACCGAGAAGCTCAGGCCATGCGCCTGGCCACGGCCGTGGTACGGGTCCTGGCCGAGGATCACCACCTTGGTCGCATCGAATGGCGTGGCGTCGAAGGCGGCAAAGATCTGCGGGCCCGGCGGAAAGACTGCGGCGCCTGCCGCCTTGCGCTGGCGCAGGAAGGCGGACAGTTCGCGCATCTGCGGCTGCAGCAACCAATCGCCCACGTGCGCTTTCCAGCTCGCTTCCAGCTGGATGGAGGGGAGTACGACGTCGTTCATTACATTACCGATCGGGGGTTCAGTCGGGACAGCCGCAACTGGAACAATACCTTCGTCACCAGCAGGCGTTCTTCGATGGGCTTAAGCACCAGGTCGTTCGCACCAGCCTGCAACAGCACGCTCTGGTTGAGTGGATTGCCATCCCCGGTCATCACCAGCACCGGCAGCCGGCGCTTGCTGTAACCGAAATCCACGCGCACGCGCTCCACCAGGTCGCGGCCACTGAGCTCGCCCTTCAAGGTGACATCGGTCAGCACCAGATCGATCCGGTGCTGGTTGCGGCCGAGGGATTCGGCGGTCAGCAGGGTGACCGCTTCTTCGGCGGTCATCACGTGCAGCACGTTGAGCTGCTGCCTTTCCAGCATGCGCTTGGTGGCCTCGGCCACGACCCGGCTGTCTTCCACGTACAACAGCGTGGCGCCGGGAATGATCGCCGGTTGCACATAGCCGCGGATGAAGGCGGCCAGCGCCTCGTGGCCCAGCGACTTGTCGAAATAATCGGTGATGTAGTCGGTGAAACGGCGCTGCTCCAGGTGTACCTGTGCTTCGCCGGAGACCACGATCACCGGCACGTACGCCTGGCCGGCGGATTCGCGCACCATCTTCGCCAGCGCCAGGCCATCGCCATCGGGCAGCGACAAGGACGTGGTGACCAGGTTGACCGGTCCCTCCAGCAGGGCCCGGCGGGCGTCTTCGATGCCGGCACAGCCCACCACCTGCACGCCGGGCAGGTCGCGCTGCAGCACGTCACCGATCAGCTTGCGGACCAGCCGCGATCCGTCGACCACCATGACCCGGGTGGCATCGTCGTGCAGGTGTTTGAGGGCGTGCTTGAGCATGCCGGTCTCAGGTTTCAGTGGGGCGCGTCTGGCGCAGGAAATGTCCGGTGACCAGCCATGCCCCCAGCCAGCCGACCAGCACGATGGCCAGCAGCACCACCGAGGAATGCAGCAGGTCCAGCCCCTTCAGCGCGAACGGACTGGCATAACTCTGCGACAGCTGGGACAGCGGGCCGGACAGTGCCGCGCCGGCACCGGCGATCAGGCCCAGCGCGACCAGACCCGCCCCCAACCCGTACCAGGCCCCCAGATACAGGAAGGGGCGGCGGATGAAGCCATCGCTGGCGCCGAGCAGCTGCAGCACGCCGATCTCCTCGCGCCGCGCCTGGATATCCAACCGCACCGTGTTGCCGACCACCAGCACCGCACCAAGTCCGAGCACCAGGGACAACACCTGCACCAGCCGCGCGCCGAAGGCCAGCCAGGCATCCAGGCGCGTGCGCCAGAGCGCGTCATGCTGCACCAGGTCGGCCTGCGGCAGCGTGCCCAACGCACGCGCCAGGCGGGCATCGTCCGTCGCCGCTGCCGGCGTCACCACCAGCAGGCTGGGCAAGGGATTGGACTGCAGCGCATCGATCGCTTCGCCGAGCCCGGCGTTCTCGCGCAGTTCTTCCAGCCCCTCGTCAGGGGTACGCAACTGCACCGCCTGCACGTCATCGCGGGCACGCAGTTCCGTGGCCAGCGCCTCGGCCGTCGCACCGTCCAGCTCGGCTTTCAGGAACAGATTGATGTCGCGCGATTGCTGCACGCTGCCGGTGAAGTGCTTGAGGTTGTCCAGGGCGATGGACAGGCCGAGCGGCAGGGCCAGCGCCAGCGCCATCACCATTACGGTGAGCAGCGTCGACCACGGCTTGCGGAAGGCGCGGCCCAGGCTGAAGACGATGCTGTGCATGTGGTGCTGCCACCAGATGCCGACGCGCGAGGGAGCGGCCGCCGGCGCATTGGCCTTGCGCTCGGTCGAGGGGGATGTATCGGTGCTCATTCGGCCAGGTCCTGCGGCGAGATGTCGTCGACCAGCCTGCCGTGGTCCAGGATCAGCACACGCTTGCGCATACGCCGCAGCAGGGCCAGGTCATGGCTGACCACCAGCACACTGGTGCCCCGCGAGGGCAGCTCGGCGAACAGCGCCATGATCTCTGCCGCCAGCGTCGGGTCCAGGTTGCCGGTGGGCTCGTCGGCCACCAACAGGCGCGGCTCACCGACGATGGCACGGGCGATGCCCACGCGCTGCTGTTCGCCTGCCGACAGCTGCGACGGCAGGGCTTTTTCACGATGGCCCAGGCCCATCCGCTCCAGCACCGAGCGCACGCGCTTGCCGATGTCGGCACGGCGCGTACCGCGCAGGATCAGCGGCAGGGCGACATTCTCGGAAATGCTGCGGTCCATCAGCAGCCGGTGGTCCTGGTAGACCGCGCCGACCTCACGACGGTGCCGGGGCACGTCGCCACCGCGCACCTTCAGCAGGTTGCGCTCGTTGAACACCACCGCGCCACGGCTGGGCCGTTCGTCCAGGTGGATCAACTTCAACAGGGTGCTCTTGCCGGCACCGGAATGGCCGGTGACGAACACCATCTCGCCCGGCGCCACGTCGAAGCTGACATCCGTCAGCGCCTCGTGCCCACCGGCGTACTGTTTGCTTACATTGTCAAAACGCAGGACGCTCATCCCCTGATTATGCAGGACAGGCGCCACGGCGTGGAGACATCGCGTCAGGGCCTGTGCCCGCGGCGGGGCAGACCGGAGAGACCGCTGCCCCCTGAGCCTGGGGCAGCGCCGCAGGCCCGGGGGTGTAGGTGCTGTTGAAACACGGCCCGCGATTCGCCCAGCGGACCGCGAGCGCGACAGCGCGAACGCGATGCCGCTTAGGTGCCCGCCAGCATGCGGCGGATCTTGCGGCCGATGCGGGTAAGGAACGAGTCGCTGGGATCGACGCCACGGACCGGCTTGGCCATCACCTGCACCGGCGATACCGGCGTGGTCGACGTACTGCTCTCGGTGCCGGCCTCGGCGCCTTCGACCGGACGGCCGTTGCGACGACGACGACGCTTGCGCGGCTTGCGCTCGCCATCGGCCAGGGCGGGATCCTGCGCGGCATCTTCGGCCTGCGGCGGGCGCGGGGCCTGCACGCTGTCCAGCGCAGCCGGCGCAACGGCGCCTTCCACAGCACTGGCGGCGACGGCGGTTTCTGCACCGGCCACGACCTCACCTTCCACCCGCGGCTTGCGCGGCGGACGCGGACGGCGCTCACCGCTGCGTTCGCCAGTGCGTTCGCCACGACCCGCCGACGGCTTGCCGCCACGGCCGCCACCACGACGCTCCTCTTCGGCAGCACGTGCTTCGCGTGCTTCACGGAAGATCTGGCTGACGCTCTCGTTCTCGTCGCCTTCTTCGCCCGGCGCAGCCGGTGCGCGTTCCGGACGCGGCAACGAGGTCAGCAGCTCGGCGGTCACTGCTTCAACCGGGATCTTCTGATCAATGTAGGCCTCGATATCCGGAAGGCCCATCGCATAGCGTTCGCAGGCGAAGCTGATCGCATCGCCTTCCTCGCCCAGGCGGGCGGTGCGGCCGATACGATGCACGTAATCTTCGGCGTCGAACGGCAGGTCGTAGTTGTAGACGTACTTGATGCCGTCGATGTGCAGGCCACGGGCAGCCACGTCGGTGACCACCAGGATCTCCAGCTGGCCCTTCTGGAAGCGGTTGAGCAGGCTCTCGCGCTTCTTCTGCGGCACGTCGCCGGACAGCACGCCGACACGGTAGCCGGCACGTTCCAGCGAACGCGCCACGCGCTCGACGAACACCTTGGTGTTGACGAACACCATCGTGCGCGCGCCTTCGCTGCGTGACAGCAGGCCCAGCAGCAGCGGGATCTTCTCTTCGTCGGCCGGGAAGTACATGCGCTGGCGCACGCGTGCGGCGGTGATGGATTCGCTCTCCACCACCATCTTCTGCGGCTCGTTCATGTGGTCATACGCCAGCTCCAGCACGCGATGGCTGAGCGTGGCGCTGAACAGCAGGGTCTGCCGCGTGGTGCGCTCGGGCATGCGGCGCAGCAGGAAGCGGATGTCCTTGATGAAGCCGAGATCGAACATGCGATCGGCTTCGTCCAGCACGCAGATCTCGCAGGCATGCAGCGACACCACTTTGTGCTGCTTGACGTAGTCGATCAGGCGGCCCGGGGTGGCGATGATCACGTCCACGCCCTGCTGCAGCAGTTCACGCTGCTTGTCGTAGTCCACCCCGCCATAGACCAGCGCGAAGCGCAGGCCCAGGTCCGAACCCAGCTTCACCGCGTCCTTGTGGATCTGGATGGCAAGCTCGCGGGTCGGTGCGAGGATCAGCGCGCGCGGGTCTTCCGGCTTGCGGTCAGCCAACGCCGGGCGGGTAAGCAGGCGATTCACCACGGCCACCAGGAAGGCCAGCGTCTTGCCGGTGCCGGTCTGTGCCTGGCCTGCGACATCGCCACCGGCGAGTGCGACTGGCAGCGTCAGCGCCTGGATCGGGGTGCAGCGGGTGAATCCGGCTCCTTCAAGACCGGCGTGCAACGCCGGATGCAGATCGAAGGAGGAAAAGGTCAAATCGGTCAGCGGTTTGTCGCTCATGTGTCCGTCTTGGTCTGGCCGCCACCTGCAATCGGGCGGCTCGGCATCATCTGGGGGCTCCGTCGCAAACTGCGGCCCCTGCGGCGGGTCGGCGGGCGCTGGACCTGTCGGGTCCCTTGCCGCTCAACGGTGAAGTTTAGCGTACTCGAGGCGCCAAACCGGGCCCAAGCGTCTCATAGCTATTAGAGACGACTCGTTTCGCCGTCTTCATCTGCCGCTCCACGGCCTGAATCCAGCCCCTTCTGCCTCTTGTGGCACTTGGCTCGCGCCCCTAGGTGATAGGTAGTGACAGTGGAATCCGGCACATTTCCCGGATGCCTTCGATCACGATACGCTGGGTTCCAGCCGGCCTCTGTCCCCTCGCGCGGATAGGCGTAAACTGCCGGCCGTGAGCGTCCAGGCATCCGCCCAACGCACCGTGGGCACGCTCCACGAGGCAACGACACGGTTCGCGCCACACTGGCGTGGCCCAGTTCACCCACCTCCGGCCACCGCCGGGTGCATCACCAGACGAGAGACCAAGATGAGCGACAAGGTTGTACACGTCAGCACCGCTGACTTCGAAAGCACTGTGTTGGGTTCCAAGGAACCGGTGCTGGTCGATTTCTGGGCCGAATGGTGTGGCCCGTGCAAGATGATCGCCCCCGCCCTCGATGAGCTGGCCGATGCCTTCCAGGGACGCGCGAAGATCGTCAAGGTCAATGTCGACCAGGAACGCGATCTGGCCGTGAAGTATCACGTGCGCTCGATTCCGTACCTGGTCGTCTTCAAGGATGGCGAAAAGGTAGCGGAGCAGATCGGTGCGGTGGGCAAGGCCCAGCTGGCCGGCCTGCTGGACAAGGCCCTCGCCTGACCCTGCAGGTACTGGCAGCCGGTGATCCCGGCTGCCGCAGGGCCTGCTCTGCATGAACGTCTGCCACAAGCGGCCCTTGCAAGCCGCTGCACGCCGGTGATAGTGTCGGCACATCCGGCCCGCGTTCGCGTGCCGCACCCTCTGGACGCAGTTCACTCCAGACCCCTTTCCCTTCGTTCGCCGCCCCAGCCGGGCGCTCGCACCTTCAAGCGAGGAATAACGCTCTTGTCCGATACCACTTCCGAAACCGGCAGCGCTGATGCGCCCGCCGAAAAGCGTGTGCGCAAGCCCCGCGTCAGCAAGGCCGTTGCACCGTCCGGTGCCGAGACCAGCGCACCGGCGGCCCATCAGCCGGCGTTGCCGTTGACGCAAGCACCGCAACCGTCGTCGGCACCCGCCGCGGCTACGCCTCCCTCTTCTCCTGCAGCGCCGAGCGCGCCGGCTTCCGAATCGTCCGCTTCCAGCGGCGGTGACGGTGGCGAAGGCCGCGAATCCGGCCAGCCGCGCCAGCAGAACAACGCCGGTGGCCAGAACCAGGGCCCTTACCAGGGCAACAATGCGCAGGGCAACGCGCAGGGCAACCAGCAGGGCCAGGGCAACCGCCGCGATCGCTTCCGCAATCGCCGTGACCGTCCTGCCCGTGGTGGCCGCGACGATGGCCTGCCGCAGGACAACAACGAACAGCAGCAGCCGTTCGTGCGTACCCAGCAGCCCAACGTGCCGGAGGGTTTCCCGGTCTATTCGCTGAGCGATCTCAAGCGCATGCCGGCGCAGAAGCTGCTGGAAATCGCCGAGCAGCTGCAGATTTCCGAAGGCGTGGCCCGTGCCCGCAAGCAGGACGTGATCTTCGCCCTGCTGAAGGTGCTGACCCGCCATGGCGACGGCGTTGCAGCCGACGGCGTGCTGGAAATCCTGCCGGACGGCTTCGGCTTCCTGCGCGCTGCAGAAGCCAGCTACCTGGCCGGTCCGGACGATACGTACATCTCGCCCAGCCAGATCCGCCGCTTCAACCTGCGCACCGGCGACCACCTGTCTGGTCGCATCCGCTTCCCGAAGGATGGCGAGCGCTACTTCGCGCTGTCCATCGTGGACACCATCAACGGTGAGCCGCTGGAAGCGTCCAAGAACAAGGTGCTGTTCGAGAACCTGACCGCCCTGTTCCCGCGCAAGCGCTTCACCCTGGAACGCGGCAACGGCTCGTCCGAAGACATCACCGGCCGCATCCTCGATCTGATGGCACCGCAGGGCAAGGGTCAGCGTTCGCTGATCGTGTCCCAGCCCAAGGCCGGCAAGACGATGATGATGCAGCAGGTGGCCACGGCCATCACCACCAATCATCCTGACGTGCACCTGATCGTGCTGCTGATCGATGAGCGTCCGGAAGAAGTGACCGAAATGCAGCGCACTGTGCGCGGCGAGGTCATCAGCTCGACGTTCGATGAGCCGGCCGCGCGCCACGTGCAGGTCGCGGAAATGGTGATCGAGCGGGCCAAGCGCCTGGTCGAGCACAAGAAGGACGTGGTGATCCTGCTCGACTCGATCACCCGCCTGGCCCGTGCCTACAACAACGTGGTGCCGAGCTCGGGCAAGGTGCTGACCGGTGGTGTGGATGCCAACGCGCTGCACCGTCCGAAGCGCTTCTTCGGTGCGGCCCGCAACGTGGAAGAAGGCGGCAGCCTGACCATCATCGCCACCGCGCTGGTCGACACCGGCAGCAAGATGGACGAGGTGATCTACGAAGAGTTCAAGGGCACCGGCAACAGCGAAGTGCACCTGAGCCGCCGTATCTCCGAAAAGCGTGTGTTCCCGGCGATCGACATCAACCGCTCGGGCACCCGTCGCGAAGACCTGTTGATCGAGCCGGAACTGCTGCAGAAGATCTGGATCCTGCGCAAGCTGCTGCATCCGATGGATGAAATGGCCGCGATGGAGTTCCTGCTCGACAAGATGAAGAACACCAAGTCCAACGACGAGTTCTTCGGTTCCATGAAGCGCTGATTTTCCGGCGCTGATGGAAGTACGACGAGGCCCCGCACTGCGGGGCCTTTGTCGTTTACGGGGTGCGAACATCCGCCAGGGGCTCCCTCCACCAGACGGGCCACTGTCATCGGTAGCGCCGACCCATGGTCGGCGAGCCCAGCGGCGCCGGGATCCGCAGGCACCGGCAACAGGCATCCACCGGCCGTCCGTGCTGCGCCGCACCGTGGCAATATCAGGCCGACGTAGCACCATCGCCGGGCGCGCCTCGCGCGCCGCTGCCCCACGGAGGAAGGTCTGCACCATGGCTGGACGAATCGAGGATGTCGCTGCGGCGGCCGGGGTGTCGATCAAGACCGTGTCGCGGGTGCTCAACAACGAGCCCAATGTGCGCCAGCAAACCCAGCAGCGCGTGCGCGATGCCGTGGCGAAGCTCGGTTACAAGCCCAACCCGTCGGCACGCAGCCTGGCCGGCCAGCGTTCGTATGCGCTGGCACTGGCCTACAACAATCCATCACGCAACTACCTGATGGAAATACAGAGCGGCATGCTCGATGCGTGCCACGGCAACCACTACAACCTGCTTCTGGGTCCGGTGGGCATCGGGCAGCACGCGCTGCCTGACCTGCGTGCCCTGTTTGAGAACTCACGGCCGGATGGCGTGGTGCTGATCCCGCCCCTCACCGATGATCCGGTGGTGCTGTCTTACCTCCACACGCACGGCATTCCGTTTGCCAGCATTGCCCCGCGCGACCCGTCGACGGGTATCGGCGTGCGCATGGATGAAACCACGGCGGTGGTCGAGCTGATGCGGCACCTCCTTGCGCTTGGCCATCGGCGCATCGGGCATATCAAGGGACCTCGCACCCACGGTGCCTGCCAGTGGCGCCATGCCGGCTACCGCGCGGCCTTGCGCGAGGCGGGGATCGCCTACGACCCGTCGCTGGTGGTGAGCGGGCAGTTTTCTTTCGAGTCCGGCCTCCCCGCCGCGCATCGGCTGCTGGACCTCGCCGACCCGCCCACGGCCATCTTCGCAGCCAACGACGACATGGCGGCCGCGGTGTACCGCGTCGCCGGCGGCCGCGGCCTGCGCATACCGCACGACCTGTCCGTCTGCGGCTTTGATGACACCCCGCTCGCCAGCCACATCTTCCCGGCGCTGACTACCGTGCGGCAGCCGACCGCTGACATGGGCCGGCTGGCCAGCCAACAGTTGATCGACCGCATCCGCGCCCCTGCCGCCGGCGCCATGATCACCCTGGAGCACACCGTGCTGGTGCGCGAGTCGACCGCCGCACCGGGGCGGCGCGCCGGCGCGTAGCGCAGAGCCACGCTCGGCGGGATCCTCCCGCCCACGGCCCGCTGCGCTCGCCGACCATGGGTCGGCGCTACCTATCTCGGACGGAATCATCCCGCGGCCCGTTGCACATGCTCTGGTAGCGCCGAGCCACGCTCGGCGGAATCCTGCCGCCTACGGCCCGCTGCGCTCGCCGACCATGGGTCGGCGCTACCTATCTCGGACGGAATCATCCGCGGCCCGTTGCACATGCTCTGGTAACGCCGAGCCACGCTCGGCGGAATCCTGCCGCTCACGGCCCGCTGCGCTCGCCGACCATGGGTCGGCGCTACCTATCTCGGACGGAATCATCCGCGGCCCGTTGCACATGCTCTGGTAGCGCCGAGCCACGCTCGGCGGAATCCTGCCGCTCACGGCCCGCTGCGCTCGCCGACCATGGGTCGGCGCTACCTATCTCGGACGCTCGGCGGAATCCTGCCGCCTACGGACCGCTGCGCTCGCCGACCATGGGTCAGCGCTACCGACGGCGCGCCAGGCTTGCTTGGCCGGGAGGTGAAGCGCTTGCGGGCGAATTGTCGAGCGCTGTCAGTCGGCGGTGATTTATCTGCGCAGAACTGTTGCGCAACGCAGCACGCCGCTGAGCAGGGCACGTGCGCTTCCACCGATGCGTCCTGCGCGCGTGGACACAGGCAGGACAACACTTTGCCGTATGTGGCCTCCCATCGTCATGCCATTCAGCTGGCAGCAGGCCGCGCTGCCTGCGGGGGCGGTCCATGTCAGTTTGTTGACAACGCTGTCAACGCAACCCCAAATCGCTCCCGTCAAGCAGTTGCCGCGTTTCAGCCGAACTTAAACCCGCTGTTTCCGCACTCCCTGGGGAGGGATCGCAATGAGGATGTACAAGGCCGTACCCCGCAAGACGATGCTCGCTTCCGCCCTGATGCTTGCCGTGGCTGCGCCCGGCTGGGCACAGGCACCCGTTGATCGCCCGTCCGCTACTACGCCGTCGCCGGATGTGGATCCTTCCACGTTGGACACCGTGCAGGTCACCGGTATCCGCGGCAGTCTGACATCGTCGATGAACCTCAAACGCGACAGTCAGGGCGTGGTGGATGGCATCGTCGCCGAGGACATCGGCAAGTTCCCCGATACCAACCTCGCCGAGTCACTGCAGCGCATCAGCGGCGTCTCGATCGACCGCACCTCCAGCGGCGAAGGCTCCAAGGTCACCGTGCGCGGCATCGGCCCGGACTACAACCTGGTGCTGCTGAACGGCCGTCAGATGCCGGCCTCCAACCTGGGCAACGGCGGCGGTGGACTGTCCGGTTCGCGCTCGTTCGATTTCGCCAACATCGCCTCCGAGTCGATCTCCGCAGTGGAGGTCTACAAGACCACCCGCGCCGACAACCCGACCGGTGGCATCGGTGCGACGATCAACATCAAGACGCTGCGCCCGCTCGAAGCCGCACCGGTGGTCAGCCTGGGCATGAAGGCGGTGCACGACACCTCCAACGACAACGTGCCGCGCACGCTGCAGGGATCCAATGTCACCGGCGAACTGTCCGGCATCTTCAGCCAGGTCTACGCCGATGGACGCTTCGGCGTGGCGCTGAGTGCCAGCCACCAGGAACGTGACTCGGGCTTCAACCAGGCCACCGTGGCGGAAGGCTGGGCAACACTGCGCGGCGACGATACCAGCGACTGGCGCGCACTGCCGCAGCCGGGCACCGGCTATTCGGACCGCATCACCAACCGTCCCGGTGCGGAGGACATCTACGGCCGCCCGCAGAACACCGCGTACAACGTCAACGCCGTGCAGCGCCAGCGCACCAACGGCCAGGCCACGCTGCAGTGGAAGCCGCTGGACAACGTCACCACCACGCTGGACTACACTTATGTCGAGAACAAGGTGCAGCAGCAGCGCAGCGAACTGTCGGTGTGGTTCAACTACGGCCCCGGTGACAGCACCTGGACCGATGGTCCGATCGCCGCACCCATCGTGTACAGCGAGGACGTGGTCAACGGAGACGTGGCCATGGGCGGCATGAAGCTCGCCACGAAAAACAGCATGGAATCGCTGGGGTTCAACGTCGAGTGGGAAGTCAACGACGCGCTCGACATGTCGTTCGATTACCACCGTGCCAGCGCCGAATCGCAGCCGGATGGCCCCTATGGATCGGCCGGCGTGCTCGGCGTGGCGGCCTATGTGCGCGGCACGACCACCGTGGATTACAGCGGCGACCTGCCGATCATCAACATCGCACTGCCGCCGGGCGGCGTGCAGGCCGCCGATGCACTGGTCACCGGTTCGGTGTTCCAGAACAGTTACAACAAATCCGAAGTGGAGCAGTTGCAGGCCAAGGGCGTGTTCCGTTTCGCCGACTACTCGGCGCTCGATTTCGGCGTGGGCCACACCCAGGTGGACAACCGGTCCGCAGCGGCGATCCAGCAACGTGACAGCTGGGGCGGCGTCGGCACGCCGGCCGACTACGATGACAGTATCTGGTACGCCGATGACATGGGCAAATACTTCAAGGCGTTCTCCGGCCATGACGATCCGCGCCTGACGGGTCAGTTCCTAGTGTTCGATTTCGATCGCCTGCGTGACCGTGCGGCGCAGGTGGCCAACGGCGCCGAGCCCGCGTGCCCGACGTGCTATCTCGCCCCGACCGAGTACTCCGAAGACATCCGTACCAGCGAAAAATCCAAGAGCGCCTACCTGCAGTACCGCACCACCTTTGACTGGAACATGCCACTGCACATCGCAGCCGGCGTGCGCTATGAACAGACCGAAGTGGAATCGTTGGCGCTGGTCCGGGTGCCCACCTCGATCAGCTGGAACTCACTCAACGAGTTCAACATCACCTATGCCGACGACGGCGCGTTCATCGGCGGCCAGGGCAAGTACGATTACGTGCTGCCCAACGTCGACCTCAAGCTGGACATCAACGAGTCGCTGGCGCTGCGCGGCAGCTACAGCCGCAGCCTGGGCCGTCCAGGCTGGACGCAGATCGAAAGCGGGCAGCGCCTGGACAACATCGTGCGCACGCAGGGGGGCACCGGTTCGCGCGGCAACCCGGCGCTGGAGCCGCTGCTGTCGGACAACTTCGACCTTTCGCTGGAGTGGTACTACGGCGACGCCAGCTACGCCTCGGTCGGGTTCTTCCGCAAGAACATCAAGAACTTCATCAGCAACACCATCGCCCGCGAAGATGCCGGCAGCCTGCACACGCCGGTCGGCGGGGCGTACTGGAACGAAGCGCTGGCGTCGGGCTGCGTCACCACCGACACGGTGTGCATCCGTAATTACATCTTCACCAACCACGCCGGTGACCCGGGCGTTGTGTCTACCGGCGTCAACTCGGCCGGCCAGCAGACCGGCAGCATCGTCGGCCAGCCGGGTGACCCGATCGCAGGGTTCGACATCACCCTGCCAGCCAACCAGCGTTCGGATCATCTGCAAGGCTGGGAGGTGGCGGTGCAGCACCTGTTCGGCGAGTCCGGCTTCGGCGTGGCGGCGAACTACACCAAGGTGAAATCCGGACTGACGTTCGACAACCTGAGCCTGGGCGATCAGTATCCGATGGTCGGCCTGAGCGATTCGGCCAATGCGGTACTGTTCTATGACAAGCACGCCTGGCAGATCCGCGCGGCCTACAACTGGCGCGACAAGTTCCTCAACGGCATCGGTGGCCAAGGGCCAAACCCGAACTACACCGAAGCGTATGGCCAGCTCGATCTGAACATCAGCTACGCGGTGACCGAGCAGCTGACGCTGAGCGTGGAAGCGATCAACCTGACCGACGAAACGATGCGCACCTACGCCCGCCACAGCAACATGCTGCGCTATGCCACCCAGACCGGCCCTCGCTACATGTTCGGCGTGCGCTACAAGTTCTGAGCGGCGATGAACCTGCCCCCGCCCCGCCCGATCGAAGAAGTCCCGCTCGCGGATCCTGCGGCACTGCCTGCCGCACTACTGAGCTGGACCACACCGAAGGTGGTGCGGGGGCTTGCCGGCGCGTGGCCGCTGGTCCAGGCGGGGCAGCGCTCCGACGCGGCGGCGGCGGACTACCTCAAGCGCTTCGACCACGGTGGCATGCCGGTCACCGCCACCACCGCGGCGCCCAGCGCGAAGGGCCGGGTGTTCTACAACGAAGACCTGAGTGGTTTCAATTTCCGCCGTGAACAGGTGCCGCTGCGCGTGGTGCTGGACACCCTGCTCAAGTACCGCAGCGATCCGGACGCACCGACCATCTATGTGGCATCCACTACGCTGGATACCTACCTGCCCGGACTGCGGGAGGAGAATCCACTGGCGCTGGGACAGGCCGATGCACTGGCCAGCATCTGGATCGGCAACCGCTCGCGGATCGCGGCGCACTACGACGCACCGGACAACCTGGCCTGCGTGGCGGCCGGGCGTCGACGCGTCACGCTGTTCCCACCGGAGCAGGTAGGTAACCTCTACGTGGGTCCGCTCGACTTCACCCCCGCCGGTCAGGCGATCAGCCTGGTCGACTTCGCCGCACCGGACCTGCAGCGTTTTCCGCGATTTGCCGAGGCGATGGCGCATGCGCAGGTGGCTGAGCTGGAGCCTGGCGATGCGGTGTTCATTCCCTCGCTGTGGTGGCACCACATGGAAGGGCTGGCCCCCTTCAATGTGCTGGTGAACTACTGGTGGCGCCCGGTGCCGGCATGGGCCGATTCGCCGATGAACGCCATGATGCTGTCTCTGCTGGCGATACGCGAACTGCCGGCAACCCAGCGCGCAGCGTGGAAGGCGATGTTCGATCACTACGTGTTCGAGGCCGGCGACCACACCGCCGCCCACATCCCGGCACCCGTACGGGGGGTGCTGGGGGCGTTGGATGAAACATCGGCCGCCACCCTGCGCACCACCCTGCGGCAGCGGCTGGACCGCTGACGCGGTGCCCTGTGCGGCGGACCATCGCCGCCCGCAGTGCGCCCACCTGTAGCGCCGAGCCATGCTCGGCGGAGTGTGCCCGGCACCGCCACGCCTGACCTGCGCCGCGCACCCCGCTCGCCGTAGCGCCGAGCCATGCTCGGCGGAATGTGTCCGGCACCGCCACGCCTGACACAGGCCGCGCTGCGCGCTCGCCGAGCATGGCTCGGCGCTACCCCCATCGCCTTGTCGCTTTCGGCGATAATGGCACCGCCATCCCCATCGAACCGTGCGCAGCCTGATGCGTGCGGGCGTTGTCCCTCGCTGTCGCTCAACCCGTTCCCATCGGTTGGCCCAGCATCAGACAGGCCCGACCTGCCCGCATGCGCATCATGTCAAAACGCCTGAACCTGGGCTCGCTCATTCTTGCCCTGGCCCTGCTCAGCGCAGTGGTCGCGCTGGCCAATACCCTGATGGCCAGCTACCGCGTGCAGCGTGACCAGCTGATCAGCAATACCTTGGAAGCCAACCGGGTATACGCCAACAAACTGGCCGAGACCACGCAGAATTTCATCCTCTCCTCGCAGCAGCAGCTGGCGTATACGGCCATGCTGCTCGGCCGGGCCGACATGGAGGCCCACCGTGCACAGGATGAGGCCAGTCGCCTGCAGCTGCAGACCAACAGCTTCAACTCGGTACTGATCGTCAACGAAACCGGACTGGTGCTGGCAACCTCACCGCAGACGCTGCACCTGAAGGGCGACACCCTGCACAGCGTGGGCAACCAGATAGCCCTGGAGCGGCGCCAGCCGATGGTCAGTGATCCTTACGACTCCACCACCGGAAAGCTGCTGGTGGCGATGTCGCATCCGGTGTTCGATGCGCGGGGCACGTACAAAGGCTATGTCAGCGGCACGATCTACCTGCGCCAGCGCAGCATCCTGCAGAGCCTGCTGGGCACTCATTACTACCGTGACGGCTCCTACCTCTACGTGGTCGACCGTACCGGCCGCCTGCTGTATCACATCGACCCCGAACGCGTCGGCACTTACGCCCCCGGCAATCCGGTCATCGAAGCGGTATCGCGCGGGCAACGCGGTGCGGCGCAGATCCGCAACAGCCGGGGCGTGTCGATGCTGGCCGGCTATGCGCCGGTACCCGCCACCGGTTGGGGCGTGGTCGCGCAGCGTCCAACGGCAGCGACGTTGCAGCCGCTGTCACAGCTGATGTCGGCAGTGATCTGGCGCGCCATCCCGCTGGGAGTACTTTCGCTGCTGGTGACCTGGTGGTTCGCGCGGCGCATCTCGCTGCCCCTGTGGCAACTGGCGCGCAATGTGCAGGAAGGCGATACGCGCCTTGCCATCAGCGACGTCGGCAGCATCCGCGCGTGGTACTTCGAAGTGGCTCAGTTGAAGCAGGCCGTGCTGTACAGCATCAACACGCTGCAGGACCGCATCGGCACGCTGAACCGCGCAAGCCGGACCGATCCATTGACGGGCCTGTTGAACCGTCGCGGACTACAGCAGTCGCTGGAAAGCTGGAAGGTGCAAGGGCAGTCATTCGCGATCCTTGCCCTCGACATCGATCGGTTCAAGGCCATCAACGACAAGCACGGGCATGCCGTCGGCGACCAGGTCATCGGCCACATCGCCGAACAGATGCGACGCTACTCACGCGATGGCGACGTGCTGTGCCGCAACGGCGGCGAAGAGTTCCTGATGCTGCTGCCCACGACCGACGCCGAGCACGCCCTGGCGATCGCCGAGCGGCTGCGCCAGCAGATCGCTGCGACCGCGGTGGACCCCGTCGGCCACGTCAGCGTGTCGGTCGGCGTCGCGCATTACCCGACCTTTGACGCTGATGCCGAGCAGGCCCTGCGCATGGCAGACAAGGCGCTGTACATGGCCAAGGAACAGGGTCGCAACCGCAGCGTGGTCTACCCGTACCGCTGACCTCTGGTAGCGCCGAGCCGTGCTCGGCGAGCGACATGCGCGGCCTGCATCGATCAGCGTGTTGCCTCGACGGCAAGCCGCCGAGCGTGGCGCGAGGACGTCCTGATCCGGCAACCTCATCGCCTGCTAGGCAAGCTCTCTGATGCGTTCCCGCTCGGTATCACGGGAGACGCCCGAGGGACTGAGCGCCGAGCCAGTTCGCCATGCCGCGGATACTTGATAGGCATCGCGAATCAGCTGCGCATACTGGTCAAGAGAGAGCTGAGGAGCCACAGCAGCCCGTTCTCCGGCGGGACGTATGATGTCGGCGCCAACGCGTGATCGTGGCCGCGCGGGCTGCGCCATGTCCGGCATCAAGCCATTGCCGATCCTTCTTATCTGTGGCCCGCGGTCGAGAACGAAGGGGGCACCAGGCAGAATGGGTTGAGGGTACTGCGCAGTGATTGAAGCAGGGGAGCCGATGCGGCACATATCGCAAAGCCCAGCAGGGAGTCCAGACGCACACGATACTGGCGCGGCATCATCCTGGCCTTCAGTTTTGCGCCAGACCGTCAGAACCTGATTGGTTCAGGCCTGCCGGTACTTACGCGAACAAGCCTGCCGGCGACGGGGACTGACGGCCAGCGGCCGTCACTACCCGAACCGTGCTCAGCCCAGCGGGGTCAACAAGCGGGGGCCTTTGTCTTCCCCACCCACCTTGTACACGCCACCGGCGACGAGCGTATCGGTCGCATCCTTCTCACCTTCGCCTTCGGACAGCCACGGTGCCCGCGATTTCGGACCCGGTATGAAGGCCTGCCACTGACCGTAACGCGCGGACGATCCCTCGATGGAATACTGCACCGGAACGCGCACGGTCCAGTGATCCTCCTCTACGTCGCTACCCGTGGTCGGTGGGCGGAACGTCCACTTGCGCGCCGCCAGCAGGGCGTTGCGTTCCATCAGCGCGCGCAGGCTCTTCAACTGCCGCTCCGATCCCACCACGTGCATGTTCACCTGCTCTGCCACCACATCGGCGACCGTGCCATCGCGTGCCACACGCAGCAGCAGATTCACCACGCCGGCGCCCCGCGCATCGAAAAGCGCCTGCGGATAGGCCGGCGGGTTCATGCGCAGAAACGTCACCGTGTCAGTCGCCTTAGGGTCGTACTCTTCGAAGCTGGCGCTTTTCAGCACCACATTCATGCTCTGCTCGTCGGCACGCTCTGCCGCCAAGCGCAGGCTGACCGGGCTCTTGGCGCGAACCGCTTTGCCATCGCGCAGCACCGGCTCGAAACGCCACTGAGCGACCGTGCGTTTGACCAGATCCCTTATGTCCGCATCGACCTTGTCTTCATGGTCCAGCGTGAAGCCATCTACCGAGCCGTCGGTCGCGATGCCGACGGTGCCGGTGAGGACCATGCTGCCTTCGATCTGCGCGCGCGCCGCGCGGGCGGATTGCGCCGGCGCCGTGTCGGGTACCAGCATGCCGCCGGTGCCGAGGGCCAAGGCTATTCCAAGCAAAAGATTCGTACGCATCCTGACTGCTCCGTGTCGATGAGCGCCAAGCCTAGCAATCTCCACCGGCTCATGCCAGCCGGTGCTCGCGCGCGTAGGGGGGCGTGTCAGGCAGCACACCGTCAGCAAACTGCTGCTGCAGGTCACGCCACCACGCCGGATCGAACAGGTGCCCGTAGTGCTCGCGCACCGCGGTCAACTCCAGGGCCGGCAGCCCCATGAAGGGCCCGAAACGCTGTGGAAACACATCCCGCGGTCCCACATGAAACCACGGCTCGTCGGACATCGCGTCTTCCTCGTTGCGCGGCGTCGGCCAGTCGCGGAAAACGCAGTCGCTCACCAGGCACAGTTCGTCATAGTCGTAGAACACGGCACGACCGTGCCGTGATACGCCGAAGTTCTTCGGCAGCATGTCGCCGGGGAAGATATTGTTGCGCGCCATGTCGGTGATCGCCTGGGCATAGTCCAGCGCCGCCGCCCGGACACCGGTCGGCCCCTGTTCGCGCAGGTACAGGTTCAGCGGACGGAATCGCCGCTGCACGTAGCACAGCGCGATCTCCACCGTTTCATCATTCACCTGCACGCTCAATGCGCACTGTTCGCGCAGCTCCTTCAGCAGTGCCGGGGCGAAGCGCCTCGTCGGAAAGCGCTGGTGCCGATACGGCTGTGCGTCCAGCAGCCGCCCTACCCGGTCCAGGTTGAACACGAGTGCATATTTGTCTTCCACCTGCTGCCGCGACATGGCCTTCGGCCAGGCGAACCGGTCGCGGATCAGTTTGAACACCAATGGATAGCTGGGCAGGGTGAACACGGCCATGACCATGCCAGGCGTGCCCTCGGCATGTACCAGCTGTTCATTGGCCTGCTCCTGGAAATGACGGAAGAAGGTGCGGTAGCGCTCGGTCTTGCCCTGCTTGGCGCGTCCCAGCACCGTGTAGATCTCATCGATGGGCTTGCCAGGCAGCAGGCTGCGCAGGAACACCACCGCATCGCCCACGTTGGAAAGGTTGGCATGGAAGTAGCTGCGCGATACCCCGAACAGATGGGCCACGTCGGCACGCCGGGTCAGTACGGCGTCTGCGCGCAGGCCTTGGCCATCGTTCACCAGCGCGATGATGCACGGGGAGAAACGGTGCTCGCCGAAGACGCGGCCAACCAGATAGGCACGTCGTTCGCGGTAGAACACCGTATCCAGCAGTTCGATCCCGCGCACGGGATGCGTCCCCCAATGTGCCAGGTCGTCCTGCAGCCTTATCGATACAGCAGCAGCGCAGCGTAGCTGGTGGACATACGGCACACCGAAACGATAGTCGCCCAGCACGCGCATCACGGCATCGGCCGGGCGATGTGCCGACACGGCATAGACGTGCCGCGCGACCGGATGGGTGATCGCATCGGAAGGTTCGACGTCGAGCGCGAGGAACTCCACCTGCCCATCCACGCCACGTGTTGCGAACAGCCGGCGTGCGAGGGTGTTGTAGAAGGTTTTATACAGCTCGGCGTCGATCAGGGTGCTCAGCAACGACGTGTATCGCGCGTGCACCTGCAGCCACAGCGCGCGCTCGCCGATGGCATCGCCTGCCAGCAGACGCAGGGTCTCCATGCATGATGCGATGCAGCGGTCATACAGCCCGATGCGCTCAACCGCGTCCTGCTGCGCGACTTCCCACTGCCGCTGTTCGAAACGTCCTTTCGCGCGCGCCGTGATCGCAGCGAAGCCTGCGTGGTAGTCCTCGAAGCCATCACGGATGGCCGATGCCATGCGCTGGGCCAGCTCGGCGTCGATGTCGATCGGGGACATGGCAGGCTCGGTACCGGAGACGTGCCCACCTTACCCGGTCGCCGCTACCGGTGCCCGGATGCAGAAAGGCCCGCGCACTGCGCGGGCCTTTCCTTGCTACAACCGGGGGACGATCAGCCCTGCAGCTGTTCCAGCGCGGTGTTCAGCGTGGCACTGGGGCGCATGGCGGCGGCAACCTTCGCCAGGTCCGGGCGGTAGTAACCGCCGATGTCCACGGCCTTGCCCTGCACCGCGGCCAGCTCCTCGACGATCTTTGCCTCGTTCTCGGTGAGTGCCTTGGCCAGCGGAGCAAACTTCGCTTTCAGCGAGACATCTTCATCCTGCGCGGCCAGTGCCTGCGCCCAGTACAGGGTGAGGTAGAAGTGGCTGCCACGGTTGTCGATGCCACCCAGCTTGCGCGAGGGCGACTTGTCGTTGTCCAGGAACTGGCCGTTGGCTTCGTCCAGCGCCTTGGCCAGCACGCGTGCCGCTGCGTTGTCGTAGCGGTTGCCGAGGTGTTCCAGCGAAGCGGCAAGCGCCAGGAACTCACCCAGCGAATCCCAACGCAGGTAATCCTCTTCGACGAACTGCTGCACGTGCTTGGGGGCCGAACCACCGGCACCGGTCTCGAACAGGCCGCCGCCGGCCATCAGCGGGACGATGGACAGCATCTTCGCGCTGGTGCCCAGCTCCATGATCGGGAACAGATCGGTGAGGTAATCGCGCAGCACGTTGCCGGTCACCGAGATGGTGTCCTCGCCCTTGCGGATGCGGTCCAGCGAGAACGCCGTCGCTTCCACCGGCGTCAGGATGCGGATGTCCAGGCCCGTGGTGTCGTGGTCCTTGAGGTACGTCTCCACCTTGGCGATGACTTGGGCGTCGTGCGCGCGCGACGCGTCCAGCCAGAACACGGCGGGCGTGCCGCTCAGGCGCGCGCGCTCCACGGCCAGCTTCACCCAATCCTGGATCGGCGCGTCCTTGGTCTGGCACATGCGCCAGATGTCACCGGCCTGCACAGGGTGCTCGAACACCACCTTGCCCGCTTCGTCGGTGACCTTGACCACGCCGTCGGCGGCGATCTGGAAGGTCTTGTCATGCGAACCGTACTCTTCGGCCTTCTGTGCCATCAGGCCCACGTTCGGCACCGAGCCCATCTTCGCCGGATCGAACGCACCGTGGGTGCGGCAGTCATCGATCACCGCCTGGTAGACGCCCGCGTAGCAGCGGTCCGGAATGACCGCCTTGGTGTCCTGCAGCTTGCCCTCGGCATTCCACATCTTGCCGGAGTCGCGGATCATCGCCGGCATCGATGCATCGACGATGACATCGCTCGGCACGTGCAGGTTGGTGATGCCCTTGTCCGAGTTGACCATCGCCACGGCGGGGCGATGCGCGTACTCGGCTTTCAGATCGGCCTCGATGGCGGCGCGGGTGGCTTCCGGCAGCGACGGCAGACGTGCAGCCAGGTCACCAATACCATTGTTGGCATCGAAGCCCGCCTGCTTCAGCACGTCGCCATGCTTGGCCAGCACGTCCTTGTAGAACTCGTTGACCGCCACGCCGAACATGATCGGGTCGGAGACCTTCATCATGGTCGCCTTGAGGTGCAGCGAGAACAACACGCCCTGTGCCTTGGCGTCTTCGATCTGCTCACCGATGAAGGCGGCCAGCGCCTTGCGGCTCATCACCGCTGCGTCGACGATCTCACCGGCCTTCACCGCCGTCTTTTCCTTCAGCACGGTCTCGCTGCCATCGGTAGCATGCAGGGTGATCTTCAGGCTGACTGCGTCAGCCAGGGTGGCCGACTGCTCGCTGCCGTAGAAATCGCCCGACTCCATGTGCGCGACGTGCGACTTGGACTCGCTCGACCACGCGCCCATGCGGTGCGGATGCTTGCGCGCATAGTTCTTTACCGACAGCGGGGCGCGGCGGTCCGAGTTGCCTTCGCGCAGCACTGGATTGACCGCGCTGCCCTTGACCTTGTCGTAGCGCGCCTTGATCTCGCGCTGCGCATCGTCAGCCGGGCTTTCCGGGTAATCCGGCAATGCAAAGCCCTGCTGCTGCAGCTCGCTGATGGCCGCCTTCAGCTGAGGCACCGAAGCGGAGATGTTCGGCAGCTTGATGATGTTCGCTTCCGGCGTGGTGGCCAGCTTGCCCAGTTCGGCCAGGTCGTCGTTGACCTTCTGGTCGTCTTTCAGCCGCTCCGGGAACAGCGACAGGATGCGGCCGGACAGCGAAATGTCGCGCGTTTCCACCGCGATACCGGCGGTGGCAGTGAATGCACTGACGACCGGCAACAGCGACTGGGTCGCTAGGAACGGGGCTTCATCGGTCAGCGTATAGAGGATCTTGGGCGTATTCGACATGGGGGATCAGGACTCTTTGCGGATCTCAGGGGAAGGCCGGCGCCAGCGCCGGACCACGTGCAACCGTGTCGTGCACAGGGCGGACGCGCCCTGCACTTCCTCCGCCTCTGCTGCGAACAACGCGGGGCGGGGTAACCCCTGCATTGTCTCCATTTCCGCCGTGCGGAGCAAAGCTGCACCATACGCGCAGGTACTGCAGCGACCTGGTCGGCACATAAAAAAAGACGCAGCCTCGCGGCTGCGTCCATCGTGAGTCCACTACCGGGAGAGAGTCGGTAATGCGTGGACTTACTTGACCTCGAACTCCTGCGGGGTACCTGCCGCCTTGCCGTCCACCATGACTTCCGCACGGTACTTGCCGGCCGGCCAACCATTGGCATTCTTGAAGCTGATGTTGGTGGTCTCGGCGCCGCTGGTGTTCAGCGTTGCGCTCTGCTCACCGGCCACCTGGCCATCTTGGAAGGTCAGCTTGGCGCCCACGTTGGCATTGTTCGCGGTTCCGTCGGTACGAACCGAGACGATGATCTCGTCTTTGGGTGCGAACATCGCTGCAGTCGCAACGGATTTATCCGCCGCAGCCGTCTTGCCAACAGTTACCGAAGCAACATTCACCGAAGCCGCTTCGGCCATCGGCGGCGGTGCGCCGGTCATCGGGGCCGGTGCGGTAGCGGGTGCGGTTTCCGCCGCCGGGGTGGCCGTGGTATCGACTGCAGGCTCGTTCTTCTTGCAGCCAACCAAAGCGACGCTGCCAAGCAGTGCGACAAGCAGGCCATTACGAAGCGTGTGGGTACAGGTCATAGGGTTTCCTCCAAGGGGTACGGCGATAACGCGGAATGTCGTTTTACTTCGGCGGCAACTTCAGCACCTGGCCCGGCTTGATCTTGTCCGGATCATCAAGCTGGTCACGGTTTGCTTCATAGATCTTGTTCCAGGCATTCGCGCTGCCCAGATGCTCTTTCGCGATCTTCGACAGCGTGTCACCCGCCGCGACGGTGTAGGTACCACCCACGACCTCGGCGGTACTGTCGACAGAGGACGAAACGCCGGAAAAGTCGGCCTTCGGGACCTGGTCTGCCGTGCTGTCCACCTTGGCGCTGACACCGGAGAAATCGGCTTTCTTCTCGGTACTCATCAACACACTCCCGTCTGCATGACTACGTGGCAAGCACGTTCGCACACAGGTTGTTAAATAGGGATGGTTTTCGCGTGAAGCCTGTGCCGCCCGGGGGCATGCGCCGTTACTGGCGCTGCTCCCGGTAGGTCGTTGCCGGCATCGCGATGCCGTGGCTGGCCCGCCACGGATTGATGTCCAGGCCGCCGCGGCGGGTGTAGCGTGCTTCCACTTCCAGCCACTGCGGGTCGCAGCGCTGGCTGACCTCGCTGAAGATCCGCTCCACGCACTGTTCGTGGAATTCGGCATGCTCGCGGTAGCTGACCAGATAGCGGAGCAGGCCGCTGCGGTCGATCTTCGGCCCGTGATAGCGCACGCTCACCGTCGCCCAGTCGGGCTGGCCGGTGACGGGGCAGTTGGACTTCAGCAGTGCCGACACCAGGGTTTCCTCGACCACCTGTGACGCATCGGCCAGCAGATAATCCGCACGGGGCGGTCCATAGCAGTCGATATCCACGTCCAGCGCATCAATGCTGTCGCCCAGTGGCACCTCGCGCAGCGGCGGCAGGCCGAAGCGGACGTCTACCGGTGCACCGGCGCAGGCAGACAGGTCGGTTGCGATACACGCACGCAGGTCCTCTGGGGTATCGAAGCGGGCACTGTTGAGTGAGTTGAGATAGAGCTTGAACGACTTCGATTCCACCAGGCTGGGCGAGGTGCACGGCACCTGCACCGTCGCGACGGCGACGCAGGGTTTGCCCCGGCCATCCAGCCAGCCAAGTTCAAAGGCGTGCCAGCGGTCATGGCCGACGAACGGCAGCGCCGCCGCGTCGAGGCCGATCTCGGCGCGTGCCGCCGCGCGGGGGATGGGGAACAGCAGGCCGGGGTCGTACTGCGATGGGTAACTGACCTCGCGACCGAGGCTGGAATCCTGGGGGGTATTCATGGCGCCCATTGTAAATGAGCGGGTCGAACGGGTGAGACCCCCTCGCGGTGGGCTGCTGCGAAAAGCGGATTACGTGCTTGGGGCCGGGCGGTGGGGCGGGACGGGGGACGGCAAGAGCCGCATCCATGCGGGCCTCGTTTCGTGCCATCCATGGCACTCAACGCCCCCGCCCCGCCCCACCGCCCGGCCCCCTGACAGGTTCCGTGGCCGCCCGCCGCGTAATAAAAAAGAGAAAAGCGGTAGCGCCGACCCATGGTCGGCGAGCGCAGCGGGCTCTTGGCGGGGACCCTCCGCCGACCATGGGTCGGCGCTACCGCAGGCCCCGTTGACCCGTCGGGTGGAGGGAGCCCCTGAGTCAGGGGCGGCCGCGAAGCGGCGGGGTGTGGGTGCTGGTGAGACGGGGCCCGCGATTTGCGAAGCAAAGCGTGGGGGCGGCAGCGCGAATGCGATGACGTGGACCCCCGGCGAACCCACTCAGGCCTCGGCTGGCGCACCGTTCAGGTAATCCAGGCTCACCTGCAGCAACGCGCGCAACCCTACGTCCAAGGCCTTTTCATCCAGCAGGAACTTGGGCGAATGGTTGGCCGGCGCCTTGGCCGGGTCGATCCCTTCGCTGGTGGAACCGACGAAGAAGAACATCGCCGGTACTTCCTTGGCGAACAGCGAGAAGTCCTCCGCGCCCATCTGCAGCGGCGGCTCGTACACGTTGTCCGCGCCCACCACCGCCTGCAGGCTTGGCAGCATGCGGGCGGTCAGCGCCGGGTCGTTCACCGTCGCCGGGTTGCCTTCCGCTTCGTAGATTTCGGTCACTGCCGTGGCGCCATGCGCGGCCGTGGTGTGCTCGGCGACGTTGCGCAGGTCGGCGAAGATCTGCTGGCGCATGCCCTCGTCGAAGGTGCGGATGGTACCCACCATCTCCACTTCGTCCGGGATGATGTTGTAACGGATGCCGCCGTTGATCGCACCGAAGGTGACCACCGCCGGCTGCTGCGCCAGGTTCGTACGGCGGCTGACGATGGTCTGCGCGGTGCCGATCAGATCAGCCGTGGCCACGATCGGGTCTACCCCGTTCCACGGCGCCGAGCCGTGGGTCTGGCGGCCGATCACCTTGATGCCGAAGCGATCGGAGGCCGCCATCAGCGGGCCACCGCGTACGGCGATCTTGCCCGCCTGCACGCTGGAGAACACGTGCAGGCCGAAGATTGCTTCGGGCTTGAAATCAGCGAACACGCCTTCTTTCAGCATCAGGGCCGCACCGCCCTCTTCCGGCGGCGGGGCGCCCTCTTCCGAGGGCTGGAAGATCAGCATCACCTGGCCCGGCAGGTCCTTGCGCATCGCCACCAGGGCCTCCGCCACGCCCAGCAGGGTCGCGGTATGCGCGTCGTGGCCACAGGCATGCATCACCCCGACGGTCTGCCCGCGGTACGTGCTGGTCGCCTTGGACGCGAACGGCAGCCCGGTCTGCTCGGTGACCGGCAGCGCATCCATGTCGGCACGCAGGGCGATTTTCGGGCCCGGCTTGCCGCCTTCGATGATCGCCACCACGCCGTGGTGGGCAATGCCGATCTTCGGCTTCAGGCCCATCGCGCGCAGCCGCTTGGCGACCTCTGCCGAGGTCCGCTCTTCGCGGTTGGACAGCTCCGGATGCGCGTGGAAATCACGCCGCCACTCCACCACCTGGGCCTGCAGTTTCTGCGCAGCAGCGGCGACTTCGGGGCGCTCGGCGGACTGCGCATGGACGAGCACCGGCAGGGCCAGCAACAGGGCGGATGACAGCAGCGCGCGACGGGGCATCGGGATCTCCACGGTAGGGTTGCGGTTGAATGTAGGCCAAGCGGTCGCTTTCGGGAACCTTTGGCTCCTGGCAGGGTCGGAGCATCCGGCCCTTTTGGCATGCAGGCACTGACACGGCCCACAGGTATGCTTGGCACCTTGCCAGCTGGGCGTTCGCCCGGCCCAGCCCCCAGGAGTGATTGGAATGTCGCGTTTGTGGAAGATCGTGCTGCTGGTGGCGGCAGTGTTGGTGGTCGTGTTCGTCGGCCTGCGCTTCATGGGCGGCGGCAAGGATGCGCCTGCCGGCGATGCCGCTGCGGCGGGTGAGCGCGGCGAGCGGGGCGGCCCCCCGGCCGACACCGGCCCGGTGCCGGTGACCGTGGTGGAAGCCCAGCGCCAGGACGTGCCGGTGTACGCCAATGCCCTCGGTACGGTGAGCGCGATGAACACCGTCACTGTCAGCCCGCAGATCGGCGGCCAACTGATGAGCCTAAATTTCCGCGAAGGCGAGGAAGTGAAGAAGGGCGACGTGCTGGCGGTGATCGATCCGCGCACCGCGCAGGCCAGCTATGACGAAGCCGCGGCCGCCAAACGCCAGAACCAGGCCCAGCTGGCGACCGCACGCTCCAATTTCCAGCGCTCCAGTGCGCCGGAATACCAGCAGTACGTGGCGAAGACCGACCTGGATACGCAGCGCAACCAGGTGGCCCAGTTCGAAAGCACCGTGGCGGCCAACGAGGCCAGCATGCGCGCCGCCCAGGTCCAGCTGCAGTACACCAAGGTCACCGCGCCGATCACCGGCGTGGCCGGCATCCGCGCCGTCGACGCCGGCAACGTGGTCAGTGCCGGTACGGCGCTGGTCACCCTGACCCAGGTCCATCCGATCCACGTGGTGTTCAACCTGCCCGAGCGCCAGCTCGGTGACGTGCGTACCGCGCAGAAGGCGGGTGCCGTGCAGATCGCCGCGCTCGATCGCACCGATGCCCATGTGATCAGCGGCGACGGCACCCTGGATGTGGTCGACAACCTGATCAGCAGCGACAGCGGCACGTTCCGCGCGCGTGCCCTGTTCGCCAACCAGGACAACATCCTGTGGCCGGGCCAGTTCGTCAACGTCCGTCTGCAGCTGCGCACCATCGGTGGCGGCATCGTCATTCCCACCCAGGCAGTGATGCGCGGACCTGATGGCGAGTACGTCTATGTGGTGCAGCCCGACAACACGGTGAAGATGCAGACCGTGCGCAGCGGCGTGGAAGTGGGCGACAGCCATGTGCAGGTCACCGAAGGCCTGAAGGGCGGTGAGCGGGTGGTCAGCGAAGGCCAGTTCCGGCTCAAGCCCGGTGCCAAGGTGAACGCACTCAAGCCAGGCGAAACCCCGGCAGCGCCGACCGAAGCCGAACTCAAGGCCGCACAGCAGCAGAACGGCGGTCGCCGTCCAGGTGGCGGCCCGCGCTGATCGCGGCCCCGCCTGATTCATCGGTGCCGGCACCTCTGCCGGCATCGTCATGACGTCCCAGCAAGGATCTGCCCGTGGGCTTTTCGACCCTCTTCATCCGTCGCCCGATCGCCACCTCATTGCTGATGGCGGGGCTGCTGCTGCTCGGCATCCTCGGTTACCGCCAGCTGCCCGTGTCGGCACTGCCGGAGATCGACGCACCCAGCCTGGTGGTGACCACCCAGTACCCGGGCGCCAACGCCACGACCATGGCGTCGCTGGTCACCACGCCGCTGGAGCGCCAGTTCGGGCAGATATCCGGGCTGGAACTGATGACGTCCGATTCGTCGGCGGGGCTGTCCACGATCATCCTGCAGTTCTCGATGGAACGGGACATCGACATCGCCGCGCAGGACGTGCAGGCCGCCATCCGCCAGGCCACCCTGCCCTCCTCACTGCCCTACCAGCCGGTCTACAACCGGGTGAATCCGGCCGACGCGGCCATCGTCACGCTGAAGCTGACCTCCGACACGCGCCCGCTGCGTGAGGTCAACAACTACGCTGACTCGATCCTCGCCCAGCGCCTGTCGCAGGTGCAGGGCGTCGGCCTGGTGTCGATCGCCGGCAACGTGCGCCCGGCCGTGCGCATCCAGGTCAACCCGGCGCAGCTGTCCAACATGGGACTGACCCTGGAGAACCTGCGCAGTGCGCTGACCCAGGCCAACGTCAGCGCACCGAAGGGGTCGCTCAATGGCAAGACCCAGTCCTACAGCATCGGCACCAACGACCAGCTGACCAGTGCCGCCGAGTACCGCGACACCATCATCAGCTACCGCAATGGCGCGCCGGTGCGCCTGTCCGACGTCGCCAACGTGGTCGATGGCGTAGAGAACGACCAGCTGGCGGCCTGGGCCGACGGCAAGCCAGCGGTGCTGCTGGAAGTGAGGCGCCAACCCGGCGCGAACATCGTGCAGACCGTCGAACGCGTGCGTGCGCTGCTGCCGCAGCTGCAGGGCGTGCTGCCCGCCGATGTACACCTGGAGATCTTCTCCGACCGCACTGAAACCATCCGTGCGTCGGTGCATGAGGTGCAGTTCACCCTGATCCTGACCATCGGCCTGGTGGTCGCGGTGATCTTCCTGTTCCTGCGCCGCCTGTGGGCCACGATCATTCCCTCGGTCGCGGTGCCGCTGTCGCTTGCCGGCACCTTCGCGGTGATGGCCTTCGCCGGCATGTCGCTGGACAACCTTTCGCTGATGGCTCTCGTAGTGGCCACCGGCTTCGTCGTGGACGATGCGATCGTGATGATCGAGAACATCGTCCGCTACATCGAGCAGGGCAAGAGTGGCAAGGAAGCCGCAGAGATCGGCGCGCGCCAGATCGGCTTCACCGTGCTGTCGCTGACCGTGTCGCTGGTCGCGGTGTTCCTGCCGCTGCTGCTGATGCCCGGCGTCACCGGCCGGTTGTTCCATGAGTTCGCCTGGGTGCTGAGCATCGCGGTCACGCTGTCGATGCTGATCTCGCTGACCCTGACCCCGATGATGTGCGCCTACCTGCTCAAGCCGGACGAACTGCCGGAAGGCGAAGACGCGCACGAACGCGCGGCCGCGGCCGGCAAGCGGAACGTATGGTCCCGCACCGTGGGCCTGTACGAGCGCAGCCTGGACTGGGTGCTGGCCCACCAGCCGATCACCCTGGCAGTGGCCGGCGCGGCACTGGTGTTGACGGTGGTGCTGTACATCCTGATCCCGAAGGGCCTGCTGCCCGACCAGGACACCGGCATGATCACCGCCGTGGTGCAGGCCGACCAGAACGTCGCCTTCCCGCAGATGGAACAGCGCACCAAGGCCGTGGCCGAGGCGCTGCGCCAGGATCCGGACGTGACCGGTGTATCGGCCTTCATCGGCGCCGGCTCGATGAACCCCACGCTCAACCAGGGCCAGCTGTCGATCGTGCTGAAGGAACGGGGTGAGCGCGATGGCATGGCGGTGATCCTGCCGCGCCTGCAGGACGCGGTGAAGAACATTCCCGGCATCGCGCTGTACCTGAAGCCCGTGCAGGACGTGACCCTGGATACCCGCGTCGCGGCCACCGATTACCAGTTCGTGCTGTCGGACGTACAGGCCGACGAAGTGGCGACTCATGCGCTGCGCATGACCGAAGCGCTGCGCAAACGACCCGAGCTGGCCGACGTGGACAACAACCTGTCCAACCAGGGGCGCGCGCTGGAGCTGACCATCGACCGCGACAAGGCCAGCGTGCTCGGCGTGCCGATGCAGACCATCGACGACACGCTCTACGATGCGTTCGGCCAGCGCCAGATCTCCACCATCTTCACCGAGCTCAACCAGTACCGCGTGGTGCTGGAAGTCGCGCCGGAGTTCCGTACCAGCACCGCCCTGATGGAACAGCTGGCCGTTGCGTCCAATGGCACCGGTGCACTGACCGGCACCAACGCCACCAGTTTCGGCCAGGTCACCTCGTCCAATTCGTCCACGGCCACCGGCATCGGCAACCAGAACACCGGCATCACCGTGGGCGGCGGCGGCATCATTCCGCTGTCCGCGCTGGCCGACAGCAAGGTCACCAGTGCCCCGTTGCTGGTCAGCCACCAGCAGCAGCTGCCGGCGGTCACCATCTCGTTCAACGTGGCCAGCGGGTACTCGCTGTCCGCCGCAGTGAAGGCCATCGAAGAGACCCAGGCCGAACTGAAGTTGCCCTCGCAGGTGCATGCACAGTTCATCGGCAAGGCCGCGGAGTTCACCGGCAGCCAGACCGACGTGGTGTGGTTGCTGCTGGCGTCGCTGGTTGTGATCTACATCGTGCTGGGCGTGCTGTATGAAAGCTACATCCACCCCATCACCATCATCTCCACCCTGCCCCCGGCGGGCGTGGGCGCGCTGCTTGCCCTGATGCTGAGCGGCCTCAGCCTGTCGGTGGACGGCATCGTCGGCATCGTGCTGCTGATCGGCATCGTCAAGAAGAACGGCATCATGATGGTCGACTTCGCCATCGAGGCGCGTCGAACCGGCGCCAACGCGCATGAGGCGATCCGTCGGGCGTGCCTGCTGCGCTTCCGCCCGATCATGATGACCACCGCTGCCGCCATGCTCGGCGCCTTGCCCCTCGCGCTGGGTACCGGCATCGGTTCGGAGCTGCGTCGTCCGCTGGGTATCGCCATCGTCGGCGGCCTGCTGCTGTCGCAGCTGGTGACCCTGTACACCACACCGGTGATCTACCTCTACATGGAACGGTTCTCCGACTGGACCGCACGGCGTCGCGAGCAGCGCGCGCTGCGTCGTGGCGATCGCCATCCCCCGGCGCAGGAGCCGCAGGCGTGAGTGCAACGACGCGCACGGCGGGAGCCGCACGTTGAACATCTCCGGCCCCTTCATCCGGCGCCCGATCGGCACGGCCCTGCTGGCGATCGGCTTGTTCATCATCGGCCTGATCTGCTACCTGAAGCTGGGTGTGTCGGCGCTGCCGAACATCCAGATCCCGGTGATTTTCGTGCACGCCAACCAGGCCGGCGCCGATGCATCGACCATGGCCTCCACGGTCACCGCGCCACTGGAACGCCACCTGGGCCAGCTACCGGGCATCGACCGCATGCGCTCGTCGAGCTCGGAAGGCAGCTCACTGGTGTTCATGATCTTCCAGAGCGACGTCGACATCGATTCGGCCGCGCTGGATGTGCAGACCGCCATCAATTCAGCGCAGGCCGACCTGCCGTCCGGGCTGGGTTCGCCGATGTTCTCCAAGGCCAACCCGAACGACGATCCGGTCATCGCCATTGCGTTGACCTCTGAAACCCAGTCCGCCGACGATCTCTACAACGTGGCCGACTCGCTGCTGGCGCAACGCATCCGGCAGATCACCGGCGTGTCGTCGGTGGATATCGCCGGTGCCTCCACGCCTGCGGTGCGCGTAGACGTCAACCTTCGCCAGATGAACGCCCTCGGGCTGACGGCCGATGATCTGCGCAACGCCGTGCGCGCTGCCAATGTCACCTCGCCCACCGGCTTCCTGAGCGACGGCAACACCACCACCGCGATCATCGCCAACGATTCGGTGGCACGCGCCGCCGACTTCGCCAATCTGATCATCAAGACCGGCGAAGACGGCCGGGTGATCCGCCTGCAGGATGTCGCCAATGTGTACGACGGCCAGCAGGATGCGTACCAGGCCGCGTGGTTCAACCACAAACCCGCCGTGGTGATGTATGTGTTCACCCGTGCAGGGGCGAACATCGTGGAGACCGTGGACCGGGTAAAGGAGCAGATCCCCACGCTGCGCGATTACCTGCAGCCGGGCACCACGCTCACCCCATACTTCGACCGCACGCCGACCATCCGCGGGTCGCTGCATGAAGTGCAGATCACCCTGCTGATCGCACTGGCGATGGTGGTGTTGACGATGGCGCTGTTCCTGCGCCGGCTGGCCCCGACCCTGATCGCCGCTGTCACCGTGCCGTTGTCACTGGCCGGTGCGGCGTTGGTGATGTACGCCCTCGGCTTCACCTTGAACAACCTGAGCCTGCTGGCGCTGGTGATCGCCATCGGCTTCGTGGTCGATGATGCGATCGTGGTGATCGAGAACATCATGCGCCACCTGGACGAGGGCATGCCGCGCATGCAGGCCGCCTTCACCGGTGCACGCGAGATCGGCTTCACCATCGTCTCGATCACCGCCTCGCTGGTGGCGGTGTTCATTCCCCTGCTGTTCGCCAAGGGCATGATGGGCGCGTTCTTCCGCGAGTTCACCGTCACCCTGGTGGCGGCCATCGTGGTGTCGATGATCATCTCCCTCACCCTGACGCCCGCCCTGTGCAGCCGCTTCCTCGACCCGCACGCGGATGCGGGCACGCCGAGCCGCTTCGGCCGCTGGCTGGATGCCGGGCACGACCGCATGCTGCGGATCTACACCCGCATGCTGGACTTCTCGCTGCGCCACGCCCTGCTGCTGTCGCTCACCCCCCTGCTGTTGATCGCCGCCACGGTGTTCCTGTTCGGTGCGGTGAAGAAGGGCGCATTCCCGGCGCAGGACACCGGCTTGATCTGGGGCCGCGCGAACTCCAGCGCGACGGTGTCGTTCGAAGACATGGTCAACCGTCAGCGCCGCATCACCGACATGCTGATGGCCGACCCGGCGGTGAAGACCGTCGGCGTGCGCCTGGGCAGTGGCCGGCAGGGCTCAAGCGCGCAGTTCAACATCGAGCTGAAGGCCCGCAAGGACGGACGCCGCGAGACCACCGCGCAGGCGTTGGCACGGCTCAGCGCCAAGGCCGACCGCTACCCGGACCTGCAACTGCGCCTGCGTGCGATCCAGGATCTGCCCAGCGGCGACGGCGGTGGTTCAAGCCAGGGCGCGCAGTACCGCGTGTCGCTGCAGGGCAACGATCTGGCGCAACTGCAGGAATGGCTGCCCAAGCTGCAGGCCGTGCTGAAGAAGAACCCCAAGCTGGCCGACGTCGGCACCGACGTGGACGAGGCGGGACTGCGCCAGAACATCGTGATCGACCGCGCCAAGGCGGCACGCCTGGGCATTTCGGTGGGCGACATCGACGGCGCGCTGTACGGCGCGTTCGGCCAGCGCCAGATCTCCACGATCTACTCGGACATCAACCAATACAGCGTGGTGGTCAACGCCCTGCCGGAACAGACGGCAACGCCGGGTGCACTGGACCAGGTCTACGTGCGCGCAGGCAATGGCCAGATGGTGCCGATCACCGCCGTAGCCGAGCAGGTACCGGGGCTGGCGCCTTCGCAGATCACCCATGAAAACCAGTACACCACGATGGAGCTGAGCTACAACCTGGCGCCCGGTACCAGCATGGGCGAGGCGAAGGCAATCATCGACAGCACTGTTGCGGGCATGCGCATGCCCGGTGACATCCGGTTGGCCGAGGGCGGCGGTTTCAGCTTTGATTCGGACCCGATGGAAATGCTGGTGCTGGTGATCGCCGCCATCCTGACGGTGTACCTGGTGCTGGGCATGCTGTACGAAAGCCTGATCCACCCGGTGACGATCCTGTCCACCCTGCCCGCTGCGGGGGTGGGCGCATTGCTGGCGTTGTATGGCACCAACACCGAACTGTCGGTGATCTCGATGATCGCGCTGGTGTTGCTGATCGGTATCGTCAAGAAGAACGCGATCATGATGATCGACTTCGCCGTCGTCGCGCAGCGCGAGCACGGCAAAAGTGCGCTGGAAGCTGCCCGCGAAGCCAGCATCGTGCGCTTCCGCCCGATCATGATGACCAGCATGGTGGCGATCCTGGCCGCGGTACCGCTGGCGATCGGCATCGGCGAAGGCTCCGAACTGCGTCGCCCCCTGGGCATCGCCATGATCGGCGGCCTGCTGTTCTCGCAGAGCCTGACCCTGCTCAGCACCCCGGCGCTGTACGTGATCTTCTCGTGCCTGGCCCAACGCTGGCGCAGCTGGCGCACCCGCCGCCACGAGAAGAAGCAGCTCAAACGCGCCGCCCGCGCCTGAAAAAAGGGGACGGAGGGGATTAAGTCGCATTCGACCATAGGCGGCCGAATGCGACTTAATCCCCTCCGTCCCCTTTTTTCACGATAATGGAGGCTGCTTCTGTTGCTGGGTCCGCATGCCTGCCCGAGAATCCCGTCTGAGCCGCCTGTGGGCGCACGAGAAGGCCAGTTATGGCCTGCGGGTGTTCATCGCCCTGACCGCGGCGATGGCGGTGTGCTGGCATTTCGATGCGCTCACGGCGTTGCCCGGGGTGTTCCTGGGCATCATCGCCAGTGCGATCGCGGAGACGGATGACAACGCGTGGGGCCGCACCAAGGCCGTCGTGCTGTCACTGCTGTGCTTCTGCCTGGCCGCCGCGGCGGTGGTCTGGTTGTTCCCGGTACCGTGGCTGTTCATCAGTGCGCTGGCCCTGTCCACCTTCGGGCTGACCCTGCTGGGTGGCCTGGGTGAGCGCTATGCGTCGATCGCGCAAGCGACCGTGACGCTGGCCATCTACACGATGATCGGGCTCGAGCACCACGGTGCGCAGGACTGGCGCACGTCACTGGAGGCCGTCAGCCATCTGCTCGCAGGCGCCACGTGGTACGGCCTGCTGTCGATCCTGTGGACGGCATTGTTCGCCAACCGTCCGGTGCGCGAGCGCGTGGCCCGCTTGTATGTGGAACTGGGTCGTTACCTGCAGTTGAAGGCCACGCTGTTTGAGCCGGTACGCGAAGCCGACCTGCAACGGCGTCAGCTGGCGCTGGCCGAGCAGAACCGCCGTGTGGTGGATGCATTGAACGTCGCCAAGACCGCGATCCTGGCCCGCTTCGGACGCTCCGGCAGGCCGGCGGTGAACTCCGGCCTGTACCTGCGGCTGTACTACACCGCGCAGGATTTCCACGAGCGCGCCAGTTCATCGCACTACCCATACGGCGCGCTGGTGGATGCGTTTTTCCACAGTGATGTGCTGTACCGCTGCCAGCGCCTGCTGGACCTGCAGGGGCAAGCCTGCGCGCGACTGGGCGAAGCGATCCGCGTTCGCCGGCCCTTCGTGTACGGCGACAGCAACCAACAGGCAGCGCGCGATCTGGTGGATTCGCTGGCGTTCCTGCGTGGTCAGGATCGCCCGCAGTGGCGCCGCCTGCTGGCCTCGCTGGACCTGCTGGTGAACAACCTGCAGAGCATCGGCCGCCGCCTGCTGGATGCCGAAAACTCCGACGCCACCCTGGATAACGTCGACACCCGCCTGCGCGACAACAACCCCCACACGCTGCGCGAAATGGGCACGCGGCTGCGTCAGCAGCTGACACCCGGCTCGGTGCTGTTCCGCCATGGTCTGCGCATGGCGATCGCCCTGATCGTCGGCTTCGCTGCAATTTCCCTGTTCAACTTCCAGAACGGATCGTGGGTGCTGCTGACCATCGTGTTCGTCTGTCGGCCGAACTTCGGCGCCACCCGGCAGCGGCTGGCGCAACGCATCGCCGGCACGTTGGTCGGCCTGGTGCTGACGTGGGCCCTGCTGCAGCTGTTCCAGGACCTGCACAGCCAACTGCTGATTGCGCTGCTGTCCGCCCTGTTGTTCTTCTTCACCCGTACCGACCGCTACCTGATGGCCTCCGGTGCGATCACGGTGATGGCCCTGACCTGCTTCAACCTGATCGGTGACGGCTTCCTGCTGATCGTGCCGCGCATGGTCGATACGGTGCTGGGCTGCGCCATTGCCGCAGCCGCCGCGTTCCTGATCCTCCCCGACTGGCAGGGGCGCCAGCTCAACAAGGTGCTGGCGCGCGTCCTGGACAGTGCTGCGCGCTATCTGGAGGCCGTGCTGGGCCAGTACCGCAGCGGCATGCGCGATGACCTGGCCTACCGCATCGCACGCCGCGACATGCACAACGCGGATGCGGCCCTGTCCACGGCGCTGTCCAACATGCTGCGCGAGCCCGGCCATGTCCGCCGTAATCTGGATGCCAGTTTCCGGTTCCTTGCCCTGTCCAACACGCTGCTCGGGCATCTCTCGGCCTTGGGCGCACATCGCGATCAGGTGGACAGCTTCGCCCAGGACCCGCTGGCGTTGTCCGCCGGTGAGCGGGTCCAACAGGGGTTGCAGCAGCTGGCGCGTGCACTGGCCGAGCGCGAGCAGATCGGCGATGCGGACAATGAAAACGACCGCGCCATTGCCGAGCAGCTGGAGCAGTTCGACGATGCGATGCCGCCGAAGCTGCAGTTGATCCGCACGCAGGTAGCGTTGGCGTTGCGATTGCTGCCGAAGCTGCGGGCGGCAGCGAACGAGGCGGTGCGGGTGCCGGTGCGGTCGTGATCGGCGAACGGGTCGGGCCCCCCTCGCGGCTGTCGCAGATACAAGCTGGTGGCCGGGCGGTGGGACTGGGCGGGGGACGGCAAGGGCCGCATCCATGCGGGGTCCATGGGGGCCGCGAAACCTGTCGTGGCATGCGGATCGGTAGCGCCGAGCCGTGCTCGGCGGAATGTTTCCGCCAACGGCGCGCTGCGCTCGCCGACCATGGGTCGGCGCTACCGATGTAAACCCAGAGCCGCCATGAACCTGTCGAGGGTGGGGCGGGATGGGTTGGCGGGGGCGTTGAGTGCCATGGATGGCACGAAACGAGGCCCGCATGGATGCGGCCCTTGCCGTCCCCCGTCAACCCACCCCGCCCCGCCGGCACGCAGCCCTGTCGCCGCTGACGTTGACGTTGCACTTGCCTTCGTCCAGCCCGCCGCAGGCAAGCATCCGTTACGCGCCGGATGCTAGGCTTCCGCCGGTCCGAAGGGAGTTTCCATGTCAGGCCACAGCCAGTTCAACCTGCTCCGTCAGCGCCGCTTCCTGCCATTCTTCATCGTGCAGTCGCTCGGCGCATTCAATGACAACGTGTACCGCCAGGCCATCATCGGCCTGTTGTTCTATCTCGGCGTATCCGCCGACGAACGCTCGCTGTACACCACGCTGGCACCGGCCATCTTCATCCTGCCGTACTTCCTGTTCTCTGCGCTGGCCGGGCAGATCGCGGACAAGCTGGAGAAATCCCGCCTGATCGTGATCACCACCACCATGGAGATCCTGATCATGACGCTGGCCGCGGCCGGCTTCCTGACCCAGAGCATGCCGGTGCTGCTGGTGGCGCTGTTCTGCACGGGCCTGCAATCCACGCTGTTCGGTCCGGTCAAATATTCGGTACTGCCGTCGGTGTTGAAGCCGGAAGAGCTGACCGGTGGCAACGGGCTGGTTGAAATGGGCACCTCGATGTCGATCCTGACCGGCATGATCGTCGGGGGGTTGATCTTCACCCTTGCCGGCAGCCACGGCCCGGTGGTCGCCGCAACCGCAGTGATCGCCCTCGCCGTCTGCGGCAACCTGTGCGCGCGGATGATTCCCAAGGTGGATGCGGGCGATCCCACGCTGAAGATCAACTGGAATCCCCTTCCGGAGTCGTTGGCCGTGCTGCGCATGGCGAAGAAGCAGAAGGCCGTGCGCAACGCCATCCTCGGCGTGTCGTGGTTCTGGTTCGTCGGCACGGTGCTGACATCGCAGTTGCCGACCTATGCGGTCACCAACCTCGGTGGCGAGCCCACCCTGTACATCTTCGCCCTCGCGTTGTTCTCCGTCGGCACCGGTGTCGGTTCGCTGCTCTGCGAGAAGCTGTCCGGGCGACGGGTGGAGATCGGACTCGTTCCGCTGGGTGCCTTCGGCATGACCGCCTTCCTGCTCGACCTGTACTTCGCGCGGGCCGGTGAGGCCACGGCGGAAGGTCTGTCCGTCATCCAGTTCGTCCAGCAGGCCGGCAGTACCCGCATCATCATCGACCTGCTCGGCATCGGCCTGTTCACCGGCTTCTTCGTGGTGCCCTTGTTCGCACTGATCCAGAGCCGCACGCCGAAGTCGGAGATGTCGCGTGTATTCGCTGCCCTGAACATCCAGAACTCGGGTTTCATTGTCGCCGCGGCGGGCGTTGGGCTGGCGGCACATGCCGCGGGCATCACGATCCCGCAGCTGTTCCTGGCACTGGGCGTCGCCAATGCGCTGGTGGCGATCTACATCTTCACGATCGTGCCCGAGTTCCTGATGCGCTTCCTCAGCTGGTTGATGGTGCGCGTGCTGTATCGTCTGCGTCCGCACGGCATCGAGGCGAGCGTGCCGGACGAGGGCCCGGCGCTGATCGTCTGCAACCATGTCAGCTATCTGGATGCGCTCATTCTTTCGGCCAGCATCCCGCGGCCGGTGCGCTTCGTCATGTACTACCGCATTTTCAACATCCCGGTGATGAGCTGGATCTTCCGCACCGCCAAGACCATCCCGATTGCCGGTGCGAAGGAGGACCCTGCCCTGATGCAGCGCGCGTTCGACGAGATCGATGCGGCGCTCGCCGAAGGCGAACTGGTGTGCATCTTTCCGGAGGGTGCGCTGACCCGGGATGGCAACATGACGGCCTTCAAAAGTGGCGTGGAGAAGATCCTCAAGCGCCGTCCCGTACCGGTGGTGCCGATGGCGCTGCGCGGCATGTGGAGTAGCATGTGGAGCCGGCGCGACAGCCGCCTTGGCCGCATGCGCGTACCACGGCGGTTCCGCGCGACGATCGACGTCGCGGCCGCGTCTGCCGTGGATGGCGCAACGACCAACGCCGACCTGCTGGAAGCGCAGGTGCGGGCGCTCCGCGGGGACAACGCCTGAGCCATCGACGTGACGCCCCACCCTCGTGGTGGGTCTGTCCGCGACGGGATCGATGTAATCGGTTCCAGAAAACAGACCGAAGACGCATACACCTGTCGTTCATTGCTGTAGATTACCCAGCCACAGGGGGGCGCACCGGCACGCCGTTGATCCTGCCGGCCACCATGGAACGGAGTCTCGCTCTTGAATCACCCACCACCGCTGGGCACCTCGTCAGTCTTCGTCCCGAACCATCTGGTCTGGGCGATCCTGTCGACGCTTTTCTGCTGCCTGCCGTTGGGCGTGGTGTCGATCGTCTATGCCGCCCAGGTCGATGGTCGCCGCGCTGCGGGCGACCTCGTGGGCGCACACGACGCATCGCGCAGGGCGGGATGGTGGGCAGTAGCCTCGGCTGCTGCGCTGCCGGTCCTGTTGCTGTTGTGGTTCGGACTGTTCGGCGGCATCGCTGCGCTGGGCGCCCTCTCCGGTAACTGAGTCACCACCCACCATCCCAAGGAGCTTATGCAATGAATGCAGTCAACCCGCAGATCCCGAACCACCTCGTCTGGGCGATCCTGACCACCCTCTTCTGCTGCATGCCGCTGGGCATCGTGTCGATCGTCTTTGCCGCGCAGGTCAACGGCAAGATTGCTGCCGGCGACATCGTCGGTGCACGCGAAGCCTCGGACAAGGCGAAGAAGTTCGCGATGTGGGCTGCCATCGCCGGCGTCGTCGTGCTGGTGCTGTACGCGATCTTCGTGGTTGCCCTCGGCGGCATGGGCGCGCTGAGCAACAGCGGCTACTAAGCGGATCGACGGGGTCCGGCACATGCCGGATCCCGTTCCCTGCACGAGCGATGCCGTTGCCTGTCCTACCACCGTCTCTGCAACGCTGGCTGCCGCTGGGCACGGCCGTTGCGCTGGCGGCTGGCGCTGCCGTCGTGTTGCACCACGTCAACCCCTATGCCGATGGCAATCCTCTGCCCTCGTGCCCGCTCTACGCGCTGACCGGCCTGTACTGCCCCGGCTGCGGTAGCACGCGCTGCCTCTACTCGCTGGTCCACGGCGACCTCGCCGGCGCGATGGCCATGAATCCGCTGTTGGTGATCAGTCTGCCGTTCCTGCTGCTGATGCTGCTCAATGGGGCCGGCGTGCGCATGCGCGTGCTTGATCCGCTGATACGGATGCTGGCCAATCCGATGATGTGGCTTGTGCTGCTGCTGGGGTATGCGGTGCTGCGCAACCTGCCGTCGGCACCGTTCATGGCGCTTGCGCCCGGGTGAGCCGGATGCACCGGTCCCCCGGTAGAGCCGACTTCAGTCGGCTGATTGGACAGCCACAGCAGGATTCCCTGGTAGAGCCGACTTCAGTCGGCTGATTGGACAGCCAGCCGACTGAAGTCGGCTCTACCCTTGTTTGTCAGGTTATCCAGCCGGCGATCACCAGCAGCGCCAGCACGGCCAGCCACAGCAGCAGCATCCGCCAGACCAGGCTCATGGCGTCGCGTAGTTCGGGCAGACGCTGCCAGACGGGCAGCAGGCCCATATCGGTGTAATCGTGGGCCTCTTCGCGCAGCTCGGCACTGACACTGGCGCGCGCCACGGCGCCGAGGAACCCCACATCGCGCCGCCAGCGCTCGCCATGTGCCTGACGCCATGCGGTCCACGCCGTGTCGAAGTTGCCCACCAACGCCATCGACAGCGACATCACCTGTGCGACCGGCCATTCAAGCCAGCCCAGGACGCGCTGCGCCACGTCCAAGGTGTCCGGCGGCACCCGTGCGCGCATCGGGCTGATGGCCATCAGCGCCAACAGGCGATACCCCAACGCACCGGCCGGGCCCAGCAACAGGAACCAGAACAGCACCGCGAACCAGCGACGCAGGGCGTTGTACACCGTGGCGTCCACCAGCGAAGGCACATCGTCGCGCAGGCTGCCGCCCGCCGACTGCAGGTTCTGCAAGGCGGCGTGACGCACGGCGGCCTCATCGGCATCGATGATCGTCTCGACATCACGATCCAGATCACGCGGCCCCCAGCACCAGCACAGCACCGCGATGCCCAGCAGCAGCGCGGGCAGTCCATACAGCCGGTCATGCAGCCACCAGGCCAGAAGGGCCAGCAGCAGCACGGGCGGCACGACGGCCAATGCCACGCCGGCCGGGCCGGGCCATGCCGGTCCCGCATGCGCACCCAGCCATGTCAGCCAGTGGCGGAAGCCTTCAAAGCGCCGCAGCCGTGACGCAAACGCGGGGACCACATGGCCCAGGGCCAACGCGACCAGTACGGCAACCAGCGTGGTGAACATGCGACGCTCCTAGGGCTGCTGGCGGTACCAGTGCTCGATCAGGCTGCGCGAGATCGAGATCGGGGGTGACAGGCGGATGCCGTCACCGTCATCGTGCACGTCGCGGGCGATCGCGGCACCGACCTCTTCCTTGCTGAACCAACGTGCGTCTTCCAGCTCACCGTCCACTTCCGGCGCGTCATCCTCGGCCTGTGCGCTGAAGCCCACCATCAGCGCACCCGGGAACGGCCACGGCTGGGTGCCGAGATACTGGCACGCCGATACCCTGACCTTGCTCTCTTCGAAGACTTCGCGCACCACGGTCTGTTCCAGCGATTCGCCCGGCTCGACGAAACCGGCCAGTACCGAATAGCGCCGCGGCGCCCAGCTCGCCTGGCGACCCAGCAGCAGGCGGCCGCGGTTCTGCACGGCGACGATCACTGCCGGGTCCACGCGCGGGTAATGCTCCACCGCGCATTGCTGGCAGCGGCCGACGAAGCCCCCCCGTTCGAAACGCACTTCGCCACCACAGACACCGCAGAAGCGATTGCGCGAATGCCAGTACGACATGCCGCGCGCGTAACTGAAGGCGGTCGCATCCCCCATCGACCACGACAGCGCAGCCTGGCGCAGGTCCATGCGCCCCGGTGCGGTCACATCCAGCGCCGCCGCTTCTACCGAAAACCACGCCTGCGCACCACGCAGGCCAAGGAAGATGGCCGTCCCGGGACCACCGCCCAGATCGGCACCGGTCAGCGGCAACGGCTGGTCGTCAGCGCCGGTGAACGCCGTGCCGTCGCGGTCCAGGATCAGGATGCGTGCATCGGGCCAAAGACGCGCAAGGGCATCGGCATCGGCACGCAGGGCATCAGCGCGCTCCAGCGGCTCATCGACAAAGGAAAAACCGGACAGCGGCGAGAGATGGGTAGGCATCTGCCAAGCCTGAACGCATGGGCTGCGGCTGGCAAGTCGCGGCAGCGCATTTACGCGCCGCCCCGTGCCCTTACATGCTGAAACTACTACCGCAGCCGCAGGTGGTCTTCGCATTCGGATTGCGGATCACGAACTGCGCGCCGGTCAGGCTCTCGGTGTAATCAACCTCGGCGCCCATCAGGTACTGCAGGCTCAGCGGATCCACCAGCAGGGTGACGCCGCTGGTCTGCACGGCCAGGTCATCCTCGGCGCGGTTCTCATCGAACTCGAACCCGTACTGGAAACCGGAGCAGCCACCGCCCTGGATATAGACGCGCAGCGCCAGATCGGCATTGCCTTCGTCCTGGACGAGCTCGCGCACTTTCGCCGCAGCGGACTCGGTGAAGTTCAACGGGCGGTCGAGGGACTGATAGCCCGGCGCTGCAGCGGCAGTGCCGGGTAGGGAGATCAACGTGCTCATGGCTTCAGCATGGGGCCGCGGGGGTCGGCTTTCAAGCCATGGCCTCGGCCAGCTTGCGGCGGGCAGCGGTGTCGCCCTTGCCGGATGCGGCCTCATCCTTGCCGGTTTCCGGCGGCGGCAGCGCGGCCATCGGGGCGCTGGAATGGATCAGCCGACCGTTCAGCTGGGCACCCGCCGCCATTTCCACGACCTGATAGTGCACATTGCCGTTCACCCGCGCGCTCGGGGTCAGCTCGACGCGCTCGGTCGCATGCACGTCACCGTCCATCCGGCCGCTGATCACCACCACCTGGGCACGGATCTCGCCTTCGACGACCCCGTTCTCGGCCAGCGTGAGATTGGCGGCGCTGGCGCCTTCCTGTGCGATCACCTTGCCGTGGATACGCCCTTCCACATACAGGCCACCACTGAATTCCACATCACCGCGGATCACCACCTGGCTGCCGATCAATGCATCGACGACCAACTGCCCATCACGGCTGGATTTGCTGCTTCCAAACATTGTCCTACTCCCCGTTCGTGGCCGGTGCACCGGCCTGTTTCCAGTCGAATACCTGCGTGGAACCCCCCGTTCCACTACCCAGTGTGACCTTCACCCGTTGCGGGGTGAAGTCCGACGGCAGGATGACGCTGCCGCTCAACTGCTGGAAGTACCGGAAGGAATACTCCTGTCCGGGCACTTTGCTGCGCTGGTGCAGGTCATCCCAGCTGACCGTGGCCAGACGTCCATTCTTGACGCCTTCCACGGTAAAACGCATCTGACCCTGGCTGATAGCGCCCCGGTTGAGGTTCTGGGTCAGCACCACCGTGTACTGATACGTACCGGCCGCTTCGGAGCGGAACTCGATGGAATGCGTATTGAGTCCCTTGCGCTGGCTGGTGGCCCCCACCAGGCGCTCGTAGAAGGCCACATCGGCGCGCAGGCCCGCGATTTCCTCGTCGCGCTCGGCCAGCGATGCCTGCACTTCGTTGTTGGCGGCACGGCTGATCCGATCGGAGGCTTCCAGCGTGGCTTGGCGCTGGCGCAGTTCCACCAACTCCTGCTGCAAGGCATCGGCACGTTTCTGCGTCCCTTGCAGGGTGTCACCGACCTCACCACCGGGGCGGCCCAGCCAGAAACCCAGCAGGCCGACGAGCAGCAGCACGGCAACGCCGACCGCCACGAGCAGCCACGGACGGCGGGGACCCGGGGCGGCATGGCCCGGCAGGCGGATCTGGACGCGCGAAGGCGGTCGATGGTTCATGGCAGGTCTCCGGGGCTGCGCGCTGCGCAGGGCAGGCACGGCGTCAGGCAGTCAGTCGCGCCTATTGTAGTTCAGGACGCAGGCAGCGCTCCGCCCGTGCCGACTGCCCGCCTGTGGCATTCAGCGACGCCTTCGCTGATAGTGCAGCCTTCCGGCGAGCGGCCCCTTCGGGGTGGCCAGCCGCCGCTCTGACCGAGCTTTCCTTTGGAGCCTGTGCCATGACCGACGCCCACTTGTTCGTGATCGGGATCCTGCTGGCCTGGCTGGCTGGCATCCGCGTCTACCTGACCGTATTCGGCGTTGGCCTGGCCGGGCTGCTGGGCTGGGTCGACCTGCCGCCGGCGCTGCAGGCCACCGAATCGTACTGGGTGCTCGGCACGTCCGCCGTCCTGGCCGTCGCCGAATTCTTCGCCGACAAGATTCCCGGCGTGGATTCGGCCTGGGACCTGCTGCAGACGCTGGCGCGGGTGCCTGCTGGCGCATTCCTCGCCGCAGCCACCTTGTCGCCGGATGGCGACCTCGGTAACGGCACCCTGCTTGCGGGCGCAGCGGTGGCGTTGACCAGCCATGGCCTCAAAGCCGGCACCCGCGCCTTGTTGAACACCTCGCCGGAGCCCGCCAGCAACTGGGTCGCTTCGGCGGCCGAAGACACCCTTGTCGTCGGCGGTCTGGCACTGGCCTTGGCCCATCCCTGGCTGGCATTGATCGTGGTGCTGGCCTGCAGCCTGGCCGGTGCCCTGGCGGTGTGGCTGGTCTGGCGCGCCTTGTGGAAGGGTGTACGTTGGTTGACGGGCGGGCATCGCGATATCTCGCGCACAGGCCCTGCCGCATAATCCCCCTACCTTCGACGCTGCCGACTTCGTGAACGATCCCAATTCCCCACGCAACGCACGTGCTGAAACCCCACCGGCCGATCATTGGCAGCGCTGGGCGTCGGCGCCGGTCGAGCCGACCGCCCTCGCCGACAACGTGGTCGCGCTTCCTGCAGCCACCCCGCCGCCGTTGCCCGCCGCCATGGATGCCCAGGCCGGCGTGCCGTCCGATCTGCTGCCCAGTGACGCGCCTTACCGTGTGCTGGTCGTCGAAGATGACCGCGCGCAGGCGCTGTTCGCGCAAAGCGTGCTTCATGGCGCAGGCATGGAAGCGGTGGTCGTCGGCGATGCGGAAAGCGTGCAGCCCGCGATCCACGAGCATGCACCGGACCTGATCCTGATGGACCTGCACCTGCCTGGCCTGGACGGCATGCGCCTGACGGCGATGATCCGCCAGATGCCGGGCATGCAGATGCTGCCCATCGTGTTCCTGAGCGGTGACCCGGACCCGGAGCGCCAGTTCGAAGTGCTCGACAGCGGCGCAGACGACTACCTGAGCAAGCCGATCCGTCCACGTCACCTGATTGCGGCGGTGTCCAACCGCATCCGCCGCGCGCGCGCGCAGGCGGCCAGCGCATCGGGCGAGCGTGGCGGACCGCTGCTGAACAATCCGGAGACCGGCCTGCCGACGCGCCACCACCTGCTGCAGCAGTTGGCCGCCGCACTGTCCCACCGTGATCACGGCGGCGTGTTCTTCATCGAGATCGCCAGCGCGCTGGGCCTGCGCGAACGCTATGGCTACGCCGCATTCGAGCGCCTGATGGTGCAGGCAGGGCAACGCTTGGCAGAAGCCGCGCAGCCGTACCTGCTGGCCCGGCTGAACGACAACAGTTTCCTGGCCCTGGCGCGCGGCATCGACGAAGAGCAGCTGGACGCCACCGCGAAGACTCTGCGCGAACAGCTTTCCGCGCGCGCCTTCGTGATACGCGATGAAGAATCGGTGCACCTGCGCGGGGTGATCGGCTTTGCGCCGTTGTCGCCGGGCTTTGCCGATGTCGGCAGCGCGCTGGAAGCCATCGAGCGCACCACCTTGCAGGCCCGCCTGCTCACGGCCGGCGTTGCCGGTCACGTGCCGCATGTCGAGGCCAGCAGTGATGAGCATCTGGCCATGCTGGACGGGCAGCTGGAGTTGGCCTACCAGCCGATCGTCGCCGTCGCCGGCGGCGGCAACGCGCAGTACCAGGTGCTGCTGCGGCTGCGCCAGGCCGATGGCAGCGTGCTGACCGCCGGCCAGGTGATCCCGGCTGCCGAAGCCGCCGGGCGCATCGCCGATCTGGACCAGCAGGTCATGGACCACGCGCTGGGCCTGCTGGACCACTATCGCCACGCATCACCGCCGCTGCACTTGTTCGTGTCGCAGTCGCTGCGCACGCTCGCCCGCGATGCCTTCGCCGACTGGCTGCTGGAATCGCTGCAGCAGCGCCGCCTGGAAGGCAGTGCGCTGGTGATCGACGTGCGCCTGCCCGATGCCCTGATCCACACCGTGACACTGCAGCAGTTCTGCGCGCGGGTAGCCACGCTGGGCGTGCGCTTCTGCCTCAGCCAGTTCGAACCCAGCGCGGAGGCCAATGCCCTGCTGACCCAGTTGCCGCTGGCCTTCGTACGCATGGCGGCACGCTTCTCCAGCAGCCATGCCAATCCGCAGACCCGCGACGAGATGCGCAGTGCCATCGAAGCGGCGCACCGGGCCAACCTGCAGATCATCGGCCAGCAGATCGAAGATCCGCAGGCGGCCGCCGCCATGTGGGTAGGCGGTGTCGACTTCATCCAGGGCAACATGGTGCAGTCCGCTGGCAGCGACCTGGATTTCGACTTCCTCAACGCGGTGCTGTAACCGATGGCCCAGGGGCGGGGCACATCAAGCTGGTGGCCGGCCATGGGGGTCGCACTGGCGACCGTGGCACTGGCGATAGCGGCCGCGCTGGAGCTCGCCGGGCCGTGGCCCTGGCTGGCCGCGCTTTCCGCAGCGGCGGCGGTGACCCTGTTCTTCCTGCATGGGCAGCGGCTCGCCGCGCGCCACGAACGCGCACGCGAGCGCGACCTTCGACTGACCGATCTGCAACAGCAGCGTGACCACCTGCAGCGGCTGCATGACCAGCAGGGACAGCTGGAACAACAACTGCTGCTGGCCAAGCAGGCTGCCGAAGCCGCCGCGTTGGCGAAGGGCGAGTTCCTTGCCACGATGAGCCATGAAATCCGCACGCCGTTGAACGGCATCATCCCGATGCTCGACCTGATCGGGCGCGGGCAGCTGGAGGCCGAACAACGGCAGATGCTGGCGACGGCGGCGTTCAGTTCGCAGCAGCTGCTACGCATCGTCGATGACATCCTGGACCACTCCCGCCTGGAGGCCAACGCGCTGGAACTGGAGGACACCACCTTCAACCTGCGTGACCTGCTCGAGGGCGTGGTGCAGCTGATGCAACGCGCTGCCGAGGCCAAAGGCCTGCGGATCGAGCTGGAGATCGACCCTTCGGTGCGTTTGTCCGTGCGCGGCGATCCGGTCCGCCTGCGGCAGGTGCTGGGCAACCTGCTGGGCAATGCCATCAAGTTCACCGCGCGCGGCAAGATAAGCGTCAAGGTGCGACGGCTGGGCGAGACCGTGCGGCGCCATGCGCTGCGCTTCGAAGTAGTGGACACCGGCATCGGTATCGCCCCGGAGCAGCAACCGCGGCTGTTCCAGTCCTTCAGCCAAGCCGATGCGTCCACCACCCGCATGTACGGTGGCACAGGGCTGGGCCTTGCAATCTGCCGACGCATCATCGAACTGATGCAAGGGACGATCGGCGTGCAATCGCAGCCCGGCCAGGGCGCCACGTTCTGGTTTGAAATACCCCTGTCAAAAGCGGCCGGCGACACGGGCAACGGGTACGGTCCGGAGCTGGGCCACCTGCTGCTGTTGAGTCAGGACCCCGCATTGCAGCAGCGCGTACACCGCGTGGGGGCGCAGCATGGATTGCAGGTGCAGACGGTCACTACCCTGGCCGAAGCGCTTGAGCCGCTGCGCGCCGCGACGCGGCCGCTGGCATGGCTGGTGGTGGATGGGCGCCTGCTGCGCAACGGCGACGCCTCCCTGCAGCGGGCCTTGGCGGAGCGCGGCGACGACGCGCCGCAGGTGCTATGGCTGCAGCTCGGCAACGCCGCGTCACGCAACGGCCAGCACTGGCTGGATGAACTGGTCAGCGACAGCACCCTGCATGCCCTGTTGGTGCCGGTACGCGCCTCGGCACGGCCTGCGCCGCTGCTGGGCGAGGCGTCGCTGCGCCCACTGACGAAAGCCCCGACAACGCCGCTTGGCCTGCGCCTGCTGCTGGTTGAGGACAACGGCGTCAACCTGCTGGTCGCTCAACGCGTGCTGGAGGTCCTGGGGTGCACGGTGCGCACGGCAGTGGACGGGGAGCTGGCACTGCAGGAACTGCATGCCGGCGGCGTGGACGTCGTGCTGATGGACTGCCAGATGCCGGTGTTGGACGGCTATGCGGCAACCCAACGCTGGCGGGCACACGAAGCCGCCCATCACCTGCCCCGGCTGCCCATCATCGCGATGACCGCCAATGCCATGGCCGGTGATCGCGAACGCTGCCTGCAGGCTGGCATGGACGACTACGTGTCCAAGCCCGTGGAAATGCGGCTGTTGCGCGGCATGCTGGAACGCTGGGGCCACCCGGAGACCGGTGCCGTCGCAGCAGACCCGAGGGCCGATGCATTGGCCGAGACACTGTCAGCCAGTGACGCGGACACCGCGCAGCCCGCGCTGGACCCCTCGGTACTGGATGAGCTGCATGAGGTGATTGGTGACAGCACGCAGGCGATCATCACCGCGTTCCTGGATGACACGCCAGCGCTGGTGCAGCACCTGCAGGACGCCGCCCAGGCCAGCGATACCGAGCGCCTGCGCGGACTTGCCCACAGCCTGAAGTCATCCAGCGCGAATGTCGGCGCACTGGCGTTGTCGACCGCCGCACGTCGCATTGAACTGGAAGCCCGCGCAGAGAGCCTCGAGAAGCCGACCATTGCGGCGGCGCGGGTAGTGGCCGAGTTTGCCCGCGCGCGGATCGCGCTGGCGGGTTGGCGTCCAGCGCGCTGACACAGATGCCGCCGAGCGTGGCTCGGCGCTACGGCGCGCGCGGACGCATGCATCTGCTTCTGTAGCGCCGAGCCATGCTCGGCGAGCGCCCCGCGCGGCGCACCGTTTCGCTCAGTCTTCCAGCTTGCTGAGCAGATACTTCGGCTCGCCGATGCGGGCAATCAGATCCAGCTGCGTTTCCAGCCAGTCGATGTGCTCTTCCTCGGAATCCAGAATCTTGGTGAACAGCTGGCGGCTGACATAATCGCCGACGGCATCTGCATGCGCGACGGCCTCGCGCAACACCACGACGCCCTCGCTTTCCAGCGCCAGGTCGCACTGGAGGATCTCGGTCGGGTTCTCGCCGATGCGCAGCTTGCCCAGTGCCTGGAAATTCGGCAGTCCTTCAAGGAACAGGATGCGATCGGACAGCATGTCGGCACGCTTCATCTCGTCGATCGATTCCTTGTACTCGTGCTCTGCAAGCTCCTTGATGCCCCAGTTCTTCAGCATCTTTGCATGCAGGAAGTACTGGTTGATCGCGGTCAACTCGTTGTACAGCACCTTGTTGAGGTACTGGATGACGGTGGCGTCGCCTTTCATGGGGGGTGCTCCTGCACGCTGAAAACGCAGGCACTGTAGCGGCTTTGGCGCGGCGATGAAGGAACGCGAATCGTGCTCAATCACGCACGCACGCTCAAGTCACTGTCAGGCAGCCTGCAGACCCAGTACGGGCAACGGCAGATCATGTGTGCCCATCGCCTTGGCCAGCAGGTCACCGGCCATGTCCAGGCAGGAACCGCAGGTGGCACCGCAGCCGGTGCGCATGGTCAGCTCGGCCACCGTCGTGCAGCCATCACTCGCGGCAGCGCGGATCTGGTGATCGGTTACTCCGTTGCAGATGCAGACGTACACAGTGGGCTTTGACGCTGGCAGGCCGGACTGGCCTGCCGTCATTCCACTTCAAACGCGAATGGTTGTCAATTAACTACCTGAATCATTCTCGCTATGGTTCAGGCCACAACCATCGGGCGGGCCTTACGTCGGGTCGCCCTGCACTTTTTTCGGCCAGTACCCTTTCGTGGTCGCCCGCTTTCTCGGACGATCATGCCCCGCAGCGTGGCCTGGCATCCAGGCCTCCTGCGCGCCTGTCGGCATCTGCGATACATCCGCACCGTCGACACCGCGGGCCATGGGCGCAAGATGCCGCAGCGCACGTGCATAAACGCCACGCTTGAACATCACCACGTGTTCCACCGGGTACCAGAAATCCACCCAACGCCAATTGTCGAACTCCGGGCTGTCGGTCAGATCCAGCTGTACGTGCGACTCGTCACCAGTCAGGCGTAGCAGGAACCAGACCTGCTTCTGGCCAATGCACACCTGTCGCTCATTGCGACGGATCGCCCGCGCGGGGAGCTTGTAGCGCAACCACCCAGGCGTTGCTCCCAGCACTTCAACGTGCTCAGGCAACAGGCCCGTTTCTTCCTGCAACTCTCGATACATGGCCTCGACGGGCGTCTCATCCGTGTTCATGCCGCCCTGTGGGAACTGCCAGCCATCCCGGCGCACACGACGTGCCCAGAACACCTGACCATCCTGGCGCATCAACACGATGCCGACGTTCGGTCGATAGCCGTCCGGATCGATCACGATGCGGACTCCTAGAAATCTACTGACAGGGACTATCCCATGCCGCCTGTCGGCCCACAAGCGGAACACAAAAGTATTGACATGCTTCGTACACATGCCCAGAATACGCGGCTCACCAAGGCTATGTAGCTCAGCCGGTTAGAGCACAGCACTCATAATGCTGGGGTCGGTGGTTCGAGTCCACCCATAGCCACCATGTCGGAGTTGGTTTTCGACCTGGAAAGTGAGAGAATTGATTTACCTATTTTGCCCCGTCGCCAAGCGGTAAGGCACCTGACTCTGACTCAGGCATTCGGTGGTTCGAATCCATCCGGGGCAGCCAAATACTAAAAAAGGCCTGATCGTTGATCAGGCCTTTTTTAGTATTTGGGCGCGTCTTCCACCTTATCCCCGCACCGTTGGCTCGCTCTCTTTAACAACAAGGGGGTCTACTCCATCGAGGATGATGCAGGCGGGTAGATAAGGTCCTGATCGACGATGTGACCGTTCTTTAAAACAACAAAAACCCGGCCGAAGCCGGGTTTTTGTTTTCCTCCCAGCAGAGCCCCGAAGGGCCCCACGCCAGGCGCGGTGGATCAGCGCTTGGAGAACTGGGTGGCGCGACGTGCCTTGTGCAGACCGACCTTCTTACGCTCGACTTCACGGGCGTCACGGGTGATGAAGCCCGCCTTGCGCAGTTCGGACTTCAAGGTTTCGTCATACTCGACCAGCGCGCGGGCGATGCCCAGGCGGATCGCACCGGCCTGACCGGTGGTGCCGCCGCCAGCGGCGGTGACCAGGATGTCGAAGCTTTCGGTGTTCTTGGTCAGCTCGAGTGGCTGGCGCACGATCATGCGCGCGGTCTCACGACCAAAGAACTCGTCCAGCGGACGGCCGTTGACGGTGATCTTGCCCGAACCCTTACGCAGGAACACGCGGGCGGTGGAGGACTTGCGGCGGCCAGTGCCGTAGTTTTGAGTGATAGCCATGATTAGATATCCAGAACCTGCGGCTGCTGTGCGGCGTGCGGATGCTCAGTGCCTGCATAGACCTTGAGCTTGCGGTACATCTGGCGACCCAGCGGACCCTTCGGCAGCATGCCCTTCACGGCGGTCTCGATCACGCGCTCCGGGTGGCGCTCAAGCGCCTGAGCCAGGGATTCGGTCTTCAGGTTGCCGATGTAACCGGTGAAACGGTGATACATCTTGTCCTGCAGCTTCTTGCCGGTGACGACAATCTTTTCTGCATTGATGACGACCAGGTAGTCGCCGGTATCAACGTGCGGGGTGTAGACCGGCTTGTGCTTGCCACGCAGACGGCGGGCCAGCTCGGTGCAGAGACGGCCCAGGGTCTTGCCCTCGGCGTCAACGAGGTACCAGTCGCGCTGGACGGTCTCGTTCTTAGCGGTGAAAGTGCTCATGAAGAACTCTATATAGGTCGTCGGGCTCATTGCGGCCAGGAGGGCCGGAACTCTGCCACGCGTTGTGAAGGTGAAACGCAAGGGCGGGATTTTATCCACCTTTTGCCTGCGGTGCAAGTTGCCCTGCTCAGCAAGACTTGGCAGCAGCGGCCCTGGCGGCGAGAATCGGAGGCACCCCGACGTCATTGGCCCCACCATGAGCGCGCTTCGCCAGACCACCCCGCTGGACCACCTGCTGACCGAGGCGCAGCGCGCACTGGACACCGTGTTCGGCAATCCGCCGGCCCTGCGCCCCTACCCTGCCGCCAAGGCTGACGAGCCGGGCATGGACCGCAGTGAACGACGCCACGCGGCCGGCCTGATGCGCATCAACCACGTAGGCGAGGTTTGCGCGCAAGGCTTGTACTTCGGCCAGGCCGCGGTAGCCCACGACCCCGCGACCCGTGCCCACCTGCTGGAGGCCGCGCAGGAGGAAACCGATCACCTCGCTTGGTGCGCCATTCGACTGGGCGAACTGGACAGCCGCCCCAGCCTGTTCAATCCCGTCTGGTATGCCGGCAGCTACGCGATCGGCACATTGGCAGGACTGCGCGGCGACGGTTGGAACCTGGGGTTCGTCGTAGAGACCGAGCGCCAGGTGGAAGCGCATCTGGACGAGCACCTGACCACCCTGCCCGCAGGCGATCTGCGCAGCCGGGAAGTGATCAAGGTGATGAAGGAAGACGAGGCACGGCATGCAGAGCACGCCGAACAGGCCGGCGCACGCCGCTTACCCTTCCCGATCCCCGGCGCAATGGCGCTCGCGTCGAAGGTCATGAAGACGATCGCCTACCGCCTTTGATGGGCCAGCGGTGGGTGGCTGGTGGCGTGCGGATGGCGGCTGACAGATGGCGGCTGGTGGCTTGCATCTGACGGATGGCGGCGCGTGGCTTGCGGCTTGCGGCTCGTGGCTCGTGGTTGGTGGTTTGCGGTTTGCGGTTTGCGGTTTGCGGTTTGCGGTAGAGCCGACTTCAGTCGACTGCTTCCTTCCGCAACGCCAGCCGACTGAAGTCGGCTCTACCCTCAACGGGTAGATCGCGTGGCGCGTCCGGCAATCCGCCGAGCACGGCTCGGCGCTACAGAATCCGTGCGGTGACGGCAGATGGCGGCTCGCGGGTGGTGGCTTGCGGTTTGCGGTTTGCGGTTTGCGGTTTGCGGTTTGCGGTTTGCGGTAGAGCCGACTTCAGTCGGCTGCTTCCTTCCGCAACGCCAGCCGACTGACGTCGGCTCCACCCTCACTGGGTAGATCGCTTGGCGCGTCCGGCATTCCGCCGAGCACGGCTCGGCGCTACAGAGACCGTGCGGTGATGGCGGATGGCGGACAGATCGCGTTGCGTTACGGGGTTGAAACCAGCTTCAGGCCGATCACGCCGGCCACGATCAGTGCCACGCAACCCAGCCGGGCCGGCGACGCGCTGTCGTTGAACAGGAAAATACCCAACACGGCCACGCCCAGCGCGCCGATACCGGTCCAGATAGCGTAGGCAGTGCCGACCGGAATGGTTTTCATGGCCTGACTCATCAGATACAGGCTGATCAGCGCAGCCACCACCGTCGCGACGGTCGGCAACGGCTTGGTGAAACCATTGGAGTACTTCATTCCGATGGCGAAGCCGATTTCAAAGATGCCGGCCAACAAGAGATAGATCCAGGGCATGGGGATGCTCCTCAACTTTTATAACGGAAACAAAACGGCCCAGTGCTTTCACACCGGGCCGTGGGTCGGTCTTCTGCCGTGGAACACCAATCTGCGCAGATCGCTGTTTCACGGGACGGGGCGTCCCGCCTGCATAACGGTCCGGCGCAGTGCGCCAGACCGGCTTCTTACTCGGCCAGGTTGCGGCCGTGGAACAGCTCTTCGATCTCGCGACGCAGCAGCGCCTCGATCTTCATGCGTTCCTTGAAGGAAAGGTTCTTCGCCTTCTCTTCAAACAGGTACTGATCCAGGTCGAAGTCCTTCAGGTGCATCTTCGTGTGGAAGATATTTTCCTGATAGACGTTGACGTCGAACATCTCATAGCGCGACTTGATGTTCTTCGCCAGGAAGTTCTGGATGGAGTTGATCTTGTGATCGATGTAGTGCTTCTTGCCCTTTACGTCACGGGTGAAGCCACGCACGCGGTAATCCATGATCACGATGTCCGATTCCAGACTCTCGATCAGGTAGTTCAGCGCTTTCAACGGCGAAATGACGCCGCAGGTTGCCACGTCGATATCGGCGCGGAAGGTCGCAATGCCTTCCTGCGGGTGCGTTTCCGGATAGGTGTGCACCGTGATGTGCGACTTGTCCATGTGCGCAACCACGGCATCGGAGATCAGCTCCTTGCCGGCAAGCTTCTTGTCGATCACCGGTTCTTCGGAGATCAGGATCGTCACCGAAGCACCCTGCGGATCGTAATCCTGGCGCGCAATGTTGAGGATGTTCGCGCCGATGATCTCGGCAACGTCCGTGAGAATCTGAGTCAGCCTGTCGGCGTTGTACTCTTCATCGATGTAATCAATGTAACGCTGACGCTCCTCTTCGGTGCGGGCGTAACAGACGTCATAGATGTTGAAGCTCAGCGCCTTGGTGAGGTTGTTGAAACCTTGCAACCTCAGGCGAGGCAACGGCTTGACCACGGCGGTCGATCCTGTAAGAGCGGGGAAAGGAACAATTATGAGGCAATTGTGCCGCCGGGGGGAGCCTGAACGAACGAACGGTTCCTGCAATCTGTTTGCTCTTAACATTTCCGCTCCGCTAAGCTGCTCCCACACCCCGTGAATCCGTTCATGCGCAGAGGGAGCGCCACCATCGTGTCAACCGTGCGCCTTGCTACCAGTCCGTTGGCTTTGGACATTGCTACCATCGACCGCTTCCTGGCTCACAGCCATCGGCGCCGTTACCCTGCCCGCACTGACGTGTTCCGCCCCGGAGACCCGGCTGGCACGCTGTATTACGTAATCAGTGGATCCGTTTCAATAATTGCTGAAGAGGACGAAGAGCGTGAATTGGTGCTCGGTTACTTCGGCACCGGTGAGTTCGTCGGCGAAATGGGCCTCTTCGTGGAGTCGGACCGCCGTGAGGTGATCCTGCGGACGCGGACCGCCTGTGAGCTGGCCGAAATCAGCTACGAGCGCCTGCACCAGCTGTTCCTGGGCCCGCTGTCCACTGATGCCCCGCGCCTGCTGTATGCCTTGGGCCAGCAGATATCCAAGCGCTTGCTGGATACCAGCCGCAAGGCCAGTCGCCTGGCTTTCCTGGACGTGACGGACCGCATCGTGCGCACCCTGCACGACCTGGCCGAGGAGCCGGAGGCCATGACCCACCCGCAGGGCAGTCAGCTGCGCGTGTCCCGGCAGGAGCTGGCCCGTCTGGTCGGCTGCTCCCGCGAAATGGCCGGACGCGTGCTGAAGAAGCTGCAGGTCGACGGCCTGCTGCATGCCCGCGGCAAGACCGTGGTGCTGTACGGGACGCGCTGACGCGTCCACGTACTGCGGGCCGCGCGGTTGCCCCGACGTCGGTCGGCCGCCTTCCGCAACGCCCGGTAGAGCCGACTTCAGTCGGCTGTCTTCCGCCCAGAGCAGCCGACTGAAGTCGGCTCTACCGCGCCCATGCCCACCATCACCGCGTGCAGTGGCGGGCAGTGGCTTGACCGATATTCCTCCACACCGCAGGCTGCGCGCATGGAGCTGAGCAGCGAATTCTGGTGGTTCATCCTTATCGGCCTGGGCGCACAGCTGGTCGACGGCGCATTGGGCATGGCCTTCGGTCTGGTGTCGTCTTCGGTGATGTTGAGCATGGGCCTGCCACCGGCGCAGGTCAGCGCCAGCGTGCATACGGCGGAGGTATTCACTACCGGCGCATCCGGCGTTTCGCATCTGGTGGCCGGCAACGTGGACCGGAAATTGTTCGTGCGCTTGGCCATCCCTGGCGCAATCGGCGGAGCCGTCGGCGCATATGGCCTCACCCAGCTGCCCGGAGACGTCATCCGGCCATTGATTTATCTGTATTTGCTGGTGCTTGCGATCGTCATTCTGCTGCGCGCGGCAGGCCGGTTGATGCCCAAGGGCGACATCAAGCGCGTCCCTCTGTTGGGTGCGGTCGCCGGCTTCCTCGACGCCACCGGCGGTGGCGGATGGGGTCCGGTTGCCACCTCTACCCTGCTGGCACGCGGCGGCCAAGCCCGTACGACCATTGGCACCGTCAATGCAGCAGAGTTCGTGGTGACGCTGACGGTGTCCGCAACATTCCTGCTGACGATGGGCCTGCATCACCTACAGATCGTGGCGGGACTATTGATAGGCGGGATGATGGCCGCGCCGTTGGCCGCCGTGTTGGTGAAGCGGGTCAAGGAGCGCTGGGTGCTTGTCGCCGTTGGCGTCTTGGTGCTGGCGATCAGTCTGTACCAGATCGGCCACACGGCCATCGGCCTGCTGGGCCGGTAACACCGCGCACGCCTGTCGGTAGAGCCGGCTTCAGCCGGCTGGCTTCCAGCACAGGGCCGAGGGTAGAGCCGGCTTCAGCCGGCTGTTTTCGCGCACAGGGCAGCCGACTGAAGTCGGCTCTACCCCCTCGGCGGGCAGGCCGGTCGGCCGTTCGGTATTCCGCCGAGCACGGCTCGGCGCTACGGGTGTGAGGCGATGCGGCGCTGTCGGTGGAGCCGGCTTCAGCCGGCTGCTTTCGCGTGCAGGGCCAGCCGACTGAAGTCTGCTCTACCCCCTCGGCGGGCAGGTGGGTGGGCGCATCCGGCATGCCGCCGAGCACGGCTCGGCGCTACGGGTATGAGGCGATGCGGCGCTGTCGGTAGAGCCGGCTTCAGCCGGCTGTTTACACGCGCAGGGCAGCCGACTGAAGTCGGCTCTACCCCTCGGCGGGCAGGTGAGTCGGCGCATCCGGCATGCCGCCGAGCACGGCTCGGCGCTACGGGTATGAGGCGATGCGGCGCTGTCGGTGGAGCCGGCTTCAGCCGGCTGCTTTCGCGTGCAGGGCCAGCCGACTGAAGTCGGCTCTACCCCCTCGGCGGGCAGGTGGGTAAGCGCATCCGGCATGCCGCCGGGCACGGCTCGGCGCTACAGGTGCGAGGCGATGCGGCGCTGTCGGTAGAGCCGGCTTCAGCCGGCTGTTTACACGCGCAGGGCAGCCGACTGAAGTCGGCTCTACCCTCGTCTGGGCGCATCCGGCAGGCCGGCTACGACCGCCGTCGATCAGACCTTTTCACCACCGCGGTCCGCGCAGCCCCAGTTGAGGATGCGGGTGCCTTCCGGCAGCACGCGACGGAAGAAGTCCACGCTGCCATGCTTCGGATTGACCACCACTGGCGCTTTCGCCGCAACCAGCAGCGGAAGATCCGCCGTACTGTCGGAGTAGGCCACGTCGATGTTGCCGTAGCCACGCTCGCGCAGCATCCGCATCTTTTCTTCGTTGTGGCAGTGACGGGTGGCGCCAACGGCACCGAAACGCGGCCCGACTTCACTGCCGATCACCGGCACGTCCACATGGGCGACGAAGCCCAGGATGGCCTTGGCCAGCTCAGGCGGCGCACCCGTCGCCACGACCACCCGGTCGCCTTTAGCCCGGTGCGCAGCGAAGACTTCCAGCGCCTGGGGCAACAGTTTGGCCCGTAGGCTGGGCTCGTTCTTCAGCACATACGCGTCGATCACCTGGTTGAACTCGCGCGCCCGATGCATGCCGAAGGTCGCGATCCACACGTAGATCGAGATGCCGGCACGGCGCGTGGGCAGCATCGCCACCAAGGGGCCGGCCACCGGCGTGACCAGCAGCGCAGCAAGCAACCGCAGCGGGTTGCGCTTGATCAGCGTCGCGAACAGATGGCTGCCGGAATCACCGTCGTACAGGGTGTGGTCGAAATCGAACACCACCAGCGGCGCGCTGTCCTGCGGGGTTGGATAGATCGTGCTCATGCAGCGAAGAATAGCTGACGCAGGCCCTCACCGGGCTCCTCCACGCGCATGAAGGCCTCACCGACCAGGAACGCGTTGACCCCGGCATCGCGCATCAGGGCCACGTCCTGCGGTGCCAGGATGCCACTCTCGGTCACCAACAGACGGTCCTTCGGCACGGCGGTGCGCATGTCCAGCGTGGCCTGCAGCGAAACCTCGAACGTGCGCAGGTTGCGGTTGTTGATGCCGATCATCTGCACCGGCACCTGCAGGGCGCGCTCCAGTTCATCGATATCGTGGACTTCCACCAGCACATCCATGCCCAGCTCCATCGCCAGGCTGGACAGCTCCGCCAGCTGGCGGTCGTCCAATGCCGCAACGATCAGCAGGATGCAGTCAGCCCCGAGCACGCGTGCTTCGACCACCTGGTAGGCGTCGATCACGAAGTCCTTGCGCAGCACCGGCAGCGTGCAGGCCTCGCGAGCCTCCTGCAGATACGCATCGCTGCCCTGGAAAAAATCCACGTCGGTGAGCACCGACAGGCAGCTTGCACCGCCGAATTCATAACTCACCGCGATGTCAGCCGGATGGAAATCGGGCCGTATCACGCCCTTGGACGGGCTGGCCTTCTTGACCTCGGCGATCACCGCCGGGTCACCGCTGGCGATCGCCGCCTGCAGCGCGCGCACGAAACCACGCACCGGCGGAGCTGCCGCCACGCGCGCCTGCAGCTGTTCCAGCGGCACGGCAGCGCGGCGCTGGGCCACTTCTTCGGCCTTGCGGGCCAGGATCGTCTGCAGGATGTCGCTCATGATGCTCACAGAAAAAAGGGGACGGAGGGGATTACGTCGTTTCCGGCTTTCCAGCCTAGCCCGCCAGTACGCGGGTGATGTCGACGTACTGTTGCAGACGGTCGCGGGCACTGCCATCGGCAATCACCGCGCGTGCCCGCGCCAGCCCATCGCCGATGTCGTCAGCGACGCCGGCCACATAGAGGGCCGCGCCTGCATTCAACGCCACGATGTCCAGTGCCGGGCCCGCTTCGTTGTCCAGCACGGCCCGCAACATGGCGATGGACTGCTCGGGTCCATCTACGCGCAGATTGCGGCTGGCCGACATCGCGATGCCGAAATCTTCCGGATGGATCTCGTACTCGCGCACCTTTCCATCCCGCAACTCGCCGACCAGCGTGCCGGCGCCGAGCGAGATCTCATCCATGTTGTCGCGGCCCCAGACCACCATCGCCCGCTCGGTACCCAGCTCACGCAGCACGCGCGCCTGGATGCCCACCAGGTCCGAATGGAAAACGCCCATCAATACCGATGGCGCACTGGCCGGATTGGTCAGCGGCCCGAGGATGTTGAAGATCGTCCGCACCCCCATTTCGCGCCGCACCGGTGCGACCACCTTCATCGATGGGTGATGGATCGGCGCGAACATGAAGCCGATGCCGGTCTGCTCGATCGCGCGCGCTACCTGCTCCGGCCGCAGTTCAATCACCGCGCCGAGCGCCTCCACGGCATCGGCACTGCCGGACTTCGACGAGACACTGCGATTGCCATGCTTGGCCACGCGTGCGCCTGCGGCGGCAGCGACGAACATCGAGCAGGTCGAGATATTGAACGTATGCGAGCCATCGCCGCCGGTGCCGACGATGTCGACCAGGTGGCGCGTGTCGGCGACGTGCACCGGGAGCGCGAATTCGCGCATCACCGTCGCAGCCGCCGCGATCTCGTCGACCGTTTCCTTTTTGACGCGCAGGCCGGTCAGGATCGCTGCGGTCATCATGGGCGATACCTCATCGCGCATGATCTGCCGCATCAGATCGACCATCTCGTCGAAGAAGATCTCGCGATGCTCGATCGTGCGCTGCAGGGCTTCCTGGGGGGAGAAGTGCATCAGTGGATTCCTTGGAGTCAGCCTGCAGATCAACGCTGCAGGAAGTTGCGCAGCAGCGCGTGACCGTGTTCGGTCAGGATGGATTCGGGGTGGAACTGCACACCTTCCACCGGGTGCTCGCGATGCCGAAGGCCCATGATTTCTTCGACCGACCCGTCGTCGTTCTCGGTCCAGGCAGTGACTTCCAGGCATGCAGGCAGACGCGTCTTGTCCACCACCAGTGAGTGGTAGCGCGTGGCCTGGTAGCGATCGGGCAGCCCGGCGAACACGCCCTTGCCTTCGTGTCGGATGGCCGACGTCTTGCCGTGCATGATGTTGCCTGCACGGATCACCGTGCCACCGTACACCTGGCCGATGCCCTGGTGGCCCAGGCAGACGCCGAGGATCGGCGTGGTCGGGCCCAGCCGCTGGATCAGTTCCAGCGACACACCCGCTTCGTTGGGTGTACACGGCCCGGGCGAAATCACGATGCGCTCCGGTCTCTGCGCGGCGATCTCATCGACCGTCATGGCATCGTTGCGCACCACCTTGACCTCGGCACCCAGCGTCTGCAGGTACTGCACGAGGTTGTAGGTGAAGCTGTCGTAGTTGTCGATCATCCACAACATGGATCAGGTTCCGTCGCTTATCAGAAAAATGGCGTACACATTCTCGGTGTACGTGATGGGTCCGGCTTCAATCGATTCGCGCGTGTAGGGCGCTTGCGGAGCTGGCGGCGCGGGCGGAGTGACCAGATCCGTCGGTCGCGTCTCGGCGATAACGGACGCGCCATCGGTGGGCCATTGCCCCGCCTGCACGCCGTAGGCAAAGCTCGGGGCCACGTCGGAGATGCTGTACAGGCCGCGGATGCGTGCACCATAGGCGGTTGCCAAGGCCCTGGCCGAGTGCCGGGTCTGTGCAGCGGCCTCACCTTTCAGTTCACGGCGCAGCGCGACAACATCGGAGTAGCCCGGCGCCAGGCTGCTGACCTGCAGCGTGTCACTGGCATTGAGTGCGCCAAGGAATCCCTGCATCGCCTGCGGGCTGGCAAAGCTGCCCTTCAAGCGGCGACTGACGCGGGTGCCGATGAAGACCGGTCCGGCCTGCTCGTAGCGATGTGCCGGCCCGATGTCGAGGTTATCCGCGCGCACGCTGCCCGCCACCGCGCCATGCTTCTTGAACAATGCCAGCACGCGCGCTGCATCCTCCTGCACCTTGGCCCGCGCCGTGTCGGCATCCATGTCGACCTGGGCAAGCGTCAACTGCAGGGTGAAGCGGTCGGGCATCACCTCACGGCGCGCTTCGCCCTTCACCAGCAGGTGCGGCTGGTCCGGGATCGTGTTGGCCTGCGCCAACGCCTCAGGTGCCAGCATGGCCAGCATGGCCAGCAGCGACGACCACAGCAGAATGCTCGACAGCTTCATGCGGTATTCCTTGTCATGGGAGGGAAAAAGCACAAAACGCGCCCGGCGCAGTGACCCGGCGCATGCGAGGATTACAGGCCTTTCGCCGCCTGGGCCACCGCACGGAACAACGCGCGGCCTTTGTTCATCGTTTCGTCCCACTCTTTCTGCGGATCGGAGTCGTAGACGATGCCGGCGCCGGCCTGCACGTGCAGGCGTCCGTCCTTGATCACCGCGGTGCGGATCGCAATGGCCGTGTCTGCATCACCGTGCCAGCCGATGTAGCCGATGCTGCCGGCATACACGTTGCGTTTGATCGGTTCCAGTTCGCGGATCACTTCCAGCGCGCGGATCTTCGGCGCGCCACTGACCGTCCCGGCCGGGAAGGTCGCGCGCAGCACATCGGCATAACTCAGACCCGGCTGCAGCGTGCCGGTCACTTCGCTGACGATGTGCATCACATGGCTGTAGCGTTCAATCACGAACTGCTCGCCGACCTCCACCGTACCGGCCGTGGATACCCGGCCGGCGTCGTTGCGGCCCAGGTCGATCAGCATCAGGTGCTCGGCACGCTCCTTCGGATCGGCCAGCAGCTCCACTTCCAGCGCATTGTCTTCTTCCACGGTGGCGCCGCGCGGACGCGTGCCGGCGATGGGGCGCACGGTCACTTCGCCGACACCGTTGGCGTCGTGCTGCAGGCGCACCAGGATCTCCGGCGATGAGCCCACGACCTGCATGTCACCGACATCCAGGAAGTACATGTAGGGCGATGGATTGAGCGCACGCAGCGCACGGTAGACATCCACCGGTCGCGCCTTGAAGGGCACGCTCAGGCGCTGGCTCAGCACCACCTGGAAAATGTCGCCGGAGCGGATGTAATCCTTGCTGCGCTCCACCGCGTCGATGAACCCGTCGCGGGTGAAGCCTGAAATGAAGTCACTTTCGTCCAGCACGTCGCTGTGCAACGGTGCCGGATAGCCCGCACCCGGCGCGCGCAGTTTCGCCACCAAGCCGTCCAGTCGCGTCTGTGCCTCGTCCCACGCACCCGGTTGGCGCGGATCGGCGTGCACGATCAGGTACAGCCGTCCCTTGAGGTTGTCGAACACCGCCAGCTCTTCGGAGTGCATGAGCAGGATGTCCGGCGTGCCCAGCTCATCGCGGCCCGCAGGCGGTGCCAGGCGCGGCTCGATGTAGCCGATGCACTCGAAGCCGAACCAGCCGACCAGGCCGCCGGTGAAGCCCGGCAGACCGTCCAGCTTGGGCACCGAATGCGCGCTGCGCAGCGCCTCTACTTCGGCGAACGGATCGGCGACCTCGCGGCGTTCGACCTCCACGCCGTTTTCGGCGATGGACAACGTATGCCCACGGAAGGTGTACACGCGGCGCGCCGGCAGACCGATGATGGAATAGCGACCGAAGCGCTCACCGCCCTCGACCGATTCAAACAGATAGGTGTGCGGGCCGTCGGCGAGCTTCAGATAGACCGAAAGCGGCGTGTCCAGGTCGGACAGCACTTCACGGACGACGGGGATGCGGGTGTGGCCTTCAGCGGCCTGCTGCTGGAACTGAGCGGGGGTATTCAACACGACTTTCCTTCCGGGATGCGGCGGTGGCGGGACGGACGACGGCTACAGGCCACCATCGCCACCAACGGCGAGCGGAAGAAAGACTATGCGGGGTCGTCAGAATGGACACCGGGCCACTGTACCGCATGGGTGGGGCCGGGCGGAAGCCGGGCGAGCCCACCAGCGGCCCGCTCACCGTGCCCCGATCCGCGCCCGCTAGGCCATGCGCAGGGCGGCGCGCTGCTGCTCCTGGGCGTGATCCTGCTGATCCTGCTGCTCGGCGGCGATGCCTGCCGTCAGCGTCGGCGTGATGGCCGGTGCCTGCCGCTGGCGGTCAACCTCCGCCGCCTGCTCGGTGCTGACGCTCAACGGCTGCTGCAGGCCGGAGGCGACATCCACATACGCATAGCGCTTGGTGAAGGACGCGGCATCGGCCGTGTCCACCGCGAAGGCGCGCGCCCGATCATCGCTCAGCATCACCCGCTCGATGGTTTGCAGGCCATCCTGCTTTGCCTTGGCGGCAAGCGCGCCGGCCAGCTGATCGCTCTGCAGGTCAGGCACGCGGTTGTAGCTGGCGTCGATACGGTGGACCCCGCTCTGCGCCCCCTGGAACAACCGGAAATCAGCATGGTCCGGATCGTTGATCGACACTGGGCGGGCCGCGGGTGACGGCGCCTGCTGCTGCACTTCAAGCAACGTCCGGGCGGCGGCTTCCTGCTTCTGGATTTCCGCATCCAGGCTGGGAATCACCGTGTCGGCCATGCCGTGGCGCGCCGTCGCTTCACCGAACGCTGCACTGATGTTGCTTGTGAACGCGGCGGTGCTGGCCAGGTTCCGTTCGTTCTGCGGCATCGTCAGTGCGGGCGTGTGGGTGGCCAGCGCCGCACCCAGCGCCGTGGTCGCCCCGCCAACGGAAGAGAGCACGACGGGCGCATACGAGGTAACACCGGCCACCTGCCGCCCGCTCCAGTCCGCGGCCTGGTTCAGGGTGGCACCGTATTGGGCATAGCCGTTGCGCAGGCCATCGGAGGACCACTGCGTCCCGGCCTGGATCTGCGCACCGATGTGCTCACCGCCCGCCCGGATCCGGGCGGCGTCGCCTGCCGCCTGCTGCGTGGCCTGTTCGGCCTTCAGCCCGTGGTCGGCCTGCGACTGTGTGCCGCGCTGGCGCAACTGCTCGGCCGTCTCGTCAGCGCCGACCCAGCCCGCCACGGTGGCGCCCCAACCGCTCAAGGTGCGGTCGCGATAGCCTTCCACGCGGTGCTTGATCGCCTCGACCTGGCCGGCGAGTTCGCGTCCCTGCGCGATCACCGTGGCCCCGCCCTGCACGCCCACGCGCAGGCTGGTCCCGCCGAAATCCACCACGCTGCCGATCGCCTTGCCCTGCATCGTCGCGCCCTGCTGGATGACATCACCGGCCACGTCCAGCCCTTTGCCGCCCAGTGCGCCCATGCGCTCGATCTGCTCGCCGGCCAGCCGCCCGCCCCGCATGCCCTGTGCCCCCGCCACCAGCACGGTCGACAACGGGCCGGCCAGCTCGGCCACCTGGCTGGGAGCCGCTACCTGCGCCCGGTCGATCAGGTTGCCCTGCGCGTCGCGCGTCTTGGGGTCCAGCAGGATCTCCATCCTGCCGGCAGCAACCGGCACGCTGCGCAGCGCCTGCGCACCGGGCTCAGTGGCCAGCCGCTCGATCAGCTGGGCGGCGGCCTCTTGCGCGTGCTCGGGCAGCGCTGCCTGCAGCTTGCCGGTGACCAGTCCCTGCATCATCGGCTGGCGCAGCAGTATCGTGGTTTCATTGGCCAGCAGGCCGAAGTCCTGCCGCTGGCGATCGCTCAGCCGCTGCAGCCCGTTCTGCACGTCGTTGAGGACTTCGCCGCTGGTTTCATAGGTGTGGACCGTATCGCGGGTGTTGAAAGTGGGCAGCCCGTTGTCTTCCCCGTAGCGTGCTGCGGTCTGCGGGTGCAGGCCGGCGGAGTTGAACGTGGTCGCGCGGGCGCCCGTCACTGCCGATGCCGCCGACGCCATGCCGCCACCGAGCGAGTGACCGGCGATTTCGAAGCTCTCGCCCACCTGCTGTTGGACGCGCACCGCAAGTGCCATGGCGCGATCGTAATAATCGCTGCGCATGCCAACTCCCTGCTGGCCATTATTGAGGAAGTCCTCGCTCGCGGATTCACGCCGACCGCCCAAGGCGGACGGGTCAATGATCTCGCCCGTTGACCCCTTGAAGACGATGACAGGCTTCGCATCCTCTCCGAACACGCGCTTGTCCGGAATATAGATTTCCGCGCGAAAACCGGACTGCCGCGGATGCAGAAGGTCAGAGAGCTGCGCATCCGACAGGTCGATTCCCACAGCACGTACTGCGCCGGGATCAGCGCTACCCCGTACCCAGCCGGTCGGTGCTTCACCTTCGTGCTTGGCCGAAAGATAGACGTCAGCGGCCAGCCCCGACATTTCACGCGCGTGGTGGGTTTCCTGAAGCCTGCTCGCCTGCTCGTCATTGCCGCTGTCGCGCAATTGCCGGACGAGAAGGCTTTGCTCGTGGATGGCGCGTACACGCGCCTCGATCTCGGGATCACTCATGGCAAGCTCCATTGCACAGTAAAAAGCACGCGACTTTCCTCAGTCGCGGCGATCATCGAATAACAGAAAGTTCTGCTAATGTCACCCGCCAAGGGCTTTCTATCAGGTAGATCATGCGGACCAGCCTTCACATCTCTTCGGCAAAAGCACTCTCATACGTGGCGCTTCTGCTGCTGGTTGCCACCAGTGGCTGCGCCGCCCCGTCCAGCCATGGCGCTGCACAGTATTTTCAAGGCGATGCACTCAAGCTGGCGATTGCCAGTGAAAATGGGGATGTGGACGCAATTCGGCAGCTTACAAGGCAGAAAGGCGTCAATCCGGACAAAGAGTTCTCCAGCCGCGAGGGCATTCCCCTGCTTGCCTGGCCGCTGCGCGCGAAGAACCTGCAGGGATTGGAGGCAATGCTGGAAAGCGGCGCCGATCCCGATGCCCGGCTGGTCAAAAAAATGAACGGCGAATTGATCCGCTTCAACAATGCGATGGTCTACGCAGCAAAGATGGACGATCCACGATTTCTCGACGCGCTGCTGAGGCATCGCGGTGATCCAGACACCCGGAATTCAAACAACGAAACGCTGCTGTTCCAAGCATTCATCAGCGGCAACCAATGGAAGAACGTCCAGTTGCTGGTGGAGAACGGGGCGGATATCAATGCGCCGAGCATCGGGCCTTCCGACACGGTCATCAGCTGGTACAGCGGCCGAGGCGCCTTCGAGCACGTCTATTGGCTGCTCGAACACGGCGCCGACCCGACGGTGATGCTGACGTCATCGATCGGAAAGCCCGACCGCATGTTCATCGCTGAAGATATCTATTGGGGCATCACCACGCCCGATCTGCTTCCCTGGCAGAAAAAGTGCCAGCAATGGCTGATCGCGCGCAACATCCCTCGACCGCCGATGCCAGATGGCATACGGGCCAAGCGCAAGGCCTTTGGATTTCCCACCAAGGAAGAGGATATTCCGCTGCTGTGACGCGTTGACGGCTGCAACAGCGTCCAGCGCGGCGCTCAGCCTCAGCGCTTGCTGACCGACAGCAACGCACAGTCCGCGGGCAAATGCATCCGCACGCGGCGCGGCACACATTCGATGCGGAAGTGACGCGCCTCCACCGGTTCACCGTCCAGATTCAGGGTCAGCGGCTTTTCCGCAAGGATCTCTACCCGGTTCAGGCGCGCGCGCGTGGCTACGCTTTCCAGCGCAGCCTCTTTGCCGCCGGTGACCAGTTGCCCCAACATTGCCCCGACTTCACCCGTCAGTTCGGGGATCACCGTGACATCCAGCTGTCCGTCATCGATGAGTGCTTGCGGGCACAGCGCCTGGCCACCGCCGGCCTGGCGACCGTTGCCGATGCCGAGCGCGATGAAGCCGCCTTCCCACTCGAAGCCAGGGCCATGCAGGCGCGCCAGGATCGGCTCGATGCGGCCCAGCTTGGAGATACCGGTCAAAACGTAAGCCAAGCCACCCAGCACCTTCTTCAGGCCTTCGTCGGTTTCCACGGTGACCTGGGTTCCGAAGCCGCCACTGGCGACGTTGGCGCACCACCAGACTTTGCCGTCGGCATCGATCCGCAGCAGGTCGATGGCGCGCGGCGCCTGTGCGGTGATCAGGGCCAGCACCTCGGCCGGGGTTTCAGGAAACCCGGCAGCCGTGGCGAAATCGTTCGCCGTGCCCAACGGCAACAGCGCCAAGGAGGGCAGCGCATCGGCGGGCTCATCGCGGTGCGCCAGCGTTTCCGCGACGGCGCTCAGGGTGCCGTCGCCGCCACCGGCGATGATGACGTCCACGCCGTTGTCGATGGCCTCGGCCACGTAGCGTTCGGCGTCGCCGCCTTCCCAGGTAACGCGGACTTCCAGATCGATACCGCGCTCCCGCCACACCTTGACCGCATCACGTACGTCGACGTCCCCGGCGGATTTTCCGTTGAGGATCAAACGCCAGCGGGAAAGGCTCATGGGGGCTTCACGGAAGGGGGGTGGCACAGGCTAGCAGTGCCGCGTTTGGTAGCAGTGAATGTCATCGGCCTGTCACCGTTCGCCCGGATCATGGGAGGCCATAGCAGGGAAGACGGATGGAGGCAGGATCAGCCTCCGATTATTTCAGCAGGGCCACGCCGGCAGCGGCGGGGCCTTTTTTTTTTGGGTGCCAGCCCTGCTTCCGGGGAGCATTCCGGCACTGGCCCGCGCTCTGGTTTTGGCGGGTGCCTTGGTACTGCCGGGTGCTCTGGGATCTGGGGGCGCTCGCGCTCTGGTAGAGCCGGCTTCAGCCGGCTGCCCTCTGCGATCTTGCGTGACATAGCCGGCTGACGCCGGCTCTACCGAGGGCGTTACCGGGCGAAATCGTGCAGCGCTTCGCCTTCCAGGCGGTACACGGTCCATTCGTCCTGCGGCTTGGCGCCGGCGGCGAGGTAGAAATCGACCGCAGGTTGGTTCCAGTCCAGCACCGACCATTCAAAGCGGCCGCAGCCGGCATCCACGGCCAGCCGGGCGATGTGCTTCAGCAGCGCCTTGCCGGCACCCGATCCGCGCCGTTGCGGGCGGATGTACAGGTCTTCCAGATAGATGCCCTTGCGGCCCAGCCACGTGGAGTAATTGTAGAAATACACCGCATAGCCGATCGCTTCGCCGTCTGCCTCGCAGACCAGCGCCTGCGCGCTCGCATCGGGGCCGAACAGACTGGCAGCGATGCCGGCCTCGTCGGTCTGCACCGACGACTCAGCCTTCTCATAGACCGCCAGTTCGCGGATGAAACGCAGGATCAGACCTGCATCAGCAACAGTGGCCGGACGAATGTTCATGGGCAGAAAAGGGGACGGAGGGAGTTAAACGAGTTTAATTCCCTCCGTCCCCTTTTTTCTCAGCGGGCAGCGGCGACGTTGGCGCGCATCGCGCTGATCACCTGTTGGTAATCCGGTGCGTTGAAGATGGCCGAGCCCGCCACGAACGCATCGGCGCCGGCGGCCGCGATCGCGCCGATGTTGTCGGCCTTTACCCCGCCGTCGATCTCCAGGCGGATGTCCTTGCCGCTGGCATCGATCTTCTGGCGGACGACCTTCAGCTTGTCCAGCGCCGAGGGGATGAACGCTTGGCCGCCAAAGCCCGGGTTGACCGACATCAGCAGCACCAGGTCCAGGTCGTCCAGCACCCAGTCCAGGATGTCCACCGGGGTGCCCGGATTGAGCACCAGGCCCGGCTTGCAGCCCAGCGAGCGGATCAGTTGGATCGTGCGATGCGGATGACGGCTGGCCTCGGGATGGAAGCTGATATAGGTGGCACCGGCCTCGGCGAAGTCCGGGATGATGCGGTCCACCGGCTCCACCATCAGGTGTACGTCGATCGGCGCGGTCACGCCATGCTTGCGCAGCGCCTGGCAGACCAGCGGCCCGATGGTCAGGTTCGGTACGTAATGGTTGTCCATCACATCGAAATGGACCCAGTCCGCGCCGGCGGCGAGTACGTTGTCGACCTCCTCGCCAAGGCGGGCGAAGTCTGCGGACAGGATGGACGGGGCAATGATGCAGTTGGACATGGCCGGGGCCTTCGGAACAGAGGGGAAAGGGAAAAACTCAGCGCTTGCGCAGGGTCTTGATGCGGTCGTAGGCCGCATTCACGCGGCGGCTCTTCGCCTCGGCCTGCTTGAGCAGTTCCGGGGCGGCGCCGATCAGCTTGTCGGGGTGGTACTGCGACATCAGCCGGCGGTAGGCCAGGTCGATTTCCGACTCGGTAGCCGACGAGGTCAGGCCCAGTTCGCGGTACGGGTTCTCCTTGTTCAGACGGAACCAGTCCGCATCGAAGGCGTGCCCGATCAGCAGCCCCAGTACCGCGCCGAACAGCGGATTGGGCCGGAACAGCAGGGCCCCGGCGATGAAACCCAGCAGTTTTCCGTACCAGCGCATGGCGCTCCGGGGAGATTTGGCCAATTGGGCTTTCATTTTACGTCACAGCCGCCCCGGACGGCTTTACACTAGGCCGCCCGCTGGCCGGCGGGCCCTCCGGGTCCCTGGGCAGCCGTATCGACGAAGCCTCCAGGAGTGCCCGTGCCGACCACGTTGTTGCAATCCGATCTTCCCGGCCTGCCCTTGCGCCATCGCGGCAAGGTGCGTGACGTTTTCGATATTCCGCGCGAGCGCCTGCCGGTTGGCACGCCCCCGGGGGACTACCTGCTGATGGTCGCCACCGACCGTCTGTCGGCCTTCGATGTGGTGCTGCCCGATCCGATTCCCGGCAAGGGCGAAATGCTCTGCCAGGTGTCGAATTTCTGGTTCGCCAAGACCGCCCACCTGATGCCCAACCACCTGACCGACATCGACGTGGCCAGCGTGCTGCCCGACGGTGTGGATGCGGCGCTGTATGCCAAGCGCGCCGTGGTCACCAAAAAGCTGAAGCCGGTACCGGTGGAAGCCATCGCCCGTGGCTACCTGATCGGCAGCGGCTGGAAGGATTACCAGCGCACCGGCAAGGTCAGCGGCATTGAACTGCCCAACGGCCTGCGCCAGGCCGAGAAGCTGCCCGAGCCGATCTTCACTCCCTCGACCAAGGCCGCGGTCGGCGACCATGACGAAAACATCGACTTCGACGCGATGGTGAAGACGGTGGGTGCCGACCTGGCTGAGCGCGTCCGCGATGCCACCCTGCGCATCTACGCCTTCGCCGCCGATTACGCGCGCAAGCGCGGCATCATCCTGGCCGACACCAAGTTCGAATTCGGCACCGATGAAGACGGTCGCCTGTACATCATGGACGAGATGCTGACGCCGGATTCGTCGCGTTACTGGCCGGCCGACGAGTACGAAGTGGGCACCAGCCCGCCGAGCTATGACAAGCAGTTCGTCCGCGATTACCTGGAGACGCTCGATTGGGGCAAGACCGCCCCCGGCCCGAGCATCCCCGCCGAGGTGATCGAGCGCACCCGCGCCAAGTACGCCGAAGCCCTGCAGCGCCTGGCGGGCATCAGCGTCGATTGAGGTAGTGGCGGGTCCAGCCCGCCCCACCCATCAGGAAAGGTTGCCGGCCCGCGGCCGGCTCGACCGGAGGCACCATGTCCAGCACCTCGCTTGCCCGCCCCGTGGACCGCTACTTCGCCAGCTATTCCGACGACCACCGCAATGTGCTGAACCAGCGGATCCATGTGGTCGCGGTGCCGGCCATCCTGTGGTCGGTCGTCGCCCTGCTCTGGTGCCTGCCGCCGCTGATCACCTGGTTCCAGAACGGCATCTGGGCCGGCCTGGCGATGTTCGGCGCGTGGTGTTTCTACAACCGGCTGTCGCGGCCGCTGGGACTGGGCATGCTGGCGGTGCTGTTCGTGATCGGTTGCACCTGCCGCCTGCTGGAAGCACGGATCGGCCTGGGCAACCTCGCCCGATTGGCCGCCGTGGTGTTCGTGCTTGCCTGGATCGCGCAATTCATCGGCCACAAGGCCGAGGGCCGCAAGCCGAGCTTCCTCACCGACCTGACCTACCTGCTGATCGGGCCGGCCTGGGTGCTGGCCAAGGTCTACCGCAAGTTCGATTGGCGCTATTGACCCGCTCTTGCTGAACGAGGTCGACGCGTATTCAGCACGCGGAACGTGGACGGTGTGCGACCGCGCTGGCTCCCCGAGCGGTATCCGATCGGCCGACTGACGGTTTCAACCATCCCTTTGCAGCCCCTGCCGTACGGGGGATGCGGCGCTGCACGCGCCATTCGCGACACGTGCGGCACAGTGTCCAGCGCGCTCCCGCAGCGCCGCTGTCCCGACACCGGCAAAGGTTAAAAAAATGAATAAGCACACGATCCGTGCAATTGGTGACCTGTTCGTGGGTATCGGCAGCAAATGGCAGCCTGTTAGACTGCATGACCTGCTCGTGAATCGCGTATTCCCTGCATGATCCCAAGCCTTATCCTGCTGCTCGCCCTGCCCTTCCTGTTGGCCGTGGCGGTCGCCGCATTACCCCGAAGTTCGCGCAGCACGGCCGCCTGGTTGGCCGCGGCCGCGCCGTTGGCTGGTCTCGCCCTGCTTGCCACGCTGACGCCGGCCGTCCTGGATGGCGAGGTGCTGCGCAGCAGTGGCCAGTGGCTGCCGCAGATCGGGCTGGATTTCACCCTGCGCCTGGACGGCCTGGCCTGGATGTTCGCCGGGATGGTGCTCGGCATCGGAGCCCTGGTGGTGCTGTATGCCCACTATTACCTGAGCCCGCAGGACAACGCGCACCGCTTCTTCTGCTATCTGCTGCTGTTCATGGGCGCGATGCTGGGCATGGTGCTGTCCGGCAACCTGTTGCTGTTGATGATCTTCTGGGAACTGACCAGCATCAGCTCGTTCCTGCTGATCGGCTTCTGGTCGCACCGTCAGGACGCACGTGAAGGCGCGCGCATGGCGTTGGTCATCACCGGCGGCGGTGGCTTGGCGCTGCTGGGTGGCGTGCTGTTGATCGGCCGCATCGTCGGCAGCTTCGATCTGGACGTGGTACTGGCTGCAGGTCAGCAGATCCGCGACAGCGCGCTGTACCCGTACGTGCTGTTCCTCGTGCTCGCCGGCATCTTCACCAAAAGCGCGCAGTTCCCGTTCCACTTCTGGCTGCCGCAGGCCATGGCCGCGCCCACCCCGGTGTCCGCCTACCTGCATTCGGCGACCATGGTGAAGGCCGGGGTGTTCCTGCTGGCGCGCCTGCACCCGGCGCTGGCCGGCACCGATCTGTTCTTCTATACGGTCAGTGGCATCGGCGCACTGACCCTGCTGATCGGCGCGTGGAATGCCATTTTCCAGCACGATCTGAAGGGTCTGCTGGCCTATTCCACGATCTCCCACCTGGGCCTGATCACGATGCTGTTCGGGCTGTCCACGCCGATGTCGGTGGTCGCCGGTGTGTTCCATATCCTCAACCACGCCACGTTCAAAGCATCGCTGTTCATGGCGGCCGGCATCATCGACCACGAAACCGGCACCCGCGACATGCGCAAGCTGGGTGGGCTGAGGAAGCTGATGCCCTTCACCAGCGCGCTGGCGATCATCGCCTCGCTGGCAATGGCCGGCATTCCTCTGCTCAACGGCTTCCTGTCGAAGGAAATGCTGTTCGCCGAAGCCTTGGATGCGGGGGGCCCGGAGCCGATGCGGCTGGCCATGTCCATTGCCGCGCTGCTGGCCGGCGTACTCGGCGTGGCCTACAGCCTGCGCTTCGTGCACGACACGTTCTTCGGCAAGGGCCCGCACGATCTGGATCGCGTGCCGCACGAGCCACCGCGCTGGATGAAAGTGCCGGTGGAAATCCTGGTGGTGATCTGCGTGGCGGTGGGTATTGCGCCCGCACTGACCATCGCGCCGGTCCTGCATGCCGGTGCAGCGGCCATCCTGGGCGACCGGATGCCCGAGTACAGCCTGTCCATCTGGCATGGCTTCAACCTGCCGCTGGCGATGAGCGCGGCCGGCGTACTCGGCGGCATCGCGCTGTATTTCGGGCTGCGCAGGCTGATCAACCTGTATGCCGTGCGCAACACCACGCCCGGGCGTGACGCTTTCCATCACCAACTGGACCTGCTCTCCGCGCTGGCCCAGCGGCTGACCGGCGCCATCGCCAACGGCAGCCTGCAGCGCATGCTGCTGGGCCTGGTGGTGGTCGCGGTGATCGTCGGTGCAGCGCCGTGGCTGGCCGCGCCCGCTTGGCCGAACTGGCCCTCGCCACAGCCGATGCCGTTGCTGGGCTGGGCGCTGTGGGCGGTGATGATGGCCTGCGCCATGGCCACCCTGCGCATGTACAAGCAGCGCCTGCTGGCGGTGCTGCTGGTGGGCGGGGTCGGCCTGATGGTGGCCATGACCTTCGTCTTCCTGTCCGCACCGGACCTGGCATTGACCCAGTTGCTGGTGGAGATGGTCACCCTGGTGCTGATGCTGCTGGGCATGAACTACCTGCCGGCGCAGTCGGTGACCGAGCGCTCCAAGCTGCGCAAGTACCGCGATGCCGGCATTGCGCTGGTGGCCGGCCTCGGGCTGGCCGCGCTGGCCTACACGGCCATGACCCTGCCGCCGAACACCATGGCCGGTGAGATGCTCGCCCGCGCCCTGCCTGAAGCGTATGGCAGCAACGTGGTCAATGTGATCCTGGTCGACTTCCGCGGCTTCGATACCTTCGGCGAGATCACCGTGTTCGGCATTGCCGCCCTGGTGGTGCATGCCATGCTGCGGCGGTCGCGGATGGCGCCGGAACAGATCATGCCCGGCCCGCCGATCAAGCTGCCGGTGCCGGCCGACCTGGCACAGATCATGTTCCCGCTGACGCTGACGGTGTCGATCTTCATGTTCCTGCGCGGCCACAACTCGCCCGGCGGCGGCTTCATCGCCGGCCTGATCCTGGCCGTGCCACTGCTGATCCAGTACGTCATCCAGGGCACCGCCTCGGTGGAGTCGCGCTTTGGTTTCGACTACATCCGCTGCATCGGCATCGGCCTGCTTATTGCGGTCGTGAGTGGTTGTGCGTCGATGCTGTTCGGCGTGCCGTTCCTGACCAGCGGCCACCTGGACCTGCACCTGCCGATCATCGGCGACGTGCCGCTGGCCAGTGCCATCGGCTTTGATACCGGCGTGTACCTGGTGGTGTTCGGGGGCGCGATGCTCATGCTTTCCATGATGGGCACCATCAAGCCGTCGCGCACCCGTACCGCGCGCCGCGGCGAGATCGATCCGCAGAAACGTTCCGCACTGACCGGGGAGATGCGCTGATGGAACTGGCCATTGCAAGTGCCATCGGCGTGCTGACGATGCTCGGCGTGTATCTGCTGCTGCGTGCGCGCAGCTTCGATGTGATCCTGGGCATGACCTTCCTGTCCTATGCCACCAACCTGCTCATCTTCGCCGGGGGCCGCTTGGTCGCCGGCAGGCCGCCGGTATTGAAGGAGGGGCTGGACGCCAACCTGGGCAACTACACCGACCCCCTGCCGCAGGCGCTGGTGCTGACCGCCATCGTGATCGCCTTTGCGATGACGGCGGTGACGATCGTGCTGGCGATCCGCAGCCGCAGCGACAACCACAGTGACCATGTGGATGCGCACGAGCCGGACGACGATGCACCGCCGCGCCGCGACGAGGACCACGCATGAACCATCTGGTGATCCTGCCGATCCTCATCCCACTGCTCGGCGCATCGCTGTCGTTGTTCGTGGAACACCGCCGCTTCGGCCCGCGCATCCAGCGTGCCGTGGCATGGGCATCACTCACCGCATTGCTCGCCGCAGTGCTGCTGTTGTTCGCGCGCACGGCCGACGGTGTCGCCCTGGTCTACCTGCTCGGCGACTGGCCGGCACGATTGGGCATCGCCCTGGTGGCCGACCGGCTGTCGGCCTGGATGGTGCTGACCACCGCCCTGCTCGCCATCGGCTGCCTGATGCATGCCTGCTCCGGCTGGGACCGCCGCGCACCGCACTTCCATGCCTTGTTCCAGTTCCAGCTGGTTGGCTTGAACGGCGCGTTCCTGACCGGCGACATCTTCAACCTGTTCGTGTTCTTCGAAGTGATGCTGATTGCTTCGTATGGCCTGCTGCTCAGCGGTGGCCGTGGCCTGCGCATGCGCATCGGCCTGCATTACGTGGTGTTCAACGTCACCGCGTCCACCCTGTTCCTGATCGCGCTCGGCCTGCTGTACGCCACGCTGGGTTCACTGAACATGGCCGAGATCGCGCAGCGCATTGCCGAGGTACCCGCCTCGCACCTGGTGCTGCTGAAGGCCACCATGGGCTTGCTGCTGCTGGTGTTCTGCGCGAAGGCGGCACTGATGCCGCTGTACCTGTGGCTGCCCGAATCGTATGCGCGCGCGCCGGCGGCCGTTGCCGCCCTGTTCGCCATCATGACCAAGGTCGGCCTGTACGCCGTGCTGCGCATCCAGAGCCTGTGGTTCGGTGACGAAGCCGGTGCGATGGCCGGGTACGGCCGCGACTGGCTGCTATGGGCCGGCGTGGTGACGCTGGTGCTGGGGGGCTTGGGCGTACTGGCCGCTGTGCGCCTGCGCGTGCTGATCTCGTATCTGGTGGTGGTGTCGGCCGCCACGCTGTTCATCGCTTTCTCGGTGGGCAACCAGCAGGTGCTCGCCGCCGGCCTGTATTACCTGCCGCACAGTACGTTCGTCGCGGCGGCGCTGTTCCTGATCGCCGATCTCATCCGCCGCCGTCGCGGCGGTGCCAGCGACCGCAAGGAAGTGATCGCGCCGATGCCGGGCAAGGAAACGCCCGCCGTGCTGTTCCTGATCGCGGCCATTTCCATCGCAGGCCTGCCGCCGCTGTCTGGCTTCCTGGCCAAGGCCGCGCTGCTGCAGGGCATGCCGCCCTACCTGACCGCACCGGTCTGGGCAGCGGTACTGGGCAGCAGCCTGCTGGTCATCATGGGCCTGGCCCGGGGTGGCATCCGGCTGTTCTGGCGTGTCCCCCACGCCGAGCCTGACGCGCCCAAGCCGCGCAAGGCACCGACGCGCCGGATAGAACTCCTGGCGGCGTGCCTGCTGCTGCTGTACGGCGTCGGCATGACCGTCTTTGCTGCGCCGCTGATGCGACACGCCGATGCGATCGCCAGTGACCTGCTGCAGCCCTCGGGCTATGTTGACCAGGTCCGCGCCACCCAGCCAGAGGTCCGCAATCCATGACCCAGAAACGTCCCCTGCTGCGCCGGATCTTTCCCTCGCTGCCGCTCACGATCATGGTCATCGTGTTCTGGCTGCTGATGTCGGACAGCTTCAGCGTGGGCCTGCTTGCGCTGGGCCTGCTGCTCGGGCTGGTCGTACCCTTGTTCGCCGCACGCCTTGACCGCGAGTTCGCCCGCATCGGGACCCTGCGGCCCGTGCCCAAACTGCTGGCGGTCACCCTGTGGGACATCCTGGTGTCCAATATCGAGGTGGCCGGCCAGGTGCTGGGGAAGGAGAGCAAGATTCACCCGGGCTTCGTCTGGATTCCGCTGGACATCGCCAACGTCCATGGCATTGCGGCACTGACCAGCATGATCACGCTGACCCCGGGTACGGTGTCGGCCGCACTGAGCGACGACCGCAAATACCTGCTGGTGCATGTGCTGAACCTGGACGATGAGCAGCACCTGATCACCGAGATCAAACGCCGTTACGAGGCCCCGCTGATGGAGATCTTCCCATGACCGGATTCGATGTCATCCAGAACACCCTGGTGGTATGCATGCACGTGGTGGGGTTGGCGATGCTGCTGGCCACCTGGCGCCTGCTGCGTGGCCCCACCGTTCCCGACCGCATCCTCGCGCTGGACACCCTGTCAGTGACCGCCATAGCCCAGCTGATGCTGTTCGGCATGTACCTCAATTCGGCCATCTACTTCGAGGCCGCGCTGATCCTCGCCATGCTCGGCTTCGGCAGCACGGTGGTGCTGAGCAAATTCGTGCTGCGCCGGGACATCGTCGAATGATCACCGCCATCCAGATCGTGCTGTCGGTGGTGCTCCTGTTCGGCTGCTTCTTCATCCTGGTCGGCGCGCTGGGACTGGTGAAGCTGTCCACCTTCTTCAAGCGCCTGCATGCGCCGACCAAGGCCAGCACGCTGGGCGTGGGCTGTGTGCTGGTGTCATCGGTGGCGTACCACATCTTCCTGGGCCAGGATCCGCAGCCGCGCGAACTGCTGATCACCATTTTCCTGTTCATCACCACGCCGATCAGCGCCCATCTGATGGCCAAGGCGGCGCTGTCGCTGCTGATGGAAACCCGCCCTACCCTGCCGGGTAACGAGCGCGCGAAAGAAGAGCAGTTGCCGCCACCGGAACCGGTGCGCGAGAAGGTCGTGGAAGAAACCAACGACACCTATACGTCGAATGAAAGCAAGACCGACGAATACGAGGGCTGACCGCGGGGTCAGCTTGCCAGCAGCGCCAGTTCCAGGCCTACCCAGGCAACGAAGGCAGCGAGCAGTACCCCGCCCTCAACGCGGCTCATGCGCAGGTCGCCGCGCAGCATCGGATACAGCACCAGAGCGAACGCCAGCACGGCGGGCAGTTCCAGACGCACGAAGGAAGCGGGCAGCGCGAGCGGCTGGATCACCGCCATCGCGCCGATCACCAGCAACAGGTTGACCACGCTCGAGCCCAGTACATGGCCCAGCACCATGTCGCCCTGGCCACGGCGCGCGGCCATCACCGCCGCCGCCACTTCCGGCAGCGCGGTGCCGATCGCCACCGGCAGCAGGCCGACCAGCAGCGGCGTCCAGCCCAGCGCTGTGCCGAAGTCCGCCGCAGCGCCGACCACCAGCCGGGCACCCCAGTACAGCGTCAGGGCGGCAAGCGCGAGGCGGATGACATTCAACAACAGGTTCGTGCGTGAGGCAGCGGAGTCGGCGATCGACGCCTGCACCTCCGGCGCCTCGCGCCGCCCCGCATGCAGCAGCCAGCCGAACGCCAGCCCGAAGGCTGCCAGCAGGATCGCGCCTTCCCAGCGTTGCAGCCCGCCGTCCAAGCCGAACACCAGCAGCAGCACCGCACCCAGCAGCAGGCACGTCCACGAACTGCGCAGCGCGCGTGCCCGCAGCAGCAACGGCATCGCCAGCGCCGCCACCGCGAGCGTCAGGCCCAGGTTGGCCAGCGTGCTGCCGACCGCATTGCCCAGCGCGAGCTCAGGCTGCCCCACCGTCAGCGCACGGGCGTTGACGGCGAGCTCCGGCACCGACGTCGCCAGCCCCAACAGCACCAGGCCGGCGGTGAAGGGCGACGCGCCGAAGCGCTGTGCCAGCCCGGATGCCGCCTTGACGACGGAATCGCCACCCAGCGCAAGCAGCAACAGGCCGAGCAGGAACCACGCAAGAGCGGCGGCAATCATGGGGCGATCCTTCGGCAGGCGATGACCGCGATTCTACGTCGGCATCAGGCCTTGTGGTGGCTACGCCGGCTGCGCCTTGAGAGAGATCAGCCGCAGCCTTCCACATAGTCGACCTGTGGCGACTTGCCCACGCGCCAAGCGCCCACCTTGCCATCCGCGGCCACCGTGAAGTCCATGATCGCCTGCCCTTCCTGTGCGGGCCGCACGCGCAGGTGCTGTGCCTGCGCGTCGTACTTGTCCGGGCCCACGTCGGCACGCTCGGGGTACAGCTGCTGCAGCTCACCCAGGGTCATGCCCACCCGGCCACCGCCCGGTGCCACGACGCCCGGGCCGCGCACGTCGTAGCGCACCAGCTTCTTGCTCTCGAACATCAGCCACGGGCCTTCCGCCGATTCCTTTTCCGGACGCAGGTAATGGCAATCGTCATCGGGCACCTCACCCTGCAGTGGCGCGCCGAAACGGCCGCGCACTTCGTCTACCGTGGCGCCAAGGGCGATGGCGCCGTAGCCATCCAGGCGTGCCGGGCTGTCACTGCGCAGATCGACCGGCGACTTTGTCGCCATGTCCGCGTCGCTGGCCAGGTTGGCGTCGGTGCCGGACGAAGCCGCGGCTCCGGCAGTGGACGGCGCACCGGCCTGCGCGGTTTCCGGGGCCTTGCTGCAGGCGGAAAGTGACAGGGCCAGCAGGCCGGCGAGGGGCAGCATCTTCATGACGGTATCTCCGGGAAGGTAGTGGGCAGACGCTAACGCGGGCGATGTGCACACGCCGCATTGTCATCAGCGCTTAACCGCGACGGTTCAGGCTCGGCCTGCACCGCACTGACCGCCCGCCATGCTCCCGCGCAAGACAGACCAAGCCCGCACTGCATTACAGGCCCATCGGGCCCCGCTGGACATGCGCCAGAGGCGCCTGCTCATCCTCTGCGATGGCCAGCGCGACCTGGCCGCGCTGACCGCGTTGATCGGGCCAGAGACGCCAGCGATGGTGATCCAGCTGGTGCAGGCGGGCTATCTGCTCACCACGCCGGAGGCGACGCCGTCGGCAACAGGGCCGGCCACCGCCGCGGACGCGGGCGTGCCGATCAGCATCCCGCCGGCCAGTCCCGAGCGACGGCGGTCACTGGCCGCTGCGCGCATCTATCTGTTGGGCATCCTGGAGATGCAGCGTCATCCCCAGGCCGCCACGCTGCTCCGCGGTCTGCAGCTATCCCGCAGCGATGGTGACGTGGTTCTGGCCATGCAGTCGGCCCTGCTCGCGCTGCCCACGCTGACGTCAGTGGGTTATGCCGAACGCGTGCGCGAGCGCCTGCTGGAAGTCATGCCCACCGAGCACGGCAACCCGTTCGGTGCCGTGGCCGCTTAGCGGGGACGGCTTCAGCGGGTGCGGAAGTGGTTCCGCAGGCCGTTCCAGCACTGCTGGTAGTCGCCCTGCCGGTGGCCCGCAGCCACTGCCTGCTGGGTCGGCCGGATCACGCCGCGCGTCTCGAACATGAAAGCCATCGTGTCCTTGATCACGTCCGGCTTGGACAGATCCGCCACGGAGGCCTTGTCGAAGGTCGGCGCATCCGGTCCGTGGCCGCTCATGCAGTTGTGCAGCGACGCACCGCCCGGTACGAACCCTTCTGCCTTTGCATCGTAGGCGCCGTGCACCAGCCCCATGAACTCGCTGGCGACGTTGCGATGGAACCACGGCGGGCGGAACGTATGCTGCGCCACCAGCCAACGCGGCGGGAAGATCGCGAAATCCATGTTGCTGGTGCCGGGCGTATCGCTGGGCGAATGCAGCACCAGGAAGATCGAGGGATCCGGATGATCGAAGCTGATCGAACCGATGGTATTGAAACGCCGCAGGTCGTAGCGGTAGGGCGCGTAGTTGCCGTGCCAGGCCACCACATCCAACGGTGAATGATCGATCGGCGCACGCCACAGCTGACCATCGAATTTCGCCACCAGTTCGAAGTCACCGTCGATGTCCTCGAACGCCGCGTGCGGCGTCTCGAAGTCACGCGGATTGGCCAGTCCATTGGAGCCGATCGGCCCCAGGTCCGGCAGCTTCAGCAGCGCACCGAAGTTCTCGCACACATAGCCGCGCGCCTGCCCATCGGGCAGCTCCACGCGGAAGCGGATGCCGCGAGGAACCACCGCGATCTGCTGCGGTTCGACCTCCACCACGCCCAGCTCGGTCAGCAGGCGCAGGCGACCGAGCTGCGGCACGATCAGCAGCTCGCCGTCGGCGTTGTAGAAGTAACGACCCTGCATGTCGCGGTTGGCGGCATACAGGTGGATCGCCACGCCCGCGTGTGCGTCCGGCCCGCCGTTGCCGCCCATCGTGTACAGCCCTTCGATGAAATCGGTCGGCGTTTCAGGCATCGGCAGCGGGCTCCAGCGCAGCTGGCCCGGCGCAGCGGCCAGTCCGTGGAAGCTGCCCTGCACCTGCGGCTGCGCGAACGCGGTGAACTCACCGTGGGTGACGGCAGGACGGATCCGATACAACCAACTGCGCCGATTGGCGCCACGCGGCGCAGTGAACGCCGTGCCGGACAACTGCTCCGCGTACAGACCGTGGGCGACGGTCTGCGGCGCATTCTGTCCAACCGGCAGCGCGCCTTCCAAGGCCTCACTGGCGAACTCGTTGCCGAATCCCGTCTGGTAGCCGCGTGCCTGCATCGTGTTGGTCATCTGGAGCGTCCTGTTGTGTACCGGCCAGTGGCCGGCACGTACCCTTGCCGGAACCGACCTTACAGTACGCCGCGGCGCATCTGGTCGCGCTCGATGCTTTCGAACAGTGCCGTGAAGTTGCCTTCGCCGAACCCTTCATTGCCCTTGCGCTGGATGATCTCGAAGAAGATCGGCCCGATGCTGTTCAAGGTGAAGATCTGCAGCAGCTTGCGCTGGTGGGTTTCCGGGTCGGCATCGATCAGGATCTTGTTCTTCGCCAACCGGGCAACGTCCTCGCCGTGGCCGGGGACACGCTGGTCGATCACGTCGAAGTAGGTGTCCGGCGTATCCAGGAACTGCACACCCTGTTCGCGCATCGCTTCCACGGTTGCGTAGATGTCGTCGGTGAAACAGGCGATATGCTGGATGCCCTCGCCCTTGTAGGCGTCGAGGTATTCGTTGATCTGGCTCTTCGGATCGGACGATTCATTCAGCGGAATACGCACGATGCCATCGGGCGCGGTCATCGCCTTGGACACCAGGCCGGTCTTCAGGCCCTTGATGTCGAAGTAGCGGATCTCGCGGAAGTTGAACAGCCGCTCGTAGTAGTCCGACCACTGCTGCATGTTGCCGAAATACAGGTTGTGGGTCAGGTGGTCGATGAAGGTCAGGCCGAAGCCAACGGGCGCCGGATCGGCGCCTTCCACCGGCGCGTAATCGTCACCGTAAATACTGCCGGACGTGCCATAGCGGTCCACCAGATACAGCATGCAATCGCCGATGCCCTTGATCACCGGCGCGTCCACCGCCTTGGACTCCGGCTTGAACGCGATCGCTTCGGCACCGTTGCCCAATGCGGTCTGGAAGACTTCGTCACCCGGCTTCTGGAAGCGGATGGCGAAACCGCAGGCGCACGGGCCGTGCTTGTCGGCGAAATCGGCGGCGAACGAATCCGGGTCTTCGTTGACCAGGAAGTTCACCCCGCCCTGGCGATAGACCGTGATCGGACGCGCCTTGTGCTTCAGCACGGCGGTGAAGCCCATGCTGCGGAAGTAGGCGTGCAGCTCCTCGCCACGGCCAGCAGGGGCGGCGAATTCGACGAACTCGAAGCCATCGATGCCCATCGGATTTTCGAACGTGGTCACCTGCATGCCGAGATTGGGGTGCGAGGCGGTCTGGACGGTGGTATTCATGGCATAAGCTCCGAAACTTTTCCGCAACAAACCAGGTGCGGTCGACAGAGGGACCCGCGACAATGCGGGGTCAGCATTCCCTTTATAGTTACACCTGAAACCACCAGCAAGGTGCACCGCAACATGAGTCCAGTCGATACCGCCTCTACCAGCGTGCGCGCCTCGCACGTCCTGCTCGATCTGGAGCAGTTCCTGCCGTACCGGCTGAGCGTGCTCTCCAACCGGGTCAGCGGCAACATCGCCAAGCTCTACGGCGACCGTTACGGCCTGGCGATCCCGGAATGGCGGGTGATCACCATCCTGGCCCTGTACCCGGGCTCATCGGCGAGCGAAGTGTCCGAGCGCACGGCGATGGACAAGGTCGCGGTGAGCCGCGCCGTGGCACGTCTGTTGGAGCGCGGCTTCATCAAGCGCGAAACCCACGGCGACGACCGCCGCCGCTCCGTGTTGGCGCTGTCGGCGGCCGGCTTCGAGGTGTACGAAACCATCGCGCCGCTGGTGATTGAAACCACCCGCAAGCTGATGTCCGTGCTCAGCGAAGACGAAGAGCAGCTGTTGGAAACGCTGATCCTGCGCCTGGCCGGCGAAGGCCTGCAGCGCATGGGCGAATAGCAGGAAAACGCGCGCACCCCGATCCTGCCGCAGCTGACGCACCCCGCCGCCGAGCACGGCTCGGCGCTACCGGTGGGCCCACGCGCTTCGGTAGAGCCGGCTTCAGCCGGCTGCGGTGAGCCAAGGCAGCCGACTGAAGTCGGCTCTACCCCTCGACTCTACCCCTCGGCTCTCAGCTCAGATGCTTGCGGCGGGCGTAGACCCACGGTGCGGCCAGGGCGCCGATGGCCCCGGCGGCGAAGCCGAGCGATGCCGCCACGGTGGCCGCTTCAATGGCGCCCGGCAGCGCCAGCGCGGCGGTCACCAGCAGTACCGACGGCAGGCCGACAAACGCCGCCAGGAAGAAGCGCCAGCGCGGCATCCACGTACCCAACTGCAGCAGGCTGACCGGCTGCCATGCTTCGCCGCTCGCGTCTTCCGCCATCCTGCGTGCCAGTTTGGGCAGGTCCACTTCCGGCGCGATGCGGCCCTGCCCGGCCAACGCCAACGCACCGGCCACTTCGTCCGCCGCCGGGTAGCTGGCCGGCCACGGCACCGGCGCCGACACGCCATAGGCGGTCAGCAGCGGCACGCTGAGCCACGGCGCCGGCAGCGCGCGCAGGCGACGACGGCCGTGCACGCACCACAGCTGCGGCTGGCCATGGGCGGTGGCGGAATACAGCGACAGCTCCTCGGCCGGAGGGTAATCCAACATGCTCGTGCGCGCGGCCAGCGTCTCCACGCCCATCGCACGCAGGAAGCCCGGGCGGCTGCGTCCTTCCTGCATCCAGCCCAGCCCCAGTGCGCCAACCAGATAGGCCTCGGCGTGATCCTTGCTACCGGCCATCGCGCGTTCGTCGCTGGCCAGGAACCACGCCAGCGACTGTGGCTCGGCCACGTCCGCTTTGCTCCAGCGCCCACTGTCACCCAGCACGTGGCGCAGCGGCAGGCGGACGGGCGCGGTCTGGCCGCGCTCGGCCGTGCGCAGGAACGGCAATACGCTCTGCACGAAGCTGCCGATATCCAGCGCACGCGCACCCGGACCCATCCACTCCGCCGGCAACAGGCCGGCCAGCTTCGGATCGCGTGCCAGCAGGTCCAGCTGTGCTTTCTGTTCCACCAGCCTCTGCACCGCCGCAGCCAGCACGGTGTTGTCCGGCAGCCCGATGATCGGCAGCGTGTGCACGGCCGTCGCGGCGGCAGACACCGCCGCGTCGCCCACGCTGTCATCCATCAGCACCGCCACCGGCGGCAAGCCCACGGTGTCGGCGGGGGGATGGTCAAGAAGGTCGCTGTGCATCGGCCGCTCCGGTCGCGCGCCACGATCAGCGTGGCGTCGGTACCTTGCCGTTAGCGGCGGCCGCGAGGTGAAGTTGAGTCCGGCACCCGCGCGATCAGCGCGGCGCCCATTCCTTCATGAAGGCGAGGAACTTCGCCCGGTCGTAGCTCTTGCCCTGCTCCAGCTCGCCGGTGAACTGCGAATGCAGCAGGCCGCCTTCGGCATCCAGCACGAACAGATGCGGGTAACCCTTCACTTCCGGGTACTGCGACAGGAAGACCTTGTTCTCGTTGTCTTCGCTGTAATTGACCTTCATCCAGATGTAGTTCGCATCGCGCAGGCGGCGCACTTCCGCATCGCCTTCGACGAACCTGTCGAGGATGTGGCACCACGGGCACCATTCACCGCCCACGTCCAGGATGATGCGCTTGTTGCCGCGCTGTGCTTCGACCTTGGCCATTTCCAGGTCGGTGGCCGGGTCACGGGCCGGATCGAATGCGGCATTCAGCGCCGCGATGGCGGCGATATCCGCCGCCGCCGGGCTGTTGCCCGAGGACACCGGCACGCTGGGATCAGCGGCCGGTGTCCCGGTGGGGCGCGTATCAAGCGGTTGCGCGGGCGCCTGGCTGGCCTCCGGAGTGGGCTGCGAGCACGCGGCCAATGCAGCGGCCAGCAGCCCCATGGATATCCAACCTGTTGTCCTGCGCATGCGCTTTCCTCTTACTTGACGCCGTGCATCAGCTTCTGGATCAGCGGTGCCACCAGGAACAGCAGCACGCCCGAGCCCACCAACGCGTAGAAACCAAAGGTATACCCGGCATGCGCGGATTGCACGGTCATGCCACCTTCGCCGCTGACCCGCCCGGCGAAGATGCCCGCCAGGTTGTTGCCGATGGCGATGGACAGGAACCAGCAACCCATCGCCATGCCGCCCAGGCGTGCCGGGGCAAGCTTGGTGGTCATCGACAGGCCGATCGGCGACAGGCACAGCTCACCCACGGACTGGATGACATACACCATGAACAGCGTCCAGAACGGGATCTTGCCCGCGCCGTCGACCATGCTCGACAGGGCCACCATCAGCAGCAGGAAGGCCAGGCCGTTGAACACCAGGCCCAGGCCGAACTTGCGCGGGATGGACGGATTGGCGCGGCCCATCTTCACCCACATCCACGCCAGCAGCGGGGCCAGGGTGATGATGGCGATGGAGTTGACCGACTGGAACCACTCCAACGGGAAGGTCCAGTCACCAAACTGACGGTCGACGATGCGATCAGCCAGGAAGGTGAACGAGCTGCCGGCCTGTTCGAAGAACATCCAGAACAGGACGTTGAACATGAAGATCACCAGCATCGCGATGACCTTGTCGCGCGCCACGGTGCCTGTGCGCACGCCTTCCACCAGCAGCATCACGGCCGGCACGACGAACAGCGCCATCAGCAGCATCTGCAGCGCCTGCGCGTCGATGGTCAGCAGGAAGTAGAACAGCGGCACGCCGATGATGGCGCCGACGATGGCGACCAGGCCGACGCGGCCATTGCTTTCCTGGCCCGGTGCCGGCGCGCCGATGCCCTTCAGCTGGCTGCGGCCCAGCCAGAACCACACCAGGCTCACCAGCATGCCCACGCCTGCGCAGATGAAGACGATCTGGTAATGCGGCATCGCGTCGGTGCCGAAGATCTCACGCGCCAGCCAGCCGGTGATCACCGGGGCGATCATCGCGCCCAGGTTGATGCCCATGTAGAAGATGGTGAAACCGGAGTCACGGCGGGCATCGCCCTGCAGGTAGAGCTTGCCGACCAGCGTGGAGATGATCGGCTTGAACAGACCATTGCCGACGATGATGGTGGCCAGGCCCAGCTTGAACAGCAGCTCGGTCGGCGAGGCCAGCATGAACAGGCCGACGGCCATGAACAAAGCGCCCAACAGGATGGAGCGCTGGAACCCGATCAACTTGTCGGCGACATAGCCACCGAAGATCGCGCCGGCGTAGACCAGGGCCAGGTAGGCACCGTAGAGCTCGCTGGCGGGCCGTTCACCGGTGGCATCGCCGCCGTGGAACTGGGCCACGATGTACAACACCATCGCCCAACGGATGCCGTAGAACGCAAAGCGCTCCCAGAACTCGGCCATGAACAGCATCCACAACGGACGCGGGTGGCCTAGCAGTGTCTTGAACTCCGGCACAGCCGGTTCGGGGGTATTCGCAGTGGCGTTCAGGCTCATGCGGGATTCCTGGTTCGGTGGATGACAGACACGTCCCTGTGCCGGCGTAACGCGCGAGCATCACCGACTTCTGGCGTTCACGTCAAATACACGCTTATCGCAACAACAGGCCGCGTGCTCGCTGAACTTGCAAATGCAACGAGTTCAGCTTCCTGGCAAGGAAGCTGAACCGGCAGCAGACGGATTCGTCCTGATTGCTGGCCACTACACACGACACGTCTATGTCGGTTATCGCTCATCGATCACCACGCGTTCTTACCCACTGACTTCCGCACATTGGCTCAAAGACACCCCGGCAGGGTCCACGTAGGGTCAGGAACGACGCTGATTGCTGCGTGCGGCTCAGGGTCACCTCATCCTACTTTCTGGACTTTCCATGAAGCGATTGACCCCGTTACTGGTCATGGCGCCCCTTCTGATGGGAGCCTCCGCGTCCGCCGCTGCCTTGGAGTGGACTTCCTGCCCGGACGATATTTCAAGCAGCTTCCCCCTTCTTGGCGATCGACTGCAGTGTTCACAAACCCAGGTCCCACTGGATCATGCGGGATCGGTTCCCGGCACGCTGATGATCGATCTGCTCCGCGTGCGCGCAGCCCATCCGGCCGAGCGACGCGGCGTGCTGATGGTGAACCCCGGAGGGCCAGGACTGGGCGCCATGTTCTTCACCGCCAGCTTGCCCGCCAACTGGGAGGCTGAGGCAGCTTGGGCGAGCGACAAACACCGGATCTCCGAGCGCCACGACCTTATCGCGGTACAGCCCCGCGGGCTGGGCTCAGGGAGCGAACTGCGCTGTAGATCCTCGGCCGTGCTGAAGCCCTACGGCCGGATTACGGATGACCGTTCAAGCGAAAATCTGATCGCCATCAATGAGAATGCCGCCGTCATCGCCGCTGGATGCAGCGCTCACCCTTGGTCGCGATTCATTACCACCGAGCAGACCGCACGTGACATGGATCTGGTGCGGACTCAGCTGGGTGAGGAAAAAATCAACTACTGGGGCGTGTCCTACGGCACCGAGCTGGGTGCATGGTATGGCCTCCTGTTCGCCGACCACGTTGATCGGATGATTCTGGATTCCAACGTCGACTGGACCAAGGGCATCCAGTACACCGCCATTCCCAAATCAGACAGCCGCCAGGTGATCTACCAGCGTTTTCTGGTCGAGCGCGCTATTGCCCAGCCCGCGGTGTATGGACTGGGCACGGATGCGCAGGCAATCGATGACCTGTTTGCCGATCTGGAGCCGGTTTTCCGCGACACCGTCAGGTACAGCCTTGGCAGCGTCGAGTCATTGATGGCCGCGCGCATGCTTCAATCCTGGCTGCGCGAATCGCCAGACATGGACGCAAAGGCGCTGGATGAACGCATCGCGGGCCATCACTTCAGCGATGATCCCGATGTCGACGCAGCTGCTCGACGTTCCGCGCAGTATGCGGCGGTCGACTGGTTCAGTGCTCCGGAATCGCCGGGCCCACTCAACCTGGATCCCACCTATTCCGTCCAATACACCGTTCTGTGCAACAGCGCGGAAGGCATTCAGCCACCATCGTTCTGGGACGATATGGGGGATCGTCAAGCGCGCGAAAACCCGGTCGGCGGCAGCACGGAAAGCCATCAAACCTGTGCGTACTGGCCGGTTTCAGTACCCGCAAGACCCGACATGGCAGCTTTGGATGCAGTACGGAACCTGATGGTGCTGCAGATGGAGTTCGATGCATTCACCCCGCGCGCAACCGCATTCAATGCGTTCACGTCCATTCCCTCCGCATCCATCGTCTACGCCGCTGGACTGAAAGGCCACGGCATGATCTACAACGGCGTTTCATCGTGCGTTGATCGGGTGACCTCCGCGTTCATGGCCGACGGCATCCGACCCGGACGCCTGCACGTCTGCGAGCATGCGCCCGCGGCCGTGCAGTCGACCACGGACAAACTGCGCCAGATCGAAGCCCGCGCGCATCAAGTGCGGGGGGAACGGCGCATGCCTGCGGACAGCTGACACCGCATCCAGACACCGCGCTGGAGCTCACCCCTCCAGCGTGGTCCGCACCTGGAACAGCTCCGGGAAGAACGTGAGCTCCAGCGCCTTGGCCAGGAACCCGACGCCGGACGACCCCCCGGTGCCGCGCTTGAACCCGATCACCCGCATCACCGTGCGCATATGGCGGAAGCGCCACAGCTGGAAGGCGGTCTCCAGATCCACCAGGTCCTCGCACAGCGCGTACTCGCGCCAGTACCGATCGGTGTTCTGGTAGATGCGCTCGAATACCGGGTGCAGTGCATCGTCGGCCACGTGCGGTTGGCTCCAGTCACGCTGCAGGTACTGCGCCGGGATGTCATGACCGAAGCGGGACAGATACTGCAGGAATTCCTCATACAGGCTGGGGGCCTCCAGCGTCTCGCGCAGGCGCTGCTGGCCGGCCACGTCATGCTCGAACACCTTCAGCATCTGCGCGTTCTTGTTGCCCAGCAGGAACTCGATGTAGCGGTACTGCAATGACTGGAAGCCCGAAGACGGCCCCAGCACGTCGCGGAACCCCATGTACTCGGAGGGTGTCAGCGTTTCCAGCACCGACCACTGCTCGGTCAGCTGGCGCAGCACCAGCTTGCTGCGCGCGAGCACCTTCTGGCACTGCCAGACCTGGTCGCGCTGCAGGAAGCTGATCGCCGCACGCAATTCGTGCGCCAGCAGCTTCAGCCACAGCTCCGAGGTCTGGTGCTGGATGATGAACAGCATCTCGTCGTGATGCGGCGGGCTGGACAGCGGCTGCTGCGCCGCCAGCAGCTGGTCCAGCCGAAGGTAGCCGCCGTAGGTCAGCCGATCCTGCAGATCCGTATGGATACCGGCTTCGAGATCGCGTTGGTTGTTATCGACGGACATGGGGGCAGGACCGGTCAAAGGCCGCAAAGCGTAGCAGGGCGCGGGCAAGGGACGAGCAACACCAGCGCACCCGATCCATTCCCAGGTGATCGCCCCCGTTGCGTGGAACGTGAAATACAGCGCACTGGCGCGTGGAACCGATTCCTACCTGTGCCACTGACCGCGCCGGAGGGGTATTGTGGTGCTGTGCAGCATCGGCTGAATACGTTGCTGTTGCTGGCGTTCTGCGCACGGACACGCGCACTGAACGGGCAAACTCTTGCTGCGCCGCAGGACAGCTTTTTCCTATGCCGTCCTTAACATGGCAATTCATATCATTTGTAACTTCCTGTCGAAGGTGTCGTCCGCAATGACAGTTGCTGCTGAGTTCAAGATCGAATATCTCCAATACCTGGACGCGGACGGGAAGCTCGTCCGTGATGACCTGCCCGCCTCCCTGCGGGATCCCAAGGTGCTGGTCCCGCTGTTCAAGCAGATGCTCTATGTACGCGTCTTCGACAGCAAGTCCATCGCCCTGCAGCGCACCGGCAAGCTGGGCACCTACGCTGCCTGCCTGGGCCACGAAGCGGCGCATGTGGGTATCGGCGCGGCCATGGCGGTGGGCGATGTGTTCGCGCCCAGTTACCGCGAATACGGCGCGATGTTCATGCGCGGCGTGCGCCCGTATGACGTGCTGATGTACTGGGGCGGCGACGAGCGTGGCAACGACTACGGTGGCAACGCGGCCAAGGACTTCCCGTTCTGCGTGCCGATCTCCACCCAGTGCCTGCATGCGGCTGGTGCTGCGTTGAAGTTCAAGCTCAACGACGAAAAGCAGGTCGCCGTGGCCGTCTGTGGCGACGGTGGCAGCTCCAAGACCGACTTCTATGCCGCACTGAATTCCGCCGGTGCCTACAAGCTCCCGCTGATCCTGTGCATCGTCAACAACGGCTGGGCCATCTCCGTTCCGCGCTCGGCGCAGACCGGTGCCGAAACGCTGGCGCAGAAGGGCCTGGCCGGTGGCCTGCACTGCCTGCAGGTGGACGGCAACGACCTGATCGCCGTGCTGGCCGCCATGGAGCAGGCGCGCGAACGCGGCCTGTCCGGCAATGGCGGCACCGTGCTGGAATTGATGACCTATCGCCTGTCCGACCACACCACCGCCGACGACGCACGCCGCTACCGCGACGATGCCGAAGTGAAGGATGCCTGGTTGCTGGAGCCGATGCTGCGCCTGCGCAAGTACCTGACCGCGCAGGGCGTCTGGAGCGAAGCCGAAGAAAAGGCGTGGATCGAGGAGTGCGGGACGCGCGTGGACGAGGACGTGAACCAGTACCTCAACACGCCGGTGCAGCCGGTCGAGGCGATGTTCGACTTCCTGTACGCCGATCCGCCGCCGGACCTGCTGGCCCAGCGCGCTGCTGCCATCGCCCTGGAGCAGCGTCATGGATGAGATCAAGCACGGCGCTCCTGCGTCCCGCACCAATGCCGCCGACAGCGCTGCTGTCGCCGGTGGAGACACGGTCATGACCACTACGCCCATCACCCTGATCGAAGCCATCACCCAGGCATTGGCCTGGGAGCTGGAGCACGACAAATCGGTGCTGGTGCTGGGTGAGGACGTCGGCGTCAACGGCGGCGTGTTCCGCGCCACCGCCGGCCTGCAGCAGCGCTTCGGCGCCAACCGCATCCTTGATACCCCGCTGGATGAAACCACCATCGCCGGCCTGACCATCGGCCTGGCCGCACAAGGCATGAAGCCGGTGGCCGAAGCGCAGTTCGACGGCTTCATGTACCCGATGGTCGACCACATCATCTGCCATGCCGCGCGCCTGCGTACTCGTACGCGTGGCCGCCTGCACTGCCCGATGGTGCTGCGCGTGCCGTGGGGCGGTGGCATCCGTGCACCGGAACACCACAGCGAAGCCAACGAATCCATCTTCACCAACGTGCCGGGGCTGCGCGTGGTGCTGCCGTCCTCGCCGCAGCGTGCCTATGGCCTGCTGCTGGCCGCGATCCGCGAGCCGGATCCGGTGATCTACATGGAGCCCAAGCGCATCTACCGCCAGTACAAGGAAGTGGTGGTCAACGATGGCGAGGCGCTACCGCTGGATGTGTGCTTTGTGCTGCGCGACGGTACCGACGTGACCCTGGTGACCTGGGGCGCGCAGGTGAAGGAAGCCCTGGAAGCGGCTGACAAGCTGGCCGGTGAGGGCATCAGTGCCGAAGTCATCGACGTCGCCACGCTGCGTCCGCTGGACTTCGCCACCATCGCCGAATCGGTCGCCAAGACCGGTCGCTGCGTGATCGTGCAGGAGGCGCCGAAGACGGCGGGCTTCGGTGCGGAGATCGCCGCGCGCCTGGCCGAGGAATCGCTGTACGACCTGCTGGCCCCGGTGGAGCGCGTGACCGGCTATGACACGCACATTCCGTTGTTCCGCCTGGAAATGAAGTACCTGCCCAGCGTGGAGCGGATCGTCACGGCCGCCAAGCGCGCCATTGCGGCAGGCTGATATGTGGGCCCGCCTGCTTGGCCCGTATCGCAGCCAGTACCCCAACCCGCTCCGGTTCCACACCGGCCAGATCGTCGAAGTCGGTGTACGTGACGAAGAATGGCCGGCCTTTGCCTGGGTGCGCACCACGGATGGGCGCGCCGGCTGGGCACCGGTCGCGTGGTTGCAGCGGCTTGATGAGGGTCGCGCGGAAGCCCTGCGCGACTACGATGCGCGCGAGCTGGATGTGGAAAACGGCGAGATGGTACGGCTACATCACGAACATGGGGGCTGGTGGTGGTCCGAGCGCGCAAACGGCGCGACGGGCTGGCTGCCGGCCCGCGAACTGGAACTGCTGGAAGAGAACTGCACATGAGCCAGACCAAGAATTTCAACCTGCCCGACCTGGGCGAAGGCCTGCCGGACGCGACCATCGTGGAATGGTTCGTCAAGGAAGGCGACACGATCAAGCTGGACGAGCCGCTGGTATCGATGGAAACCGCCAAGGCCGTGGTCGAGGTGCCCTCGCCCGTCTCCGGCAAGATCCTGAAGCTGTCCGGTGCGGCGGGCGACATCATCCCGACCGGTGCCGTGCTGGCCAGTTTCGAGATCGACCCGAACATGCCGCAGCGTGCCGATGGCCAGGACACCGGCCACAGCCATGGCCATGCCGCACCCGCAGCACCGTCGCCCACGCCGAGCACCGGCCAGCCCGCACCGGCACAGCCGGACAAGGTGGTGGCCTCTGACGAGGGGGGTGAGATCAAGGAAGGTGGCGAGCGCGATGACGCCGGCACCGTGGTGGGCGCGATGCAGAGCTCCAACACCGTGCACGCCGAACAGGCGGTGGCCGTAGGCGGGGTCAAGGCCGTACCCGCGGTGCGGGCCATGGCGCGCAAGCTGGGTGTCGACCTGTCGCGCGTGCGTGCCAGTGGCACCGACAACGCAGTGACGATGGCGGACGTGAAGCAGGCGGCCGCCGATGGCAGTGCCAAAGTCGGATCGGCACCTGCGCCGGCTGCCATGCAGGCGATGGCCGCACCGGCCCCGGCCCGCGTGGAAAGCCAGCGCGCGCCGATGTCCGCCGCCGGCAAGCCGATGCGCACCCAGCCGCCGGGCGTGGTCGCCAAGGGCCAGCCGGAGCAGCTGAAGGGCGTGCGTCGGAACATGGCCCGTGTCATGGCCGACGCGCACAGCAAGGTCGTGCCGACCACGCTGAACGACGACGCCGACATCCATGCCTGGCAGCCGGGCACCGACATGACCGGCCGCCTGGTGCGGGCGATCGTGGTGGCCTGCCAGAAGGTGCCGGCGCTCAACGCCTGGTTCGATGGCGAGGCGCTGACCCGCACCCTGCATGCGCACGTGGACGTGGGCATCGCGGTGGACACCGATGACGGCCTGTTCGTGCCGGCCCTGCGCAACGCGGACATGCTGGACGCACGTGGCATCCGCGAGGGCGTCAACCGCCTGCGCGAGCAGGTGGAAGGGCGCTTGATCGCCGCCTCCGAACTGAGCGGCTACACGATCTCGCTGTCCAACTTCGGCATGTTCGCCGGTCGCTACGCCACCCCTGTGGTCGTGCCGCCGTGCGTGGCGATCGTGGCCGCCGGTCGCGCCCGCCACCAGATGACCCCGGTGATGGGCGGCGTGGAAGCGCACAAGGTGATCCCGCTGTCGGTGACCTTCGACCACCGCGCCGCCACCGGCGGTGAGGCGGCACGCTTCCTGCGCACCATGATGGACGATCTGGCACTGGCCAACTGATCCGGTAGGGACGGCCGAGGGCCGTCAGCGAAACCCGGAAGGCGTAGCGGGCAGGTTCCTTTGCAGGGCAAGGGAACCTGCCCCAACCAAGCCCCCCGCTTGTCCGGTAGTGACGGCCGCTGGCCGTCAGCGAAACACTCGTGGGCTCAGCCCGCGAGGTCCCGCGCAGCCACCACCTGTTCGCCCGGCCGCGGCACCAACGCCGCTTCCACCAGCGTCGCTGCGATCTTCTCCGCCGGATTGATCCGCCAACCGCGCGGCAGCACCGGACCCAGCAGGCCCAGCACCTTCGATGCCAGATGTTCCCCTGTGCGCTTCTGCGCGCGCTCGCCGCCGATCAGCCCCGGCCGCACCAGGGTCAGCGAATCAAAGCCCAGCTCACGCAGATCCTGCTCCAGATCGCCCTTGACCCGGTTGTAGAAGAACCGCGAGCCCGCATCCGCGCCCGCCGCCGAATTGAGCACGAACGTGGCAGCGCCATGCGCATGCGCCTGGCCGGCAAAGGTGAGCGGGTAGTCATGGTCGATGCGCCGGAAGGCCTCGCGGCTGCCGGCCTGGGCCAGCGTGCTGCCCAGCGCGCAGACCACCGCATCCACCGCCCACCACGGCGCGGTACCGGGCAGTTGCTCGAAATCCAGCACCGGGTTGTCCAGCTTTGCCGCGCTCATTGGCAGCGGGCGTCGCGTGGGCGCGATCAGCGCCGTGCAGCGCGTATCCTCCAGCAGAATCTGCAGCGCCTGGCCACCCACCAGACCCGTTGCTCCCAGCAGCATCACCCGCATCGTCCTCTCCCATGGCGCGTTGCTGCCATCGTGAGGGCTGGACAGGTATAAAGCCAACGTCGACCGCGCCGATATGCTGTCACCAGCCCCCACCTCCCTACGGATCACCGCATGACGGACCGCCCTGTACCACGCCCTGCCGCCGGCACCCAGCTCGGGCCGCTGGCGCATGTGCGTGCCGCACCGGCAACGTCCGATGCGGGCCCGCGCCGCGTTGATGGGCGGACGCTGCAGCAGATCTTCATCGGCGCAGAGCAGCCAGAGACGCTGCTGGCGGCGTTCGCCGACGGCATGGCGACCCTTCCCGGCGAGCTGGGCGACATGGGCGACCGCCTGCAATCGGCGCAGGCCGGCGCGGACTGGCCCCGCTATGGCCGGGCGATGCGGCAGCTGATCGACAAATACATCCGCACCATCGAACAGCATTCCCCGGCCGGCCAGCCCGACAGCGAGCGCCTGCGCGAGCAGCTGCGCCACGTGCTGGGCATCACCGTGGCCAGCCTGCTGCAGCACGACCCGCAATTGCGCGAGCAGGCCATCACCCAGGCCGCCGCATGGAAGCAGTGGCAGCCTGGGCAACCGCTGGATGGACTGGAAAACAACCTGCGCGAGCTGGGCCACCAGATCGGCGTACGCAGCGAGGCGTGGCACGAACGCGACGAACTGCTGTTGGGCCTGTTCGACCTGCTGCTGGAAAACATCAGCGAGCTGCTGGACGACGGCGCGTGGCTGCACGGACAGATCGATGCGGTGCGCCAGCTGCTGGCCGGGCCCTTGGATACGTCGGCCGTCGAACGCACCCGCGCCGAGCTGCGCCAGGTGATCTACAAACAGGGCCTGCTCAAGCAGGGCATCACCGATTCCAAGGCGGCCATGCGCGGGCTGATGGGCGATTTCGTGCAGCAGCTTGATGGCATGGCCAACAGCACCGGCGAATATCACGATCGCATCAGCAGCTACGCGTTGGCCCTGCGCGAGGCACGCAGCATCGCCGATCTCAACCAACTGCTGCAGGGCGTGCTGCACGACACCGGCCGCGTGCAGCAGCAGGCCGCGCAGGCCCGTGATCATCTGGCCAATGCGCGGCTGGAAGTGGAAGTGGCCGAACAGCGCATCGCCCAGCTGGAGAATGACCTGCGGGAAGTGACCGACCTGGTCCGCACCGATCCCCTGACCGGCGCACTCAACCGGCGCGGCCTGGACGACCTGCTGCAATCCGAACTCGCCCGCTCATCGCGGGGCGGCAGCGCGCTGTCGGTGGCGGTGATCGACCTGGACGAGTTCGGCCAGACCAATTCCCAGTACGGTCACGCAGGCGGTGACGCGGTGCTTCGCCATTTCGTCAGTGTCTGCCAGTTGCTGCTGCGGGCCAGTGACAGCGTGGCGCGGCTGGGCGGCGACGAGTTCGTGTTGGTGATGCCCGATACCCCCGGGGCCGACAGCATGTCCACCCTGCAGCGCCTGCAGCGTTCGCTGGCGCAGCGCGTGCTGCACGTGCAGGACCACCGCGTGCCGGTGCACTTCAGCGCCGGCCTGACGCAGTGGCAGCCGACCGACAGCGCCGAAACCCTGCTGCGACGCGCCGACGAGGCCCTGTACGCGGCCAAGCGCGAGGGCCGCAACCGCGTACAGGCCGGTTGACCCGGTAGTGACGGCCAACGGACGTCGGGCCGTCCGGCTTTCAGTGTGCGGGCTTGCCGCGCAGCTTCTGCACCAGCATCACCGCTCCCAGCACCAGCGCACCGACCACCAGGCCCACGCCCACGTTCACCAGTGCATTGATCAGCCAGGCCCACTGGCCTTCGCCGCCATGCTCCAGCACCCAGTGGTGCAGCGGCGGCACGTTGTGCACCAGGATGCCTCCGCCGACCAGGAACATCGCGGCCGTACCGGCGATGGACAGGAACTTCATCAGCCAGGGGGCACCGGCCACCATGCCGCGTCCGAACGCGGCCACCGCACCGCCCTTCTTCGCCAGGTAGAGACCCGCGTCGTCGATCTTGACGATGCCGCCGACCAGTCCGTAGACGAACACCGTCATCGCCACGGCCACCACGCTCAAGGTCAGCACCTGCTGCATGAACGCCGCGCCGGAAGACACCACCACGCCCAGGGTCAGCACGATCACCTCGGCCGACAGGATGAAATCGGTGCGGATGGCGCCCTTCACCTTGTCCTTCTCGAAGGCCACCATGTCCACCGTGTCGTCGGCCAGCGCCTGCCGACGCTCTGCCTGCTTCGCTTCGTCTTCCTCGGCCGGGTGCAGGAAGCGGTGTGCCAGCTTCTCCACGCCCTCGTAGCAGAGGAAGGCACCGCCCAGCATCATCAACGGCACGATCAGGGGCACGTTGTACCCGCGGGATTTCAACCACGCCTCCAAGGCGCTGATCGCCAAGGCGGCCGGCACCAGGATCAGCTTGTTGACGAACGAGCCCTTGGCCACCGCCCAGATCACCGGCAGTTCGCGGTTCGCGCTCATGCCCGTGACCTGCTGTGCATTGAGCGCCAGATCGTCTCCCAGCACACCGGCGGTCTTCTTCGCGGCGACTTTGGTCAGGACCGCCACATCGTCCAGCAGCGTGGCGATGTCATCGAGCAGGGTGAACAGGCTGGCACCGGCCATGGAGGGTCCATCATCAAAGGGGGAGGAAGAAGGCGGATTCTGACCTAAAAGGCGTGAATCCCAAACTACATCCGGGATTCACCACTCCACCACCTTCCCCCCGCCACACTGGGCCTCCTGCACCATCGCGGAGTCCTGCTTGAACAACCCGCCTGCCGCGTCTGCCAACCCGCCGCTGATCACCGGCATGAACCGCCGCAGCCAGATCCTGCGGCTGTTGATGCGCTACCGCAATTCCGGCGTGTTCTCCGGCATGAACCTGGACGCTGCAGGCGCACCCGACGTGCCGCCGGACGGCAATCCGGAGCAGTTCGTCACCGACCTGGAATCCCTCGGCCCGACCTTCGTCAAGCTGGGGCAGATGCTGTCCACCCGGCCGGACATGGTGCCGGTGGAGTTCGCCACGGCGCTGGAGCGGATGCAGGAAAGCGTTGCGCCGATCCCGGTGGAGCGGATTCACGCCATCATCGAGAAGGAACTGGGCGCCACCGTCTCCACGTTGTTCGCCAGTTTCGATCCAGTTCCGCTGGGCTGCGCCTCCATTGCCCAGGTGCACCGTGCCACGCTGCGCGATGGCCGCGAAGTCGCTGTCAAAGTGCAGAAGCCCGAGGTCGCCGCGCAGCTGCGATCAGATCTGGAAGCGCTGCGCAGTTTTGTGCTGGCCGCCGACCACCTGACCCAGGTGGGGCGCCGTGTGCGCCTGCGCGACTGGTTGAACGAGTTCGCCAAGACCCTGATGCAGGAGCTGGATTACCAGGCAGAAGCAGAAAACCTGCAGCGCTTCGGCCAACACCTGCGACCGTTCAAGCCGCTGTGGGTCCCGCAGCCCATCTGGGACTACTGCAGCAACCGCGTGCTGACGATGCAGCTCGCCGACGGCGTGCGCGTGGACATGATTCCGGATATCCGGCGCACCGAACACTCCATGGACCCGCTGGCGGCTGCGCTGATCCGCGGCTACCTGGACCAGATTTTCGTGCACGGCGAAATCCACGCCGACCCGCATCCCGGCAACCTGCGCGTGACCCACGACGGCCGCTTGGCCATCTTCGACCTGGGCATGGTCGCGCATATGCCGCCGCGCCTGCGCGAGCGTCTGTTGAAGGTATTGTTCGCTGCGGTGGATGGCCGTGGCGAGGAAGTGGCCGATGAGATCATCGCGATCAGCACACGGCTGGAGTCGTTCGAAGAAGAACGCTACCTGCGCGAGACCGGCCAGATGATTGCACGGTACGCCGCCAGCAATCACTACTCCGAAGGCCGCGTGGTGCTGGACATGGTGCGTATCGCCACCGCCAGCGGCCTGCGCACGCCGCCGGAACTGAGCCTGATCGGCAAGGCCCTGTTGAACCTGGAATCGGTGTGCCGCCTGCTGTCACCGACACTGGATACGCGACGCATCGTCGAGAAGCAGCTGCAGCACGTGATGCGCGCGCGGCTGAAGAAATCATTGTCGGCGGCCAACCTGGCCAGCGAAGCGATGGAAGTGCAGGAACTGCTGCGCGTCGGCCCCCGCAAGATGACCGACATCCTCGCATTACTGGCTGAAAACCGGCTGCAGATGAAGGTGACGGGGCTGGAAGAATCGCGCCTGATGGAAAACCTGCAGAAGATCGCCAACCGCGTGTCGGCCGGCATCGTCACCGCCGCGCTGATCCTGGCGTCGGCGCTGATGATGAAAGTGGACAACGGCGTGCATCTGTTCGGCTACCCCGCGATCGCGATGATACTGATGTTGATCGGCGTATTCCTCGGCCTGGGCATCATCACCAGCGCACTACTGTTCGACCGCCGCGCCCGCGCCCGCGAAGAACGCGGCCACCGGTAGAGCCAAAAAGGTAGAGCCGACTTCAGTCGGCTGCTGGCGCATTACGGTTGAAGCCAGCCGACTGAAGTCGGCTCTACCCATGCGTATCACCCCGCGCGCCATCGCGCGATTCACACCAACGCCACAAAGCTGACGATTTATCCAGTTTTGTCGCTTTCGACGAACATTTCAGTCAGGTTCGTGCAGGCATGATCGGGTCATCGGTCTGTCATGTTGTTGTGGTTGGCAGTCCGGTCGAGATGGACACGCGTCGGTACGACGTCCATCACCACCTCCGTCACTGCCGAATATGCCCATGCTCTGGATTTTGTTGCTTACGCTGTTCGTGCTTGCCTGGCTGTTGCTGGTTTCCAGTAAATGGTTGTGGTGGAAGGCCGGCCTGCTTTCGGTACTGCTGATCGCCCTGAGCACCTGGTGGCTGGTGGACCAGCTGTCCGGCGACGGATTGAATGCGGCCACGTTGTACCACTTGGGCGCCGATATGGAAGGCGCCGGTGTCTCCGATTTCAAGCAGGTCATCGCGGGCTACATCGCCCTGCTGCTGGTGTCCCTGCTGCCGTTCGCCCTTGTACGCATCAAGCGCTGGCAACGACCCGGCCGCGGCAAGACACTGTTCGCCAGCTTCGCGGGACTATGGTTGCTGGCCGTGTGTGTCAGCCCGCTGTTCGCCGACGGCCAGCGTCTTTACTACCAGCTGCGCCCGGTCGATTTCGCTGAGATCGCCCCGGAATACCAGGTGCCGACGCAGCCGCTGCAGCGCCCGCGCAACATCGTCTGGATCTACGGCGAAAGCCTGGAACGCACCTATCTCGACGAGAGCGTATTCCCCGGCCTGATGCCGAATCTCAACCGCTTGGCGGCGCGCTCGCTGGATGTGCGCGGTCTGGATTCGCCGGAGGGCAGCGGCTGGACCATCGCCGGACTGGTCGCATCGATGTGTGGCGTACCACTGACCACCGCACAGGGCGATGAGAACAGCATGGACCGCATGGGCAGCTTCCTGCCCAAGGCGGTCTGCCTGGGCGACTACCTCAAGCAGCAGGGCTACACCAACCACTACCTGGGTGGCGCCAACGGTCAGTTCGCCGGCAAGGGGCAGTTCCTCGCCAGCCATGGCTTTGACGAAGTGCACGACCTTGCCTGGTTCAAACAGCAGAAGAAGGTCGGTCGCATTCACTACTCCGCGTGGGGCGTGCATGACGACGTGCTGCTGGATACCGCCTATCGCCGCTTCGAGCAGCTGTCACGTGCCGGCGAACCCTTCATGCTCACCACGCTGACCATGGACACCCATCACCCGGCCGGCCACCTGCCGGTGTCGTGCAAGAACGAACGCTACGAAAGCCCGCACGGCAACATCGGCCTGCTCAACGCGCTGAAGTGCACGGATCGCCTGATCTCGCAACTGGTGGAGCGTATCCAGGCCAGCCCGCATGGCAAGGACACGTTGATCGTCGTGTCATCCGATCACCTGGCCATGCCGAACGACCTCAGCCACGTGCTGGCCAAGCAGGAGCGCGAGAACCTGCTGCTGTTCGTCGGCAAGGACATTGAGCCGCGCCAGCTGCAGGTGGACGATGCGACCACGCTGGACAGCGGGGCGACCCTGCTCAGCCTGCTGGATCCTGCCATCCAGCGCATCGGCTTCGGCCGCTCGTTGATCGATCCGCAGCGGCCGGCCAGTGCCAGCGTCGCCGCCCGCAAGGACAACGGACGCGACTATCCCAAGTACCTCGCCTTTGCCCGTTCGTTGTGGCTGGGCGAGCCAACGCGCGAACTGCGCATCGACGACAGCAACCAAGTGATCGTCGGCGTGCAACATGTGCAGCCGCCAGTGCTGCTGGAGTACGACAAGGACTGGGCACTGAAGACGGTCTACCTGGAAAACACCTCGCGCCAATTCGATGAAGCCGACAAGGACAGCACGCTGGCGTATGTAGACCGCTGCACCGCCTTTGAGGATGGCTCGGCCGACGGTGACTGGTGCGCGTTGCTGGTCAACCGCGAAAACGGGATCAAGCTGTATCGCGATGATGACCTGCGCGGTGGTGTGCAGGTGGATGCAGCGCTGGATGCCTTCGATGGTCCGCGTCCGAGCGTTCGCCAGGCCCACATGATCACCGACAAGGGCCGTCGTACCCGTGCTGGCCAGTACATGCTGGAACTGGTGGCCAGCACACAGCCGCAGCGGGGCTTCTGGATCGAAGCAGTCTCGTCGCAGCGGCAGGTGGTGCTGGCCCAGCAGTGGGTGCAGCCCGATGCGAGCGGCCGCATCAACCTGAGCTTTGGGTTGGATCATGAAGTGGATGATCTGGAGATCCGCGCATGGTTGAACCATGCCGAGAAGCTCGCCGTGGATACCTTTGCGCTGGTGCCATCGCGGCGTCCACGCGGATAGTGGGTCGAACGGCTGAGCCCCTCGCGAGTGGGGGGGCTGTATCTGGTGCTGGGCCGGGCAGTGGGGCTGGGCGGGGGACGGCAATAGCCGCATCCATGCGTGCCTCGTTTCGCGCCATCCATGGCGCTCAACGCCCCCGCCCAGCCCCACCACCCGGCCCTCTGACAGGTTTCGGTGCCCGCCACCCGCGCAGAAAAAATGAAGAAAGAGCGGTAGCGCCGAGCCGCGCTCGGCGGAGTGTTTCCGCCAACGGCCCGCTGCGCTCGCCGACCGTGGGTCGGCGCTACCAACTTCGGCCGCAGCAGCGGCCACGGATCAATTAAGGCGGTAGCGCCGAGCCGTGCTCGGCGGAATGTTTCCGCCAACGGCCCGCTGCGCTCGCCGACCATGGGTCGGCGCTACCAACTTCGGCCGCAGCAGCGGCCACGGATCAATTGAGGCAGTAGCGCCGAGCCGTGCTCGGCGGAATGTTTCCGCCAACGGCCCGCTGCGCTCGCCGACCATGGGTCGGCGCTACCGATGTCCGCATGTCCGCATGTCCGACAACTTCCATGGCCGCCATGGACCTGTCGAAGGTGGGGCGGGGTGGGTTGGCGGGGGCGTTGAGCGCCATGGATGGCGCGAAACGAGGCCCGCATGGATGCGGCCCTTGCCGTCCCCCGCCAACCCACCCCGCCCCACCAGCACACAGCCCTGCAGCTGTTGCCGTTGCTGTTGCTGTTGCCGTTGCTGTTGCCTTTGCTTGCTGCACTTGCTCCAACCCGGGCCGCAGACTCAACCTACGGCGTCGGGGTCACGCACCAGATGAATGTCCGTGGGCGCAGACAACGCGATATCCCGCGCGGCCAATTCCTGCAGCAGGGTGAAAAACAGGTCGCTGCGGGTACCGTATACCTGCCGCGGGCTGGGCACGTAGGCAAAGCTGTTGATCGCCACTTGGCCACCGCTGATCGAATCGATGAACACCGATGGCGCCGGGTCGCTCAACACGCTCGAATGCGCCTCGTAACTGTCCAGCAGCACCTGCTTCACCGCTGCCACGTCTGCATTCAACGGCAGGGTGAACTGGATCTGGATGCGGCCCTGCGCGCTGCCCATGGTCATGTTGCGCACCGTCTTGGTGATCAGCTCCGAGTTCGGCACGATCAGCGTCGACTTGTCGCCCACGGTGATCTCGGTGGAGCGCACGTTGATCCGGCGGATGTCGCCTTCCTGGTCACCGATCTTGATCCAGTCACCGATCTTCACCGGCCGCTCGGCCAGCAATATCAAACCAGACACGAAGTTCTGCGTGATCGCCTGCAGGCCGAAACCAATACCCACCGACAACGCACTGACCACCAGCGCCAGCTGCCCGAAGCCGATACCCAGTGCACCCAGCGCCCACAGCACCGCCAGGATGATGCCCAGATAGCGCGCCACGGTACTGATCGAGTTCTGCGCACCCGAGTCCAGCTCGGTCTTCGGCAGGTAGGTATCGACCAGCCAGCGCTGCAGGGCCTGCATCAGCGCCAGCCCAGCCAGCAGCACCACCACGGCCAGCAGGATCTTGCCGGGCTGCAGCCTGATGTTCGGGCCGATCGGGATGCCGTTCGACAGTGCCTCAACGCTGCCCATCACCGAACCAAGATTGCCGAACGGTGCGGTGAAGATCAGCAGCGCCATCAGCACCAGCGCGATGCGGCTGAACGCAGACAACAGCACGCCCGCCTGTTCCACCTGCGCCGCGCTCAAGCCGGTGGTCAGCACCACGGTGCGGCCAACCCGGCTGTCCGGGTGCAACATCCACGTGCACAGGTCATCGGCGAATTTCAGCAGCAGACTGGTCGTCAGCGCGACGATGCCGCCCCATACCAGCTGCGAGGTCACGAACTTGGCGAAATTGAGATAGCCCAGCAGCGAGGCAATGATCGCCGCCACCACCACCACGTTGCCGGCGACGCGGGTCAGTACGATCCAGCCACTGCGCTGGGCCGGACCGCGTGCACGCGAATCGGCAGCCTGCGCTTCGGCACGCTCGGCGGCCTCGGCGGTCTGCCGCCGATGCAGGCGGGACAAGGTCACCAGCATGGCCATGATCAGGCACAGGTAGATCAGTGCGATCACCCCGTCCAGGGCGATGGTGTTGATCTCACTGGTGCGCGCCGCCCGGTCCACGGCCGCCAGCATGATGCTTACCCAGCTCACCACTGCCGCGCTCCACGCATACTTGCGCAGGTTGCCGGCGGCCCGGTCGTCCAGCTCCAGCAGCCGCCACGACGGGCGCTTCGGGGCCAGCAGACACGAGCTCAGCGCCACGATGAAGGCGGAGAAACACGTCGCCCCCAGGAAATAGTTGGACAGGGTTTGCAGACGCGGCGGGATGGCCCCCACCGCATCCATCGCCGACACCAGTGCCCACGCAGCAAGCCCCGGCAGCAGCGTGCCGACCACCAACAGCCACACGGCCAGACCGGTGCGGCGCAGGCGGCCCTTGGGGGCATGCTCTGCGGCCGCGTACCGCCGTCCCAGCGCGCGCAGCCACAGTCGCACAGGGAAGAACAGCACCAGGGCAACGCCAAGGCCCAGCAGCGGCAGGCCCCAGCCCTTGCGCTTCACCGCATCGCGTACGGCGCCTGTCCCCAGCCGATAGAGGGCCAGCACCCGGGTGGTATCGGTCGGTGCCGTCGCCGCCACCTGTGCCCACAGGGCCGGTGACAGCGGCGAGGCCACCTTGCGGCCCAGCTCTTCGCTGAACTGGCTGGCGCGCAGTTTTTCTATGTCGGCGGTGAGCTGATTGGCGTTGACCACTGCCAGTTCGGCGCGCTTGATCGTGCCGTCTACCGCGTTGCGTTGCTTGGTCAGGCTCGTCCGCTGCACGGCCACTTCGCGGGCCTCGGTGCTGCCCTCGGCCACCTCGCCCAGCGGCACCAACTGTTCGGTCAGCTGCGCCAACTGCGGCTGCAGCGCCTTGGCCGCCGCATTCGCATCATCCTTGGCCGACTGCGCGCGCTCGCTCAGCGTCGCCAGCGTGTCGGGGGTCTCGGCGTCCTCCAGCGATGCCCGGGCGGCCTTCAGCGTGGCCTCCGCCCGGGTCACCTGCGCTTCGGGGGTCAGCTCGGCCGGCTCCTGCGCCAGCGAGGGGGCACTGAGCAGGAACAGGAACATCAGCAGGCCGGCAAGGGCACCGCGCTTGGCTATCAGGCTGGAAAGAGACAAAACAAGGCACCGTCATGCACGGACCACCGCGCGTGCGCGGACTATACGACGACCCACGTGGTGAACGGATCAGTACTTCAGGCGCAGCTCTTCCACCTGCGGCTGCTGGGCCAGGTACCAGTCCTGGAAATCCTCTTCCGGGATCTCTTCCGGGGCATACACCGCAATGGGGTCCCACGCGTGGTCGGTCGGCAGCGGCTGGCGCGGACCGGCACGCAGCGTATAGGTCACGCCGTCGTGCTCCACCACGTCCTCGGCCTGCTCCCAGCGGGCGCGTTCGAAACTGGATTCGGTTTTCAGCAGGATCACCTGGTACATCAGCATCACTCCTTGGTACGTGCCATCAGCATGGGCCCGCACAGCGGCCCGTTAAAGCCATCCCCTGTTACGCAGCGTTGCGGCTACGCCACGAGAAGGCGGTTTCACCTGTCCATGTCGGCACGGGCGGCAAGGTGGCCTACCCCTTCAGGGACAAGACCCATGACCGCCCATAACGACCTCAAGACCGTCCCCGATCTCAAGCTGCCGCGCTACCTCGGCACCTGGTACGAAATCGCGCGCCTGCCTATGCGCCACGAGCCGGAGGCCTGCACCGATGTGTCGGCCCATTACAGCCTGCAGGACGACGGCAACATCCGCGTGCACAACCGCTGCCGCATGGAGGGCGAGATCGAGGAGGCCATCGGCGAAGCAAGCGTGGTCGACAATGACAGCGCCCGGCTTGCCGTCAGCTTCCTGCCCAAGGGCCTGCGCTGGCTGCCCTTCACCAAGGGCGATTACTGGGTCATCCAGATCGCGCCCGACTACAGCGTGTCGCTGGTCGGCAGCCCGGATCGTGACTACCTGTGGTTGCTTTCGCGTACCCCGCACCTGGACAAGACCATCCGCGATCATTATCTGGCCACTGCGCGCCAGCAGGGCTTCGATCTGTCCAAACTGATTGATACCCCGCACACCGGCAACCCGACGGCCTGATCCCATGGACCTGAAGAGTGGCTACCCGTACTGGTCCATCCGCAATGGGCTGATCCAGGCGTTTCCTCCGCTGGAGGCCGACCTGCACTGCGACGTGCTGATCGTGGGGGGAGGCATCACCGGCGCCCTGATTGCCGATGAACTGTCCGCCAATGGGCACGAGGTGGTGCTGATCGAACAGCGCGACATCGGCTGGGGCAGCACGGCAGCCAGCACGGCGCTGCTGCAGTATGAGATCGATACCCACCTGGTGGACCTCGCCAAGCAGTACGGCGAGGACGATGCCGCACTGGCCTACCAGGCCTGTGCGGACGCGCTGACACAGCTGCGCGAGGTGACATCCGGCCTGCGCGGGGTGGACTTCAAACAGATGGACAGCGTGTACCTGGCCAGCAAGTCGCGCCATGTGGCGGTGCTGCAGGACGAAGGTGCCGCACGCCGACGACACGGGCTGGATGCGCGCTGGCTGGACAGCGACGCGCTGCGCGAGCGCATGGGCATGGACGGCGCCGGCGCGCTGCTGACCCGTCAGGCCGCCCGTGTCGATCCTTACTGCCTGACCTACCGCTTGCTGGAGCGGGTAAAACGGCGCGGTGGCCACGTGCATGACCGCACCGTGCTGCATGCCCTGGAGCCCACCACACGCGGCGTCACCGCCCGCACCGAATCCGGGGTGGAGATCCGCGCGAAGCACGTGGTACTGGCGCAGGGTTACGCCAACCAACAGTGGCTGGACAAGCGCGTCGCGCGCAATCGCAGCAGCTACGCGTTGATCACCGACCCCCTGCACGAAGACGAACTGGGCGCATTGGCCGGCACGATGGTGTGGGAGAGCGCACGCCCCTATCTCTACCTGCGCAGCACGGGCGACAAGCGACTGCTGCTGGGCGGCCTGGACGACACGGTGGATGTGCCCGCGCGCCGCGACCGGCGGGTGGACAGCAAGTCGAAGAAGCTGTTGAAAGGGTTGAAGCAGTGGTTCCCTGCGCTGGATCCCACTCCGGCGTTTGCGTGGGCCGGGACGTTCGCCGAAACCGCGGACGGTCTGCCCTTCTTCGGCGTGCACGCGCAATGGGGCCCGAGGGTGCAGTTCGCGATGGCCTACGGTGGCAACGGCATCACCTATTCGACGATAGGCGCCGGGCTGCTGCGTGCCAACATCGAACGCCGACGCCACCCGCTGCAAGCGTTGTTCTCGTTCGAGCGGCTGGAACGCTGACCGCCCGTACGACACCCTGACGGTAGCGCCGAGCCACGCTCGGCGAGCAACGCGGCGCCTTCCCATCAGCCGTCGGCCGTCCGGCGCCGCCCGGGCAATCACCGCACGGCTACCGCAACCGCGCCACGACAGGCATCATTCAAGCTGCAGCTGCTAGCGTCGCCATGAGGGCCGCGCGCCCTGCCCCGTCCGCTGCTGGAGCGTTCCGTCATGATCCGCCCCCTGATCCTGCTCTGCCTGGCCTGCGCACCGTCCCTGGTGATGGCGCAGAGTGCAGCCGGTGCCACCGGCCCGCAGTCCGCGACCGGTCTCAATCTGGCCGTACCCAGCGAGCCGCTGCGCTATCTCAACGATCCCAGCTTCCAGCAGGACGCACCGGGCACGTATTACGGCGACAAGAGCGGCCCGCTGCCGCGTGGCGAGGACGGACGCGTGGCCGAGGTCACCGATGACAAGCTGCGCGTATCAGGCAGTGTCAGCACCGGCATCGGCTATTCCGAGGGCTACGGCAACAGCCACTACAACGCCGCCTCGTTGAACCTCAGCAAGAACTACACCACCGACGAGGGCAAGACCCGCGGCGTGAACGTCAACATCCATGTCAGCGAAGGCAAGGGGCCCGGGTTCTACGGCCCTTGGGGTGGCGGTTACGGCGGCGACTTCGGTCCCGGCCCGGGGTACTGGGACCGCCCGCCACCGTTCGGCTGGTAAGCCCCGCCACGCTGGGCGGGATCTGGGCACGTCGCGGGATCCTGACCGGTTCGCCGCTGCGCTCGCCGAGCATGGCTCGGCGCTCCCAGTCCGGGATCCGCCTTCGGCGTGGATCAATCCAACCAGCCATCACGCTCGCTGGCCAGCAGCCGGCCGTCATGCCCGCTCAGGCGCACGTCCACTTTCTGGTTGCGGTCATTACGCGCTTCCAGCTTCCACGTCGCGCCGTCCCGCTCGACCGAATGGATCTCACGCAGACCCTGGTCCTTCGCCTTCGCCAGCAGCTGATCGATGCTCAGCTGTGCACGGCCATCGAACTCGTCAAAGATCTCGCCGGTCTTCGGGTCGACATAGACCTCGCGGAAACGACCATCGTCGCGGGTCACGTCCGCTTCCCACAGACCATCGTCCTTCTCGATTTCATGGATGCGGCTGTAGCCGGCATCGCGCAGTTTCTGTTCCACCTGGGCCAAGCCCAGCGGGGCCGCATGGGCGGCGGCAGCGGTGCCCAGCAGGGCGGCGACGGTAGCAGTGGCGATCAGGGACAGCTTCTTCATGGGGTTCTCCTGGGGGGTGGACCAATGCAGGTCCGGCCAACACAGTCTGCGCACCCCACCTAACAGCTGCTTAGCCCACGCTGTTAGCCAACGGTTAGTCGGCCGCGCTATTACTACGCCCATGTATCCGTACAAAGCCGCCCTCATCGTTGCCCTGGCCCTGCTGCCCATCGTGCCGGCAGTCGCTGGCGACGACCATGCCCAGCAGACCGCGCGTCGCGCCGTCGAGCAGGGCCGCTATGTGCCGCTGGAAAACGTGGTGCGCGATGCCGTCCGCCGCCATCCCGGCAAACTGCTGGAAGTGGAGTTGGACGACGGCGTGTACGAGGTCGAGATCCTGCGCGCGGACGGCGTGGTCGTCGAGCTGGATTATGATGCCCGCAGCGGCAAGCTGCTTAAAACCGAACTGGATGACTGATGCGGATCCTGCTGGCCGAGGATGACACCGAACTGGCGCAGCGCCTGCAGCCCCTGCTGGAGCAGGCTGGTTATGTAGTGGATGCCTTCACCGATGGTCGTCTTGCTGAAGAGCACGGCCAAGTGGAGGACATCCAGGCCGCCATCGTCGACCTGGGCCTGCCGGGGCTTGATGGACTGAGCATCATCGAGCGCTGGCGCGCCAACGGGCGGGGCTTCCCCGTGCTGGTGCTGACAGCGCGCGGACGCTGGCACGACAAGCTGGCCGGCTTCGATGCCGGTGCCGACGACTACCTGACCAAACCGTTCCAGCCGGATGAACTGGTGCTGCGCCTGCGCGCCCTCATCCGTCGCAGCACCGGCCATGCCAGTCCGCGCCTGCAGTGTGGGCCCCTGCAGCTGGACGTCAACGCAGGGCGTTTCAGCCTCGATGGCCACGAGCTGGCACTGAGCCCGCAGGAGTTCCGGCTGCTCGGCTATTTCATCCACCACGCGGACAGCGTGATCGGCCGCGAGCGGCTGGGTGAGCATGTGTTCGACAGCGGATTCGATCCGGACTCCAATGCACTGGACGTGCTGTTGGGCAGGGTGCGACGCAAACTCGGCGTCGATCTGATCCAGACCGTGCGCGGCCAGGGCTGGCGCTTGACCGCGCCGGCATGAAGGTCGCGGGCATGAAGCGTGCGTCGCTGCGCAACCGTCTGTTGCTGGCCGGTGGCCTCGGTCTGCTGCTGGTGACAGCGCTTGCCAGCGCCCTGCTGGGACACCTGTTCGAGCGCGCCGCGCGTGACAGTCTGGATGCTGCGCTGGAACAGGACCTGCTGACCGTTCTCGCGCAGGCCGAAGTGGATGCCGAAGGGCGCGTGGTGTTGCGGCAAGAGCCCAATGAAGCACGCTTCCAGCGCGTGTTCTCCGGCGCTTATTGGCAACTGAGCAGCGCCGAGGGCGCGCCGCTGCTGCAGTCACGGTCGCTGTGGGACCAGAGCCTCACCGCGCCGGTAGCCCCCGGCGAGGGCACCGCCAGTGACATCGAAGGCCCGCTGCAGCAGCCGCTGCGCGTGTTGGTGCGCGAGGTCAGGCTTCCGCGTGCACACGCCCCGCTGCAGCTGCTGGTCGCGCTGGATCGCAGCGACCTGCAGGCGCAGGTGGCGCAGTTCCGGCAGCGCAGTGCGTTGGCGCTGGCGGTGCTGGTCGCCGCCTGGCTTGCCGTATTGGCCAGCCAGATCCATTTCGGCCTGCGCCCATTGCGTCGGCTCGGGCAGCAGGTGGAACGCGTGCGGCGCGGCGACGCGCAGCGCGTGGATACCGCCGGACTGAGTGCGGAGATCGCGCCGCTGGGCGATGAGCTCAATGCGCTGCTCGACCATCACCAGCGCATGGTGGCGCGTGCCCGCACCAGCGCCCAGGATCTGGCGCACGCACTGAAGACACCGCTGACCGTGCTGGCGGCCGAGGCGGACCACGATGCAGCCCAGGCCACGTGGCGGCAGACCGTGCGCGAGCAGGGTGCCCGCATGCAGGGCAGCATCGACCGGTATCTCGCGGCGGGGCTGGCGGTCGATCACCGGCAGCGCGCGGACGTGGCCCCGGTGTTGTCCGCGCTGTGTCGGCTGATGGCACGCGTGCATGCCGGGCGCGGCGTGGCGTTCGCCAGCGAGGACATCGATCCTGCGCTGCAGTTCGCCGGTGATGCGGCGGACCTGGAGGAGATGCTGGGCAACCTGATGGACAACGCAGGCAAATGGGCCACCCAGCAGGTGCAGGTGCTTGCCCACGCAGAAGGCGGCCGGCTGCGTATCGACGTGGTGGACGACGGCCCGGGCCTGCAGCCGACCCAACTGCAGGCAGTGCTGCAGCGTGGCGTCCGATTGGACCAGCGCGAAAACAGCAGCGGCCTGGGGCTGGCCATCGTGGCCGACATCGCCGCCAGCCACGGCGGCGAGCTGGCGCTCGACAACGCCCACCCCGGCCTGCGGGCCACCCTGTGGTTGCCGGCAGGCTGACCCGCCGGTAGTGACGGCCGCTGGCCGTCAACCAGATGACGGCCAGCGGCCGTCACTACCGGGTCCCCCGCTTACACCAATGGTTCGTCGGACAGGTAGGTGTACCCGGTCAAGCCCGTTTCCAGCGCATCAGCCAGTTCCTGCGCGCGCTCGGCGCTCAGGTCCGCTGCCGCCACGCGCTCGGCATAGGTCGCACGCAGTTCGTCCAGGCTGTATCCCACGTAATCCAGCATCACATCGGTGGTGTCACCGCGACGCTGCTGGGTGATCGCATAGCCGCCCTGCGTCGCACGCACTTCCACCGCATCGGTATCACCGAACAGATTGTGGATGTCGCCGAGGATCTCCTGGTAGGCACCCACCATGAAGAACCCGATACGGTAGCTCTCGCCAGAGCGCAGCGCATGCAGCGGCAACGAGCTGTCCAGCGTCTCATTGCCGACGTACGTTTCCACCATGCCATCCGAATCACACGTCATGTCGGCAATGATGCCGCGACGGTCAGGCTGCTCGTCCAGGCGCTCGATCGGTACGATCGGGAACACCTGGTCGATGGCCCACACATCCGGGATCGACTCGAACACGCTGAAGTTGACGAAGTACTTGTCCACCAGCCGTTCATTGAGCTCATCCAGCACCGGACGGTGGCTCTTCTCGTCGAAGCTCAGGCGCGCACGCACGGCATGGGCGATGGCATAGAACAAGTCATCGATACGCGCGCGCTGCGGCAGGTCGATCTGGCCCAGCGCATAGCTGGACAGGCCTTCGGCATGGAAATGCTGCGCTTCCTGGAAGAGTTCGATCGCCGGACGCTCGCCCAGCTCGGAATGGATCTCGCGCAGGTGGCGGATCGATGCCGGCTCGTCATCGTGCTGGTCCGGCACGCGACCTTCCATCGCCTGCTCCACCTCGGACACGTTGGCGATCAGCACCGCATGGTGCGCGGTCATCGCCCGGCCACATTCGGTGACGATGCGCGGCGGGGTCAGGCCGTGTTCCTTGCAGGCGTCGGCCAGCGGCTGCACGATGCTGCCGGCATACGAGTTCAGGCCGTAGTTGATCGAGCAGAAGCTGCGCGAACGCGTGCCTTCGTAATCCACGCCCAGGCCACCGCCCACGTCCACGTGGGTGATCTTCGCGCCCAGCTGCGACATTTCCACGAAGTAACGCGTCGCTTCGCGCATGCCGTTGGCAATGTCGCGCACGTTGGAGATCTGCGAGCCCATGTGGAAATGCAGCAGGCTCAGGCAGTCGGCATATTCGGTATCGCGCAGCGACTTCCACAGATCCAGCAGCTGGCGCGGGGACAGGCCGAACTTGGCTTTGTCACCGCCGCTGTTCTGCCACTTGCCCGCACCCAGCGAGGCCAGACGCATGCGCACGCCCAGGCCCGGCATCACGTCCAGCGCCTTGGATTCCTCCAGCACCAGTTTCAGCTCGGACGGCTTCTCGATGACGATGTAGGTCTGCAGGCCGAGCTTGCGCCCGATCAGCGCCAGGCGGATGTATTCGCGATCCTTGTAGCCGTTGCAGACGATCAGCCCGCCCGGGCGCGACAGCGCCAGCACGGCCATCAGTTCCGGCTTGCTGCCTGCTTCCAGGCCGAAGCCCTCGCCGTGGTGGCTGGCCAGGGTGCCGGCCACGCCGCGGTGCTGGTTGACCTTGATCGGGTACACGGCCGTGTAACCGCCCGGGTACTCCCAGTCAGCCTGCGCCTGCTTGAAGGCGGCCTGCAGCTTGCCCAAGCGCTGGCCCAGGATGTCCGGGAAGCGCACCAGCAAGGGCAGTTTGGCCCCGTTGGCGCGCGCCGCATCCACCACATCCGGCAGCGAAACCACCGGACCATCGGCCCCGGTCGGCCTCACCACCATGTGCCCGGCCTGATCCACGTCGAAGTAACCGTCCGCCCAATGCGGGATCGAGTAGGTCTTGCGGGCTTGGTCGAGGGACCAATCGGTCATTGAAGTCGGCCTGGTTGGTAAAAATGGGGGTGCATGATAACCCCTGATCGACGAAGGGTTCGTTATCATGCGCGCCCGCGCCCGTGGTCGCTGCCCAGGACCTGAACGGGTCGGTCGCCACGCGGCCTGCCGCCGCCCGCCCGGCTTCCCATCCTCACAACAGGATTGCTTCTCCATGACTGACAACAACAACTGGTACATCGAGCACTTCGAGCGCACCGGCTCGGCGATCGGCTACCGCATCACCGGCAAGCTGGACGAAGTGCAGTCGCCCTTCCAGAAGATCGAGATCTTCCAGACCACCGACTGGGGCAACCTGATGACCATCGATGGGGCCATCATGCTGACCAGCAAGGACAATTTCTTCTACCACGAGATGATCAGCCACCCGGTGCTGTTCACCCACGCCGCGCCCAAGCGCGTGGTGATCATCGGTGGCGGTGACTGCGGCACCCTGCGCGAAGTGCTCAAGCACAAGGGCGTGCAGAGCGTCACCCAGTGCGACATCGATGAGCAGGTCACGGTGATGGCGCGCAAGCACTTCCCGGAACTGTGCGATTCCAACGATGACCCGCGCGCCGAGCTGATGTTCGACGACGGTGTGGCCTACATGGCCAACTGCCCGGCGGGCAGCGTGGACGTGGTGATCGTCGATTCCACCGATCCGGTCGGTCCGGGCGAAGGCCTGTTCAACAAGGCGTTCTACGAGAGCTGCTTCAAGGCCCTGAAGGACGACGGCATCCTGGTGCAGCAGTCCGAATCGCCGCTGATGCAGCTGGACCTGATCAACGAAATGCGCACGGAAATGGGCAAGGCCGGCTTCGGCTCGTTCAAGACCCTGCCGTTCCCGCAGCCGTGCTACCCCACCGGCTGGTGGAGCGTGACGCTGGCACGCAAGGGCGAAAGCGGATTCGACTTCCGCCAGTCCGACGCTGCCGCCAAGGGGTTCGACACCCTGTACTACACCGCCGCGCTGCACACCGGCGTGCTGGTGACCCCGCCGTTCGTGCAGGCCGCACTGAAAGGCTGATTTCACCGACGATGGGTAGGGCCGAGCGACCTCGGCCCTACCGTGGCGACTATCCGCTTACGGCAGACGCCTGCAAACTGCCATCGCCGGGGTCGCCATTGCCTGACATACGACGCGTCCTGCCTTGGGCAGAGTAGCTGCACTTCCTGCAGCGAGCGTCGACCATGCGCAGCCCGGCTTCCGATTACGCAGCGTTCTCCCCCTCGTCCGCCAGCTCATGGCCGGACTTCATGGCAGCCGCCGCCCAGCAGGACTACCTCGATGCCGAGTCGGGCCTCGCCCGCGCCCTGCAACAGGGTTACAGCCACTGGTACGTGGACGGGAGCCTGCACGGGGAACGCCCGGAAGATTTCCCACCAGCGCGTCTGGACGCACTGCTGGAACGGATGCAGCAGACCGGCATGCGGCCGATCTATCACGGCAATTTCAAGTCTCCGCTGGGCAGCGACGTACCGGCGCTGGCCGCAGCGGCGCTCCATTACGCGTGCCGCGAAGTCGACGTCTGTGCCCGGCTGGGCGGCGCGCCGCTGATCGTGCACGGGGGTGGCGTTGTGGAGCCACGGCTGGTCGCCGACGTACGGCAGGCGGGACTGGACCAGCTGATCGCCAACCTTCGCGCACTGGTTGCCTATGCAGCAGCGCGCGGTGTGGAGGTCTGGCTGGAGAACCTGTCCAACTACACCCGCTTCCATCCCTTCTATTACATCTGCACCACTCCCGATGAAATCGCCACGGTGCTGGAACAGGTGCCCGGCCTGCATCTTTTCTTCGATGTGTCCCATGCCTACGTCAACGGCGGCGACCCGGTCGCGATGTTCCAGCGCTTTCACCGTCGTATCGTCGGCATGTCCTTCAGTGACAACAACCAGGATCGCGACGCGCACCTGCCGTTGGGTGCGGGCACCCTGCCGTTCGATGCGCTGGTCGCTGCCATCCACACCGCCCACTGGCGGGGCATGGTGGGGTTCGAAACCCGCGGCGGCACGCTGGCTGAAAGTGTGCAGCTGCTCGCTGGGCTGCGTTGCCGCCTTGATGATCCGGGAGACGCGAGGTGAATGCACAGCGTGTCGCGCGCAAGAGCTTCCTGCAGGGATGCCGCGACTCCCTGCCTGTGTGCCTGACCTTCCTGTTCCTGTTCTCATCCATCGGCGCATTGGCCAGCAAGGCGGGATTCTCGCTCCTGCAGGCCACCGCCATGACCCTGACCGTCCATGCCGCCCCACTGCAGGCCCTGATCGTCCAGCAATCAGACACGTTGGGTGTGGCTGCCCTGCTGGTTGCCACGGTGCTGGTCAACTTCCGCTTCGTCATCATGTCCTCGGTGCTTGCCGAGCAGTTCCAGCACATAAGCCTGGGGCGTTCGCTGCTGTCCGCCCAGCTGTTGTCCATTTCCACCTTTACCCTTTCCAATCGATGCAGCACAGGACCAGGCGATGCGTACGCCTATTACCTCGGCTGCGGCATCACAACGCTGGGCTGCGCCATCGCGGCCACGGCGGCTGGCCACCTCATCGGCGCATCCCCGTCGGCACAGCTGGCACAGCTTGTCGCCATCATCCTGCCGGTGCACTTCACCGCACTGGCCTGCCACGCTGCCGGTGGCAACCGGGCACTGCAGGCCACCGTGGCCGGCTTCGTGCTCACTCCGCTGATCGGGGGCCCATTGGGCAGCCTGCATGTGCTGGTGGTTCCGCTGGGCATCGCCGCCCTGCTATGTGCGATGGATGCCCGCTCACAGGGGGACGCCTCATGAACGGATGGACCCTGATCGGCACCGCCGCAGCCGCCTCCTACCTCATGCGTTCCATCCCCCTGCTGGTGTTCCGCCGCCTTTCATTGAGTCGGGACAGCCCGGCGATCCGGTTCCTCCAGCATGCGGCGTCAGCGGTGATGGGCAGCGTGATCTACCTGGCCCTGTTCGGCGAGACCTTCTTTTCGCGCCCCGCTGCCCATCTTCAGGACACCGATGGCCTGTTGAAGCTGGCCATTGTCATGTTCGCGGGGGCGCTGGCCCTGTGGCGGCGCAGTGTGTTCATTCCCCTGATAGCCTGCACCGCGCTCTACGCGGCGGCGTTGTTGCTGGGGGAGGGCTGATATGACCGGTCCCATCCTCGCCTGCAATGGATCCGACGGACTCGGCAAATTGCTGAGATGGCACGCCGCCTGCCGAGCCGCACCGCTGGGACTGGATATGACCCGCGGACTGCCGTCCCGCGAGCAGATCGCGCTGTCCCACGCTATGTTGTCCCTGCCAGGAGTCGCGCCATTCGACAGCGAGGACGGCCAGGATTGGCTCAACTATGGGGGGCAGCAGGGCATTCCGCAGCTGCGCGCCCTGTTGGCGCCGCTGCTGCTCGGCGTGCCGCCCGCGCAGGCCGCCGTGGGCGGCAACAGCAGCCTGGCGATGATGCACGGGGCCATCGGGTTGGCGTGGCGTATCGGGTTGCCCGGGCACGCCCCGTGGTCAGCCGCCAGTGAAGTGCGCTTCCTCTGCCCGGTTCCGGGGTACGACCGCCATTTCGCCATCTGCCGCGACCATGGCATCGCGATGGTGCCGGTGCCGATGGGTGTCGATGGGCCCGACATGGACCAGGTGGAGGAACGGGCTGCCCGCGATCCCCTGATCCGCGGCATGTGGTGCGTGCCACGGCATTCCAACCCCTGCGGCGCCATCTACAGCGCGGAAGTGATACACCGCCTGGCGACGATGAACACCGCCGCGCCGGACTTCACCCTGTTCTGCGACAACGCCTACGCCGCCCATGACTTTGCTCCGCAGGCATCCGCGCTGCCGGGCCTGTACGACGCCTGCGCGACGGCCGGTCATCCGGATCGTCCGCTGATGTTCGCCTCGACATCGAAGATGACCATCCCGGGCGCCGGCATCGCAATGCTGGGAGGCAGTGCACAGCGTGTGCACTGGTGGCTGTCGGCGCAGCAGCGTTGCACGATCGGGCCCGACAAGGTGAACCAGGTCCGCCACCTTCGCTTTTTCGTGGACGCAGCAGGTGTTGCGCGCCACATGCAACAGCATGGAACGCTGTTGCAGCAGCGCTTCGAGCGCGTCCAGCAGGTTTTCGCGCGCCGGCTCTCGGCGCTGCAGGACGTGTACTGGAGCCGGCCATCCGGCGGCTACTTCATCACCCTCTGGGTGCCGCCCGGCTGCGCCCGCCGCATCGTCCGCTTGGCCGCCGAGGCCGGTGTGGCGATCACACCGGCGGGAACGACTCACTGCAGCGGTATTGATAGCGAAGACCGTTGCCTGCGCATCGCGCCGTCCCGCCTCTCGCCTGACCACGCAGCGCAGGCTGCCGACATCATCGCAGGGTGTGTATTGCTGGCCTGCGCGGAAGTGGCATCGGGCACGAGCACTCATGACACCCACGCCGTGAAGCGAGCCCCTTGAACGCCACTACGCCCTTCACCATGGCCGCGTCCCTGCAGGCCGCCTGGCAGTCCACGTTCGTCAGCCGCCTGCAGCGCCGCAGCAGCCGCGTGATCGTGATCGAACTCGCTCCCGCCACCCCTGTCCCGCTGGCGGGATTCGCGGCCGGCGCGCATGTCGACCTGGTACTTCCAGATGCGCGGGTGCGCAGCTACTCGCTGATGAATCCGCCGCAGCATGCGCAGTGTTACCAGCTTGGCATCCTGCGGGTAGACGAGGGACGCGGCGGATCACGCTATCTGCATGAGCAGCTGCGCGAAGGCGATCCATTGCAGGTGTCCTTGCCGCGCAACGCGTTCCCTCTGCACGACCATGCCGGACAGAGCGTGCTCATCGCCGGCGGCATCGGTATTACCCCGCTGCTGTGCATGGCCCGGCAGCTTGTCGCGCGGGGCCGCCCTGTGCAGCTCTACTACGGCGCGCGTTCGCGCAGCGACGCGGTGTTCCTCGATGACATCTCCACGTTGGGCATCGTGCCGACCTGCCTGTTCGATGATGAATGCGACGGCCCGCCTGATCTTCCCGGCCTGCTGTCGGCACACCCGTCCGACGCGCACTTCTACTGCTGCGGGCCCGGGCCGATGCTCGACGCCTTTGCGCAGGCTTGTCAGCGATTGCAGATCCCCCATGCCCACATGGAGCGCTTCAGCGCTTCGTCCCATGTGTCCGACAGCGCACCCCAAAAAGAGTACGACGTGGTGCTGGCGCGGTCGCGTCGACGACTCCACTATGAAGGCAAGGAAAGCCTGCTGGCCTTCCTGCTGCGCAGCGGCGTCCCGATTCCGAGCGGCTGCCGCCAAGGCGTCTGCGGCAGCTGTGCCACACGAGTGATCAGCGGCGAGGTCGATCACCGTGATGGCATCCTGAGCGACCACGAGCGACAGCAGTCGCAGCTGATGCTGCCCTGCGTATCCAGCTGTCACGGCACCCACCTGGAGCTGGACCTCTAGCTCCAGAGCGCCGCCTTCAGATCGCCCAGATCCCCGCGATCACCGCGACCACCAAGCCCCACTTGATCACGTGGTAGGCCAGCGGGCTGCGCGCGCGCAGCGCTTTGGCCTTCAGCCGCACCTTGTATACGCCACCAAAGGCCTTGTTCACGCCACCGGTCGGATCACCCGGCAGGTTCGGCGACGCGCCGCCCGCGAGCAGGGTCGAGGCCACCGCGCGGTTGAACAGCATCGGCAGCCCGAAGCGCAGCGGACGGGCGATATCGCAGAACAGGATCACCCGGTCCTGGTCGGTTTCATTGTGTGCGTGATGGATGTAGGTCTCGTCGAACATCATCCACTCGCCGTCACGCCAGCTCTTCTTCACCCCGTCCACTTCGATATAGCAGCGGTCATCGTTCGGCGTGCTCAGGCCCAGATGCAGACGCAGCGAACCGGCGAAGGGGTCGCGGTGCGGACGCAGCTCGCTGCCCGGCGGCAGCTGCGCGAACATGGCCGCGCGCACATCGGGAATCGATTCGATCAGCGCCACCGTCTGCGGGCAGAACTGCTTGGCCGAGGGGTGCGACGGGCCGTACCAGCGCAGGTAGAACCGCTTCCAGCCACGGCGGAAGAACGAGTTGAACCCCGCATCGTTGAAGCTGCTCGATGCCGCGATCTTCTGTGCATCGCGCAGCGCCAGCGCCTCATCGCGGATCACCTGCCAGTTCTGGCGCAGCGGCTCCAGCTGCGGGAACTCCTTGCCGGGATCCAGGAATGGCGTGGTGGGCACCTTGGAAAACAGGTACATCACCACGTTGATCGGGGCCATGAAGCTGGAATGGTCCAGCAGCTGACGCGACCAGCGGGCGCGGACCTTTCCGCGGTAATGGATGTACAGCACGCAGGCGACGAACAGCACGGCCAGCACGATCTTGATCATTGGGTTTCCTCCGGCGGTGACCGGACGCAGGTTGCAGGGGCGGTGCCGGCGCGGACCGGGGCCGTTGGCACAGGATCAGGGGACGTGCCGATGAAGGGGCGGCCCGACCTGCGCGCAGGTAACAGGCAATGGTCGGCAGGTGCGGGGCCCGGGTCAAGCGCTGCTTGATCGCGAGATGCTGCCGGATATCGCGCAGATACCCTGATTCAGGAGGCGTTATGCCGGACGATTCCCGGCAATGGTGGCGGTAGACACGTGGAAAGCGCAAAAAATAATGAGTGAGACGCAACTGTCCGAATAGCAGCCACACACTGTTCCGGTGGCAAAGCCGTCAACGCATGGATTAGCGAACTCACCAGTATTAAAATTAACGAAAGTTTAGCTAGTCCCCCTTACCGGTTCGCTTGACGCTCTGCGCCACCCACCGGGCTGTCAGAGAACGTCATGAACGCCCCCACGTTTACCCCCTCCCCTGCCTGCGGCGACGATGCCGCGTTGCCGCCGTTGCTGCTCAAGCGCGGCGAACGGTTCCTGGAACCGGATGTCTACCGCACCTGCTTCGACGGACAGCCCGCCGTGGTCAAGGACTACACCCGGTATCGCGGTACGCCGGTATCGCTGCTAGCCCGGGTGCTGGTCCGGCACGAAGCGCACATGCTGCAACGGCTGAGTGGCTGGGAGCATGCGCCCGCCCTGCTGGGCACCATCGGCGGACTCGCCCTGGGCATGGAGTACATCCCCGGCCAGACCCTGAGTACCGCACAGGCGGTGGGCGGGGAGGTCTTCGAGCAGTTGCAGCAGGCGCTGGACCGGCTGCACGCCGCAGGCATCACCCATAACGACCTGCACGGCACCAACGTGGTGGTGAGCGCCGGCGTGCCCGTGCTGCTGGATTTCACCTCGGCCTGGCGCACCCCGCGCTGGCTGCGCCGCAACCCGATCACCCGGCAGCTCAGCCGCAGCGACCTGAAGAATCTGGTGAAGATGCGCCAGCGCCTGACCGGCCAACGGCCGAGTGCGGCCTTGGCTGCGCGCGTTGCGGATCCTGGCTGGGTGGCGGTCGTTCGCCGCGGGTGGAAGCGGTTCTACGCGTGGGCGAAGCGGGTCTGAGGGCTGTAGAGCGCCGCTGCGCTCGCCGAGCGTGGCTCGGCGCTACCCGGCACACCCGAAGGTAGAGCCGACTTCAGTCGGCTGCGTTCAACCACACAGCAGCCGACTGAAGTCGGCTCTACCCCGGCCGTTCCCCCGGCCGTTCCCCCACCGTCGCCGCGCGTAGTTCCGGAGTCGTTCCCCCGCGCCGGTCTGGCTTCGTGGCGCGTTACAGAGCGTCGCCGTCCAGCTCGCCGGTGCGGATGCGCACCACGCTCCCCAACTCATAGACGAACACTTTGCCGTCGCCGATCTTGCCGGTGCCGGCGGCTTTGACGATGGATTCCACCACTGCATCCACCTGGTCATCGGTGACCGCCACTTCCAGCTTCACCTTCGGCAGGAAATCGACCACGTACTCGGCGCCGCGGTACAACTCGGTATGGCCTTTCTGCCGGCCGAAGCCTTTCACCTCGGTGACCGTGATGCCGGTAACACCGCGCTCGGCCAGTGCTTCACGCACATCATCAAGCTTGAACGGCTTGATCACTGCCATGACCATCTTCATCGTATTTACTCCGTTGCTCCGGTCGCGAGGATAGCGCCTGCCACCGTCCGGCGCGATGCAGCAGTATCCTTGTCAGCCACGGACAGGCCAGGAGCCCCCATGATCGACCTCAACCATCTTGATGACCTCGCCCGCCGCCTGAGCGATCTGGTCCCGCCGGGCCTGCGTCAATCGCGCGAAGAACTGCAGTCCACATTCAAGACCGCCCTGCAGGCCGGCCTGGGCAAGCTGGACCTGGTGACCCGCGAAGAATTCGACGTGCAGCGCGCGGTACTGCTGCGCACGCGGGAGAAACTGGAGGCGCTGGAGCGCGCCGTCGCGGAAATGGAGAAGCCGGGTACCCCACCATCGGCGTGATACCCGGCTGATGACGGGCCAGACTCCTTCCGCCAAGCGAAAGGAGCCTGACCCCGCAGTCAGCGCATCGCCACTGCGGCGCGCTGCTGCTCTTCCTGCCCCTGCTGTACCTGGGCGCTCAACTTCTCGCCCTGCAAGGCCGCACTGGTCTGCTCGGCCGGAGGTGCCGGCTGGCTCATGTCCACCATTGCGCGGAAGCCCGGCGTGGTCCCCATGACGAACGCCTTGCCGTCCTGCACCGCCACCGACTGCAGCTTCTCGGGACTGTCGATGCCCGCTTCCTTGGCCGTGCGCGTAACGTGCGCGGCCATGTCGTTGGACACCGCGGACGGCAACTGCGCGCGGATGGCCGCATGCAATGGCGTGTCCCGGTGGCCCGGTTCGCCGAGCTGCGGGCCACGTGCAGGCGCTGCGTGCGAATGGCTGTCGGCCGCAGGCTTCGGCTCGGCAAGCCGACCCAGCGTCTGCGGCCCGGCCACGCCGTCGGCCTTCAGGCCCTGAGCACGCTGATACGCGGTCAGCGCTTCGCGGGTGTTGTCACCGAAACGTCCGTCTTCGGCCAGCGGCTTGCCATGCGCATCGCGTACGCCGGCCTGGTTGAGCTCTTTCTGCAGGCGCGTCACATCCTCACCGCGTGCGCCATGGCGCAATACCGACGAGGCCTCTTCGCCCCGCGCCTGGCCTGCCGGCGCATCCTGCACCCGCCGCTGGTCCCAGAACGCTTCCGGGCTCTGCAGCTTGCCGCTGGGATCGCGCAGCTGGTAATGCACGTGCTGCGCATACTGATCGGCGCCATTCGGGCCGCGCCCGCCCATCGTGCCGATCGGCTGGCCGGCCTCGATCTGCTGGCCGTCCTTCACCTGCACGCCCTGCATGTGCAGGATCTCGTGCGAATTGCCCTGCGCGTCCTGGATCTTCACCGTGCCGTAGGTGCCGCCGGCGAAGGTGACCTTGCCGGAGATCGGCGCGTTGATGGTCGGATGCTGCAGATTGCGCCCGGCTTGGCCACCGACGTAGTTGAAGTCGGTGCCGCCGTGGTCCTTGTGCCCGCGCTCTTCACCGTAGTGGCCGGTGATGTGCGGCTTGACGCCATTCTGCGGCGGCAGCATCACCTGCATGGTGTGCTGGAACGAGCTGGCCGACTGCTGGCTGGCCGGCTGCGCCTGCGCCTGCGACTGCGACTGCGACTGCGACTGAGCCTGATGCAGCGCGGCCACACCGGCCCCTGCCGCAGCACCCACCGCCGCCGCAGCACCCACGGTCGACTGTGCCTGGCCCTGCGATTGGGTCTGCGCGGGTGCCTGGGTCTGTCCCTGCGACTGCGACAAGCGCTCGTTGACGAACCGGGTGTACTCATCCAGATGCGGCAGCACCTTGCGCTCTGCCAAGCCCAGACCGCCGTAATCGCGGGTCGGGCCATCATGGTGGTACTTGTAGATGTACTCCTCGCCCTGGCCGCGACGCTGCGCCAGTTCGCGGTTGTCGATGAAGTGCTTCACCAACGCGTCGGACTGCGCTTCCACATCGAAGCGGTTGCGATTGCCCAGGCCGTAGGCACTGCCGGTGCCGTCGATGAACTGGCCCAGGCCAGAGGCCGACGTGGTGCCTGCCGCAGCATCCGGATTGAAGCCGGATTCCACGCGGGCAATGGCCAGCACGTGCGCGGTTTCGCGCGGCGACAGCCCGGCGTCCCGCGACGATTCAATCAGCGTATCGATGACACGCGACTGCACTTCCGGGGTGGCATCGCCCCAGCGCCGCGACTCGCCGTGCAGGCGGCCATCGGTCTGGTCGATCGGCTCACGATAGTGGCTGTAGGGTTTGATCTGATCACTGCGGTAACCAGCCCCGCGGGGCTGGACCATGTCTTGGTAGATGTCAGGCATAGCGGTGCGATCCATTCTATGAAAAAGGGAATTTCCTTAAGGGGTGTTGCTCCATGTTGCGAGGATCCCGTTGCCGGGACCCCTGAACGCGTCAAGGCTTGAAGTACGTCACCTCGGGATGATTCACGCCGAGCTTGCTCAACCACTGCTCGTATTCGTCGTTGTTGGGCTCCTGCGCATCGCCCTCGCCACGCAACGGCGGGGTGCTGTGGGTCAGCTGCTTGCCCTGCGCGTCATACAGATAGAACCACTCGCAGAACTGGCAACCAAAGGGCAGCTCGCCGTACTGGACGACAAAGTACGGTGCGCCTTCCTTGTCCTGCACGCAGGCCAGGCCCACGGCGGTGTAGTCGGCCATTTCGGCCGGCTTGTCGAGGCTGCGCGTCTGGCCGTCTTTCTCAAGCTCCAGCCGGGTCTGCGGCGAGGCGTCGTTGCCGGCAGCAGGCAGACCCGCCACGGTCAGGCGGGTTCCCTGGCATTCGATGTGCATTCCTGTCTCGTCCTGATGGGGGATGGTGGGCGTGGCCGCAGAAGCGGCCGACGCAGGTGCAGTGGGCGGTGCGGGCGTTGCCGCAGCAGCCGTCGGCGCAGCGGTGGCCGGTGCCGCGGCGGGGGCGGTTGCGTCCGGCGCATTGCATGCGGTGAGCAGCATCAGCGCCAAGGCAGGTGCGACCATTTTTGTCGTCATGTACTGCTCCGTGAAAAGGCGCAGGCCGGTCAGCGGGCTGCGCCGGGCTCAGTTCAAAGGGCGTGGGTCAGATCGACTCGTCCACCACCTTCTGCAGCTGCCAGCACGGCTTCTGCGCGAAGGTATAGGTCTGCTGATCGCTGGTGTCCGGCTTGTTGATGCGCACCTGCACGCTCCCATCGGCCTGCGGGGTCACCTGCATTTCCCGGCCCTGACGCGGCAACGTGGCCGTGTCGGGCATCACCGGCCATTCCACCTCGGCCAGCGGCACCTGCTTGGTGACCGGGCGCGGCTCCGGCTGTGCCTCGGCATCCACTGATTGAACCGTCAGCGGATCCGCTACGGACTTCTCCTGCAGGGCGATGTCATTGCTGAAGTAGGTCAGGAAGGCATTGAAATCGGCATGCGGGCACTGCGCCGCCGTGGTGTCAGCCGCAGTAGCGGTAATCGGCGCGGCACCAGGCGTCGCCGCCGCCGGATCGGCCGCAGCGGTCGTTTCGGCCGAAGGCGTGGGCTTGCAGGCGGACAGGGCCAGGCCCAGGGACAACGCCAGCAGGGTAAGGGAGCGGGACTTGAACAACGGATCCTCCTGATCGGTCGTGCGTCGCCGCAAGTGGCGCGCATGTGGGCGGAGAATAACGTGCCGCGTGTTAAGGGCTGTATACAGGGGCTAAGCGTCTGATTCAATTGATTTTACAAATCACTCCACTGCCTGGCAGCTCCGCACCCAGAGACCGCCCATCCTGAGCGCCGCGCACAAAAAAGCACGCCGCCCAAGCGGCGGGATGCCTGCTTGGTTACGGCGTGCTGGTCAAACAAACGTCGTGTTGGCCGGCCTGAACCGGCGGGCGTCGCGAACGCGCTACGAAGGCCGCACGCGGAACCGCAGATCCATGGCGCGCAGTACCTTCACCACGGTCTGCAGCGACGGCGCCCGCTGCCCTGACAGCTCCCGGCGCAGCGCATCGGCCGACAGCCCACCGCAGGCGCGGGCGATGTCGTTGATGCCATGCACGTCGGCGAGCAGGCCCAGCGTGCGGACGAACAGCATGGCCTCGCTATCGCCTTCGCGCATGCAGTTGGTCAGCAGCGCGGCACTCTCTTCGGGGCTGCGCCGCGGCGCATCAGGCAGGCCCGCGCTGGGCTTGCTGGTGGGCGGGGTGCGTTCTTGGTGTTCGACGGATTTCTGCAGCATCGGTGGCCTCACATCGGGTTGTGGCCACCTGCCCGATTGCAAGGTGGCGGACGATGCGGGTTGCAGTACCGGTGAGCAAGCGCGAAAAGCCGGCGGATTGAGAAACATCCCCACACATCGCCCGCCATGGTTCCGGCAGGACGATGCATTCTCCGCCGTGCCCGTGAGGGCAAAACAGAGGTAATCACGCTTAGTCATGCGGGACTGCAATCCCGGCTGGCGCATTGCGGCACCAGCGGGACCTATCGTGCGCAGCAGCGATCCTGCGGGTACATCAGGAAAGTTGCGTTGTGGACGCGCCATGCGTCATCCGCGACGTCACTGCATTGGATGGCATAACGAGGGCGCCATCACCCCGCGACCGCCAAGGCCACTGCTTCGCCCAGCTCGCGCGTCGTCGCCGTGCCGCCCAGGTCCGGCGTCAGCGGACCACGCGCCAGCACACCCTCCACCGCCGCAAGGATCGCGTCGTGGGCCGGCTGACAACCGAGGAACTGCAGCATCAATGCCGCCGACCAGATCATCGCAACTGGATTGGCTACGCCTTTGCCATAGATGTCCGGTGCCGACCCATGCACCGGCTCGAACAAGGACGGGAAGTCCCGCTCCGGGTTGAGGTTTGCCGACGGCGCCAAGCCGATCGTGCCCGTGCACGCCGGGCCCAGATCAGACAGGATGTCGCCGAACAGGTTGCTCGCCACCACCACGTCGAATCGCTGCGGCTGCAGCACGAATCGCGCCGTCAGGATGTCGATGTGCTGCTTGTCCACGGTCACATCCGGATACGCCGCACCCACCGCGTCGGCACGACCATCCCACCACGGCATGCTGATGGCGATGCCGTTGCTCTTGGTTGCCATGGTCAGGTGCTTGCGTGCGCGCGACTGCGCGAGCTCATAGGCGTACTTCAGCACCCGATCCGCGCCGTGGCGGCTCATCACCGTTTCCTGGATCACGATCTCGCGCGGGGTGCCCTCGTACATGATGCCGCCGAGGTTGGTGTACTCGCCTTCGGTATTTTCGCGCACGACGAAGAAATCGATATCACCGGGCTTGCGGCCGGACAGCGGGCACGGCACGCCCTCGAACAGGCGCACGGGCCGCAGGTTGATGTACTGATCGAATTCCCGACGGAACTTCAGCAACGAGCCCCACAACGAGATGTGGTCCGGCACGACGTCGGGCCAGCCCACCGCGCCGAACAGAATCGCATCCTGATCCTGCAGCTGCTGCTTCCAGTCGTCCGGCATCATCTGACCGTGCTGCTGGTAGTACGCACAGCTGGCCCAGTCGATGGGGGTGAAGTTGAACGACAGATCGAAGCGCTTGGCCGCCGCTTCAAGTGCACGGAGGCCTTCGGGCATCACTTCCTTGCCGATGCCGTCGCCGGGGATGACGGCGATGTTGAACGTGCGTGCCATGAGGGGCTCCCTGTGTGACGGAAACCACCATGATGCCAAGAAAAAGGGTCAGACCGCTCCCGGATGGCGGAAGCGCTCTGATCCCATTCTTGGCTTACTCAGCGCCAGCCACCGTTGTGGTGGCGACGATCATAGCCACGACGATCATCCCAGCGACGCTGGTCATGGCGGCGATCCCGCTCGCGGTAACTGGTGCGCTGGTAGCGCTGGTCGCGGTCATAGCGATGACCACGGTCATATCGGTAATCGCGGTTGTTGCGGCGATCCTTGGTGGCGACATTACCAATCGCACCACCGGCCACTGCGCCGCCTGCCGTCATAAGCGGGTCGCCGTTGGACAGCACATGGCCCGCCACGCCGCCTACCACTGCACCCACCAGGGTGTTCTTGTCCTTGCGCGACAGCGCGTCTGCATTGCCTGCGGCGGTCACGCCTGCGGTGAGTGCCAATGCCAGCGCCAAGCCACGGAAGCTGAAAACAGTAGAAGTGAGCATCATCGGATCCTCTAATCGGGAAGGTGATCAGCTACGAAGCTGGCGGGTCATCAGTGCCCCCGCACAATCGAATCTGTGCCTCGAAGATTGCCGCAACATTGCGTACCCGGGGATGAACCGGCGCCTGTTCAGGTTGGCGCAAGCAACGCGGCCAGCGCCTGCAACCGGTTACAAGCCCTTGTTGCCGTTGTATTTTCAGTACGGCGCCGCTGGGCCAGCGGGCACGATGCCGGACGGATTCAGATGGGCATGGCTTTCATAATAATGGTGCTTGATGTGCTGGAAGTTCACCGTCGAAGCCACTGCTTCGATGTCCATCATCCGTTGCACGAACGCATGCAGGCCGGGGTAGTCCGCGATACGTTTCACGTTGCACTTGAAGTGGACGTAATAGACCGAATCGAAGCGGATCAGTGTGGTGAACAGACGGATGTCCGCTTCGGTCATGACGCCGCCCACCAACCAGTCCTGGGTCTGCAGCAGGGCATCCAGCTCGTCCAGCGTCTCGAACAGCGGCCCGATGGCTTCTTCATAGGCCTGCTGCGTGGCGGCGAAGCCCGCCTTGTACACACCGTTGTTTACGGCGTCGTAGACCTTGTCATTGACCTGGTCGATCTCACCTCGCAGCTCGGCCGGATAGAAGTCACCGGGACGGGCACCCAGCGCGTCATAAGCCTCGTTGAACATGCGGATGATGTCGGCGGATTCATTGCTGACGATCTCACCCCGCTCGCTATCCCACAGCACCGGCACCGTCACCTTGCCGGTCATGCCCGGCTTCGCCGCCTGGTAGAGCTCGTGCAGGTAGGTGGCGTTGCGCTCCGGGTCCGGCGTCACCAGCGGGCCAGGCGCGAAGCTCCAGCCGTTGTCGCCCATGTGCCAGTTCACCACGGACAACGGAATCAGGGTTTCCAGACCTTTCAGGGCGCGAACAATCAGCGTGCGGTGGGCCCACGGACAGGCCAGGCTGACATAGAGGCGAAAGCGTGCGGGTTCAGCCTGCACGGCCGGCTCACCGGTGGGGGCGTTGCCGCCGTCCGCCGTCAGCCATCTACGGAACGAAGCTTCCTCGCGATGGAATTGCCCATCCTCGCCCGCTGCACCCGCCGTACCCTTCTGCCATACGCCATCAATCAACATGCCCATCTGGGAACACCCTCCTCTTCAATCAGTGTGGGTGACCGCGATGTTGGCTATGCGGCCACGCTTCTGTTGTAACGGAGGGGACGACAACCTGCGGTGAGGGCTGCCGTCATGCCGTGAGTGCGCGTGGTGTTTCGCCCAGCGTGAATCGCAGGCGGATTACTTGCCCCAGCGCCATTTCGGCGGCTCGCCTTTCAGCCAGCAGATCAGTACCAGCACCAGCAGGACGGCCCACGTATAGAGCTGGAATTTCAGCATTTCACGGGCCGGCGGAAACAGGAAGAAGCCGGCGATCAAGGCGGCTGCCGCCACGGTGTAGATCACCCAGCCCTGCCATGCGCTGGGCAGTCCCCAGCCCCATCCGTAGGTGCGCGAGGTAAACCAGTAGTTCTTGTTGCTCATCCTTGCTCTCCTTCGTCCTGTCATGGGGTCTGGCGCGCGGCCAGACATGCACGTATTTCCTCGTACAACGGTCGGTCAAGCACCAGATCGGCCTTACCGCGAACGGGTATGCGCAGTGACCCCGCGCCAGCGCGGAGGGCGAACACCTCGCGACCTGTTTCCGTCTCGAATCTGCCCATCTGCACGCTCCCGGTGCTGGTTCCGAGTTTACGACGAGGGAGTGCCAGCGTTGAAGCATCCACTGCGTCACCGAACTGGATGGCCGATAGCGGGATGGTTGTGGAAACAAACAGGGCGGAGGCTGTCAGTGTGTCGCCCTGCACGGTAATGTGCGCACTGCGTGCCTGATGGATCAGGCCGGCGGATACAGTAAGTACCAAGGCGAGGGAGCCGCCGAGCACGATGTGCCTGGAGCGGGTGCTGGTGCCTTTGGCGACGGGCGCGCGCCAAGTGGCGGCCACTGCCAGTGCGGACAGCAGGCAGATTGCCAACGGCAGGGCGTAGGCGCTGGACAGCGGGACGTGCAGTGTTGCTTCACAGGCCATGCGTCGTCCTGGTTTGAAGACACGGTTACCGTAACGCGTTGGGCGGACATGTCTGCTTTCAAAAATCGCGCAGCGTCTTGGTAGCCTGCACTGTGACGGCTACTCCATACCGCCACCGCTCATTGGCGCTGCCATGTTCATGGACTTCGGCATGTTGGGTCTCAGCGAAATCTTGAAGCCGAGCACACGATCCAGCTTCGCAATGGTGTCCTTGAGGCGGTCTGCCTGATCGGCATCCCCTGAAATGTAGATCAGCACGCGATCCTCGCCAGGAAAGGCCGAAGACCCTGTGATGCCTGGAATTTCTCTGTAGATCAAGGACCGGTGTCTGTCCAGCACCTGATGAAACTCTTCGTTCGTGTAGCGATGGCCTGCCTCGAACACCACACGCGTCGCCCCACTCGGCGTCCGCGCAACCCTGTTCGGGACGGAACCGGGCCCTTTGAGCTCAACGAGGATGTGCTGGTCTGGATCGTGCTGTATGGAAATATCGGTCAGGCGCTCGGCAAACTCTTCGCGTAGCGACTCCGCCACAGGCGCGAGCTCGCTTTGGATGGCCATACGTGAAACCGCATCGTCGATCGATACTCCGGGGTGCCGTGCCACGTAGCTTCTAACGAGCATTTCCAGTTCCAGCATCGCCTCGGTGCCCGGCGGCGGTATCTGTGCAGCCGCGGTGGAAGAGGCGAGTGCGAGGGCGACGGCTGCGGATATCCTTTTCATGCGGCGTACCTCTCCATGTCCATAATGGTCGTTGCCTTTCCTGGGTTTGACGCTAACAGAAAAGCTCGTTCTGAGCTGCGGCCGACATCTCACCAGTCAGTACAACGGCAATGACGTAGTCGCTCCACCGGGTGCGCTTTCGACGTCCCACCGCGTTTGATTGATCACCCGCTTTTCGCCCAAGCGATTTGGGCATGCGCGGAGGCGTGGCGGCCACTCAGCTAACGTTGCCCATTGCCGCGACGAACGCCAGCAAAGCCGCCATAGCTGGCGAGCAGCGCCGCGCTGATGATCCGTCGCTTTGTGTCGACGAGTGCGACCGAGACAACTGTACACACCACGGAGGCCAGCGCTCCTGCGATGAAGATCTGTTGCGCCGCAAATATCCTTGGACCGGCTCCGGCAGTAAACAGCCGCCACGTGGAGAGCGCAGCGCACAGCAATGACATCACCGCCAATACACACCAAGCCGTTTTCATCCGATCCGCTCCAGAGGAAGTGTTTCGCTGCATGGCGCAGCCGGGCAAGTGTCTTGCTGAACGCGTACCGACACACACCGGAACGCAGCCTCACCGCAGACTACGACGGCGGCGATGACACGGCCTCCCTTGAGCAGAACGTGCGCCAATTCATGCCGACGTGGATGGCCTACGACATGCGACAGATGGCCGAGCGTTTTCATCAGCGACGGCATGAGGCCGAGCGCGGGTGACATGGAGCGGTTGATGCAACTGCTGGGTCGGCCGTTACGTACCTACGGCGCATTTGCGGCGGAGCTTGTGTCAGCGAGCTGAGGGCGGACAGCAGCATGTCGGAGGGCCGCTTTGTGCGGCCCTTTTTCATGGGCCGAGATCACCTCCGGGCTCGACGGCGGTGCGCGCCCGAATGCCTACAACCTACTGTTTTTCTTAACGATTCATGCAGGGCGCTCGGCGTCTGCAGGAAAAATTAAAGATTGGTCGACCTCTGCCGATCATGTGATGCACGGCACACTTTCATGTTTTCTAAACATTTGCGTCATCAGGGGACCAGGGAATGAACAGAGTATTCAAGGTGGTATGGAGCAAGGCCGTGGGTCAGTGGGTTGTGACCTCGGAATTCGGGGGGCGCGCAGGTGGCCGCACCCGTCGCACAGCCAACCGGCTGACCACCGGCCCTCTGGCGGCCCTGAGCCTGATGACCGCCCTGGCACTGTATGGTCCCTCTGCAATGGCGGCGGTGGACATCACCAACGTCGGGTTTGAAACCGGTACGTTGAGCGGCTGGACGTATTCCAAGACCGGCACCCAGGGCTCGACGAGCTATGGCAGCACCGGTGTCGGCGCTTCGGTGGTCACCGGCATGACCGATTTCGAGGCCGACAACGGCAGCCATAGCTGGACGGTGACGCCGTTCGGCAACAACATGGCCTCATTGCAGGCGGGTGCCGGTTCGGACTCGTTCGCCACGGCTGCAGGCGCACTTGGGCTGAGCGCTGCAAGCCGTTCGCTGGTGGCAAGCACGATGGCCGGGTCGCCCACGAATGCTTCGTGGCTGTACCAGGACCTGACCCTCGCTGCGGGTGACTACTTCAGCATGGCGTGGCAGTACGTCTCGACCGACTACGAGCCGTACAACGATGCCTCGCTGACCTCGCTGATCAACCTCGGCGACGCCTCGGTGTTCGCGACGGTGAACAACCAGAACGCGCAGTACGCGCTGCTGGGGGCCACCAACCTCGGCACGGGCAGCTACTCCACCGGCAGTTATGGTGCGACCGGCTGGCAGGTCGCCACGTACCAGGTCAGCACGGCCGGCACGTACCGCCTGGGTTTCATGTCATTGAATCTGCAGGACATGCAACTGAGCCCCGTGCTGTTCGTCGACCAGGCGCCGGGCCTGACCTTCGACAAGGGCGTGCCCTTCGGTCCGGTCGCGCCCAACCCGGGCAGCGGCGCGCCAACCACGCCGACGACCCCAACCGGCCCGATCGTCATCGATGGGCCCAAGGGCACCGATGACCTGGGCAGCGAAGACGAGGCCTCGTTCGAAGGCGGTACGTTGGTGGTCGACAAGGACACCAACGTGGATGTCGACTTCAAGATCGACGACAAGCCCGCCACCATTGATCAGAACGGCCACGACTCGACGTTCACCGGCAAGATCGACGACGCCACCGCCGGCGTTCCGGGCTCGCTGATCGTCAAGAACAGCGGCAACGGCGGCTCGGTCACGCTGACCAACACCAACGGCTACACCGGTACCACCGAGGTCGACGAGAACACTACGCTGGCATTGTCGGGCAATGGTTCCATCGACAAGTCGAAAAAGCTTGTGATCGACGGTACGCTGGACGTGACCCAGGCCGGTCCGGTCGTGAACATCACCTCGCTGAACGGCAAGGGCGATGTGGCGCTGGGCAACAACACGCTGTCCATCACCGATGCCAACGGCGACGAGTTCGAAGGCACCATCGGCGGGCAGGGCGACGTGGCCATCAAGGGTGGCACGCAGGTGCTTTCGGGGACGAACACCTACGCTGGCGGTACCTCGGTCAGCAACGCCGTCCTGCAGGTCAGCAGTGATGAGAACCTGGGCGACGCCGCAGGCAAGCTCACGCTTGATGGCGGCACGCTGCACACCACTGGCGACGTCACCAGCGATCGCGACGTGGTCCTTGCGGGCAATGGCACCTTCACCACCGATACCAACACCACGCTGACCAACAGCGGCGACGTGTCCGGTAATGGTGGCCTGATCAAGAACGGCGAAGGCGGCCTGGACCTGACCGGTACGGTGAGCCACAGCGGTGGCACGACCGTCAACGAAGGCGAGCTGACCCTGTCGGGCCAGAATACCTACACCGGTGGCACCACGCTCAACGGCGGCGTGCTCAACGTCAGCAGCGACGGCAACCTCGGCGATGCCGCAGGCAACCTGACCTTCAATGGCGGCGAGCTGCATACCACCGGCGACGTCAACAGTGATCGCGACGTGGTCCTTGCGGGCAATGGCACCTTCACCACCGATACCAACACCACACTGACCAACAGTGGCGACGTGTCCGGTAATGGCGGCCTGATCAAGAACGGCGAAGGTGGCCTGGACCTGACCGGTACGGTGAGCCACAGCGGTGGCACGACCGTCAACGAAGGCGAGCTGACCCTGTCGGGCCAGAATACCTACACCGGTGGCACCACGCTCAACGGCGGCGTGCTCAACGTCAGCAGCGACGGCAACCTCGGCGATGCCGCAGGCAACCTGACCTTCAATGGCGGCGAGCTGCATACCACCGGCGACGTCAACAGTGATCGCGACGTGGTCCTTGCGGGCAATGGCACCTTCACCACCGATACCAACACCACGCTGACCAACAGCGGCGACGTGTCCGGTAATGGTGGCCTGATCAAGAACGGCGAAGGCGGCCTGGACCTGACCGGTACGGTGAGCCACAGCGGTGGCACCACGGTGAATGACGGCGAGCTGACCCTGTCGGGCCAGAATACCTACACCGGCGGCACCACGCTCAACGGCGGCGTGCTCAACGTCAGCAGCGACGGCAACCTCGGCGATGCCGCAGGCAACCTGACCTTCAATGGCGGCGAGCTGCATACCACCGGCGACGTCAACAGTGATCGCGACGTGGTTCTTGCGGGCAATGGCACCTTCACCACCGACACCAACACCACGCTGACCAACAGTGGCGACGTGTCCGGTAATGGCGGCCTGATCAAGAACGGCGAAGGCGGCCTGGACCTGACCGGTACGGTGAGCCACAGCGGTGGCACGACCGTCAACGAAGGCGAGCTGACCCTGTCGGGCCAGAATACCTACACCGGTGGCACCACGCTCAACGGCGGCGTGCTCAACGTCAGCAGCGACGGCAACCTCGGCGATGCCGCAGGCAACCTGACCTTCAATGGCGGCGAGCTGCATACCACCGGCGACGTCAACAGTGATCGCGACGTGGTCCTTGCGGGCAATGGCACCTTCACCACCGATACCAACACCACGCTGACCAACAGCGGCGACGTGTCCGGTAATGGTGGCCTGATCAAGAACGGCGAAGGCGGCCTGGACCTGACCGGTACGGTGAGCCACAGCGGTGGCACCACGGTGAATGACGGCGAGCTGACCCTGTCGGGCCAGAATACCTACACCGGCGGCACCACGCTCAACGGCGGCGTGCTCAACGTCAGCAGCGACGGCAACCTCGGCGATGCCGCAGGCAACCTGACCTTCAATGGCGGCGAGCTGCATACCACCGGCGACGTCAACAGTGATCGCGACGTGGTTCTTGCGGGCAATGGCACCTTCACCACCGACACCAACACCACGCTGACCAACAGTGGCGACGTGTCCGGTAATGGCGGCCTGATCAAGAACGGCGAAGGTGGCCTGGACCTGACCGGTACGGTGAGCCACAGCGGTGGCACCACGGTGAATGACGGCGAGCTGACCCTGTCGGGCCAGAATACCTACACCGGCGGCACCACGCTCAACGGCGGCGTGCTCAACGTCAGCAGCGACGGCAACCTCGGCGATGCCGCAGGCAACCTGACCTTCAATGGCGGCGAACTGCACACCACCGGCGACGTCACCAGTGATCGCAACGTGGTCCTTGCGGGCAATGGCACCTTCACCACCGACACCAACACCACGCTGACCAACAGCGGCGACGTGTCCGGTAATGGCGGCCTGATCAAGAACGGCGAAGGTGGCCTGGACCTGACCGGTACGGTGAGCCACAGCGGTGGCACGACCGTCAACGAAGGCGAGCTGACCCTGTCGGGCCAGAATACCTACACCGGCGGCACCACGCTCAACGGCGGCGTGCTCAACGTCAGCAGCGACGGCAACCTCGGCGATGCCGCAGGCAACCTGACCTTCAATGGCGGCGAACTGCACACCACCGGCGACGTCACCAGTGATCGCAACGTGGTCCTTGCGGGCAATGGCACCTTCACCACCGATACCAACACCACGCTGACCAACAGTGGCGACGTGTCCGGTAATGGCGGCCTGATCAAGAACGGCGAAGGCGGCCTGGACCTGACCGGTACGGTGAGCCACAGCGGTGGCACCACGGTGAATGACGGCGAGCTGACCCTGTCGGGCCAGAATACCTACACCGGCGGCACCACGCTCAACGGCGGCGTGCTCAACGTCAGCAGCGACGGCAACCTCGGCGATGCCGCAGGCAACCTGACCTTCAATGGCGGCGAGCTGCATACCACCGGCGACGTCAACAGTGATCGCGACGTGGTCCTTGCGGGCAATGGCACCTTCACCACTGATACCAACACCACGCTGACCAACAGCGGCGACGTGTCCGGTAATGGCGGCCTGATCAAGAACGGCGAAGGTGGCCTGGACCTGACCGGTACGGTGAGCCACAGCGGCGGCACCACGGTGAATGACGGCGAGCTGACCCTGTCGGGCCAGAATACCTACACCGGCGGCACCACGCTCAACGGCGGCGTGCTCAACGTCAGCAGCGACGGCAACCTCGGCGATGCCGCAGGCAACCTGACCTTCAATGGCGGCGAACTGCACACCACCGGCGACGTCACCAGTGATCGCAACGTGGTCCTTGCGGGCAATGGCACCTTCACCACCAACACCACGCTGACCAACAGTGGCGACGTTTCCGGTAATGGCGGCCTGATCAAGAACGGCGAAGGTGGCCTGGACCTGACCGGTACGGTGAGCCACAGCGGCGGCACCACGGTGAATGACGGCGAGCTGACCCTGTCGGGCCAGAATACCTACACCGGCGGCACCACGCTCAACGGCGGCGTGCTCAACGTCAGCAGCGACGGCAACCTCGGCGATGCCGCAGGCAACCTGACCTTCAATGGCGGCACGCTGCACACCACCGACGACGTCACCAGTGATCGCGACGTGGTCCTTGCGGGCAATGGCACCTTCACCACCGACACCAACACCACGCTGACCAACAGTGGCGACGTGTCCGGTAATGGCGGCCTGATCAAGAACGGCGAAGGTGGCCTGGACCTGACCGGTACGGTGAGCCACAGCGGTGGCACGACCGTCAACGAAGGCGAGCTGACCCTGTCGGGCCAGAATACCTACACCGGTGGCACCACGCTCAACGGTGGCGTGCTCAACGTCAGCAGCGACGGCAACCTCGGCGATGCCGCAGGCAACCTGACCTTCAACGGCGGCGTGCTGCAGGCATCCTCGTCGATGACAACCGGCCGATCAATGGTGCTGGACAGCGTGGGCGCGCTGCGCAGCGGTGAAGGCAGCACCCTTACGGTCACCGGCCCGATCAGCGGCGGCGGCACCTTGGTGGCGGACGGCCAAGGCACGTTGGTGCTTGGCGGGGTGAACACCCACGTAGGCGGCACGCTGATCAGTGGCGGCACGGTCGTGCTGGCACATGCTGGCGGCCTGAGCTCCGGCGCCGTGGCGATCAATGATGCGACTCTGCGCACGACGGTCGACACCCAAGTGTCGCAGCCGCTGTTTGTGATGGGCGAGGCCACTCTGGATGTGGCCTCGGGCACCACGACGCAGCTGACCGGCATGCTGGACGGTTCGCGCAGCACCGGCTGCTTCATCAAGAGTGGTGCGGGTCGCCTCAACATGGCAGGCACTGCGGTTCTGGCCAATGGCACGTGCGTCAACGAAGGCACACTCAGTGCCAATGGCGTGCTGCTGAGCAATGTGCAGGTGGAACGTGCCGGCACGGTCCGTGGCACGGGCGCCATCGCCGGCAACATGCGCGTCGATGGCACGCTGGCCCCGGGTAACTCGCCGGGCACGCTGGCAGTGACGGGTACGGTCACGCTGACCGACAACGCCACGCTGCAGATAGACATCGACGGGTACGGCACCGGCGCCGGGGCCGGCAACTACTCGCGCCTGCTGGTGTCCGGCGCGGCCGGTCGCTTCGTCGCCAACGGCACCCTGCAGCCCCTGCTACGCGGCATCAGTGGCAATGCGGGCAACACCTTCACCCCGAAGGTGGGCGACATGTTCCGCATCGTCAGCGGCGAAGGCGGAGTGACCGGTACGTTCGACAGGCTCCTGCAGCCGACCGAGGGCCTGGCCGCTAGCACGCGCTTCCAGGTGTACTACACCACCGGTTTCGACATCGATCTGTACGTGACACCGACGGCCTACAGCTCTGACCTGGTGGGCAAGGTCAACGGCAACGGCCTGGCCACTGCGGCTGCACTGGACGCCCTGGTGGAAGCCAGCGACGCCGGCACCACCACCGCAGAACAGACCGATCTGCTGCGCGCGGTGTGGCAGCAGGATGCAGTGGCACTGCCGGTGCTGGTGACCGCCCTGACCGGCGAGAACCACGCCAAGCTGGCCGCGCTGGCGCAGTCCAATGCGACCGCACTGGCCGACGATGTGACCGGTCGACTGGACCAGGGTGTACTGGTGGATGCATCCAGCACGCGTATCGAACAGCTGCTGTGGGCCAACATCGGCTACGGGGATGTGTCGGTTGACGCGGATGCCAGCGCCGATCGCCTCGATGCCCGCCAGCGTCGTGCCACGGCCGGTATCGACGTGTACCGCTCCTCCAACGTGGCGTGGGGCGCGGGCCTGGGTCGCACGACTTCGGAACTGGAACGCAGCCCGCTGGACAACACGCTCGACAGCAACGCGTTCTTTGCCTATGGCGCCGCCAGGGCAGGTGCGGTGGTGCTGGACGGCATGCTGTCCTACTCGGCCGATCGCTGGGAAAGCCAGCGTCCGGACGTTCTGGGTGCCGATGGTGCACTGTCCGGCAAGGCTTCGGGTACTACCGTGATGGCCAGTGCCGGTGTCAGCTTGCCCTTCACGGCGGCAGGCCTGAGCTGGCAGCCCTCACTTCGCGGCAACTGGCAGAAAGTTGAGCGCAATGCCTACCGCGAAGGTGGTGACTCGCTGGCGGCGCTGGACGTTGCACGCCTCCAAGCCGAAGGCAGCCGCGCCACGCTCGGCCTGGCGGTCGGCTCGCTGGTGAATGATCCGCTGGCGGCGCGTGCGACCTGGCAGTTCGGTCTGCAGGCGGGTATCAACCACGGCCAGGCCCGCCAGGCCACGGTGACAACCGCATTGGCCGGCCAGCGGGTGGACCTGTCCGCCGCCGAGGCGGGCAAGGCCTTCGGTCGGGTCCAGCTGCAGGGCACCGTGCGCCTGGGAGCGTCGAGCTACCTGTACGGTGGCGTCAGCACCGAGCAGGGGTCGGGCGTGGAGAACAACAGCGTCAACGCGGGTATCCGCATCGCGCTGTGATGCCAAGCAGCGGGAGGGCCCTGCCTTCCCGCTGCGGCATGCAACCGAGGCCGCGCAGCCCACTGGGGTGCGCGGCCTTTTCCATTCACTGGGTCGAAGGCAAGCATTCCGTTTTCTACGATAGACCCGGTTCGGCGGAGCAGTCTTCCGATCGGCTCGCGGTTCACTTCAAGAAGGAGCTGGCGCCCCGCGGCGAGCCGTGCCCGGGCTATAGACACCAGTTCGCAGTCACTGAAAAACGAATTCCATGTTCAGTCTGCGACGCCAAGCATTCCCATCGCCCACTTCAACTACATGAATCCCACGATCCTCGACGCTGAAGCTCGGTAACTTCAAGCGAGGTACGAGGAATACTGTGCAGCAGCCCCCAATCGCCTTCTATAGCTTTCGCTGCATGCGCGCGGACAGCTGATCCACGCATTCGGTCAGATCGGCCCTGAGGCATTCGAACAAGGTCGAACTCCATTCGATCGTGGGACGGTTGACAGGAACGCAGGGGGCGGTGGGATTGGCGCCCGATCAGGCATTCCGCCGAGCGTCGCTCGGCGCTACCGAAAGCGCAGTGTTGACGTCGGACTCCGAACAACTTCCCCCTCAATAGTTAGAGGGATGTCGGCCTACCTTCGCAGTGATTGATCTCTGACTGATCGCCCATACGAAGCAGGCCCACACTGGTCCCACCACCCCAAGGGACCCACCTCATGAGCCTCGCGCTGGTCCACAGCCGCGCCCGCTCCGGTGCCGATGCGCCGCTGGTTCGTGTGGAGGTGCACCTGTCCGGCGGGTTGCCCGTCACGCAGATCGTCGGCCTGCCGGAAACCACCGTGCGCGAGTCACGCGAACGCGTCCGTGCCGCCCTGCTCTGCGCGCGCTTCGACTACCCGCAACGACGTATCACCATCAACCTCGGGCCGGCCGATCTGCCCAAAGAAGGCGGCCGCTTCGACCTGGCCATCGCGATGGGCATCCTCGCCGCCAGCGGCCAGTTGGATCCGCAGCAGGTGGTCCGTCATGAGTACGTGGCCGAACTGGCGCTTACCGGCGAGCTGCGCCCGGTAGACGGCGTGTTGCCCGCCGCCATCGCCGCTGCTGAGGCCGGACGCACGTTGTTCGTGCCACCTGCCAATGCCGCCGAGGCGGCGCTGGCGGAACATGCGGATGTGCGCGTGGCCCGCACGCTGTTGGAAGTCTGTGCCTCCGTGGATAACCCGGCGCGACTGCCGCGGGCGGAAAGGGAGAGCATTGAGGCGGATCCACCGCTGGACCTGACCGACGTGCGGGGCCAGGCGCATGCACGGCGCGCTTTGGAAGTGGCTGCGGCGGGCGGGCATCACCTGCTGCTGATCGGCAGCCCGGGTTGCGGTAAGACGCTGCTGGCGTCGCGGCTGCCCGGCATCCTGCCGGAGGCCAGCCAGGCCGAGGCGCTGCAGACGGCTGCGGTGGCGTCGATCAGCGGCAGTGGATTGGATCCACGACGATGGCGGCAGCGGGCGTTCCGGGCGCCGCACCACAGTGCGAGTGCAGCGGCGCTGGCGGGCGGCGGCAATCCGCCGCATCCCGGAGAAATCTCGCTTGCGCACAATGGCGTGTTGTTCCTGGATGAGCTTCCCGAATGGTCACGCAGTGCGTTGGAGATCCTGCGTGAGCCGTTGGAGTCGGGCCATATCCGTATCAGCCGGGCGGCACGCAGCGTGGTGTTTCCTGCACGGTTCCAACTGGTGACGGCGATGAACCCCTGCCCTTGCGGCTGGGCGGGTGATCGCAGCAATCGGTGTCTGTGTACCAGCGAGCGTATCCAGCGTTATCGCGGCCGGGTGTCTGGGCCGCTGCTGGATCGCATTGATCTGCATGTCACGGTGATGCGGCTGTCGCCGGAAGAGCTACGGGAAGGTGCGCCTGCGGGCGAATGCAGTGCGGATGTGCGGGCGCGTGTGATTGCAGCGCGCGAGCGGCAGTTGGCGCGCGGGGCGCTCAATGCGCATCTGGACAGCAAGGCGCTGCGGGCGTGTGCGTCGCTGGTGGAGGCGGATCAGGGGCTGTTGGAGCAAGCGATCGAGCGGTTGCAGCTGTCGGCGCGTGCGATGCATCGGATTCTGCGCGTGGCGCGGACGATTGCGGATCTTGCCGGGTGTGAGGATATCGGGACGGAGCATCTGGCGGAGGCGATCGGCTATCGGCAGTTGGATCGTGGGGGTGGTGTGTAGGGGGCGTCTGGGGGCGCGGGCGATCAGGCGTTCCGCCGAGCGTGGCTCGGCGCCGCACGCGTTTCCACGCGACGTTATCGACTGCCACATACAAAGAGCCCCCTTACGCGACCCGACGGGTCACGGCTGCTCGGCGCAGGCCAGGGACGGATGAAAAGGCAAGCTGGGTGTTGGGGTCCGCATCGGTGCGAAGAGCCGGACTCCCTGCTGCTGCACAACCATCCACTGGTCTACCGAACGACGCAATGCTATCAATACGTGACGGCCGTCGTCATTTATATGAGACGCACGTCACAGTTATGCCCCTCTGTACCCAGTTCGGTACAGTGGAGCCATGCGTATACGTGACCTCACCCTCCCGGCTTTCGAGCCGGCCGCGTTGGCCGCCTACTTCGCCGACGTGCTGCAGATGGACGTGGATGGCGGCGCCACCGTGATCGGTTGGAGCACGATCCGACCGGTGCCTGCCGATGACCGTCCGACGGGCGGCGTGCACTTGGCCTTCAATGTGCCGGACAACCGTTTCGTCGAAGCAATGGCGTGGCTGCGCGAGCGCGCGCCGTTGCAGCGCTCGCCGGACGGCAAGGAGTACTTCGCGCTGGAGAGCAACTGGAAATCGCAGTCGGTGTATTTCACCGGACCGGACGGCCTGATTCTGGAGCTGATCGGGCGCAAGCGCTTGCCGCTCTCCTCGCGCACGGGTCCTTTCCATGGCAGCGAGATCACCTGCCTGAGCGAAGTCGGCCTGCCCGTTGACGATGTGCCCGGCACGCAGCGCCGGTTGGCGGACACCTTCGGTCTGACGCCGCTGTCCGAGCCTTCAGATGCGTTCGCCCCGATGGGCGATGATGAGGGGCTGCTCATCGTGGTGGACGCCACCCGGCCTTGGTTCCCCGAGCAACGCGACCTGCCCAATGCGGTGGGTATCGAACTTGTCATCGAGGCATCGCAATGCGGCGAACAGGTTGCTGACGCACAGCAGCGATGGCGCTGCGTTTCACTGTAGAGGCGCTGGAAGCAAATGCGCTAAAAACAAAGCCCCGCGATTGCGGGGCTTTGTCTCTTCAGGGCAGTGCGACAACTCATTCTTCTTCTTCGTTGCCGCCCTGCTGCTGGTTCTGGTTGCGCTGCTGCTGTCCCTGCTGCTGTTGCTGCTGCTGGTCGCGGCCGCCGCGCTGCTGGCCCTGCTGATCCTGCTGGTTCTGCTGACCCTGCTGCGGGTTCTGCTGATTCTGCTGGTTTGCCATGTCGGTGCTCCCAAGCCGCATGCGGAATGCCGCGGTCATGGCCATCCTCTGCAAGCATTGGTTAACCACGCGTGGGAACGTGTGGAGGACGGCATCACACGGATTGCCCTGTTGCCACCCAGGCTTAGTGGCACAAGCACCTTAAGGATTCAGACGGTGTTTGCATGTGGTCATTCCGGGCAGTTGTTTAGCCTGTTCATCGGGCAATGCCGGGTAGGGATGGCGCTGGTGGTCATGCGCTTGCCGCTGCGCTCGCCGAGCGTGGCTCGGCGCTACCGATTCCGGTCCCATGGTGCATGGCCCTGTCGGTCTCACCGCCCCTTCATCGCCCCGGTAGAGCCGACTTCAGTCGGCTTCGCCTGACAGCAGCCGACTGAAGTCGGCTCTACCGGAGCAGGGCCACGGCGATACCCGCGAACAACGCAGCCCCCACCCAGTTGTTATGCAGGAACGCTTTGAAACACGGGTCGCGCTCGCGGTTGCGGCACAGCCAGAACTCATAGCCGACCAGCACGGCAGCCACGGCCACCGCGCCGAAGTACCACAGGCCCAGCCCGGCCCATGCCCCTACCCCGATCATGACCGCCAGGAACACGGCATACAGCACGCCCTGGATCACCAGGTCGTATCGACCGAACAGGATCGCGGTGGAGTGCGAACCCATTATCAGATCGTCATCGCGATCCACCATGGCGTACCACGTGTCATACGCGGTGGACCACACGATATTGCCTACGTACAGCAGCCACGCCAGCGCCGGTACTTCGCCCTGCACTGCCGCGAAGGCCATCGGAATCCCCCAGCCGAAGGCCATGCCCAGGTAGACCTGCGGCAGGTGCGTGTAACGCTTCAGATAGGGATAGCTGGCCGCCAGGAAGATGCCCACGAAGCTCAGCGCCACGGTGAGCCAGTTCATCGTCAGCACGAGTGCGAACGCCGCCACCATCAAGGCGGCGAACAGCATCAGTGCATGCCGGCCCCTCACCGCGCCGCTGGCCAGGGGTCGATCCTTGGTGCGCTTTACATGCGGGTCCAGCCAGCGGTCGGCGTAATCGTTGATCACGCAGCCAGCCGAGCGGGTCAGCCAGACGCCCGCGGTAAACACGAACAGCGTCCACAGCGGAGGCACCCCGCCAGAGGCCAGCCACAGCGCCCACCAGGTGGGCCACAGCAGCAGCAGCGTGCCGATCGGGCGATCGGCGCGCATCAGTTTCCAGTAGTGCCGCCAGCGCGGCGTGGCGTCCCCGGGGGACGCGTCAATAGAGGGGTGTGACATGGGCAAATGATACTCCCGACAATTGCATTACCGACACGCCAGCAAGCCAAGCCCCGCGGTAACCGCTACTTCAGACCGTGCGGGTACAATTCCCGCTGCGCCCCTGCCATCGGGGTACGTTGAACGCGGCCGTTCCTCGCCAGCGCCTCCCCCAGATTGAGCTATAAGGATTTCCGCAATGAAAATTGCCGTGGCCGGTACGGGCTATGTCGGACTGTCCAACGCCGTCCTGTTGGCGCAGCACCACCAGGTGGTCGCGCTGGATATCGATGCGGGCCGCGTGGCGATGATCAACGCCCGGCAGTCGCCGATCGAGGATCGCGAGATCGAGGACTTCCTGCGCAACAAGAAACTGGACCTCACGGCCACACTGGATCGACAGCAGGCCTACGGTGATGCGTCTTTCGTCATCATCGCCACGCCCACCGACTACGACCCGCACACGAACTGTTTCAATACCGGCTCGGTCGAGTCGGTCATCCGTGACGTGATCGAGGTCAATCCAGATGCCGTGATGGTGATCAAGTCCACCGTTCCCGTCGGCTGCACGCTGTCGCTTCGTGAGAAATTCGGCACGCAGAACATCATCTTCTCGCCGGAGTTTCTCCGCGAAGGCAAGGCGCTGCATGACAACCTGCACCCCAGCCGGATCATCGTCGGTGAGCGTTCCGAGCGCGCGGAAGTGTTCGCCAACCTGCTGAAGGAAGGTGCCATCCGCCAGGACGTCGCCGTGCTGTTCACCGACGCAACCGAAGCGGAGGCCATCAAGCTCTTCGCCAACACCTACCTGGCCATGCGCGTGGCGTACTTCAACGAGCTGGACACGTACGCGGCTGCCCACGGCATGGACACCCGCCAGATCATTGAAGGGGTGAGCCTGGATCCGCGGATCGGCAACCACTACAACAATCCGTCGTTCGGCTATGGCGGCTACTGCCTGCCCAAGGACACCAAGCAGTTGCTGGCCAACTACAGCAACGTCCCGCAGAACCTGATCCACGCCATCGTTGAATCCAACCGCACGCGCAAGGACTTCATCGCAGACGAGGTCATCCGTCGTAATCCGAAGGTCGTGGGCATCTATCGCCTGGTCATGAAGGCCGGCTCGGATAATTTCCGTGCCTCCGCCATCCAGGGCGTGATGAAGCGGATCAAGGCCAAGGGAATCACGGTCATCGTCCATGAGCCCGTGCTCGACAAGCCGGACTTCTACCGCTCCACCGTGGTGAACGACCTGGCCGCCTTCAAACAGCAGGCCGACATCATCATCGCGAATCGGCTCACCGACGACCTCAAGGATGTGGCCGACAAGGTCTATACGCGCGATCTGTTCGGCAGCGACTGAGGCGCGGTTGACAAGGTGCCCGGGGCGGCCGCTTAGGCCCGCGCGCGGGTGGGTGGGGGCGATCGGCCCGTCCCGTTCCCGGTCAGGCGCATTGCTTCTACACCGGCTAGGTTTTCCGTTACACTAGTCGGCCAGCGCGCTCGTAGCTCAGCCGGATAGAGTAGTGGCTTCCGAAGCCATTGGTCGGGGGTTCGAATCCCTCCGGGCGCACCATTTCCCTTGCTTCTCCTCGGTTCCGGGCTTTTCGCACGGGGTGGAAAGCACAGGGTAGAGCCGACTTCAGTCGGCTGATTTGCGCAGAAGACGTCTGCCTTCAGAAGCAACAGCAGCCGACTGAAGCCGGCTCGACCGTCAGGCCGCCATCAGACCGACCGTCGCCCGGCCGTTGGCCCGGCCGTAAGCTCGACCGTCGGCGGCCCCGCAAACCGTCACCCGGCCACTTCCTGTCAGCTGTTGCCATCGCCCCGGTTCACATCATCACCAACTCCTCTGGGCCAGCATCGGCCTACCGTCGGGCAGCTGCCCGCATCAACGAGGAGTGGCAACGATGAACTTCCTGCGTACCCCGCTTATCCGTCCCTTGGTCATGGCTGCCGCATTCGGCATGGCCGCTCCGGCTGCGTTCGCCGCGCCTGCCAATGAATGGAACATCGATCTGAAGGGTCGGGCCAAGACGGATGGCGAGATCACCTTGGCCGTCACCCCAGCAGGCGGTGAAGCGACCAATGTCGCGATTCCGATTCCTGCGGCTACCAACCACGAGGCGGCCGCGGTGATGATCTCCAATGCGTTGTCGAAGGAGTTCGGCACCGGCGTGTATGCGATCAGGACCGATGGCACCGACGAGGTCGAGATGAAAGCCATCAACGGCAATCGGGATTTCGACGTGATCGTGGTGCGCAATACGGCCGATGGGTTGGCGATCAAATTGGACCGCGATTGACCCATCGCTGGCAGCGCTTGGCCGCAGGGTAGAGCCGACTTCAGTCGGCTGCTCTACCGGAACGGCCCAGCCGACTGAAGTCGGCTCTACCGAAGTATCCAACGGCCGCGCAGCGCGAAGGCCGTGTAGCCCAAGTCCCTGGTAGCGCGAGGTCCGGCGGGTCTGTTAAACCCCCGTTCCGGCACATGACGAAGCCATCAATGGGTCCTCACCCGCGCTGCATATGCACTCGTCCAAGGTGGTCTCCAACGGCACGGCATCTGTCTCGCCGTTCCAAACGACCACTCACATGGAGCACTACACATGAGCACCCAGTCCAAGATCGAACACAGCCTCAACGACCTGATCGAGATCGCCCGTGATGGTCAGAAGTTCTACAGCGAAGCCGCTACCAAGGTGAAGGACGCCGAGCTGGCTGCCCTGTTCACCCGCATTGCCGGCAGCAAGTCGGACATCGTGTCCTCGCTGAGCAGCACCGTTGCCGCCACCGGCGGTGAGCCGGCAGAGCACGGTACCTTCGTGGGTTCGGTGCAGAAGATGTACGGCAACATCCGCGCCACCCTGGGCGACACCCAGTACGGCTATGTGGCTGAGCTGGAAGAGTCCGAAGATCGCCTGCTGAAGGCCTTCAAGGATGTGCTGACCGACAACGACGTGCCGGCTCCGGTGCGCACTGAAGTCACCCGTCTGCTGCCGGAAGTGCAGGAGACCCATGCGGTCATGCGCGCCCGCAAGCATGCGATGAAGGCTTCCTGATCTTCGCTGACGGGGTTCGCCCCGTCGCCGTAGACAATGCCGAAACCGACGCTGCCCCACGCAGCGTCGGTTTTTTTATGGGCCATGCGTTATCTCCCGCTCGAGGGCTGACTGACGAAAGAATCCAGCTTTCCTGATGGACGCGCCTGCGGAAGGCCACGCAGGATGATCGGGTTGACGCTGTACGCGTCAGCCGGGATTGGCGTCCCGATCAGTTCGCAGGTGTTCGGCTCTGTTGTTGCCTTCGGGCTCGGCGGAGAATGCATTGCCCTGCCGGTCATACGGCGGGCGGTGCGCGGGGATCGCCCGATCCGCCGGTTATACACCTGTTAGCTGTCCGGTACGCCAACCCGCACCGCCCGCCACCCTGCGCTCCGGCGCAGGTGGTTTCCCTGCGCTGCGCGAGGCCCCAATGACCCACCTCTTTTCCATCACCGTACGTCCGTACGATGTGATCGGCTGCCTGTCCGACGTCCTGCCCCCCTTCATAGCCGCACATCGGGGCGTCAAGTGAGCCCGCGGCCACCGGAACCGCCCTCAAAGCCCGAGGCGAGCACCTTCGCCGCTGACGAGCGACCGCAGACGGCCCTGCAGATAGCGGACTACATCGACGCCAGCATCCACGAAAGCGTTGGTGATCCCGTCACCATGGGCGAGACCCTGTTGTTCATCATCGGCCACGACGATCTGCATCACGTTGCAAGCGAATGCGGCCTGTCCATCGACGTGCTGCGCCGGCAGCTGACCGGTAAACGCACACTCACCTTCAGCACCGTACTGGGCGCAATGCGCGCGCTCGGCGTAGAGCTGCGCGCTAGTGTGTATTCGCGCGAAGGACGGATCGCATCACGCCGGGTATGAGGCGGGTTCCAAGCAAACACTCACATGTGCCACGCCTTGGCGTAGGCATCTGCCATCACGGCACGCGTGCACACACCCATGCCCTCACGTCCTGGCATCCCGCGTTGCGCAAGGCCTCGGCACACGCATGCAACGTGCTTCCCGTTGTCATCACGTCATCCACCAGGACAACCGACTCCGGCACGTCGCCGCGCACGGCGAACGCGCCGTCCAGATTGTGGCGTCGGGCATCAGCGCTGCGTTCGGATTGGGGCAAGGTGGCACGTACGCGATGCAGTCCCTGCCAGCACGGCAGTCCAAGCTGCCTGGCCAACTGCGCGGCCTGGTCATACCCGCGTCGGCGCAGCCGCGACGGGTGTAGTGGCACTGCTACAAGCGGCACGGCGTCCCATGGCGGCGGTGACAACACCATCAACTGCGCCAACAGTCGCCCCGCGGCGAGGTCTTCGTGGAATTTGTAGCGCAGCATCAGCCCGGAGATCGGATCTTCGTAGCGGAATCCGGCCCAGGCGGCATCCAGCAGCGGCGGCGATTCCTCGCAACGAAAGCAGAGTGCCGTGGCATCGTCCGGCAGGGGCGCGGCACAGCGCGCGCAGGCGTCGGTATGCCAAGGCAGCGCAAGGCAACAGGCCGCGCAGAGCTCGCGGTCCTGCTCGCCGGGTTCTGCACAGACCTGGCAGACGGGGGGCAGCAGCGTGCGGGCGAGGCGGCTGGCCAGCGTAAGGAGGCCGGGGATATGCATGGACTGAGCATGCGAAGCGCGGGCAACGCGCGGTATCGGGAAAGTGCGGGAGGGACTCATGCTTGTGATGACTCGAGGCTCGCCCGCCGAACGCGAAGCCAGGTGGCTCATTGATCTCTGCTATCAGTTCCCGACGCAGGTGTGGAAAACGTGGCGATTTCTGGTAGCGGCAGGGCACGATTCCTGATGGCTGCGTCTAATGAGACGCTTACAATGAGATGCACACCCAAGCATGTTGAAGCCCTGCCCCTTCCACCGGACGATACTGCGATGGAATCCCGCCTCGCCAAGCTCGAAGGCATCACCCCCACGCTGGCCACGAAGTCAGACGTAGAGGCCGTGCATGCGGATCTCCACAAAGTCTCAAGTGAAATAAAGGGGTGGTTCATTGCGACCGCTGTTCTCGTGCTGGTGGGGCTCTTCACCATCGCCAACATCACGGTGGGGACGGTTCGTTCTTATTCCGAGAGGGGTGTTTCTTCCCCTCCGCCCCCTATCGTGATCCAGGTTCCCGCGGCGCCGGCGCTGCGCCACTGAAACAGGACGTACGGCTTGACGGCCGGCCGCGGTCACCGCCCGGTTGCGGCCGCACCGTTTTGCTACGCTAGGCCGCCCTTGCATCGCTGCCGCCGCCATGGCCCGTCCTGATCTGCTTGCCCGCGTCCCGACCCTGCCCGCCAGCGGGGGCACGGCGCTGCCTGCGGCGATCGGCCGTCGCGATGGCGTGCGCGTTGAAGTGGCGGGCCAGTGGCTGACCAGCTTCCGTAGCAGCGACTACCTGGGCCTGGCGCAGCAGTTCGGCGTGGTCAACGCCCTGCAGGATGCGGCTGCACGCGACGGCAGCACCACCGCCTCGCCTGCCAATGGCGGCCGCCATGCGGTGCACGATGTCCTGGAACGCGAAGCGGCGCAGTGGCTCGGTTACCCCCGTGCGCTGCTGTTTGGCAGCGCTTACCTGGCCAACCTGGCCGTGCAGCAGACGCTGCTGGGCGAAGACGGCGATGTCTGCGTGCAGGACCAGCTCAACCATCCCAGCCTGCTGGACGCCACCGCGCTGGCAGGCGCGCGCCTGCGCCGCTATCCGCATCTGGATTCAGAAGGTGCGATGCGCCAGCTCAAGCATGCCGGTGAAGGTGCGGCGATGTTGGCCACCGAGGCGGTGTTCTGCACCGATGGCGACGCCGCCCCGCTACGGTCGTTGGCCTTGGTTGCGCGGCTGCAGGAAGCGCTTCTGTACGTGGATGATGCGCACGGCGTCGGCGTGCTGGGCGAACACGGCGCCGGCAGCGTGGCGGCCGCCGGACTGGGCGTGGCCGACGTGCCGCTGCAGGCCGTGACGCTGGACACTGCGTTGGGCGGTGCCGGTGCGCTGGTGCTGGGCGATGCGCACGTGATCGAGCACCTGGCCACCTGTGCACGCCCCTACCTGTATGCACCGATGCTGCCGCCTGCACTGGCCGCCGCATCGACGGCCGCACTCCGCCTGGCCTGCCGTGATGACTGGCGCCGCGAAAAGCTGGGCGAGCTGGTGGCCACCTTCCGCACTGCAGCGCGCACCCGCGGGCTCGCGATGATGGCCTCGGAAATGCCCATCCAGTCACTCAGCTTTCCCTCCGATTCGCACGCACAGGCCATCGCCCGGAATCTGCAGCAGGCCGGCTGGTGGATCGAGACCATCGACGCGGCAGCCAGCGGCGATGGCGCGGCACGCGTGCGTGTGCGTCTGTCCGCGCTGCACGTTCCCGCGCAGGTCCAGGCCCTGGTGGATGCCATTGCGCTCGCCCGTGATGGGCTGCAGTCCGGCACCGTGCTGCCTGTCGCAGCCACCGTCTGAGCTACCCGAATGCATATTGCAGTCAGCGGTAGCGGCCCCGATCTGGTGCTGCTGCACGGCTGGGCGTTGCAGGGCGATGTGTTCGCGCCCTTGCTGCAGCGTCTCACCCACCACTTCACCGTGCACGTCGTGGACCTTCCCGGCCATGGCCGCAGCCGCGATGACACCACGCCGCTGCAGCTGGCACCGGTCGTCAGCGCCATTGCGGCGTCGACGCCACCGGCGGTGTGGTGCGGTTGGTCACTGGGCGGACTGTTCGCCCTGCATGCCGCGGCGACGCTGACGCAGGTACAGGGTCTGGTGATGCTGGCCTCGTCGCCGCGCTTCGTGCGCGATGAGCGCTGGACCCACGCGGTTCCTGCGACGGTATTCGCGCAGTTCGCCGCCGACCTGTCCGAGGATTTCCCTGCCACGGTGGATCGCTTCCTTGCCTTGGACCTGATGAACGTCGCGCCAGGCCGGGAGGATCTGCGCGGCCTGCGCCAGCGCCTGCTGGACAGCGGGGCGCCGGCTGCGCGCGTACCGGAGGACGGCCGGCACCTGCTCGAAGCCACCGATCTGCGGGCCGCCCTGCCCACGTTGCCTGTACCCAGCCTGTGGCTGGCCGGCCAGCGCGATCGGTTGGTGCCGCCCGCTGCGGCCCATGCCGCAGCGACGATGGCCCCGCACGCCTGTGCGTACACGATTGCCCACGGTGGCCACGCCCCGTTCCTCGGCCATGCCGACGAGGTGGCGGAGCAGCTGCAACGCTTCGTCATGCAGCGGATAGTGACGGCTGCGGGCTGTCACCCGACAATGCACGGATGACGGCCAACCGCCGTACGCGTAGCAAGGTGAAATGACATGGATCTGGGAATCGCGGGACGTTGGGCGCTGGTATGCGGCGCCAGCAAGGGGCTCGGCCTGGGCTGCGCGCGTGCGCTGGCCGCCGAAGGGGTCAACGTGGTCATCGTCGCCCGGGGCGAGACCGCCCTGGAGCAGGCCGCGGCGGTGCTGCGTACCCTGCCCCGCGCAGGCCAGGTGATCGCCGTGGCCGCCGATGTCACCACCGAAGCAGGACGGGCCGCCGTGCTGGCGGCCTGCCCGCAGGTGGACATCCTGGTCACCAACGCCGCTGGCCCGCCTGCCGGTGATTTCCGCACCTTCGAGCGCGATGACTGGATCGCCGCGCTGGATGCCAACATGCTCGCACCGATAGCCCTGATCCGCGCCACGGTGGATGCGATGATGGCGCGCGGTTTCGGCCGCATCGTCAACATCACGTCGTCATCGGTGAAGGCGCCGATCGACATTCTGGCGCTGTCCAATGGTGCGCGTTCCGGGCTCACCGGCTTCGTCGCGGGGCTGGCACGGCGTACGGTGGCGGCCAACGTCACCATCAACAACCTGTTGCCTGGCCAGTTCGATACCGACCGCCTGCGTGGCAACTTCGCCTTCCTGGCCGAGCAGCAGGGCGGGGACATGGAGTCGATCGCCGCGCAGAAACGCGACCACATCCCGGCAGGGCGCTTTGGCCAGCCGGATGAGTTCGGCGCCGCCTGTGCTTTCCTGTGCAGCCTGCAGGCCGGCTACCTTACCGGGCAGAACCTGCTGATCGACGGCGGCGCCTACCCCGGAACGTTCTGACGCCGCACCGTTTTTCATCGAGATCCGCATGGACCCCCGTACCGACCACCGCCACCTTCGCCGCGCCTTTTCGCGGGCCGCCACGACCTACGACGAAGCGGCTGCACTGCCGCGCGAGGTGCGTCAGCGCCTGATGGAGTCGCTGGACTATCTGGAAACGCGCAGCCCGGAGGTCGTGCTGGACGTGGGGGCCGGTACCGGCCATGCCAGCGCCCTGATCAAGAAGCGCTGGCCGAAAGCGCAGGTGATCGCGCTGGACGTGGCGATGCCGATGCTGCACGAAGCCAGGCGGCAGGCGGGTTGGTGGAAGCCGTTCCAGCGCCTGTGCGCCGACGCGGCTGCGCTGCCGCTGGCCGACAACAGCGTGGATGTGATCTTCAGCAACCTGTGCCTGCAGTATGTAGACGAACTGCCGGCCGTCTTCGCCGGGTTCCGCCGGGTGTTGAAGCCGGGCGGCCTGCTGCTGTGTTCGACATTCGGCCCGGAAACGCTGATCGAGCTCGCGGAGGCGTTCCACGCCGACGACGCGTCACCGCACGTCAGCCGCTTCGCACCGATCGCGCAGTTCGGCGATGCGCTGATGATGGCCGGTTTCCGCGATCCGGTGCTGGACCGCGATCTGTTCACCCTGACCTACGACGACCTGCCGGCGCTGATGCGTGAGCTGCGGGCGTTGGGCGCCACCAATGCGCGGAGGGATCGTCGCCGCACGCTGACCGGACGCGCCCGCTTCACTGCGGCGGCGGCGGCGTATGAAGCGATGCGGCGCGCTGACGGAAAGTTGCCCAGCAGCTGGGATGTCATCTATGCGCATGCCTGGGCACCGGAGGCCGGCGCCCCGATCCGCGAGCAGGGCCAGGACATCGCCGCCGTGCCGGTATCGGCGATCCCGATCCGCCGTCGGCCGGTGTAAGTTTTGCCACGGTGCCGGCCGAAGCCGGCACGTCCCTAGCCTGCGGCTTTTACGAACAGGTCGCGGTGGAAGAAATACACTTCCTGCGCCAGGAATCGCCAGCTGGTGTGGAAGCTGCGGAAGCGCGTGCTCGGTGTGGACGAGGCCAGTGCGTCGATGCCCATCGCGCGGCTGAGACGCAGCGCGCGCGCCATGTGCAACGGGTCGCTGACGATGATCACGCGGTGCAGCCCGCGCTGGTCCATCAGCCGCTTGGCTTCCACCAGGTTCTGCACGGTGTTGCGCGATGCGGTTTCAATCAGGATCGCCCTGTCCGGTATGCCCTGCTTCAAGGCATAACGCCGCGCCACCTGCGATTCGGAGAAACGCGCACCGCTGCCGCCATAGCCGCCGGTGAAGATCAGCAGCGGCGCGTAGCCCGCGTCGTACAGATCCAGCCCGTGACGGATGCGTTCCTGGAACACAGGCGACGGCTTGGCATCGTAAGCGGCTGCGCCCAGCACGATGATCGCGTCAGCATGCGCGGCCTGGTCGCGTTCGCCGATCCACACGATCCACGCGGTCACGGCGAACAGCCAGACCATCAGCAGCACGAACACCCGCCATAGCCAACCGAATACGCCAGTCCGCTGCCCGCTCATGCCGTTCCCCACGGCAACGCATCGATATCCACATTGCCACCGGACAGCACCAGCCCCACGCGCAGGCCGGCGAAGCGCTGCGGCTGGGCCAATATGGCGGCGAGCGCGATCGCCGAGGACGGCTCCACCACTTGCTTGAGGACCTGCCACAGCAATCGCATGGCCTGCACAGTGGCCGCGTCGTCCACCACGATCACGTCGGCCTTGGCCGCGCGCAGCACCTCGAAATTCGGCGCCCCCAGCGTGCCTCGCAGGCCGTCGCAGATCGTATTCGGCACGAATTCGATACGCCGCTCGCCCGCCTGCAACGAGCGCGCAGTGTCTGCAGCGCCGGCTGGCTCGGCAAGCACCAGGCGGGTCTGCGGCGCGGCATGCTGCAGGGCCAACGCGGTGCCTGCGGCCAAGCCGCCGCCGCCCACCGGCACCACCAGTACGTCGAACGGACCCTCGGCGTGCAGCAGTTCCAGCGCGGCCGTGCCCTGGCCCGCGATCACTCGCGCATCGGCATACGGATGGACCAAGGTGGCGCCGGTATCCGCCTGCACCTGCGCGCACAGCTGTTCGCGGGCGGCAATGCTGGCGGCGCAACGCCACAGGGTGGCGCCATGGCGTTCGATGTTGGCCAGCTTGGCCGCCACCGCGCCCTCGGGCACCACGACGTGGCAGGCGATGCCCCGGGTCAGCGCCGCCAGCGCCAGTGCGGCCCCATGGTTGCCTGAAGAATGGGTCACCACGCCCGCGGCGGCCTGTTCGGCCGACAACGCCCACACCGCATTGCAGGCACCGCGGAACTTGAAGGCGCCGCTGCGCTGCAGGTGCTCCGCCTTGAACGCCAACCGGGCACCCGCCAGCTCATCCAGCGTGCGCGAGCGCAGCACCGGCGTCACCGTGGCATGCGGGGCGATCCGTGCAGCGGCGACCAACACATCGATGGCAGGGGGCGGGGCCTCGTTCATGTGCAAAGATTAACGTATGCCCGCCATCGGTCGCGGCCTATCTCGTCGTGCCAGGATGTCCGCTTCGCCTAACCATTCATGCTTCGTTGCACGAATTAAGGGGCGATTCAACGCATTAGGCAGAAGCTGGAGTCCATAACCCATGGGGGGTCTTGTCATGAAGATGCGTCTGATCGTTGCCGGAGGGCTGCTGCTGGCCCTGTCCGGCTGCGCCACTTACGATTACGTGGGCGGCAGCGGAGGCGGCGGCAGTGGCTATTACCACGGCGCCCCGTCGACCGAATACCGCTATCCGGCCGGCTACCCCTACGGTTCGCCCTATGGCTACGGCGGCGGCTATTACGGCGGTGGCGGTGGCTATTACGGCGGGGGTTACGGTGGCGGCTACGGCTATCCGGTCTATCGTCCCTACCCCAACTACCGTCCGCCGCATCACGGCCACCGACCGCCCAACACCCGGCCGCCGAACAACAATGGTCCGCGCCCGCCCCGCCCGCCGGGCAACAACGGTGGCTCGCCGTGGCGCAACCTGGATTCGACCACCCGTCCGCGTCCGCAGCAGGGCATGAACCGCCCGTCGCCGCAGCAGCAGGTCCGCCCGGCCGCGCCGCCGCGTCCCGCCTCTGCCCCGCGTCCGAGCGGTTCGCCGTGGCGAAATTTGAACCGTTCCACAGAACGACAGGCCGAGCCGTGATCGGGTCTTGAACCTTCCGTCGGGAAGGTTCAAGCTAGACCGTCAATGACCCGCCGCGTCCAAAAGTGACAAAGCAGACGCAGCTGGTCATGCAAGCTATGTCGATATCCGATGGGAAACTCTGGATCCCCCCTGTTCCGGCCCTGTCGGATGTCGGCACCTACTAAACAACAAGGCCCCGCTCGCGCGGGGCCTTGTTGTTTAAGCCAACAGCAAAAAACTGGGCCGGACAGTCCCCCGACTGCCGGCCCGTCGCTTCCCCCTCGTGCATCTGGACCGGCCCCTGTTCCAATTCCGGTCCATAGCGCCTGAGGCGCCGATCACGCTGGGTGCTATTGGGTTATCTGCAGGTAGCGTGCCAACTTTAGGGTTGATTTGAAAAAGCGACCTGACCGCCTCGTCCGATTGGCGTTAAAATCGCCACCTGCCGCTTCCGGCCCCGCATTGCATGAGCCATGACTGATTCCTTCCATCGTTACGACGTCATCGTCATCGGCGGCGGCCACGCCGGCACCGAGGCCGCCCTGGCTGCGGCGCGCAGCGGTGCGCGCACCCTGCTGCTGACCCACAACATCGAAACCGTGGGCGCCATGAGCTGCAACCCGGCCATCGGCGGCATCGGCAAGGGGCATCTGGTCAAGGAAATCGATGCGCTGGGCGGGGCCATGGCCCATGCGGCCGACCGCGCCGGGATCCAGTGGCGCACCTTGAATGCTTCCAAGGGCCCGGCGGTGCGGGCGACCCGCTGCCAGGCCGACCGCAACCTGTACCGCATGGCGATTCGTTCGCTGGTGGAGGCGCAGCCGAACCTCACCGTGTTCCAGGCCGCCGTGGATGATCTGGTCATCGAAGGCGACCAGGTGCGCGGCGTGCTCACCCAGACCGGGCTGCGCTTCGATGCAGCGGCCGTGGTGCTGACTGCCGGCACCTTCCTGGCCGGCAAGATCCATGTCGGGCCCACCCAGTACGCGGCCGGCCGCATGGGCGATCCACCGGCGACCACGCTGGCGGCCCGCCTGCGCGAGCGCCCGTTCCAGGTGGACAGGCTGAAGACCGGCACCCCGCCGCGCATCGACGGCCGTTCGCTGGACTACAGCGTGATGGACGAGCAGCCCGGCGACGATCCGCGCCCGGTGATGTCCTTCCTCGGCTCGGTGGATGAGCATCCGCCGCAGGTCAGCTGCTGGATCACCCATACCAGCGCGCGTACCCACGACATCATCCGCGAGTCGCTGCATCGCTCGCCGCTGTACAGCGGCCAGATCGAGGGCATCGGCCCGCGTTACTGCCCGTCCATCGAAGACAAGGTGGTGCGTTTCGCCGAGAAGGAAAGCCACCAGATTTTCGTCGAACCGGAAGGCCTGGGCATCGTCGAGATCTACCCCAACGGCATCTCGACGTCGCTGCCGTTTGATGTGCAGCTGGCCATGGTGCGCAGCATCCGCGGCTTCGAGAACGCGCACATCACCCGCCCCGGCTATGCCATCGAGTACGACTACTTCGATCCGCGTGGGCTTAAAGCGTCGCTGGAGACCAAGACCGTGGGCGGCCTGTTCTTTGCCGGCCAGATCAATGGCACCACGGGGTACGAGGAAGCCGCCGCGCAGGGGCTGCTGGCCGGCCTCAACGCGGCGCGCCAGGTGCGTGGGCTGGACGGCTGGTGCCCGCGCCGCGACGAAGCCTATCTGGGTGTGCTGGTGGATGACCTGATCACCCATGGCACCACCGAGCCGTACCGCATGTTCACCAGCCGCGCCGAGTACCGGCTGCAGCTGCGCGAAGACAATGCCGACCAGCGGCTGACGCCGGTGGGCCGGAAGATGGGCCTGGTGGACGACCGGCGCTGGGCCGCCTTCGAGACGAAGCAGTCTGCCGTGCATGCCGAGAGCGCGCGCCTGCGCGCGGTGTGGGCGACGCCGGGCAACGCGCTGGGCCGCGAAGTCGAGCAGGTGCTGGGCGTGGCGGTCAGCCGCGAAACCAACGTGCTGGACCTGATCAAGCGCCCGGAACTGGATTACGCCAAGCTGATGCAGGTGCCGTCGCTGGGCCCCGGCGTGGCGGATGCCAAGGTGGCAGAACAGGTGGAGATCGGTGTGAAGTACGCCGGCTACCTGGACCGTCAGCGCGACGAGATAGAGCGCCAGCAGCGCCATGAGTCCACCCCGATCCACGACAGCTTCGACTACGCCATCGTGCGTGGACTGTCGGCCGAAGCCCTGCAGAAGCTGGAGCGCGTGCGGCCGCAGACCATCGGCCAGGCGCAGCGCATTCCCGGCATGACCCCGGCGGCGATCTCGCTGCTGCTGGTGCACCTGGAGCGTTCGCGCCGCGGTCGCGTCGCCTGATACACCGAACACGGTGGCGCCGAGCCCTGCTTGGCGGCTGCCTGCCCGCCGCTGCGTTCGCCGAGCTTGGCTCGGCGCTACATTGGAGAATCCCTTGACCCCACTACGTCCCTTCCGCGACAAAATGCCGGTACTCGGCGCGCGCGCCTATGTGGATCCCGCCTGCACGATCATTGGTGATGTCGAGCTGGCCGAGGATGTGTCGGTATGGCCGGGCACGGTGATCCGCGGTGACGTCAACTTCGTCCGCATCGGTGCCCGCACCAATGTGCAGGACGGCACCATCATCCATGTCAGCCACCACAGCCCCTTCAACAAGGCCGGGTATCCGACGCTGATCGGCGAGGGCGTGACCGTGGGTCATGGCTGCATCCTCCATGCGTGCACCATCGGCGACTACAGCCTGATCGGAATGGGCGCGTGCATCCTGGATGGGGCGCGCGTGGAGAAGCACGGCTTCGTCGGCGCCGGTGCGGTAGTGGGACCGGGCAAGGTGGTGGGCGAAGGCGAGTTGTGGCTGGGCAACCCGGCACGGCCCTCGCGGTTGTTGAAAGACAGTGAGATCGAAGCGCTGCATTACTCGGCTGATCATTACGTGCGGTTGAAGGATGAGTACCTGGGCGCGTCGTGATGCCGTGAGTGGTGCCGATGGTTAGAGCCGCCTGGTAGAGCCGACTTCAGTCGGCTGGCCTCTCGCGCGTTGGTGGGGCAGCCGACTGAAGTCGGCTCTACCTGGCGGCTCTACCATTGGCGGGGCGCGGGTCTGCTAAAGTCGAGCCCCGACCAGGATGACGTCGAGATTTCCATGCCCGTGGCGCCCTGCCGGAGAGCAACCCGGCGCCTTCCCTCATTACGCGTGGCCTGTCGATGACCGCCGCGACGATGCTGGATACCTACCGCGAGGTGGTCACGCCGGAAGGCGTGCCGCTGCAGCTGCGTGCGGCCGGTCCCCTGCCGCGTGCGGTGGCATGGCTGGTTGACCTGGCCATCCGTGGTGCCGCGCTGGTGCTGCTCTCTTTCCCGTTGATGCTGCTTGATGAGCTCGGCCGTGGCATCTATCTGGCACTGATGTTCCTGCTCAACTGGGCCTATGCCATCGTGCTCGAGGCGGTGTGGGGGCAGACGCTGGGCAAGCGGGCGATGGGGCTGCGGGTGATTGCGCGCGATGGGGCACCGGTCGGGTGGAGCGGTGCGGTCACCCGCAACCTGCTGCGCACCGTGGACATGCTGCCGTTCGGTTACGCCGTCGGGCTGGTGAGCAGCCTGTTCGATGCGCACGGCCGGCGGTTGGGTGATCTGGTCGCCGGCACGCTGGTGGTGCATGGCGATGCATCCCCCCGCCACGCACCCGCCACCATCGACAGCGCCTTGCCGCCGCCGGTGCCGCTGCAGCCGCAGGAGCAGTCCGCCGTGATCGCCTTTGCCGAGCGGGCGCCCCTGCTCTCACCCGCACGCCAGCAGGAGCTGGCCGGCATCGTCACCCCGTTGACCGAAACCGGCGGCCAGGTCGGTGTGCTGCGCCTGTATGCGATGGCCAACTGGTTGCTGGGCCGCCGATGAAACAGGAACAATTCGTCGCCCGCCACCAAGGGGAATGGGAAGCACTGGAGGCCTGGCTGCAGCAGCGTGCCCATCTGCGTGCCCGCACACGTGCACGCGTGGCTGCCGATCCCACCCTGCCCGCGGATGCGGAGTTCCCGCAACGCTACCGAAGGCTTTGCCAGCAGTTGGCGCTGGCCCGCCAGCGCGGGTACAGCCCGCAGCTGGTGGAGCGCCTGCAGCAGTTGATGCAGCGCGGCCACACGCTGTTGTATCGCACCCCGGCCTTCCGCTGGCGCAGCGTGCTGGAGTTCCTGTTAGCTGATTTTCCCCACCTGGTGCGCAGCCAGGCGACGGTGATGTGGGTGGCGCTGGCCTTGTTCACCGTGCCGCTGATCGCCAGCTTCGTGCTGGTGCAGCTGCACCCGGATCTGATCCACCTGCTGATGGACAGCGCGCGCGTTGCACAGATGGAGCGCATGTACGATCCGTCGTCACCGAACCTGGGCCGCGACAGCGGCACCGACTGGATGATGTTCGGCTACTACATCATGAACAACATCAGCATCGGCCTGCGCACGTTTGCCAGCGGCCTGCTGGCCGGCGTGGGCACGGTGATCGTGCTGTTGTTCAACGGCATCACCATCGGCGCGGTCGCCGGCCACCTGCAGCATGTCGGCCACGGTGATCCGTTCTGGCGTTTCGTGGTCGGCCACGGTGCCTTCGAACTCACCGCGATCGTGATCGCCGGCGGGGCGGGCCTGCAACTGGGCATGCGCCTGGTGGCGCCGGGGCGCAAGCGCCGCATCGATGCGCTGGTGGAGGGCGGCCGCATCGGCGCGCGACTATGCCTGGGCATCGCCGCGATGCTGCTGGTGGCGGCGTTCATCGAAGCATTCTGGTCCTCCATCGCCGCGGTGCCCGCATGGGGCAAGTACAGCGTGGCGGCAGTGCTGTGGTCGCTGGTGGGGCTGTGGCTGTGGCGCGGCGGCCGGGGCGAGGCGCAGCATGCGGATTGATCAGCTCAACGTGGTGCTGCGTGCCCGCAGCAGCTGGGAAGCAATGGAACTGGGCACTGCACTGGCGCGCCGGCAGTGGCGGGCGGCGTGGGGCGCGTGGCTGCTGGCCAGTGCACCGGTGTTCCTGTTGGCCAATGCGCTGGCGTGGTGGCTGGGTGCCGGATTCGGTTGGGCGTGGCTGCTGCTGTGGTGGTGCAAGCCGGCGTTTGAACGGGTGGTCCTGTACGTCCTGTCGCGTGGCGTGTTCGGTGAACCGGTCACCGCGTGGCAGGCGCTGCGTGCGCAGCCGGGCTGGCAGGTCGCCGGCTTCTGGGGTTACCTGGGGTGGCGGCGCTTCAGCGCGGTGCGCAATGTGTGCCTGCCGGTGAACCTGCTGGAAGGCACGGACGCCGCGCACCGCGGTCAGCGCCGCCGCGCGGTACTGTCTGCCGCCGCCGGTCCATCGATGCTGCTCACGGTGCTGTGCATGGGCTTCGAGGCCGTGCTGGTGATCGGCGCGTTGACGGCCGTTTTCATGTTCGTACCGGTGGAACTGCTGTCCGATTCGTGGCGCGCAGCGTGGGAGCTGGTGCGTCAGGACACCCCCGCTTGGGCGAAGTTCGGTATGAACCTGCTGCTCTGGCTGGCGGCCAGTGTGATGGGGCCTTTCCACGTCGGTGCCGGGTTCGGACTCTATTTGAACCGACGCACGCAGATGGAGGCCTGGGACGTGGAGATCAGCTTCCGCCGCCTGCGCGAACGGCTGCAGCAGGCCATGCCGCTGTTGCTGCTGGTGGTCCTGTTCGCGCTGCCTGTTGCCACTGTGCCGGTGCATGCACAGCAAGCGCACGCACACGACGATGCAGGCGCGGCGGATGAGGAGCGGGCAGAAGAGGCTTCCGATGACGACGAGGAGGAGCCGCCGGCCATCGATCCCGCTGACACGCCGGCTGGCATCTTCGGTGACGTGCCCGTGGACACGGCGGGCTTCCGCCAAGCCGTGCAGCGCGCTTACGAAGATCCGCTGCAGCGCCCCACCCGCTCCATCAGCGAGTGGGAACCCCGCAAGAAGGACGACGACGAAGAGGCCAAGCGCAAGGAGCGCGAACGACTGAAGCGCGAGGCCGACGAACAGTCGGCGAAGCAGATGTCCGGTGGTGCGGCGAAGATCGCGGCGATGGTGGCCGAATGGGGCCTCTGGCTGCTGCTGGGCATCGTCGTCGTGGCGCTGCTGCTCACTGCGCGGCGCTGGTTGCCCTGGCTGAGCGGATCGGCGCGGCGCAAGGCCCCGGCCGCGCCTGCGGTGAGCGAAGATTCGATCGTGCTGCCCGAGGTGGTGCCGCCGGATGTGGCCACGCGTGCACGTGCGCTGTGGGCGCGCGGCATGCCACGTCAGGCACTGGCCCTGCTGTATCGCGCCAGCGTCGGCACGGTGGTGGAGCGGACTGGCGTGGCCTTGCCACCCGGCGCAACCGAAGCCCAGGTGCTGCGTGCATCGCGGCGCATGCCGGACGCGCGTGACCGCGACCTGTTCGCGGCGATCGTGCGCATGTGGCAGTACGCCGCGTATGGCAACCGGCTGCCCGACCACGCCGATTTCGAAACGCTGGCCGACGCACTGCAGGCGCAGTACCGGTGGCCGGCATGAAGGCGCGGGTGGTGTGGTCGTTTGTGATCGGGCTGATCGTGCTGCTGGCGGTGCCGCTGGTGGTGCTGTTCCTGCGCACGCACGAAAAAGTGACGCGCACCGAGGTGATGCCGCCGCAAGGCGAGGCCAGCTACAACCCGTTGTACGTGCTCGGCCAAGCGCTGCGCGCCGACGGCCTGCAGGCAGAGTCGCGGGCCCGGCTGGACCTGGCGGCGATGACGCTCGCGCCGGGCGATACAGTGGTGCTGCTGCAGGACAGCGGTGAACTGGCGCCCTCGCAGGTGGATACGCTGCTGGCGTGGGTGAAGCGGGGCGGCCACCTGCTGGTGCGCACGCCCCCCACCGGCGAAGACACCACGCGAAACGAGCCTTTGCTGTTGCAGCGCCTGGGCGTGGAAAGCCTTGGATTCGGCAGTGCCTGCCAGCGTTTCCATGTGGACGATGACACCGGCCACGTGGAGTTCTGCAAGGGTCGTCGCTTCGATCTGACCGAGGCGGCGTACGCACAGGTGCAGCGTGAGTGGGGCAGCGAAGACGGCTTCGTGTTCGCTCGCCTGCGCCATGGCCAAGGCAGGGTCGATGTGCTGGCGGACATGGACTTCATGCGTGGCGTACCTGAAACCACCTCGCTGCTCCCGGCTGCACTGCGGCCGAGCAAAGACCTGGAGCAGCCGCGCGATGGCCTGCACGACCGTGCGCACCGCGACCTGACCCGCCATCTGCTGGCGCCGAATTACGGCAAGGGCACCGTGTGGCTGGTGTATGCCAGCCGACCGCCCTCTCTATGGGCGCGCATCGTGCTGCAGGGTTGGCCGGTCTGGTTGCCGTTGCTGCTGGCGTTGCTGGGCTGGTTGTGGGCGCGCGCGCAGCGCTTCGGCAGCGTGCAGCCTTCGCCGGTGGCAGAGCGCCGCTCCTTGCTGGAACACGTGCGCGCCAGTGGTGAACTGCTGCTGCGCCAACGCCAGGGCCCGCGACTGCATGCGGCCGTACGGGACCTGTTCCTGCGTCGGCTGCAGGCCCGTGCACCGCTGGCGGCCACGCTTGAGGGTGCCGCACAGGAACAGGCCATCGCCGCCTTGCTGCAGTGGCCCGTCACCCGCGTACACACCGCGCTGGCACCGCCAGCCGCCAATGACCAGACCGCGCTGAAAGCGCGGATCACCCTCCTGCTGCAGATGAGAAGCCTGCTATGACCGAACTGGACTCTTCCCCCTCCGTGCCGCCGCCGCTGGCTGCCGTATCGGCCGCAGCCGACGTGCTGGAACGCGTGGACGCCGTACGCGAAGCCGTGGGTCATGCCTTCATCGGCCAGCCAGAGGTGCTCGACCAGATCCTGATCGCACTGCTCGCGGGTGGCCATGTGCTGATCGAAGGCGTGCCCGGGCTGGGCAAGACACTGCTGGTGCGTGCGCTGGCACAGGCGTTGGAGCTCGACCACGGACGTGTGCAGTTCACCCCCGACCTGATGCCCAGCGATGTCAGTGGCCACGCGGTGTACGACCCGAAAAGCGAAAGCTTCAAGATCCGTCGCGGCCCGGTGTTCACCAACCTGCTGCTGGCCGACGAGATCAACCGCGCGCCGGCCAAGACCCAGTCGGCCCTGCTGGAAGTGATGCAGGAAGGCCAGGTCACCATCGAAGGGAAATCGTTCGCGCTCGCGCCGCCTTTCATGACCCTGGCCACGCAGAACCCAGTGGAACAGGAAGGCACCTATCCGCTGCCGGAAGCACAGCTGGATCGTTTCCTGCTGAAGATCGTCATCGATTACCCGGGATTGGAAGACGAAAAGCGCATGGTCGATGCAGTGACCACCGGCCGCAGCGCCAGCGACTTCGACCTGCAGCGGGTGCCCCGCGTACTCAACGCCGGGGATGTCGTGGCGTTGCAGCAGGCCACCGCGGCGATCACCGTGGACGCCGAAGTGATCGACTACGCGGTGCGCATCGTTGCGGCCACACGCAAGTGGCCCGGCATCGCCCTCGGCGCAGGCCCGCGCGGCAGCATCGCGCTGGTGCGTGCGGCACGCGCACAGGCGCTGCTGGCCGGCCGTGACTTCGTGACGCCGGACGATGTGCGCGATATCGCCCGGCCGGCGCTGCGCCATCGCATCGCGCTGGCACCGGAGCTGCAGATCGAAGGACAGGGCGCCGACGATGTACTCGGTGCACTGCTGGCCAAGGTGGATGCACCGCGCCGATGAGGCCTGCCCTGCCCCTGCTCGGATGCCTGCTGGTGTGGGCCGGCGTAGGCGCTGCCGTGCTGGCCGGCTGGCTGCCGCGCTGGAGCTGGCAGGCCGTCTTGGCGATCGTGGTCGCGGTAGCGTTGGTGGACCTGCTGCGTCTGCGCAGGCTGCCCTCGCCGAGCGTGCAGCGGCAGCTTCCCGAAGCACTGGCATTGAACGTGCGACGTGCAGTGCAACTGACCCTGCAGGCTGAGCGCACGCTGCGGCTGGACGTGTTCGATCTGCTGCCGGGCGCCTGGCAGAGCGAGGGCATGCCGCGGCGTCTGCGCCTGCGTCCCGGGTTTGCCGCCACGCTCGACTATCACGTGCAACCGCTGCAACGTGGCCACTTCCGCTTTGACGGCGTACAGGTGCGCCTGCACTCACCGTGGCGGCTGTGGCGGCAGCAGCGCGTCGTGCCGCCTGCGCTCGATGTACGCGTATTCCCGAACTTCGTGCCGCTCACACGCTTCGCCTTGTTCAGTGCCGAACAGGCCTCGCGGATGGTCGGTGCGCACCTGAAGCGGCGCCGCGGTGAAGGCACCGATTTCCACCAGATGCGCGAATACCGCATCGGCGACAGCCTGCGCCAGATCGACTGGAAGGCGACGTCGCGTGCACGGCGATTGGTGTCGCGCGAGTATCAGGACGAAAAGAACCAGCAGATGCTGCTGGTGCTCGATTCTGGCCGAAGGATGATGGCCAGTGATGGCGGCCTGTCGCACTTCGACCAGGTGTTGAACGCCGCCTTGGTGCTTGCCTATCTGGCCCTGCGGCAGGGCGACGGCGTGGGCCTGCATGCGATGGGCGGCGAGCAGCGCTGGGTGGCGCCGAAACGCGGCATGGGCACGATCGATGACCTGCTGCGCGCCAGCTACGACCTGCAACCGCAGCCAGTGGCGACGGACTACCTGGCCACCGCGACACAGCTGTCGGTGCTGCAGCGCCGTCGCGCGCTGGTGATGCTGGTGACCAACGTGCGCGACGAAGATATCGAAGACCTGCTGGCCGCGGTGAAGCTGCTGCAGCGCCGGCACCTGGTGTGCGTGGCCAGCCTGCGCGAGCAGGTGCTGGACCACGCGTTGCAGGGTCCGGTGCAGACGGATGCCGATGCCGCACAGGCCGGCGCGGCGGCCCTGTACCTGGAACAGCGCGCGCAGGCGCATGATGCGCTGCGCGGACACGGCGTGATGGTGCTGGATGTCACCGCCGACGCCCTGCCCGGCGCGCTGGTAGAGCGCTACCTGTCGGTCAAGCGCGACGGCTTGTTGTAGCCGGTTTCAGACGTAGATCTGCGTCGGCGCTTCGTCGATGATCGCGTGCGGAACGAACCGCGACGTATCCCGGGTGATCGCGCTGTCATCCTCGCGGATGCCGATGCCACAGGCCTGGTCGCCGATCACCCAGCTGCCGATCAGTGAATAGCCGCCTTCGAAACGGGTCAACGGATGCGCCTGCTGGATGATCGCCGGACCGTGGTACGGGCCGTCGCTGCGCTGCGTGGTGCCGTCGGCCAGATGCATTTCGATGTTCGCGCCTTCGCGCGAGAACAGCGGCTTGCGTACCCACCCCGCGCGCAGCGTACTGCCATCGTCGAAGTGCGATTCCAGCAGGTTCGGGTGCCCGCGATGACGCTCCCACAGCAAGGGCAGGATGCCCTTGTTGCTCAACACCGCCTTCCAGGCCGGCTCCAGCAGCTGCAGGCCGGATGTCGGCAAGGCGCGACCGAACTCCTCGGCCATCAGGTCTTCCAGCGGATACAGCTTGAACAACGTGCCGATCACCGTGTCGTCCACCGCGGTGAAGCGCCCATCGTCGGACAGCCCGATGTCTTCCACCGCGATGCCTTCGCCATGCAAGTTGGCCTGGGCGGCGCAATCACGCAGGTACTCCACCGTGCCGACGTCTTCCTGCGAACTGCCCACGGCGCTGAAATACAGCGGCGGCGGCAGTCGGGAAGCAAGCTCACCGAAGCGTTCCACCAGTGCTTCATGCAGCGCATTGAACTGGTCAGCGTGCGCCGGCAGGCGGCCGGCGTTGCGCTGTTCTTCCAACCACTGCCACTGGAAAAAGCTGGCCTCGAACAGCGAGGTCGGGGTGTCGTAGTTCAGCTCGTACAGCTTGGCCGGGCCGGTGCCGTCGTAGGCCAGGTCCAGGCGTCCATACAGGTGCGGCTGGCGCTGGCGCCAGCTGTCGGCGATCCAGTCGCGGTAATGCGCCGGGATCGCCAAGCGTTCCATCAACGTATCGGAACCGACCACCTCCTCCACCAGCGCCATTGCCATCTGGTGCAGCTCGGCGCTGGGGTCTTCGATGTCCTGCTCGATCTGCCGCAGGGTGAAGGCGTAGTACGCCGTTTCATCCCAGTACGCCTGACCATCGATGGTGTGGAAGCGGAAGCCGGCTTCTTCGGCCCGAGCGCGCCACTGGGGGCGCTCGGCGATACGGACACGCTGCATCGGTCAGCCGCCGAAGCTGCCGCCGCTACGGCGCGCACTGGTGCTGCCGAAGCCGGCGCGGCTGGCGGTGGTGGCGCGGTTCGGCTGGTTGGTGACCGGCGCCAGGCCGGCCTTGCCCGCGCCGATGCCGCTGGCGGTGTTCAGGCCGCCGCTGCCACCCGGGGCTGCACGCGCCCACCCGGCGTTCTTGTCCTGGAAGGCCGGGCTGGCGGCCGCCGGTTGCTGGGCCAGGCCCGCGCGTCCGCTGTTCATCATCTGCGACATGAAGAAGCCCATCATCATCGGCCCGATGAAGGACGTACCGGCCGAGGTGCGCTGCTCCACGCACTGCTCCGGCTTGTAGTCGGCTTCGCAGGCCGCCTTGTCGGCGTACTTCGGCGCGGCATCGGCAGACTGCTGCTGGGCGGCGGCGAACGCGTTGCGGCACGCCGACGGATCAGCCGTGGCCTCGGTACAGGCCTGCACGGAGGTATACAGCCCTTCCTGCACCTGCACCTGTTCTTCCTTCTGGCAGGCGGTGAACAGCAGCGGTGCGGCGCTCATCAACAGCAGCGCGGTGGTGCGGGAACGTTTCATGGCCTCATGCCTCTCATGCGGGTCAACCCCACAATAATGCCGCATCAGCGGCTGCAACCAAAGTCGGCAAAGCACACAACATGAACGGTGGGTCAGATCGACACTGGCCCGGTGGTTGCAAACGCAACCGGAAAAATTGGGCATCATCCAACGACACCCACGTCGTACGGCCCGCCCGTTGCTGCCAGCCCATGCCTGATTACCGTTCACGCACCTCCACCGCCGGCCGCAACATGGCCGGCGCCCGCGCCCTGTGGCGTGCCACCGGCATGAAAGACGGCGATTTCCACAAGCCGATCATCGCCATCGCCAACTCGTTCACCCAGTTCGTGCCCGGCCATGTCCACCTGAAGGACCTCGGCCAGCTGGTCGCGCGCGAGATCGAGCAGGCCGGCGGAGTGGCCAAGGAGTTCAACACCATCGCGGTGGATGACGGCATCGCCATGGGCCACGACGGCATGCTGTACTCGCTGCCCAGCCGCGAGATCATCGCCGACTCGGTGGAATACATGGTCAACGCGCATTGCGCCGATGCCATCGTCTGCATTTCCAACTGCGACAAGATCACCCCCGGCATGCTGATGGCCGCCATGCGCCTGGACGTGCCGGTGATCTTCGTGTCCGGCGGGCCGATGGAGGCGGGCAAGACCAAGCTGTCCGAGCACAAGCTCGACCTGGTGGATGCGATGGTGATCGCCGCCGACGACAGCGCATCGGACGAGAAAGTCGCCGAGTACGAGCGCAGTGCCTGCCCGACCTGTGGATCGTGCTCGGGCATGTTCACCGCCAATTCGATGAACTGCCTGACCGAGGCCCTGGGCCTGTCGCTGCCCGGCAACGGCACCACACTGGCCACCCATGCCGACCGCGAGCAGCTGTTCCGCCGCGCGGGCCGGGTGATCGTGGAACTCTGCCACCGCTGGTATGGCGGTGAAGATCCGCGCGCCTTGCCGAGCGGTATCGCCACGGCCGCCGCGTTCAACAACGCGATGACACTGGACATCGCGATGGGGGGGTCGACGAATACCATCCTGCACCTGCTCGCTGCAGCACAGGAAGGTGGCGTGGACTTCGACCTGACCCACATCGACGCGCTGTCGCGGCGCGTACCGCAACTGTGCAAGGTCGCGCCGAATACACCGGAGTATCACGTCGAAGACGTGCATCGCGCCGGCGGCGTGTTCGGCATCCTCGGCGAACTGGATCGCGCCGGCCTGCTGGATACGTCCGTTCCGACCGTCCACAGCACCACGCTGGCCGATGCGCTGCAGCGCTGGGATGCCACCCTGACCGACGACGCCAAGGTGCACGAGTTCTTCGCTGCAGGGCCGGCCGGCATCCCGACCCAGGTCGCCTTCAGCCAGTCAACGCGCTGGCCGTCGCTGGACCTGGACCGCGCCGAAGGCTGCATCCGCTCGCTGCAGCATGCGTATTCGCTGGAAGGCGGCTTGGCCGTGCTGCGCGGCAACCTGGCGTTGGATGGCTGCGTGGTGAAGACCGCCGGCGTGGATAAATCCATCCATGTGTTCGAAGGCCCTGCCCGCGTGTTCGAAAGCCAGGACGCCGCAGTGGCCGGCATCCTCGGTGATACGGTAGAGGCCGGCGACGTGGTGGTGATCCGTTACGAGGGCCCCAAGGGCGGCCCGGGCATGCAGGAGATGCTGTACCCGACCAGTTACCTGAAGTCCAAAGGGCTGGGCAAACAGTGCGCGCTGCTGACCGACGGCCGCTTCTCCGGCGGCACCTCGGGGCTGTCCATCGGCCACGTCTCGCCGGAAGCGGCTGCTGGCGGACTGATCGGCCTGGTGGAGGACGGCGACCGCATCCGCATCGACATTCCGACCCGCGGCATCCATCTGCTGGTGGACGAGGCCACCTTGGCCACGCGCCGCGACAAGGCCGACAAGCGCGGCTGGAAGCCGCTGGAAGCCCGCCCGCGCAAGGTCACCAGCGCCCTGAAAGCCTACGCGCTGCTGGCCACCAGCGCCGACAAGGGCGCCGTACGCGACACCACCCTGCTCGACTGACGAGGAGGCCTCAGCACGGTAGCGCCGAGCCATGCTCGGCGGCCTTTCGAGCCCGGCCCTCAGCGCGTTGCCAGCGCGGCCGGGTGATGGCACAGTGCTGGAAACGACTTAATCCCCTCCGTCCCCTTTTTCGACAAGGAAGTTGTGATGGCGTTGATTTCACTCGTGCTCGCCGCCGCGCTGGCCGGCGGCGTGCAGGCGCCCACCGAGGCGGACTGCAGCGTGGACCGCAAGGCGATGCTGGCGTTGTCGTTCGAGGCGTTCGATCAGGACCTGCAGGGCGGCTGGCGTACGTTGGGCGAAGCAAAGGGCTGTCACGCCGAAGCGGCAGACCTGATTGCCGAATACCGCAGGGTCCATCAACCGCAGGAAGGCAACGTGCTGACATGGCACGAAGCGCAGATGCGGGCGAACGCCGGCCAGTCCGCGGCCGCCGTGCCCTTGATGCGGCAGTCACTGCGCGGTCCAGACGGCGAGGCAAGCGGCTGGAACGCCAATGTCGAAGGAAGCATCGCCTTTCTTGAACGGGACAACGCCGCCTTGCAGCGCGCTGTCGCCAAGCTTGCCGCAACACCCCCGCCACCGGGCCTTGATGTGAAGGACGGAAAGTTTCTTATCACCGATCCGGAAGGCAACAGCGTGGAAATCCGATGGCCCGCGAACCTGGACGTGCTGCAGGCGCTGCAACGCTGTTTTGACACGCCGTATCTGCAAGCGATGCAGACCTGCAAGCAGTAAAAAGGGGACGGAGGGGATTAAGTCGTCTTCAGCACAGCCTGCAGATGGCAGGGTGGCAATTACGACTTAATCCCCTCCGTCCCCTTTTTCGGTGTACCGCCCCGGTCAGCCGATCACGCGCTTGAACGGGGGGAGCGCGTCGATGATGCGCTTGCCGTAGCGGCGGGTCAGCAGGCGGGAGTCGAGGATGATCACGCGGCCGGTGTCGGTGCTGGTGCGGATCAGGCGGCCGGAGAACTGGGTCAGCGTGCGCAGGGCATGGGGCACGGCAATCAGGTTGAAGGCGTTCAGGCCGCGGGCTTCAAACCATTCGCTCAACGTGGCGGTCTGTGGATCGGTGGGCACGGCGAACGGCACCTGGGTGATCACCACCGTGGTGCAGGCTTCACCGGGCAGGTCCAGGCCTTCGCCGAAGGAGTTCAGCCCGAACAGCACTGACCCCTCGCCCTCGGCGACACGGCGCAGGTGTTCATCGATCAGCCGCGTCTTGGACATCTCGCCCTGCACCAACACCTGCTTGCGCTTGGCAGCGGGCATCAGGCCGGCGACCTTCTCCATCTTCCAGCGCGAGGTGAACAACACCATCGAGCCCTTCTTCCAGTCCAGTTCCTTGGCGAGGTAGCGCGCCACTTCGCGTGGATGGCCATCGCGGTCATCCGGCGTCACCGGGAACTGCGGCACGATCAACTCGGCCTGGTTGGGCAGGTCGAACGGCGAGGACAGCGACACCATCTCGGCGTCCTCGGGGATGCCGTTGTCGATCGCCAGCGACTGGAAATCACCGCCGCCGGTCAACGTGGCGGACGTCATCACCACCGAATCCACTTCGTCCCACAGCAACTTGCGCAGCACGTGCGCGGCCGACACCGGTGAGCCGTGCAGCACCAGGTCGCCTTCGCGCGTGGCGGTGATCCAGCGTGCCATCGGCGGTGCGCCATCCCTGTCTTCGCGACGCCACGCCTGCCACAGGTTGTACTGGCCTTCGATCATCTCCAGCGCCATGCCGAGGTTGCGCTGCAGGCGTTCGCGCGCGGCATCATCCGGCTTGCCCTTGGCGACCTGCGCGTTGGCCGCGTGCGCCCAGTTGAACAGGCTGCGGGTGTCGTCGGCCAAGGCCTCGATCGGCTCGCGCCACGCTTCGGGCAGGCGACCATTCGCCGCGCGCCACATCGGTTCCTCGTCGGCCGGTGCCGGCATCCACAGCGCTTCGACGTGATCGCGGAACGCGCGCAGCTGCTTGGCCACGTTGGTGGCCACGTCGATGGCTTCATTGGGCAGCAGGTTGCCCAGGCGGTCCTTGTCCACCGCGCGGTACGCCCCGGCGATCAGGATCTGCAGCCGGCCCACGCGCTTGGCCATGTCATCCAGCGCCAGACTGGCTGCGCCCTGGTCGATCGCCACATTGCCGATGTGGTGGCCTTCGTCCAGCACCAGCAGCATGTCCGACGGTGCGGCGATCATCGGCTGACCGTTGTCGCTCTCGCCGATGGACAGGGCCGACAGCAGCAGCGCGTGGTTGGTGACCACGATCTGCGCATCCCGCACGGTGTTGCGTGAGCGCAGCACCGCGCACTGCGCCGAGTACGCGCAGCGCCTGCCCGCACACGCGGATGCCGGCGTGGTAATGCGCCCACGCAATCCGGGACTGATGGTTTCCGGGGCGTTGTCGATGTCACCGTCCCAGCTGCCGGAGGTGAACGCCACCGTCAGGCGCGCGGCGATGTCCATTTCAATCGGGGCCAGCGGGCGGTCGTACAGCGGCTGCTCGTCTTCGAACATGCCACCCTGCGATGCCTCTCCCTGCGCTTCGGCGGCGTTGCGGGTGCACAGGTAACGCGTGCGCCCCTTGGCCAGTGCCACGGTCGCCTCCAGGCCGGTGGCCTTGAGGAAATTGGGGATGTCACGCTCGACCAGCTGCGACTGCAGCGCGACGGTGCCCGTGCTGATCACCAGCTTCTTCTTGGTGGCCAGGGCGATCGGCACGCCTGCCGTGAGGTAACCCAGGCTCTTGCCGACGCCGGTCGGTGCCTCCACCACGCCCACGCCCCCGCTCTTGGCCAGCGCACGCGATACCACGCCGATCATCTGGCTCTGCGAGCGGCGGGTGGCAAAGCCGGGGGTGTTGGCCTGCAGCGTGGTGTAGGCCTTGCGGATCGAATCCTTCAAGGCGTCATCAAGCGCACGCGGGACGGCGACGGGTTCGGTCACGCCAAGGTTACCGTTACAGGATCAGGCCGCGTATTGTCGCACGCCGGGCCCGCGCGCCCGGGCCAGCACGCTGAACCTGTCAGCGTGCTGCGGGCGGGTCCCCGCCATGGCGCCGGCACCGCAGCAGGGTCAGGCCGGGCGCGGCACGCCACCCCGCAGTGCGCGGGTCAGCGCCCACACGATCAGGACCAGACCGAAGGCCTCCAGCAGCGACAGGACGAAGTGGACGACGCCGAAGATCATGTTCATGCCGGAGATCGACTCGTAGCGGCCCATGCTGACCAGCACCATCGGTAGCATGGACGCCAGCAGCCCGATGACCGTGGTCACTGCCAGCAACAGCAGGCCGGCCAGGGCCCCACTTCGCACCGGCCCGCGTGGTACATCCATCACCCAGACCACGCCGACGGTCAGCGCGATCAACACCGGCAGGCGCACACCCACCAAGCTCAACACGGTCATCAGCAGATCGGTACCTTCCATGCTTAGTCCTCCAGGTTGTGGCTGTCGGCACGCAGCTCGGCGTAGACCGCATTGGTATCCGGGCGCACTTCGTGCCACTGCTGGAAGCTCTCGGCGGCCTGCTCCACCAGCATGCCGAGGCCATCGACGGTGTTGCGGCATTCTGCCGAGCGCGCCCAGGCCAGGAAGGCGATGGCGGCGTCGCCGTAGTTGAGGTCAACGGCGGTGGTCATGCTGTTGACCAGCGACAGGGGCAGTTTGAAGGTAGCCGCAGGATCGCGTCCGGCCGAGGTCGCGTTGACGATCAGCTCGAAGTCGCCGAGGTCATGCAGGTCGTCCCAGTAGCGGCTGAGCGCACGGCCCGGCTCACCCATCGCGTCGATAAGCTCATCGGCCCGTTCTGGCGTGCGGTTGACGACCACCAGCTCGCGGATGCCGGCGTCCAGCAGCGACGGGGCGACGCTGCGGGCCGATCCACCGGCACCCAGCAGCAACACGCGACGACCGCGCAGGTCCTGGCCATGGCGATCGGTCAGGTCGCGCACCAGCCCCGCACCGTCGGTGGTATCGCCATGCCAGCGATCCCCCTTGCGCAGCAGCGTGTTGACCGAGCCGGCGCGGGTAGCGCGTGCGGTACGCGTGGTGCACAGCGCATAGGCCGCTTCCTTGTGCGGCAGGGTCACGTTGGCGCCACGACCGCCGTCCGCCGCGAAGGCGTCAAGCGCGGCGAGGAAAGCGTCCGGCGCGGCGTCGATGGCGCGGTAGTCCACGGCGATGCCTTCCTGCCGACCGAAGGCGGCGTGGATGTCAGGCGAACGGGAGTGGGCAATGGGGTGGCCAAAGACAGCGTAGCGATCGGTCATGGAATCCTCGGAGGGTTCAAAGGGGACGCCCTACACTGGGCGGCCCTGTACTGCCTGGACGTGGACGATGCGAACTGCCCTGCCCCTGTTGGCGATTGCCGCCAGTTTACTCTTCGCCCCCGTGGCGGTGGCGTTGAATGAGTTCGGCATCGAGGGCATGGGGGTCGTGTCGACCAAGGCCAACGAAGGCCGGGCCAGCATCAGCGCTGATGGACAGCACATCGTGTTCGCCAGCGACCGCAGCGCTGGCGTGGGCGGCTGGGATCTGTGGCAGGCGACGCTACGCGAGGGTCGCTGGCAGGATCCGCAGCCGCTGGCCTTCAACAGCGCCGGCGATGACGTGGACCCCTATTTCAGCCGCGACGGGCGTTGGCTGCTGTTCGCCTCGGACCGCAACGGGGGCCTGACGCTGTACCGGGTGGCCATCGGCAGCGGCGGGCGCTTTGGCATGCCTGAGACATGGCGAGATCCAGCTGACGCCGCGCCGGAGCGCGCGCCCGCACTGAGTGCCGATGGCCTGCACTTGCTGTTCTCGCGACAGCGGGGCAAGGGGCATGGCTGGGATCTGTTCGCGGCACCTGTAGTCGACGGTCGGCGCGGGGCTGCCATTGCGCTTGAGGGGTTGAACACTGCCGCTGACGAGAGCGACGGCGACTGGCTGGGACGCGACGGCGCGGTGGTATTCACGCGTGCCATCGGTGACACGGCACAAGTGTGGCGCAGTGGCTGTGCGTGGACCGGCGAGGCCGTGCAGCCGGTCGTGCTGTCGTTCAATACTGCGGACGGCCACACTGCCACCCCGGTCGTGGACAACGCCAAGCCGGGCGAGTTGATGCTGGTCAGCCGCAGCGCGCGTGCGCCACGTGCTGGCGGCACCGATGTCTACCGGATGATGACGCCGCGGGTGGAGCCGGTCGCGGGTTGTGGCCCGACGGTGGGCGCGGCGAGTGCCGGCGTCCGATAGAGCGGTCTGCCGGAGGCATGCCCGCGCTCCGCCCGTACGGGTGCAGCCAAGGCGTCAGCCCATTCGATGCATCACCGATGGATCCTGCTGCACGCACGGGTCGGCCTGCACTGTGCTCGGCTCTCGCGCCATCGGCTCGATGCGCGCGAGGCGGGCCAATGAGGCATCCGCGGGCACCGCCAGTGCATCGTCCGTCCCCATCTGTGCACGCAGGTGCGCCGGATCGTTCATGGCGCCCTGCACCACGATGACGTCCGCACCCTGCGCCGCCCTTTCTGTAGCGCTGCTCAGCACGATGTGGTCGATGTGATCAAAGCCGTTTGCCTTGGCGAGGCAGGCCACACTCGCTGCCATGCGTTCGCTGTGCGCGTCGTAGCCGCGTCCCAGGCTTTCTTCCAGGTGCTGCATGGCATCCTGCGCCTGGGCGAACAAGGGGTCGGAGTGTGCATCTCCTGCGGGCGCGTCATGCAGTTGCGCCTGCCCATCGAGAAGTGCGGGCGAAGCGGGGTTGCGGGCGGAGTTCACCGCCGGTGGAAAGATCGTAGGGGCGATGCGCTGCAAGGTGGCCGCATCGAGGTCGCCGCTCTGCGGCAGTTCTTCGGCCGCTTGGTAGTTGATGACCGCCCTCTGCATCGACAAGCGGTAGGTCCCATCCTCTGCGAGCCGCTCTCCGTCTGCGCCGCGAAATCCGCCCTCGTTCAAGCGCTGCTGCACGATCCGCACGACCCCGTTCGATTCGCCGACGCGCGTGACGCCATCATCGACGACCGCGCGCGGTTCGATCCCTGTGCCACGGTCAGCCGGAACCAGTGCCAAGCGGCCGCTGACGAGGTCTTCAACGTAGTTCGCGTACTGCTGATACTGTCCGGTGTCGACTTCCATGTGGACATGCTTGCGTCCGTCCCGACCCAGACCGACGGCTCCCTGCGTACCCAGCGTCTGTCCATACTGGACGGTGTCGCCCACGCTGACATCGATCGGCTTCAGGTGGCGGATCCTGGCCAGCAGTTCACCGTCCTTCCGGTCAAGGATATCGACCAACCCTTGCCCGGGGATGACCCTGCCGACATATCCGGCGAAGGGAGCGGGCACGTCGACGTCGCGCGCACCGCGGCCGAATGGAGCGGTCCGACTGTCTTCCAGGATGAAGTCTTTTATGAGGAGCACCTGGTCCGGGCCAATTGGACTGAATTTGGCGTCGGACTGGCGGGTTTCGAGCTCTTCCAGCTTGCCTCCGATCAGTCCGTAGCTGCGATGTCTGGCATCCTCTACTTCAGTCGGCAGGCCGCCTTTTATTTCGGCGCCAGCATTCGAGATCGGATGGTGCGTGACGAGGCCCTCGAACTCACGCACGGCGACATTTCCAGTCTTCCGATCGTATAGCTGAGCAACGCGGTAATTTCGACGATCACCCACTCCCTTGACCTGAGTCATCTGAACATCCTTCAACAGCACGGACATTCAACGTGCAAGGCTAGCGGCAGCGGCGGTAGTACTTGGTAAATTCTCCATCTGTAATCGTCAGATGATCTCCCTTCAGGACATAGATGTCGCTGGTCACTATCTGCGGAGCGACATCGTTATCAGTCCGAATGACCCACACGGCGGGCACAACGGAAACCCGACGCACCTTGGTTGGGATTTCATTATTCTCATAGCCACGAATCGATGACGCGTCTATCCACTTGGGCGAATCCAGATCCGGTTCAAGTGGCAAGCTGCAAGGATCTGGCCCCAAGTCCCATGTCCCCCAGAGCGCCTTCGGCATCCGTACCGCGTCGGCTGCCACAGTGGTCGAAGACAGCGTCAGCGCGCCCAGCATCAGGAGGGTTGGCCAGCAGGAATAGCGCATGGAGATCCCCAGCAGATGCCGAATCGGCACCGGTCGACCTTAGCGGCTGGGGCCGTCCTTCGTCAGAGCCACCGCCGACGTCTGCGGTCATTCGGGGCATTGGATGCAGAGGTTGACGGCCAGCGGCCGTCACTACCAAGGCGCGGCGTCACTATCAGGAACGACGCCGTCAGTACCGATGATCAGCCTGCGAGCAGCTTTGCGCGTGCCTGCTGGTACTCCGCTTCGCTGATGGTGCCCTTGGCCTTGCGCTCATCGAGTTCGGCCAGGGCCACCTGACGCGCGGCCGAGGGCAGTTCGGGCTTCTGACGGCTCTGGCGAAACGCGGCCAGCGCAAGCCACACGATCAACGCGCCGAATACCACCACGCCGATGATCCAGATCATCCAGTGGCCTGTGCCCAGAATTTCCATCGTTCCGTTCTCCTCGTGCCGAAGCGGCTATTGTCAGCGCTCGTGCAGCCAGCGTGCTACCTGCGGTGCGAAATAGGTCAGCACGCCATCAGCACCTGCGCGCTTGAAGCACATCAGGGACTCCATCACGCACGCGCGCTCGTCCAGCCAGCCATTGGCAACGGCGGCCTTCAACATCGCGTACTCGCCACTGACCTGGTACGCGAACGTCGGGACGCCAAAGGTCTCTTTGACCCGGCGAACGACATCCAGATATGGCATGCCCGGCTTGACCATCACCATGTCCGCGCCTTCCTCCAGATCCAGTGCGATCTCACGCATCGCCTCATCGCCGTTCGCCGGGTCCATCTGGTACGTCTTCTTGTCTGCCTTGCCCAGGCTGCCGGCGCTGCCCACCGCATCGCGGAACGGGCCGTAGAACGCCGACGCATACTTCGCCGAGTACGCCATGATGCGCGTGTTGATGAAGCCTGCGTCGTCCAGTCCGCGGCGGATGGCACCGATGCGGCCGTCCATCATGTCCGATGGCGAGATGACGTCGACGCCGGCCTGTGCGTGCGACACCGACTGCCTCACCAGTGCGTCGACCGTGATGTCGTTGAGCACGTAACCGCTGTCATCGATGATGCCGTCCTGCCCGTGCGTGGTGTACGGATCCAACGCCACGTCGGTCATCACGCCCAGCGTGGGGAAGCGTTCTTTCAATGCGCGCACGGCGCGTTGCGCCAGCCCGTCATCGGCCCAGGCAGCCTCCGCGTCCAACGACTTCAGCGCCGGATCGATCACCGGGAACAGGTCGAGCACCGGGATGCCGAGCGCGACTGCGTCCTCGGCTACTTTCAGCAGCTCCTCGATCGACAGCCGCTCCACGCCCGGCATCGAAGGAATCGCCGTGCGTCCTGCATGCTCATGCACGAACACCGGGTAGATGAGGTCGTCCACGGTGAGCGTGTTTTCGCGCATCAGTCGACGTGAAAAATCATCGCGACGCATGCGGCGGGGGCGGTACAGAGGATGGGACATGAGGGGGCTCCGTCGGGATATCAGGTCACTGCAGGCGATAGTCGCGCGGCAGCAGGGGTTCGGGTAGCGGGCGCTGGCCCAGCGCATCCAGGCGGGCCACCGAGCGCGATTCCAGAATCAGCTGCCCATGGCTTTCGGCCCTCCCACCATCGCTCGTAGCAGGCGCTGTTGCGGAAGCCCAGGAAGATCGACAGCACCAGCCCAAGCAGGGCAAAGGGTGCAGATGACACGCGCTCGATGCCCGGCACATCGCCCAGGTCGGCCACCGCAGCGACCCCGATCGCCAGCAGCAGGATCGCCACCACCTTCGGTGCCACCGCCGGAACGATGGACCCGCGCAGGATGTAGAGAAGCTGCCAGCCGTGGGGACGTGGGCGGATGATCATCAGTAATGAGGGGCGTCGCGCGCCAGAGCCGGGCGCAGGCGATGGCGCGCGCCATCAGAAGCGCCATTGTACGCCCGCTCCGACGACGCGCTCAGCCGCTGCGACGCATCGTCGCACCTGCTGCAGTCAGACGATGCCGCCGCCCAGGCCGAGGCGGAAGATGCCGACCACGATGACGATGCCGTTGAGGATCAGGCCGGTCCAGGCACGGCCCCGTTTGCTGGGATGGGTGAACAGGATGCCGATCGCCGCGACCACCGCGCCTACTGCCGCGAACGGAATCAGAAACCAGTTGCCCCAGCCCAGCAGCGGCACCAGCGCGATGACCATCCACCCCAGTGCCACGATGCCCCACAACAGACTGATCAGTCCCATGCGCCCTCCTCGCCAATGGATTGGGCCCCACCATAGCTGGTCGCGTGGGAACCGGATAGGCCCGCCGAAGCTTGCCATCACGCTCACCACCCCGGTGCTAGCGTCGCCTCAGGGCCCCGGCGTTGGGGCCGATTCAGATCGATGGACCGATGATCCGTTCCATCCAACAGGGGTTCGAGCCATGAAGATGCACGCGATGAAAATGCGCTGGGTTGCCGCCGCCGCCGTGCTGCTGGTTGCGGCCGGCTGCGCCAGCACGTCCAAGGTCATGCTGGGCCAGGCCCGCGCACCGATCGATCCGTCACAAGTACAGGTGTATTCCACCCCGCCTGCCGGCTCGGTGGAAATCGCGCAGCTCGAGTCCTCCAGCGCAGTGGGCTTCGGCACGCAGGGCCAGACCGATGCCGCCGTGGCCCGCTTGAAGCGGGATGCCGCCGCACTGGGTGCCAATGGTGTGATCCTGATGGGCGTCGGCTCCAGCGGGTCACCAGTCGGCATGTCGGTCGGCGCAGGCAGCTACGGTTCGCGCGTAGGCGGTGGCCTGGGTATCGGCATCCCGACCACCCAGCGCAAAGCAGCCGGCGTGGCGATCTGGGTGCCCAACCCGCAACCCGTCCCGCGCCTGCCCGCCCAGCAGATCCCGGCCCGCTGAACGAAAAAAAAGGGGACGGAGGGAGTTAAGTCGCATTTGGCCCACTCGTGGGCCAAATGCGACTTAACTCCCTCCGTCCCCGTTTTGTGCGACTTAATCCCCTCCGTCCCCGTTTTGCTTTACCGGTACTTGGGGACGAACGTTTCGTTCACCGCCTTGGCCAGCTGGTCGGGCGGCAGCAGGCCCTGGTCCAGCAGGAAGTTGTTGAAGGCCTTGCGGTCGAACTTGGCGCCCAGTGCGAGTTCGGTCTGCATGCGCAGTTCCATGATCCGGGTGTAGCCGTAGAAGTAGCTGCCGGCCTGGCCGGGCATGCGCACCATGTAGCGGTCCAGTTCCTGCGTGGCCATCGCCTTGGACAGGCCGACTTCATCGATCAGCACGCGTTCGGCGCTGGCACGGTCGATCTGGCCCAGGTTCAGCATGGGGTCCAGCATCGCGCGTGCGGCACGCAGCAGGCGGAACTGCAATGCGATCAGCTGCCCGTCCAGCGGCTCGTACGGCACCATCTCGGCTTCGGCATACAGCGCCCAACCTTCGACGTTGACCGAATTGAACGCGAACATGGTGCGGGCCAGCGAGATGCCGCGCTCCACCATGGCGGTGAACTGCAGTTCGTGACCCGGGCGGCCTTCGTGCGCACTCAGCGTCCAGGCGGCGGAGCCGAAATTGAAGTCGTCGTACTGCGCGCCTTCGCCGGCTGCCGGATTGCCCAGCGGCAGGACGAACGTACCCTGCTGCCCGGTATTGTTGACCAACGGTGCGGGCAGGAAATGCGGCGCAGGGCTGGCGGCGCTTTCGGCGGCTGAACCCAGGCGCATCTGCATCGGCCGCTGCGGCACGTCGACGATCTTGTGCTCGTGGATCAGCGGGTCGATCGCATCGATCACCTTGCGGTAATGGGTTTCCAGCTGGTCGTTGGGAATCTTTTCCTGCTTCAGCGCGCGGATGACGGCCACGATGTCGGCGGTATCGGCAACTTTCAGGCCCTTGGCCTCCACCACCAGCGGGGCCAGCTGGCGCATCGCCGAGCGGGTTTCCATGAACTCCAGCTGCGCACGCTGCATCAGCTGCTGCGGGGCGATGTCGATGCCGACCTGCTTGAGCTGGAACGCGTACACCGGCGCGGGCAGACGCGCGTCGTCACGGGCCTTCGGCAGTACCTCGGCGCGGGTCCAGGCGGCATAGTCCTTCATCTGGCCGGCGAGGGCCTTCATCGCATCGTCCGCGCCGGTCATCTTGTACTTCTGCAGCAGCGATTCGATGCCGCTCACGTAGGTGTCCACGTTGTCGAGCGACTGCTGCACTTCGATCTTCGTCGGTTGCAGCAAGGCCTTGTTGGACAGACGCTCTTCGTAACGCTGGCGGGCAAGCGTGGTCAGCGCCGTGCTGCCCTGCTGCAGGCCCGCGTAGGCCTTCAGGCGATCCACGGCCTTGGCCCGACGCTCAGCCGGCACCTGGTCGGACAGCAGCAGGTTGAGACCGCTGAAGATGGTCTGCGGCGCATCGCTCCACGGCAGGAAATACTGCTCGGTCAGCGCGCTGCCCTCGATGCTCTCGTTGGCCGCGCCGATCATGATCTCCAGGTCCTGACGGACGTTGGGATCTTTCTCGCTGGCCAACTTAGCCTGCAGTTCGCCCCGCGCCTTGGTCATCGCATCGCGGTAGCGCTTGCCGTTATCCGGACCGAGGTCGGCGACTTTGTCGTCGTAGCCGGGAACGCCGAAGAAGCCGGTACTTTCCGGCTGGAATGGGCCCTGCGCGTCGAGCAGGATCTGCGCCAGCTGGTTGCTGCGTGCCACCCAGGCGGGCGCGGCAGCCGGCTTTTTCGCGGCGGCGGCGGTGGCCGCGGCGGGCGCTGCAGCGGCCGACGGAGCACACAGCAATGGAGTGAGCCCGAGGGCCAGGGCGACGGCAAAGGCAAGCGGCTTCATCAGGCAATCCAGGTGATGGGCAATGCCTGCACCCTACGCATTCACCGGCGGCGCGGCAATCGGCCGGAGGTCACGCCTGCGTTTGGGCCTCCAGCGCGCGGGTCACACGACTCACGGATCGGGGTAGAACGCCGCTATTGCGGACCGTGTCTCATTGAGCACGCGGACATTGTCATGGGATCGCACAGTTCCGGCTGGCAATCCATTGTGGCTGACACGGGGAGAAGACCACCGGTTGATCCGCGCGCAAGCCCTATCGCTGCAATCGTAAGCCATCACCGTCCTCCACCTGTCCGGCGCATTCAACGGCGCCTGATAGCCGTGCCCGTACTCGAATTTTGGGGGACGGATGGAAGCATGTGCCCGATCATGGTCTGCGCCCAGAAGATGACCGATTTCATGAGCCAAACTGTTGATTTCATCAGCGAGACAGCGGCGCTCGACTACCGCAAACGCAGTCTCCTTCGTTGCCAGAAGCCGCTGTGCTTGACCGCATACCGATCCCGGATCTTTGGTGTCGATGATCATGAGCATCAAATCCGCTTTTTCCAGTTGCCTCATCCTGTGCAGCAGCCACAGCGGGCCGGTGCTGCCAAGGACAAGATCATCCAGCGTCTGTACTGCGCTCGACTCGGCGTAGCCAGGCAGCGCGTTTCCCGCTCGCTGCAGCTCAATCAGTACTCCGCTGGCGAGAAACCCCGCATTTGCGTACCTAACTGCTCTGTCCATGGCATCGAACACCTCATCCCTTCCGTTGGCGAGCGCATTGTTCCCGTAACCGAAGGCCACCCGGAGAGTCGACGCCGCATCAGATAAGGGCGCCTCGTCGAGGTTGAGGCGGTCCTCCGGATAGGGATCGCGCACTGTCGGTGCCTCGTTGGGAACGCGGCGGAGGTCGATCCGCACCAAGTAATCCCCAAAGAGTTGATACAGAAAGTGCCCCCGGGAAAACGCAGACCTTAGCTCGCCATTGCCCAACTCGGTAATGACAACGGTGCTCGGCATTCCCCCAGGCCCTCTCACGCCGACGATGATTCCCGTCCAGCGTTGCCTCGCGGCCTCCGAGCTGTGTTGCACCTGATATTCAGTGCCGTCCGTAATGTACGCGGGGATATCGTCCGACGTTTTGTCGGTCGCAGGCGTACGCTCGATGATGAGCGAGTCATCGAACAGATCGACCTGAATCCGGTCAGACACCAGTGCAGCGCGATTCACCCTGACCCGCCGTACCCAGTCGTACATTCCACCGGAGTAACGCTCCCGGACATCCGGCCCAGGATCCCAACTATCGTTGGGCACCTGAATGAACGGTGCCGCAGCCCATCCCTTCGATGCAAGCAATGCGCCACACAGTGTCGCCAACAGTCCCCCAACGATCTTTCGCATCTCTCGGTTCCGCCCGCAGCATTGCCCGATGAGGCAGGTGCTATGGAGACTAGGTCGGGCAAGGAGCGCGAACCTCAAACAGCATCACGGTATGAGCAGAATCAGGATGAACGTCGAATTCCGAAGGCGGCGACTAACATCGCGCCGCTCCACGAAAGAGCTCACGGCTTCAGGCAACGCCCAAGGAAGTCTTCCGCCACCCGGTAGCGATGCAGGGCATCGGCGCCGGACAGTCCATGCTTGGCGCCCGGATAGGTCATCAGTTCGAACGGCTGGCCGCGCTTCTGCAAGGCACTCATCAGCACGGTGGAATTGCTGAAGAGCACGTTGTCGTCGGCCATGCCGTGAATCAGCAACAGACGTGAGCGCAGGCCATCGATGTGCGTGAGTACGCGGGCTTCGGTGTAGCCGGCTTCGTTGCGGGTCGGCAGGTCCATGTAGCGTTCGGTGTAATGGGTGTCATACAGACCCCAGTCGGTCACCGGTGCACCGGCCACACCACACGCATAGCGGTTGGACGCCTTGGCCAGCAGCATCAGGGTCATGTAGCCGCCGTTGGACCAGCCCTGCACGCCGATCCGCCCCGGATCCACCCATGGCTGCTTCTGCAGCCATTCCACGCCGCGCAGCTGGTCGGCGACTTCGACCGTGCCCTGCTTGCCGTACAGCGCGCCACCGAAGTCACGGCCGCGACGCGGGGTGCCGCGGTTGTCCAGCGAAAACACCACGTAGCCCTGCTGGGCCAGGTACTGGTTGAACAGATGATCGCCACGGCCCGGCCAGGCATCGGTGACCGTCTGCGATGCCGGGCCGCCGTACACGTACACCGCAACGGGGTAGCGCTTTGCGGAGTCGAAGTCTGCCGGCTTGATCACGCTGTAGTGCAGCGGCGTGCGGCCGTCGGCGGCGGTCAGCGTGCCGAATTCCACTGGCAACTGGGCATCCTTGTAGCGCGCATACGGATGCGAAGGATCGTCCAGGTCGTTGCTCACCAGCGTGGCGATCTTCTCGCCGTTCGCGCGGAACAGCTCGATCTGCGGCGGCGTGCGCGTGTTGGACCAGCTGTCCACGTACACGCTGGCGTTGCGGGCGAAACTGGCACTGTGCATGCCCGGGGCCTGCGACAGTTTCTTCAGCGCGCCCCCCTGCAGCGGCACGCTGTAGATCTGGCTTTCGCGTGACGATTCGACGCCGGCACGGAAGAACACCTGCCCTGCGGCCTCGTCCACCGCCAGCAGTTCGTCCACCGGCCAGTCGCCGTGGGTAAGCGCACGTGCCTTGCCGGCCTTGTCGATGCGGTACAGATGCTCGAAACCGCTGCGTTCGGAAGACCACAGCAGGCTGCCATCGGCCAGGAAACGCAGGCTGTTGTGCAGCGGCACCCAGGTCTTACTGGTTTCATGGGCCAGCACGCGCTGCGCGCCGCTGTCCAGCGCGGTTTCCACCAGATCCAGCTGCCGCTGGTCGCGGCTCTGGCGCTGGAAGCTGAGGTGCTTCGGGTCACGCCAGTCCACGCGTGCCAGATAGATATCCGGGTCGGTGCCCAGGTCAATCCAGCGCGGCGGCGACCCGGCCACCGGTGCGATCACGCCGAGCTGCACGCGCACGTTGGCATCGCCTGCAGCCGGGTAGCGCTGCTCGATCACATCAGTACGGTCCGGATAGACTTCGTAGCGCTTCTGCACCGGCACCGGGCTTTCGTCGATGCGGGCGAAGGCAATGGCGGAATCATCCGGCGCCCACCAGTAGCCGGTGTGGCGGTCCATCTCTTCGTCGGCGACGAACTCGGCGACCCCGTTGCCGATGGTCGCGCTGCCATCGGTGGTGAGCTGACGCTGCGCGCCGCTGGCCAGGTCGATCACCCATAGGTTGCGCGCACGGATGAAGCTGACGAAGCCGCCGAGGGGTGACAGCTTGGCATCGGTGGCAAAGCCTTCGCCGTGGGTAAGCTGGCGCACGGCCGCGCTGCCCTGTTTCTGCAGGTCATACAGGTACAGCTTGCCGCCCAGCGGGAACAGCAGGCTGCGGGCATCGGGCGACCACTGGTAATCGACGATGCCGGTCATCGCGGCGATGCGCTGGCGCTCGCGGCGGGCCTTTTCTTCATCGCTCAACGTTTCAGTGCCCGGCAGCACCACCTTGGAATCGACCAGCAGGCGGGTCTGCCCGCTGGCGATGTCATACGTCCACAGGTCCAGTTGGTTGCGGTCGCTGTCCTTGCCGCGCAGGAAGCTTACCTGCGACCCGTCCGGGGCGACCTTCGGCTTCATCAGCGTCGGGCCGGACAGCGGCAGCGAGCCGGTGATGGCTTCCAGGGTGAGTTTTTCAGCGTGGGCAGCGGTGGTCGTGGCGAACATCAGGGCAAGGGCAGCAAAAAGGTGGCGCATGGACGGTTCCGGTATGCAGCAACCCCAATCCTAACCCGCTGCGCCAACGGCTGCCTCGCCGGGTGCCTGGTGGTGCGCTGGGACGGGCCACGCCCCAGCGCACGATCTGCTCAGCGCTTGCCGAACAGGTGCTTGCGTTCTTCTTCGCCCATCGGCTTGCCGGCGTCCGGGTTGACCTGCTGGCGCAGGGCGTAGGCGCGCTGGGTGGCGGGCCGTGCGGCAATGGCCTGCTGCCAGCGGTGCAGGTTCGGGAACGCGGCATAGTCGGGCGGCAGCTTGTCGTATGGCCCGATCCACGGGTAGCTGGCCATGTCGGCGATGCTGTATTCGCTACCTGCCAGCCACTCATGCTGCGCCAGCCGCTTGTCCATCACCCCGTGCAGGCGGGTGACTTCATTGCCGTAGCGTTCGATGGCATACGGAATCTTCTCAGGCGCATAGACGGTGAAGTGCCCCATCTGCCCGCTCATCGGCCCCAGCCCGGCCATCTGCCAGAACAACCACTCCAGGGTCTCCACGCGCTCACGGGCGTCGCGCGACAGGAAGGTGCCGGTCTTTTCCGCGAGGTACAGCAGGATCGCGCCGGATTCGAACACGCTCAGCGGTGCGCCGCCGCCGGCGGGTGCGTTGTCGACGATGGCCGGCATCTTGTTGTTCGGCGAGATCGCCAGGAACTCCGGCTTGAACTGGTCGCCGGCCCCGATGTTGACCGGATGGATGCGGTACTCCAACCCGGCCTCTTCGAGGAACAGGGTGACCTTGTGGCCATTCGGGGTGGGCCAGTAATACAGATCGATCATGGCAGTGGCACTCGGCGAGGATGTCCACCGAGTGTAGAACGCGCACTGGCTTGGCACCGTCATCGTGGGCCAGTACTCTGCGCGCTCTCCTGCAACGCAGCATGCCGTCCATGACCCCTCCGTACCGCCCCAACCCCCTGTCCACGCTGATCTTCGCCTCGCGCTGGCTGCAGCTGCCGCTGTACCTGGGCCTGATCGTTGCCCAGGGCGTCTACGTGTTCCTGTTCGGCAAGGAGCTGTGGCACCTGATCATGGAAGCCGGCCACCTCGGCGAACAGCAGATCATGCTGATCGTGCTGGGCCTGATCGACGTCGTCATGATCTCCAACCTGCTGGTGATGGTGATCGTCGGCGGTTACGAAACCTTCGTCTCGCGCCTGCGCCTGGAAGGCCACCCGGACCAGCCGGAATGGCTGAGCCACGTCAACGCCAGCGTGCTGAAGGTGAAGCTGGCGCTGTCGATCATCGGTATCTCGTCGATCCACCTGCTGAAGACGTTCATCGCCGCCGGCGCACTGGATGGCCTGCCGTTGTGTCCGCCGGAGCTGATGAACGCTGCTGCGTCTGCCGCCAACATCGGTGCCGCCCGGTGTTCCACCCTGACCTCGACCGGCGTGCTGTGGCAAACCATCATCCATGCCGTATTCATCCTGTCTGCGATCGGTATCGCCTGGACCGACAAGCTGATGAACAGCGGTAATGAGCCTGCCAAGGATGCGCACCGGACGCACTGAAGGGCACGACGGCACGTACCCCTGCCCCATCACGGGCACGGGATGCTAGATTGCATCCCTGAGTGAATCTGCCGGCGGCGTCGGGAAACGCCGCCGGCCATCGCCTGGGACCAGTGCCGGGCTTTTCGTACCGTCGTATTCAAGGGGAAGTTGGATGTCGTACGTCAGCAAATCCGTGGTTGTCCGTGCGCGCCTGCTGGCGCCTGCCTTCCTGCTGATGGGCTTGGCGGCCTGTTCCGGCAAGGACGAAACCGCCGCGCCTGCGGCCGATGCCGCCAAGCCCGCTGCCGCCACACCGACCGCGCCCGTGGCGCCGCCTGCGGTGTCCAGCAAGGTACAGGCGATGGGCAGCGAAGAACTGCGTGAATCGGCCAGCCAGGCACTGCGCGAAAACCGCATGTACGCGCCGGCCGGTGACAACGCCATCGAGTACTACCTGGCGCTGCGCGACAAGACCCCGGACGACGCCTCGGTGAAGAGCGCGCTGACCGACCTGCTGCCTTACACCCTGATCGCCGCCGAGCAGAACCTGGCACGCGAAGATTTCGAAGAAGGCCAGCGGCTGATCGCGCTGATCGAGAAAGTCGACCCGAAGGCGCCGGCACTGCCGCGCCTGAAGCAGGGCATCACCCGCGGCGTGGAAGTGGCCGCGCAGCGCACCACGGAAGAAACCGACCGGGTGAAGCGCGAAGCCGAGGCCAAGACCAAGCAGTTGGCCGAGCAGCAGAAGCTGGCCGAACAGCGCACCCGTGAGGCCGCCGCTGCGCAGCAGATCGCCGCGCAGCAGCCCGTCGCTGCACCGGCGGCAGCGCCCGCACCGACGCCGGCACCGGCCGCAGCGGACACCGCCCGTCGCGAGGCCGAGCAGCGCCAGCAGCAGGCTGCCGCGCAGGCCGCTGCCGCCGCACGCCAGACCGCTGCCCCCACGCTGCGCCCGGTCAGCACGCCGGCCCCGCGCTACCCGGCCGACGCCCTGCGTTCGAACACGTCCGGCGAAGTATTGGTGGAAATCACCGTAGGCACCGACGGCTCGGTGACCAGTGCGCGCGTGCTGCGCGCCACACCGGCCCGCACCTTCGACCGCGAAGCCCTGAGCGCCGTAAAGCGCTGGCGCTTCGAACCCGTGGCCGCCCCGGTCACCACCCGCCGCACCCTCGCCTTCAGCCCCGGCAACTAAAAAAGGGGACGGAGGGGATTAAGTCGTAATCCCCTCCTTCTGCAGCGCGCGCCATGCCGCGACGGCCGGGTGCGCTGTGCGCTGATATGGATGGGCGACACCGCGGGTCATGCTGTGCTTCCAGCCTGCCTGGAGTGCCCCGCTGATGCCTCGCCATGCCCGTCTGTTGGTCCCCGGCCTGCCTTTCCACGTCGTCCAGCGCGGCGTCAACAAAGGCGCGATATTCTTCGACGATCAGGACCGTGAGCACTTCCTCCGTGTCCTGCACAAAGCGTTCGTAAAATACGGCGTCGCCCTGCACGCCTATGTGCTGATGGGGAACCATGTGCATCTGCTGGCCACGCCACGCGCTGAAAACTCGCTCGCCTTCGCGATGCGTGCGTTGGGCAACGGGTACGTGCAGGCCTTCAATCAGCGCCACGGGCGTTGCGGCCCGCTGTGGCAGGGGCGTTTCCACTCGAGCCTGATCGATCACGACCGCTATCTGCTGGCGGTGTACCGCTACATCGAGCTCAATCCGGTGCGGGCGGGGCTGGTGGACCGTGCCGAGCAGCATCGCTGGTCAAGCGTGCACGGCAACCTGGGGCTGCGGCGCGATCCGTTGCTGGTGGCACATCCTGCCTACCGAGCGCTAGGCGACACGCCGACGGAGATAACCTCGCGCTACCACACGTTCCTGCAGGACAGCCACGCACAGGACGATGCGGCCACCATCCGCCAGCACGAACGCAGGCAGTCGCCGCTGGGGGATGAGCGCTTCCTGGAGATGCTGCGCGAAACGCTGGGCCAATCGGTCGCAATGCGGTGTCCCGGCCGCCCTCGCAAAGAGGGCCTGCACGGTACAGGGGCGCGATGAGAAGACGGAGGGAGTCGAAAACGACTTAATCCCCTCCGTCCCCTTTTTTCAGCCGGAGATCGCGAGGCGTTCCTGCTGGTAGCGGCGGACGGCGGCGTACCAGAGCAGGGCGGCGAGGCCGACGTTGGCGCCGAGGTAGATCGCCCAGATGGTGGGGCTGATGTGCTCGTGGCGGATCACCTTCAGCAGCATCTGGTTCTGCGACAGGAACGGTACGGCGTACTGCCAGAGCACGCTTTTCAGCGGGTACACCATCAGCGCGTAGCTGGGCAGCATCGGCAACAGCATCAGCCAGGTCATGTGGCTCTGCGCCTCTTTCATGCTCTTGGAGGCCGCCGACAGGAAGGTCAGCAGCGAGGTGCCGATCAGCAGCATCGGCAGCATCACCAACAGCATCTGCAGCATCGATCCGAGTCCCATGTTGAGCTGGCGGCCGACGCTGCTGTCCGACAGCTGGGCGCTGATCTTGAACGCGGCCAATGTCAGCAGCAGGGAGACCAGTCCGACCGCACACGCGGCGGCGATCTTGCCGCTGACGATGGCGCTGCGCTTGGCCGGCGTGGCCAGCAGCGGTTCCAAGGATTGCCGCTCGCGCTCGCCGGCGGTGGTATCCATGACCAGGTAGGCGCCGCCAAGGAAGGAGGTGATCGTCAACAGCAGCGGCAGCAGCATCGACAGCATCATGCCCTGCTTGGCTTCGGTCGATGCCATGTCCTGGGAGGCGACGTCCAGCGGACGTGCAACCTGGGCGTCGATACCACGCGCCATCAAGCGCAGCGCGCCGACCTGGCCGTTGTAGGTCTGCAGGGCCGCCTTCAACCGGGCCGTCGGCACATCGGCGGCACGCCGCGTGCTGTCCTGCAGGATCTCCACCAGCGCCGGACGGCCATCGCGCCAGCGCTCATCGAACTCATCGCTGATGCGCAGCGCCACGTCGATGCGCTGGTCGGAAATCGCCTGGTTGAGGTCCTTCGGTGCGTCGGTTGCATTGAGCCCCTGCGCGGCGAGGAAGCGCACCAGGTTCGGCGCGTTCTGTGCGCCGATGGTCGGGATTTCCAGGGGTTGATCTATCTGCGACTTGACCCGGCTTTCGGCGAGTTTGCCCATGCCGAGGATCAGGATCGGGTACAGCAGCGGACCCAACAGCAGGGTCAGCGCCAGCGTGCGGCGATCACGCGAGAGGTCGCGCAGTTCCTTGCGCATCACGGTGAACAACGTGGACATGATGCTCATGCGTGCAGGCCCTCTTCGGTGCCGATCAGTTTGACGAAGGCGTCCTCCAGGTTGCTCTCGCCCGCCTGTTCGCGCAGTTCATCGGCACTGCCGGCGGCCATCACCGTGCCCTTGGCGATGATCACGATGCGATCGCACAGCGCGGCGACCTCCTGCATGATGTGGCTGGAGAAGATCACGCAGCGACCTTCGTCGCGCAGGCCGTGCAGGAAGCGGCGCATGGCCCGGGTGGTCATCACGTCCAGGCCATTGGTCGGCTCGTCCAGGATGACGTTGCGCGGGTCATGCACCAGCGCGCGGGCGATGGCGGTCTTGGTGCGCTGGCCCTGCGAAAAGCCATCCGTCTGCCGGTCCAGGATGTCAGCCATGTCCAGTGCGCGCGACAGCGCCTCGGTGCGCTGGGCGATGGTGCCCGCATCCAGCCCATGCAGTTCGCCGAAATAGGCGATGTTTTCGCGCGCGGTCAGCCGCTTGTAGACGCCGCGCGCATCGGGCAGCACGCCCAGTCGGCGGCGCACTTCCGTCGCATCGACATTCGCATCGATGCCATCGACGGTGACACGGCCCTGGTCCGGGCTCATCAAGGTGTACAGCATGCGCATGGTGGTGGTCTTGCCTGCGCCGTTCGGGCCGAGCAGGCCGGTGATGCGACCATCCTCGGCACGGAAGCTGACGTCCTGCACCGCCTGGATGCGGCCGGTCTTGGTATTGAATGCCTTGTGCAGGCCCTCTGCGACGATCATGGTTCCCATCCGTTGAACGAGGTGAACGCCGGCACGTGGCTCAGCGCGTCCAGACAGCCGGCATCCACTGCCTTGGCGTCTGCCGTTTCGATGTACTGCGCCACCACGCGCGGCATGCAGCCTGCGTTGAGGGTGCCGTGGCCCTGGCCGCGGGCGACGATATGGTGGCCATTGGGCAAGCCTTTCAGCACCTGCTCCGCATAGCGCGGCGGCGTCACCGGGTCCAGCTCGCCCGACAGCAGCAGCACGGATGCGTCACTCTTCAGCGGTACGGCACTGTCGGCCGGGGCCTTGTCGTGGGGCCAGGCTTGGCAGGCAGCGAAGAACATGCCGGCCACGTGCGGGCCGAGCAGTCGATCGCTCTGTGCAGCGGGCTGGAAGCGCGGCGCGTCTTCGCTGCAGATCACCGACCACTGCATGCCGCGGTTGATCTGCAGGTCGACCGCGCGCGATGCATTGCGGCTGAGTGCGGCCAGTGGCGCATACCGCCCGTGCGCGGCCTCATCCAGCACGACCGGCAGCAAGGACGACAGCTCCGGCATATAGGAGAACGCAAACGCCAGCCCGATCACGCTGTCTGGACTGAGCACGTCCTGCCGCGCTTCGGCGGTGGCCGGATCCCGGTAGTCCACCGTCACCGGTGCCGCGGCAAGCGCATCCATCACCGTGCGCAGCTGGGTGCGCGTATTGACCGGGAAGCGCTTGGCGCAGGCCGCGTCTTTGATGCACTGCGCGGACTGCAGGATGATCGCGTCTTCGAAGGTGTTGGCGAAATCACCGCCGACCACCAGGTCGTTGGGCACCACGCCGTCGATGACCACGCTGCGGACGTGCTGCGGGTAGCGGGCGAGATAGTGCTGTGCCACGCGGGTGCCGTAGGAGCCGCCGACCAGGTTCAGCTGCTGCGCGCCAAGCGCCTTGCGCACCGCGTCCAGATCGTCAATGGCCTGCGAGGTGGTGTAGAAGCGCGGGTACGCGCGGCCCTGCAGCGACGCAGCACACCGGCCGGCGTACGCGCGGACGTTGGCCTCGGTGGGTTCGGCCTTCTCGTCCATCGGCAGCTCTTTGCCGTCGGCACCCAGGCAGCTCAGTGGATTGGAGCCACCGGTGCCCCGCTGATCGACCAGGAAGATGTCGCGTTGCTTGCCCACCAGGCGCAGCGCGGTGCTGACGGGCAGCGCGACCTCGCTGGCCGCCTGTCCCGGGCCGCCGGCAATGAAGAACACCGGATCCGGCAGGCCGGTAGCGTTGTTGTCCGCCGGCAGCCAGGCAATGCGCAGGTCGATCCGGCGGCCGTCCGTCGCAGCCGGATTCTCCGCAACCGACAAGGTGCCGCACTGGGCTTCGACATTGGCCGAGGCCACCGAGCCGCTCAACGTGCAGGGCTTGAACTCGATCTGCCCGTAGTGGCGTCCGGTGCCGTCGCCGTCGCCCGCGGAGGGCGGCGCGCTGCAGGACGCGCACAGGACACTGGCCAACACCCCGGCCAGTTTCAGGTGGTTTCTGGACATCTTCCTTGCTTCCCCTTGCTGATGGTCATGCAACCGGGACGGGGCCCGGTCGCGGATGTGACCAAGTTACACCGAAGGGTGGCAGCGGTGCGATGGGCGGTGGCGGCGAGATGCGGCGTTTCAATGGGTTTGGGTTTGGGTTCCGACTTGGGTCTGGACGTTGATTTGGCTTCGGACGCGGCGTTGGCTCTGGATACGGCTTCGGACGTGGACCTGGCTTCGGACGTGGACTTGGCTTTGGCTTTGGCTTTGGCTTTGGTTTTGGCCTTGGCCTTGGCCTTGGCCTTGAACTTGGACTTGGACTTGGCCTTGGACTTGGACTTGGACTTGGACTTGGACTTGGTAGAGCCGACTTCAGTCGGCTGCGGTAAGAAGAGCAGCCGACTGAAGTCGGCTCTACCCTGCGCATTTCCCCGTGCATTCCGCCGGCATTTCCCCGTGCATTCCGCGGCCATTCCCCCGTGCATTCCGCGGCCATTCCCCCGTGCATTCCGCGGTCATTCCCCCGGCTCATTTCGCGGGCATTCCCCATGCATTTCTCGGAATTTCTCGGCCATTCCGCGAGCGTTCCTCGAGCATCCACCCGAGCCACGGGCAGCGCGGCGGTGCGCCGTACAATGTCAGTCCGCCTGCAGCAGGATCCTTCCCATCAGCCAGCCGATGTCCATCGATCGGATCAGCTTGACCACCTTGCGGTTGTTCGTCGCGGTGGCCGAAGAGGGATCACTGACCCGCGCAGCCGAGCGCGAAGCCATCGCCACGTCCGCCGCCAGCCGCCGACTGAACGATCTGGAAAGCGGGCTCGACGTTGCGCTGTTCACCCGCAACTCGCGCGGCATGCAGCTCACCCTGGCCGGCGAGAGCCTGCTGCAGCACGCGCGCCGCATGCTGCTGGCCGCGGCAGCATTGTCGTCGGAGCTGCTGGAGTACCGCCGGGGCATCCGCGGGCACATCCGCATGTTGGCCAACCTGTCGGCCATCGTGGCTTACCTGCCAGAAGCACTGGAGCAGTTCTTCCTGACCCATCCGGATCTGCGTATCGAGCTCGAAGAGCGGCCTACCGGCGGCGTGGTGCGCGGCATCCAGGAAGGATGGGCGGAGATCGGCGTGTGCTCCGGCGATGGCGAACTGGGTGAGCTGACCGCGCTGCCGTTCCGCCGCGATCGGCTGGTCATGCTGATGCGCCCGGACCATCCCCTCGCCGGCGCGGGTCCGCTCGCGTTCGCCGATACGCTGGGCTACGACCAGATCGCGCTGCATGCGGAGAGTTCCATCTTCACCCGTTCGCAGATGGCCGCACGTGATGCGGGCCGGGCGTTGCGACGGCGTATCCACGTGCCGGGTTTCGATGCGATCTGCCGCACGGTCCAGGCCGGCCTGGGCATCGGCGTGGTGCCGGAGCCCGTGTTCGCCCTGTTTGGGCGGGCGATGAACCTGCACATCGAGCCGCTCACCGACGGGTGGGCCCAGCGTGAGCTGAAACTGGTCTGGCGCGGCGATCGGCCCCTGTCTACCGCCGCCCAACAGCTGGTGGAGCACCTTCGACTAAAGGCGTAGGCGTTCGCGATATGCGAACGCTTTTTCGTCAGAAAGGCATGGCGCCGCCTGCATCAGCGACCTACCCTGCGGACCTGCTTCCTGGGAGGGTTGATGATGTCCGGTCCATTGCATGGCATCCGTGTTGTTGAATTCGGAACACTGATCGCAGCGCCGTTCGCCGCGCGCCTGTTCGCCGAATTCGGCGCGGACGTGATCAAGATCGAGTCGCCCGAGGGCGGCGACCCCCTGCGCAAATGGCGCAAGCTGCATGGCGATACCTCGCTGTGGTGGTCGCTGCAGGCACGCAACAAGAAGTCCGTCGCGCTGGACCTGAAGTCCGTGGAAGGCGCCGAGGCCGCACGCCAGCTCGCGGCGAGTGCCGACGTGGTGATCGAGAACTTCCGTCCCGGCGGCCTGGAAAAGCTGGGCCTTGGCTGGGACGTGCTGTCCGCGCTGAACCCCGACCTGATCATGGTGCGCATCTCCGGCTACGGCCAGGATGGCCCCTATCGCGATCGGCCGGGCTTTGGTGCGATCGGCGAAGCGATGGGCGGCATCCGCTACACCACCGGCGATCCGAGCACACCGCCCGCCCGCGTGGGGATCAGCCTGGGCGACTCGCTTGCATCGCTGCATGGGGTGATGGGCGCACTGATGGCCCTGCTGCGGGTGAAGACCGGGCAAGGCCGTGGCCAAGTGGTGGATGTGTCACTGGTGGAAAGCGTGTTCAACCTGATGGAAAGCCTGGTGCCGGAACATGCGATGTTCGGCACGGTGCGTGAGCGCACCGGCGGTGCGCTGCCCGGTATCAGCCCCTCCAATACCTACCCGACGGCCGATGGCAGCTTCGTGGTGATCGCCGGCAACAGCGATCCGATCTTTCGCCGTTTCATGCAGGCCATCGGCCGCAATGATCTGGCTGTGGATGCCGCACTGGCAACCAATCCCGGCCGCGTGCTGCGCAACGCGGAGCTGGACGCGGCGATCACTCACTGGACCAGCGGCCTGCACATCGATGCCGTGCTGGCGGCATTGGACGCGGCCGACGTGCCGGCCGGACGCATCTATTCGGCCGCCGACATCGTCGCCGACCCGCACTACCGTGCACGCGGGATGCTGCTGGAAACCACCCTGCCCGACGGCCAGCCGATCACCCTGCCGGGTATCGTGCCAAAGTTGTCTGAAACGCCGGGGCAGATGCACTGGACCGGCCCCGCGCTGGGTGAACACACCGATCAGGTCCTGACGGAACTGGGGATGGCCGCCGATGCCATCGCCGCCGCCAGTGGCCGGGGAGCACGCGCATGACCGCCGACCGCCGCTTGATCGTGCAGGAAGTCTGCCTGCGCGATGGCCTGCAGATTGAACCGGTGTTCGTCCCCACCGCAGAAAAGATCCGCCTGGGTGACGCCTTCAGTGCGCTGGGCTTCGAACGCATCGAGGTCAGCAGCTTTGTTTCACCGAAGGCCGTTCCGGCCCTTGCCGATGCGGCCGAGGTGTTCGCCGGCCTGCAGCGCGCTTCGGGAACCGTCTACGTGGCGCTGGTGCCGAACCTGAAAGGTGCCGAGCGCGCGCTTGCCGCCGGTGCGGACGAGCTCAACCTGGTGATGTCCGCCGGCCAGACCCATAACCTGGCCAACATGCGCATGACCACCGAGGAAAGCTTCGCCGGCTTCGCGCAGATCGCTGCGTTGCCGCGGGGCGAGACACGGCTCAACGGCACCGTGGCCACCGCGTTCGGATGCCCGTTCGACGGCGACCAGCCGGTACAGAAGGTGCTCGATCTGGTCCGCCGCTACCTTGATCTGGGCTGCACTGGCATCACGCTGGCCGACACCACGGGCATGGCCAATCCACGCCAGGTGGCTACTCTGGTGGAGCAGGCCCTGACGCTGGTCGCGGCCGATGCGTTGACCCTGCATTTCCACAACACCCGCGGGCTGGGACTGGCCAATGTGATCGCCGCCTTCGATGCCGGCGCCCAGCGCTTCGATGCCGCACTGGGTGGGCTGGGCGGCTGCCCGTTCGCGCCCGGCGCGTCGGGCAACATCTGTACCGAAGACCTGGTCGCGATGTGCGAAGAGATGGGGATTGCCACCGGGTTGGACCTGCCGGTGCTGATCACCCTGTCGCGCGGCTTGCCCGCGCTGGTAGGCCACGACACCGCCGGCCAGGTGGCCAAGGCAGGACGCGTGCGCGACCTGCATCCGGCTCCACCGGGGCTGCGCGCCGCGTAACCCTTTCGACCTTTCACAGCGGGCCACGGCTCCGCGCTACAGAACACGCTTCATTCCTGGGAGGGAATCATGCACGAGTGGTTTGTGCTGGCGAACGCCTTGTTCGCCATCCTGTTGATCGTCCTGTTGATCATCTACTTCAAGGTCAACCCGATGATCGCGCTGATCGCCGGCCCGCTGTATCTGGGCCTGTCATCCGGGCTGGGGTTCGGCCCGACCATCGAGGCGATCACCGACGGCTTCGGCGACCTGATGGGCAAGATCGGCCTGCTGATCGGCTTCGGCGTGATGATCGGCGCCTTCCTGCACCGCATGGGGGCCTTCCAGCAGGTGGTGCGCCTGCTGGTCCGTACCTTCAAGCCCACGCAGATGCCGTATGCGTTCGCCACGATCCTGACGTCCATCTTCCCGCCGATCTACACCGACGTGCTGCTGCTGATGTCCGCGCCACTGGCACGTGCCACCGCCAAGCGCATGGGCGGCGACGCGCTACCGAAGATGGCCGGTGCAGTCGGCGTGGGCATCTACCTCGCGCTGACCATGGTGGTGCCGGGCGTTGCCGCGCTGGCGCTGTCGGCGGTGCTGGACGTGGAGCTGGGGACGATGCTGCTGGTGGGCCTGGCGATTGCGGTCCCGACCGTGTTCCTGACCTTGTGGGGGTTCCACTTCCTGCTGCGTCGCGGATTCTGGAATCCAGACACCGATGAACTGCCCGATGACCAGGCACCGGCGGTGGTTGCTGCCGAGATCAAGGACGAAGACAACGCGGTGCCACTGAAGCTTTCACTGCTGCCGATCATCGTGCCGCTGTTGATGATCGCCACCGGCGCACTGGATCGTGCACTGGGCCTGGACATCCCGGCGCTGGCAGCCGTGGGCAACTCGACGTTCGCGCTGTTCTGCGGTCTGGTGCTGGCCTTCGTCATCGCCCGCTTCACCGTCCCTGCGCACGACCGCAGTGGTGCGGTGACCGACGCGTTCAAGGAAAGCGGTCAGATCCTGCTGCTGACCGGCGTGGCCGGCTCGTTGTCCGCGGTGGTCGCCACCACCGGGTTGGGCGACATCCTGTCGGGCTACTTCAGCGCCAACTCGGCCGCACCGCTGTTGCTGGTGTGGGTGGTGGCCGCCATCCTGCACATCGCGATCGGCTCGGTATCCGCCTCGGCCATCACCGCCGCCAGCATGCTGGCCCCGGCGCTGCATTCGCTGGACGTGCCACCAGTGCTGGTCGCCTTGGCGGCGGGCTCCGGGTCGCTGTTCCTTGTGCATGTCACCAGCAACACGTTCTGGCTGATGCAGACCACCTTCGGCATGACCCTGCGCGGCACGCTGAAGACCTTGAGCCTGCCGGTGTCGCTGGCCTCGGTGGTATCGCTGCTGCTGATCCTGGTGGCCAGCGCGCTGTTCTGATCCGTTCTTCCATCTGTGTACGGCGGAGGGGCCGGACTCATGAAACTTGCACGCACTTCTTCATTCATCTGCCTCGGGCTGGCCAGTGCATCGGCACTGGCCGCCGATGGCCAAGGTTTCCTGGCTGGCGCGAGCGCCGACCTGACCGCAACCAACTTCTATTACAACCGTGATTTCCGCAGTGGCAGTGGCCAGGGCAAGCGCGAGGAATGGGCGCAGGGCTTCCTGTTGGACGCGCGCAGCGGCTACACGCCGGGCGTGATCGGTTTCGGCATCGACGTGCTGGGGCTGGCCGACTTCAAACTGGATGGTCTGCGGTCTGAAGTCGGCACCGGCATCCTGCCCTACGACGAAGACGGCGCACGCTCGGCGTTCGGCCGCATCGCCGTGACCGGCAAGGCGAAGGCCGGACCTGCCGAGCTGCGCGTGGGCAGCCACATCGCCTCGGACCTGCTGCTGAAATCCAATACCAGCCGCCTGCTGCCGCAGACCTTCGAGGGTGCGACGCTGGGCGCCCGTTGGGGCAGCGGTCTGGAACTGGGCTATTCCCGCTTCGACCGTTCCTGGTATCGCGACGGCACCGAGCGCGTGGACCTGACCATCACCAACAAGGACCGCCGTTTCAGCGGGACCCCGGAGTCAGATGGCTTCCAGTTGTTCAGCGCTTCGTGGGCCCCGGATGACCGCTTCAAACTGCACGTCGAGCATGGCGAACTGCGGGACCTGTACCGCCAGCAGGTTGCCTCGGTGCAGTTCAAGCAGCCGCTGCCGCTGGGCAAGCTGAGCACCGAAGTGCGCTACTACGTGTCCGATGACGTGGGTCCTGCGCTGGCCGGTGTGATCGATAACCGGGCGCTCAACGGACTGGTCGCGTGGCAGCACGCCGGACAGGAATTCGCGGTCATGTGGCAGGACATGCGTGGCGACACGGCGATGCCGTTCGTCGGCGGCACCGATGGCAACGTGTTCAACTGGACGTTCATCAATGACTTCATGGAACGCGACGAACGCAGCTGGCAGCTGCGCTACCAACTGGACGGCAAGCAGATCAACGTGCCCGGCCTGAAGTTCCTGCTGCGCTACGTGAAAGGCGACAACGCGCGCCCGGCCACGTTCAGCGGCGAGGGCCGGCAATGGCAGCGTGATTTTGAAATCGGCTACACCTTCCAGAGCGAGGCGCTGAAGCACCTGTCGATCCGCTGGCGCAACGGATTCTTCCGCTCGAACTACCAGCGTGATGCCGAAGAAAACCGCGTGATGGTGGTGTACGACGTACCGCTGTGGGCGGGCCAGGGCTAGAAGCGCACAGCAACAGCAACAGCAACAGCAACGGCAACGGCAACGGCAACGGCAACAGCAACAGCAACAGCAACAGCAACAGCAACAGCAAGTGCAACAGCAACGGCAAGGGCAAGGGCCTGCAGGGCTGTGGGTTGGGCGGGGCAGGGTGGGTTGCCGGGGGACGGCAAAAACTGCGTCCATGCGGGCCTTGTTTCGCGCCATCCATGGCGCTCAACACCCCCGCCAACCCACCCTGCCCCACCTTCGACAGGTCCATGGTGGCCATGGGACCTGCGGGCATCGGTAGCGCCGACCCATGGTCGGCGAGCGCAGCGGGCCGTTAGCGGGAATATTCCGCCGACCATGGGTCGGCGCTACCGCAGGCGTCGTTACCCGTCTGGTGGAGGGAGCCCCTGGGTCAGGGGCGGCCGCGAAGCGGCGGGGTGTGGGTGCTGGTGAGACGGGGCCCGCGGTTTGCGCGGCAAAGCGTGGGAGCGGCAGCGCGAATGCGATGACGTGGACCCCGCCATGGATGGCACGAAACGAGGCACGCAGGACGCAGTTTTTGCCGTCCCCCGCGGCGCCCGACCGCCCGGCCCCAAGCTCGTAGCCTGCTGTCAGAGCCCTCCGCGAGGGGGTCTCACCCGTTCGCCGACCTACTTGCTGGAAACGTACTTCTCGCGGCGGATCTGCGGGTTGCCCAGGCCGGCTGCCTTCAGCGCTTCGACACAGGTGTCCACCATGTCCGGGTTGCCGCACAGGTAGGCGATGTCCGTGGCCGCATCCGGCGCGATGTCCGCCAACTGCTGCTGCACATAGCCATGGCGCACGTCCGGCCCCGGCGCAGCCGGCAACTCGCGCGACAGGCACGGCACATAGCGGAAGTTCGGGTGCGCCGCCGCGAAGGCTTCGAAATCCTCGCTGTACAACAGCTCGGCCGGCGTCCGCGCACCCTGCAGCAGCACGACCTTCACCCCGCGCTCGGCCATCGCCGTTGCCAGCAGGGGCAGCATGGAGCGGTACGGGGTGACGCCGGTGCCGGTGGCGATCAGCAGGTAGCGGCCGTTATGGTCACCCGGCTGCAGGCAGAACCGGCCGTATGGGCCGCTGGCGCTGAGCTGGCCGCCGATATCCAGGCCCTCGAACAGGGCCGTGGCGGCCCCGCCAGGCACGAAACTCACCGCGATATCCACTGCCTCGCCCGGCCCGAGGGCATGGTCGTGGATCGTCGCCAGCGAGTAGCTGCGCTTGGTCTCGGTGCCATCGGCGTACTGGAAGTGGACCTGGATGAACTGGCCCGGCTGGAAATCCAGCGGCTGGCCGTCATCGCGGAGGAACTGGTAATGGCCGACGGTGGGCGCCAGCATGCGGCGGTCGACCAGCTTGATGGGAAATTGGACAGGCACGGCGATGGGAACAGTGTGTAGCCGGGGCGAGCCCGTGGGGGGATCTATAATAGCCCCCCCTGAACCCCTCCATGCGCCACCTGCCGGCGCAAAGGCTTCGAGCTTGGCTTCCCTGAACGACAACGCGCCCGCCCTGCGCGTGCGCGACCTGCGCAAGACCTACGACAACGGCACCGTGGCGCTGAAGGGCGTTTCCCTGGAAGTGGCCCCGGGCGACTTCTTCGCCCTGTTGGGCCCGAACGGCGCCGGCAAGTCGACCCTGATCGGCATCGTCAGCTCGCTGGTGAACCTCAGCGATGGCCAAGTGGAGGTGTTCGGCACCGACCTGGTGCGTGAGCGCAGTGCCTCGATGCGGCTGATCGGCCTGGTCCCGCAGGAGATCAACTTCAACCTGTTCGAAAAGCCGTTCGACATCCTGGTGAACTACGCCGGCTTCTACGGCGTGGACCGGGCCGAAGCGGAAAAGCGCGCCGAGGAAGAGCTCAAGCGCGCCCATCTGTGGGGCAAGGCACAGGTGATGAGCCGCACCCTGTCCGGTGGCATGAAGCGCAGGCTGATGATCGCCCGCGCGATGATGACCCGTCCGCGCCTGCTGATCCTTGACGAGCCGACTGCCGGCGTCGACATCGAGATCCGCCGCGACATGTGGCGGGTGCTGCAGGAGATCAACGTCGCCGGCACCACCATCATCCTCACCACCCACTATCTGGAAGAAGCCGAGCACCTGTGCCGCAACCTGGCCATCATCAACCACGGCCAGATCGTCACCCAGGGCCCGATGCGTGAGCTGCTGGCCAAGCTGGACGTGGAAGGCTTCCTGTTCGACATCGACGGCGTGCTGCCGGCGGAGCTGCCGCAGATCGAGGGTGCGACGCTGACCGCCACCGACGGCCACACGCTGGACATCGACATGCCACGGGCGATGGACCTCAACCGGGTATTCGCCGCACTCAATGCGTCGGGTATCCGCGTGCGGTCCATGCGCACCAAGAGCAACCGCCTGGAGGAGCTGTTCGTACGGCTCACCGGCAACCAGGAGAACGTGGCATGAGCACCACCCCGACCCCCGTACTGACCGACGGGCAACGCAACCGCATCGCACTGGCCACCGTGGTCCGCCGCGAAGTGGCGCGCATCCTGCGCATCTGGGGCCAGACCCTGGTGCCGCCGGCAATCACCATGACCCTGTACTTCCTGATCTTCGGCGGCCTGATCGGCTCGCGCGTCGGGGAGATGGGCGGCTACAGCTACATGCAGTTCATCGTGCCGGGCCTGGTGATGATGAGCGTGATCCAGAACAGCTACGGCAACATCAGCTCGTCGTTCTTCGGCGCCAAATTCGGCCGCCACGTGGAAGAGCTGCTGGTCAGCCCGATGCCGAACTGGGTGATCCTGTGGGGCTATGTGGCCGGTGCGGTGCTGCGCGGGCTGATGGTGGGCGTGATCGTGCTGATCATCGCCATGTTCTTCACCCCCGTGCGCATCCCGCACCCGCTGGTGACGCTGACCACGGTGCTGTTGGGCGCGACGATCTTCTCGCTGGCCGGCTTCATCAATGCCGTGTACGCGAAGAAGTTCGATGACGTGGCCATCGTGCCGACCTTCATCCTGACCCCGCTGACCTACCTGGGTGGCGTGTTCTATTCGGTGAAGCTGCTGCCGGGCTGGGCCGAAGCCGCCACGCATGCCAACCCGATCTTCTACATGGTCAACGCGTTCCGTTACGGCCTGCTGGGTACCAGCGATGTGCCGCTGTGGGTGGCCTATGCGTTGATGATCGGCTTCGTGGTCGCGCTGACCTTCGTGGCCCTGTGGCTGCTGCGCCGGGGCGTCGGCCTGCGGAGCTGACGTGATGCGGTTCAGCGAACCGCATCGTATTCGATGATGAGCGTGGCGATCACGGCAGGGACAGCATGGATGACGGGTACCCGTTGTTCGTGCTGTCCTGTTGTCCTAAACGTGTCGTATGAGGATGCTCGCTACAGACAGGCTGTTGATCGCGATGTGGTGAACTACCGATATCCAGTAGCCCTCAGACCTTTTCTGTGGGGAAAGTGCCAGCATTGACATGACAAAGAATCCAGGAATTACCGCTGCATAGGCTAGTTGCCCCGAAAGCAACATGTGAGCTGAGGCAGCCAAGAGTGCGGTAATCAAGGAGGTCATCACGTCGCTGACGATCAGCCTCTTCACGACAAGCAGTGCGCCAAGGAGAAGCAGATTCTCCAATAGAGGAGCTACTGTAAGCCCATAAATCATTGCGCCTACAGTGATACCGTCTTCCACGCTGCGCCAACCGCCTTCGGGAAGCGTGTGCGCGAACAGAAATTCAATTGCGGAAACTATTCCACTTGAGACTGCAAAAGAAATCGGCGCCAAAAGAATAGCGATCAATACCAATTTCCGGATGTCCCGTCTCGCAGCCAAGTCCTCGCACCCCGCAATTGCAAATGACGGATACCTGCAGCAGCTTCGGTAACGAACGAAGGAAGCCGGCGCCTTCCTTTTCACGTTGAAAAAGCAGCTGAGGCACCGTCGACGTTTCAGATATGCGTTACTTCAACATCTTTGAAGCCGCCGCTGTCACGACTCTACCCCGCCCGGAATCTGCGATCCATGCCTTATGGCAGCAACGCAGCAACGCTGTCGCGTGCACAGCGGGTCGGCTATAAACATATCCCTGTTTCCCGAACCTGGAGTGACCTGCAGATGCGCATCCTGATCCTTGGCGCCGGTGGTACGGGCGGCTATTTCGGCGGACGCCTGGCCCAGGCCGGCGTCGACGTCACCTTCCTGGTGCGCCCGGCGCGTGCGGCCCAGCTGCAGCGCGACGGGCTGGTGATCCGCAGCCCGCTGGGCGATGCCGCGTTCCCGGTACAGCACGTCACCGCCGAGACCCTGCCGGCGCTGGTCGCCGAGCGCCCCTTCGACCTGGTGGTGCTGAGCTGCAAGGCCTATGACCTGGACAGTGCGATCGAGGCCATTGCGCCGGCGGTCGGCACGCGCGCCAGCGTGCTGCCGATCCTCAACGGCCTGCGCCATTACGCCGCGTTGGATGCACGCTTCGGCCGCGATGCGGTGCTGGGCGGCCTGTGCTTCATCAGTGCCACCAAGGATGAAGACGGCGCCATACGGCACCTGGCCAAGGCCGCGAAGCTGACCTTCGGCGAACGCGACGACGTCGGGCTCAGTGCGCGCGTGCTGGCGCTGGCGGCGGCCTGTGTGCAGGCCGAGGTGGACCATGTCGCGAGCGAGGATATCGCCCAGGAGCAGTGGATCAAGTACACCTTCCTGACCGCGTTGGCGGCGGCCACCTGCCTGCGACGCGCCGACATCGGCACGATCGTGGCCGGCGACGGCGGCGATGCGTTTCTGCGTGGCCTGTACGCCGAGTGCGTGGCGGTCGCCGAGGCGTCGGGTGAGCCGATCCCCGCCGCCGCGCAGGAGACCGCACTGGGCGCGTTGACCCAGCCGGGCTCCGCCCTGAAGGCATCGATGCTGCGTGACCTGGAAGCCGGACAGCAGGTGGAAGCCGATCACATCGTGGGCGACATGGTGGCGCGTGCACAGGCCTTCGGCCAGCCCGCGCCCCTGCTGGCAGAAGCGTACGCGCAGCTGCAGGCGTATCAGGCCGAACGCGCAGGCTGACGGCGATGCACGACGTGCGCGCCCTGCCCCGCCGGGTGCTGATCCTGGGCATGGGCTACAGCGGGCGGTTGCTGGCCACCCGGCTGCAGTCGCTTGGCGTACAGGTCAGCGGCACGGTGCGCGATCCTGCCGCCGCGCCGCCGGACGGGTTGACCCGCCATGCGCTGGTCGCTGGCCGTGTTCCGGACGCGGCGCTGCTGGCCGCCGTGGATCAGGCCGACGCCGTGCTGAGCAGCGTGCCGCCCGATGCCGACGGCGACCCGGCACTGCGCGTGCTCCACGATGCCCTGCAGGCCAGTTCGGCCCTGCGCTGGGTCGGTTATCTGTCCTCGACGGGCGTGTACGCCAACCGCGATGGCGGCTGGGTCGATGCGCGGTCCGAGGCCGATGGCCGCAGCAGCGCAGCGCTGCATCGACTGCGTGCTGAAGCGCAGTGGCAGGCGTTGGCCACAGCGCGCACGCTCGATTCAGCGGTATTCCGCCTGCCTGCGTTGTATGGGCGCGGCCGCAATGCACTGGTGCAGCTGGCCGAAGGCCGCGCACGGCAGGTGCTGCGACCGGGGCTGGTGTTCAACCGCCTGCACATCGAAGATCTGGCCGCCGTCATCATCGCAGCGTTGCGGCAGCCAAGCGGGCATACGTTGTACCTGCCTGCGGACGATGAACCTTCCCCACCCCAGGACGTGCTGGCCTACGCCGCACGTCTGAGCGGGCGGCCCATGCCGCCGGCGCAGGCGTGGGACGATGCCTCGGTCAGCCCGACGCTGCGCCGCTTCTACGAAAGCAACAAGCGCATCGACAGCCGCGAAACGCGGGCCCTGCTGCAGTGGCAACCCCGTTTCCCCAGCTACCGGGAAGGGCTGCAGGACGCGTGGGTGCACGGCGACGGGCGTCAGTAACGCCCCGCCACGCTCGGCGGAACCTCCGCCATCACCCCGGCAGGCGGAAGAACGCCCGCGCGGCCGCCGTGGCATTCGCTGCGACGACCTCCACCGCTTCACCGCGATCCCGCGCAAGTTCTTCGACGATGTGGGCCAGGTACATCGGCTCGTTGCGACGGTCCTTCGGCATCGGCTTCAGTGACCGCGGCAGAAGGTAGGGCGCGTCGGTTTCAATCATCAAGCGATTGGCCGGGATGTGCTTGACCAGATCGCGCAGGTGCGCGCCACGGCGCTCGTCGCACAGCCAGCCGGTGATGCCGATGTACCAGTCCTGGTCCAGGTAGTCGAACATTTCCTGCCGTTCGCCGGTGAAGCAGTGCACTACCGCCGCGCCGATGCGGCCCTCGAAATTCTTCATCTGCGCCATGAAATCGTCGTGCGCATCACGCTGATGCAGGAACAGCGGCTTGCGTCCGCCGTCCGCAGCGCTGACCTCCGAGGCCAGCTGCAGCTGCCGCTCGAAGGCGCGGTGCTGCGCCGGGCGCGGGGCGAAATCGCGGAAGTAATCCAGCCCGCACTCACCCACGGCCACGACCTCGGCGTGCGCGTGCAGCGCGCGCATCTCGGTATCGCATTCGTCGGTGTATTCCACCGCATGGTGGGGATGCACGCCGGCCGTGGCGTACAGGAAACCGGGATGCTGGCGGGCCAGCTGCAGGGCGAGCGGCGAGTGCTCGCGGCTGGCACCGGTGATGACCATCTGTGCCACGCCCGCCTCGCGCGCACGCGCCAGCACGGCATCGCGGTCACGGTCGAAGGAGTCATGGGTCAGGTTGGCGCCGATATCGATCAGTTGCATGGTCATCGCTGTGGGGAAAACGCCGCGCCATTGTACCCGTGGCCCCATGCGCCCTTATCCTTGCAGGATGAGTACCCCGCACTTCCCGATTTCGTCGCTGTTGCCGCAGGTGCTGGATGCGCTGGCGGCGCACCCCCGGCTGGTGCTGGAGGCCCCCCCGGGGGCCGGCAAGACTACCCAGGTGCCGCTCGCGCTGCTTGATGCCCCCTGGCTGCAGGGCAGGAAGATCATCCTGCTGGAGCCGCGCCGCGTCGCGGCACGCAGTGCCGCGCAGTTCATGGCGCGCCAGCGCGGCGAGGACGTCGGTGACACGGTGGGCTACCGCATCCGCTTCGACAACAAGGTGTCGGCGCGGACGCGCATCGAGGTGGTGACCGAAGGCATCCTGACCCGGATGCTGCAGGACGACCCGATGCTGGAGGGCGTCGGCGCGATCCTGTTCGACGAATTCCATGAGCGGCATCTCAGTGGTGACCTGGGCCTGGCGCTGGCGCTGGATGTGCAGGCACAGCTGCGCGACGACCTGCGCCTGGTGGTGATGTCGGCAACGCTGGATGGCGAACGGCTTGCCCACTTCCTCGACGCGCCGCGTCTGTCCAGCGAGGGGCGCAGCTTTCCGGTGGAGGTCAGCCATTTTTCGGCACGCCGCGACGAACTGCTGGAACTGCAGGTCCGCCGCGCGGTGCAGCAGGCGTTGGCCAGCCATCCCGGCGATGTGCTGGTGTTCCTGCCCGGACAGCGCGAAATCCAGCGCGTACTGGCGGGTCTGCAGGACAGCGTGGACAACGGCACCGAGGTGCTGCCGCTGCACGGCGAGCTGCCGGTGGAACAACAAGGGCGCGTCCTGCAGCCCGCCACCGATGGCCGACGACGCGTGGTGCTGGCCACCAACGTGGCCGAATCATCGGTCACCCTGCCCGGGGTGCGCGTGGTGATCGATAGTGGCCTCGCACGCGAGCCGCAGTACGATCCCAACAGCGGCTTCACCCGTCTGGACGTGGTGCACATCGCGCAGACCTCGGCCGATCAGCGCGCCGGTCGCGCCGGTCGCGTCGCCAGCGGCTGGGCATGGCGGCTGTGGCCGCAGTCGCAGCGGCTGGAGCCCCAGCGCCGGGCGGAGATCGAACAGGTGGAACTGGCCGGCTTGGCGCTGGAGCTGGCGGCGTGGGGCAGCAGCGACCTGCGCTTCGTCGACGCGCCGCCGGCCGGACCGTTGGCCGCCGCGCGGGAGCTGCTGCAGCGTCTGGGGGCGTTGTCGTCCGGCAACGCGATCACGGCGCAGGGCCGTCGCATCCTGGCATTGGGCACACACCCGCGATTGGCCTCGATGCTGCTGGCGGCCGATACGGCAGGCGAGCAGGCGCTGGCTGCCGACGTCGCCGCGCTGCTGGAGGCGCGCGATCCGCTGCGCCAGGGCGGTGACGGGCTGGCCGCGCGCTGGCGTGCCTTGGCCGCATTCCGCTCCGGCCGCGCGCCCCACGATGCGAACCGCAGTGGGCTGGCCGCCATCGATGCGGCCGCGAAGCAATGGCGCCGACGCCTGCGCTGCAATGCCGTGCCGCCCACCAGCATCGAAGCGCATCGACTGGGCGACCTGCTGGCCCACGCCTTCCCCGACCGCATCGCGTACCGACATCCCAACGACCCGCTGCGTTACCTGCTGGCCAACGGCCGCAGCGCGCGCCTGCACGAACTCAGCGACCTGCGCGGCGAGCCGTGGCTGGTGGCCAGCGAGCTGCGCTTCGAGGCACGCGGTGATGCGTTGCTGCTGCGCGCTGCACCGGTGGATGAGCAGTACCTGCGCCGCGCATTTCCGGCGGGCTTCGTCACCGAGGACATCGTGCGCTGGGACGCCGATCGACGCGCGCTGGTCGCGCTGCGGGAAAGCCGTTTCGACCGCATCGTCTTCGACAGCCGGTCGGCGGGGCGCGTCGATCCCGCCCATGCCGCCGCCGCGCTGACCGAGGCAGTGGCCGAACTCGGGCTGCAGGCCCTGCCGTGGACCGACGGCCTGCGCCAATGGCAGGCGCGCGTGCAGGGGCTGCGCCGCTGGATGCCCGAACTCGCCTTGCCGGATGTCGGCGATGCCGCGCTGCTGGCCAGTCGCGCCACGTGGCTGCAGCCTGCCTTCCGCGGTAAGACCCGGCTGGATGCGCTGGATGAGGCCAGCTTTGGCGAGGCACTGAAAACGCCGATGGACTGGTCGCAGCGCCAGCTGGTGGAGCGCCATGCACCGACCCGCATCCGTGTGCCGTCCGGGCAGGAGCGCGCGATCAGCTACGCCCTGGACAGCGAGACCGGCGAGCCCGTGCCCCCGGTGCTCGCGGTGAAGCTGCAGGAGCTGTTCGGCCTGGCAGATACGCCACGGATGGCCGACAACCGTGTCGCCCTTACCCTGCATCTGCTGTCGCCGGGCGGACGTCCGCTGCAGGTCACCCAGGATCTGCGCAACTTCTGGGCGAACACCTATGCGGAGGTGAAAAAGGAGATGAAGGGGCGGTATCCGCGCCATCCTTGGCCGGAGGACCCGTGGACGGCCACGGCAACGCACCGCGCCAAACCCCGCGGGACGTAGGCTGGTCATCAGGAGGTGCGGGATTCCTGAATGGCGGCCATGGAGTCACGCCATCGGCCCGCTTGCCTGACATGCCGTTTACAGCGACCGCGCGACACTGGAGTCCGACCCGAGGCAAAGGACCCTACATGAGCAGACTGACCGTAATCACCGACCGTGCACTGGAACGCGCCCTTGACCTGGCCCACAGCGCCGGCGACGGCATCAAGCACGCAGGCGGCAACCTGGGCGGCAGCCTGCGTCATTTCGGGCCGACCGCTGCAGATTGGCTGAAGACCGGCGCCGCGCTGGGTGCCGTAAAGACCGGTGGCCGGATCGCGACCAAGGCCGTGCGCCGTAATCCGGCGGTGACGATCGCGGCAGCAGCGGTGGGCGTGGGCCTGCTGGGCTATGCGCTGTACCGCAAGCAGCAGAAGAAGAAGCTGGAAGGCGGTCATGTCGTCAACAGCCAGGCCAAGCGCGTGGCCGCCCGTGACCGTCGTGCCAACACGGTGGTGGACGAGCACAGCGATATCGGCAGCGATGCCTGAGCCGACGGGGTGGATCGATGATCCGCCTCCGGTTGTCCGCAACATCGCAGTAACGAAGGGCGTGGTGCAGACCGCGCCCTTCGTCGTTTGCGCGTCAGTCCACCTGCCGCCATTGGCCAGGCTGCAGGTCATCCAGCCGATATGGCCCAATAGCCGCCCGCACCAGCCGCAGGGTCGGCAGACCGACCGCTGCGGTCATCCGACGAACCTGACGGTTGCGCCCTTCGCGCAGGGTCACGGCCAGCCACGCGTCGGGCACGCTCTTGCGGAAACGTACCGGCGGATCGCGCGGCCACAGGGCGGGGGTGGGCATGGATACGGCACTGGCAGGCAGCGACGGGCCATCATTGAGCACCACGCCACGCCGCAACTGGTCGAGCTGGTCGTCGGTTGGCTCCCCTTCCACCTGCACCCAGTAGGTCTTGTCGGCCTTGTGCCGTGGGTCGGTTAACCGATGCGCCAAGCCACCATCGTCGGTCAGCAGCAGCAGGCCTTCACTGTCGTGGTCCAAGCGACCGGCGGCGTACACCTGCGGCGGCAGGCCGAACCCGGCGAGGGTTGGGCGCGGCGGTACGCTGCGGTCAGTGAACTGGCAGAGCACGTTGAAAGGTTTGTTGAAAAGGATCAGGGCCATCAGTGCAGGGCTCGGTCCTGGCCGGCATTGCGATGCGTGCCCGGACGGACAGCACATCCACCGGGCAGGCGTGGCAGGAGGAAAGTACGTCAAGTCTGACGCATGCCGTCCCATCCGTCACAGGGCCTGCCGGCGGAGTGCGGCGGGTGCCCTTGCAAGGCACCCGCCACATCGCGTCACCCTGGATCAGCTACGCGGCTTGATGAAGCGCAGCGTCATGCGGTCGCTTTCACCGATTGCCTTGTACTTCGCGGCGTCGGCGGCATCATGGTTGTTGGACGGTGGCAGGGTCCACACGCCGTTGGGATGATCCTTGGTGTCGCGCGGGTTGGCGTTGATCTCGCTGCTTGCGTCCAGCGTGAACCCTGCGGCCTTGGCCATGGCGATCACCTGCTGCTGTCCCACGTAGCCGGTGTCATCGTCATCACCGACGTCGGCCTTCGCACGGTGCTCCACCACGCCCAGCACGCCACCCGGCTTCAGTACCTCGTAGAAGCCCTTGAACATGCCCGGCGCCTGGCCTGACTTGCGCCAGTTGTGCACGTTGCGGAAGGTCAGCACCACGTCGGCCGAACCCGGCTTGCCGAACACCGGGGCGGCTGGGTTGTAAGCGACCTCGGATGCCTTGTCGAACTGCGCCGGCGCGGAGCCGAACTTTTTCTGCAGGCCCTCGCGGCTGCGCTGCTGGTAGTCCCGTCCACGTCCTTCCGGTACGGACATCGGATCCACGACGGCGGCCACGTACTGGCCCTGCTGGCGCACCAGCGGTGCCAGGATCTCGCTGTACCAGCCGTTGCCCGGGGTGATTTCGATGACGGTGCTGGTCGGCGTCACCTTGAAGAACGACAGCGTCTGCGCCGGATGGCGGTAGGCGTCGCGGGTAATGTTGGCCGGATCGCGCGTAGCGGACTTCACCGCCGCCTCGATCGCCGGGGATGCCTGCATATCCGCTGCGCCGGGGTTGGCAACAGGCGACAGGGCGTGCGCCGGTGCGGCGAGCACCATGGCCAGGGCAAGGCAACAGGCAGATGCGTTCAACAGGGTTTTCATGGATCGGCTCCCGCGGATGGTGGGCGCAGACTAGCAGCCGAGGCGCCCAGGGTGTTCACATAGCGTTATCGCAGCGCACGCGTGCGCAACACAGTTTTGTGGTCACTGCCGCAGCGCGGTCATGCGACACGATCTATGCTGGATGTTCGGTTATCCAGGAGACCTTCGCATGACAGCAACCCGCGAACTCGGCCGCTCCGGCCTGCAGGTGCATCCCATCGCGTTCGGCGGCAATGTATTCGGATGGAGTGCGGATGAGAAGCAGACCTTCGCCCTGCTGGATGCGTTCGTCGATGCAGGGTTCAATCTGGTCGATACCGCCGATGCCTATTCTGCGTGGGTGCCCGGCAACCAGGGCGGTGAGTCGGAGACGCTGATCGGCAGGTGGTTCGCCCGCAGCGGCAAGCGCGACAACGTCCTGCTGGCCACCAAGGTGGCGAAGTGGTCCGAGCGTCCCGGTCTATCCCCGGACAACATCAATGCCGCGGTGGAGGACTCCCTGCGCCGCCTGCAGACCGATCACATCGACCTGTACCAGGCGCACGAGGATGACGAGTCCACACCGCTGGAATCCACGCTGGGTGCGTTCGCCCGGTTGATCGAACAGGGCAAGGTGCATGCGATCGGTGCCTCCAACTACAGTGCATCGCGCCTTGCGGACGCCCTGGAGGTCTCGGCGAACTACCACCTGCCCCGTTATGAAAGTCTGCAGCCGGAGTACAACCTGTACGACCGGGCCGGCTACGAATCGGAACTGGAAGCGCTGGTGGAGCGCGAACAGATCGGGGTGATCAGCTATTACTCGCTGGCCAGTGGTTTCCTCAGTGGCAAGTACCGCCGCGCCGAGGATGCCGCCAAGAGCCCGGCCCGTGGCAAGAGCGTGGTTGAGAAGTATCTCAATCCGCGCGGCCAACGCATCCTGACTGCGTTGGATGACATCGCCAGTCGGCATGCCGCGACGGCATCCCAGGTGGCACTGGCGTGGCTGATCGCACGTCCGTCGATCACCGCGCCGATCGTCAGTGCGACCAGCGTGGAGCAGCTGCGCGACGTGCTGGCGGCGGCCCGCGTTGCCTTGTCCGCACAGGATGTCGCCGAGCTGGAGCAGGCCAGCGCGCAGGGCTGAAACGCCCCCTCCAGGCCATCCCACCGCGAGCGGCCCGGTGTGTGGCTCATGCTGGTTCCTCCTCGCGGGGTTGAATGGCGGCGATCTCGATCATGACCATCAGGCCGCTTCCTGCGATTGGTCATCGGCGTCCGCTGAGGTCTCCGCACGGATGCGCTCGAAGCCTTCGCCTTTCAGCAGCCAGAGCACTTCATCTTCGGCGTATCGCGTATGGGGCCGCAGGTCATTGCGTCGCGCGAAGTCAAGCGTGGCCCCATCGTTCTCTGGCGCGAGCACCAGATTGCGCGCGCTGGTGCCGCTGCGCAGGAAGTAAAGCGTGCCGGGTGTTCCATCGTGATCCACGTAGCGGACTTCTTCGTCCTCCCATACAAAACGGGATCGGGGCGGCAGCGTAGGGGGTGATGCCGGCCTGTCGGTAGTGGCGGGCATCAGAGCGCAGGCGATGGCTGGCCCGCTCACCTCGACGTCGTCCTGCTGTCGGCAAGGGGCAGCCATGTCGCCGGGAATCCAGCCCATGCCGCCGCGTTCAAACCGCTCGATCAGGTCCAGAAGCGGGTACTGATCACCGTCGTGCAGATCGTGCAGGCCCATCAACCTTCGGGTGACGGCACTCTGCGGCGACCTCAGCATCACGTTTCCCGGCACCGACGTTGAGAGCAGCAGCGGTAGCGCGCCCACCTGGCCGTGCTCGTCCATGTGCACCAGGATGTCAGTGCCCAATGAAAAGCTGTTCCGGTAAAGGATGGTCGGCTCGGCCTGCCCCGGCACGTGCACGCTCCTGGCGATCAGGAAGGGCAGATCGTCGTTCAGCATCTGCGGCCTGTAGCGCTCACCGCCGCACCATGTGGACTGCTCACGAACGAAGAGGTGGCGGGCGGGCAGGGCCAGGTCGGCCTCTTCATTCTCGCTGGACCCAGCGGCCGGCAAGGGCGTCGCCTCGAACCGGCAACCGGACATCTTCTGCGCACCTTCCACCAGTGCGTCGAGCGAGCTGCCCGTCAGGCCGAGCCCTGCTGCTTCATCGTGCACGGCGTACTCGCCATCGGCCATCGCGGTCACCTCCAGGAAACCCGCCCGCGCGCCGCGACACGGCGACGCGGCCGCGTTGATGAAGAAAACGAGAAACGTTTTCTGCAGTCCGGACGGCGCGCGGTGCTGCAGCAGGCGGAAACTGTTGCGGGCAAGCACCTGCGCAGACGGGACCAGCCGCCGGCGAAGCTGATCATCGTTGAGCACCGATACCGTCATCAGCGCGTACAGCGCATCGTCACCGAGCGCGGTGGCGTCGCGGGGCTCGGCGCGCTCGATCTGGCCCAGGCCGAAGTACTTGCTGGCCCCGGCGCGGCGCTGCGCGGCGGTGAGGTCCTCGGGCACCGCATGGGTCTTGATCCAGGTTGCCGCCGCGTCGCGTGGCGAGGGCGCGGCGGCGAACGCATCCAGGAAGTCTGCGCGCATGCCAGGCGGCACGCAGAAAGCCGGCTGCAGCGGCAGGAAGCGCATCTTGCCAACCTGCAGGCGCGCCTCGCCGGTGTCGTGGAAGCGCAGGCAGGAAAGGGGCTCGGCTGATGGCTCGGTGGCCGGCGTGGTGTCCTGCCAAGCGGGTGGCGCGGCGGTATCGGGTGGTGCCAGCGGCATGCTGGCGTTGGTCGGCAGGATGGCCCGCAGGCCGGCGGGCGGCGGCGCAGGGGTGAGGCGCGCGTTGCGGCTCATGGCGGGATGGCCTGATTTGGTGCCATGGGCGATCGCCTGCTTGGCCACTGCCGTGCTTTCCTTTGCATGCGGGGGCTGTTGGCCGGCGAGGCCCTGCGGGCGCCACGGCGGGGCCTGAGGATCGACCGCGCCGCGGCCGTCGCTGCCCAAGCGGCCATCCGGCCGCGCATGCCACCGACGGTGGTGGTTAGTCCGGCTGCGGCCCGGAGGCGCAGCAGCACCGGTTCGGCCGCTACCCGTCTGCGACGCCGGTCGCGGTGGCTTTACCGGTACTTTCACCTTGACCTTCGCTACGCCGGCCTCGACGCCCTGCAGCGGCCAGGCACTTGCTTCGGTCCATGTCGGTGCGGCCTGCCCCCCTGCCAGCGACGGCAGGGCAGGCCAGCCCGTCGATCCGACGCGCAGCAGGCCAGTAGCGTTGCGGTGTGCAGGGACGAACGCGACCGGCCTGCCCGCGGCCCGTGTGCGGCCAGACGCGGTGGCAGGCGGCAGTGCAGCATGCAGGCCTGCGAGCACACGCAGCCAGCCGATGCTCGCCACCAGAGCGCGTCCGGGGGCCGTCTGCGGCGGCGACATGGCGGGGCGTTGGCTGGCGCACAGCAGCGCACAGGCGGCCAAGCCCAGCACGATCGGTGCGATGTCGCCGTGCGCCGGCAGGCGTCCTCCCGTGATCTGGTGCAGGCTCGCCGCCAGCACCTGGAGCACCTGCGCAGGCGCCAGCGCGGAGAGCGGCAGCTGCTGCAGCGCGCTCACGATCTGTCCCTTGCCGGCCGCAGACAGCGCCGAGAACAGCTGATACGCCTGGTAGGGGAGACTGACACCGGGAATCAGCCGGTCAGCCTGCTGCACGGCACGGGAGAAACCGAGCACGGTTCCCCAGTGGATCAGTTCGCTGCCTGCGCCGTGCAACACCGCGCGCACTTCGTTCTGCAGCGCGACGGGCAGCACCGGCAGCGGCAGGTTGCCGACGCCGTAGACCGCACGTCCCGCAAGAGCGCCCAGCCCGTCGTGCAACGCGCGAGAGACGCTGAAGGTCATCTGCGAAGCGCAGCGGGCCTGCGCCAGCGGTGCTTCGGAACGCATGGGGGGAGCCCTGCCGTCATCAACTGACGATGATGGTGCACGCTGACGCGGCAGCGGACCACCAGGAATCGCGCGCGTCAGCCGGCGGTGGGGCGGGGACGGCTGTCTTCGGCTACCAGGGCATGATGGATGCCGACGCCGGCACGCACGCCCTCGGCGCTGGCCAAGGTGATGTTGCCGATCACGCTAGCGTCCCCGGCGGCATAGACGCCCGGGACACTGGTCTGCTTCTGCGCATCAACGTCGATCAGTACGCCCAGCGGGCTGTCGACCAAGCGGCAGCCCAGTTGCTCGACCAGCGGCGTTGCCATGGCCTGCAGTGCAGGGGCGAACAGTGCCCGCTGCGCGCTGTGTCGGCCGTCGGCCAGCACCAGTTCGAGCCATTGCGGTTGCTCGCCCTGCACGGCGACCACCGGCGTGGTTTCGATCTGAACGCCGCGCTGCTGCAGGCTGGCCGCCTCGTCGTCGGTGATCGGCAGGCCTTGGCTGAAGAACGTGATCGTGCCCCAGTCGGCCAGCAACGCCGCCTTTGCAGCGGCACCCTCCACGCCCCCCAGTACACCGATGGCCCCGCCACCTACTTCGTAGCCATGGCAGTAGGGGCAGTGCAGTACGGTGCTGCCCCAGCGCTCGGCCAGGCCCGGGATGTCGGGCAGCTGGTCACTGATGCCGGTCGCAAGCAGCAGCTTGCGCGCGGTGGCGAGGGTGCCGTCTGCCAAGCTCACCTGCACGCCGTCGGCGCCGACGGCAGCCTCCACCGCTTCACCGCTGAGCCAGCGCACGCTGGGGTAATCCAGCAATTGCTGGCGCGCGGTCTTCAGCAGGTCGCTGCCGGCGATGCCATCCATCCCCAGCACGCCATGCGAATGGCTGGCAAAGCGATTGCGCGGCTTGCCGGCATCGATGACCAGCACATCGCGGCGGGCACGGGCGAGCATGAGCGCGGCGGACAGGCCGGCGAAGCTACCGCCAACTATGATGACTTCAGTCTGCATGGTGCGCTCCGTGGTGGTGGTGCTGCAGGTGGCGGGCAAATTCCGCCCCCAGCGTGTCAAGCGTGGTCGAGCGCAGGCGTGCTTCCAGCAGGCGTTGTGCCTCCACGGCGCCTTCGTGCAGCGCCTGATCGACGAGCTGGCGGATCGGGCAGCCGATACCCTCGTGCTGCGCCTGGCCCTGCACCAGCGAGGGCGCGCCGACAGCAAGGTAGATGTCATGCAGCGAGATCGTTGCGGGCGGTCGGGCCAGCATGCTGCCGCCGCCGTGGCCGCGCGCGCTGTGCACCAGGCCTGCCTGCTGCATCTGCGAAAGCAGCCGCCGGATCACCACCGGATGGGTGGGAAGGCACGTGGCCAGCTGCGTGGAGGTCATCGGCATGGTCTGGCCCACCAGATGGGCCATGACGTGCAGGGCGTCGGACAATGGGTTGGCAGCTTTCATGTAACTAACATAGTTACATTTAATGCTGATGTCTATGGTCTTGATTCGTTCCATAGACGCAGACTCAAGCGCTATCACGAAGCTTTCATCTCATTGAATGCAACACAAACCGTGACCGAATTGGCACTTAAGCGGGGCGTTGTTTGACCGATACCGGAATTCCCTTCCCGGATCAGACAGCTCATGCGCACCGCCAGCCCGGCTTCCTCCCTTCCTGCGCGTGGCATCCAGTTCAAGCTGGTCGGTGCTACGGCGCTGGGCTTGTTGCTGTTGGTCGCTAGTGCCCTGGCTGGCCTGGCGTCGGCCTGGTTTGACCTGGGCACCGCAATGCCTGCCTCTTATGCGGTGAACCGCGATGCGGAGAAGCTGCAGCGCGAGTTCCGCCTGCAGGTGCAGGAATGGAAGAACGTGCTGCTGCGCGGCAGCGACGATGCGCTGCGCGAGAAGCATACGGCTGCACTGGTCGAAGAAGGCCGCAAGGTGCGCGATCTGGCGGCCACCGTTGGCCGTGCTGACGATGCGACGACCCGCGAACAGGTGGCCGCCTTCATGGCCGATCAGGACACGCTGGAGCGCGATTACCAGAGCGCACTCCAGGCCTACATTGCATCCGGTTACGACCCGGCTGCCGGCGATGCGCCGGTGCGCGGGCGCGACCGGCCCTTGGCCCAGGCGTTGGATACGCTTGCCGCACATACCGCGAAGGTCGCCGATGCGGCCATCGCCCAGCGCGCTACGGATGCGCGCGAACTTCTGGTGACCAGCGCCGTCGTGACCGTCGTCGCCGCGCTGTTGCTGCTGCTTGCCTTGGCTTGGTGGCTGCGCCGCGCCGTTGTGCGCCCGGTGGCGGCGGTGGAAGCGGCCGCACGTGCAGTGGCGGCCGGCGACCTTGATTACCGGGTGCCGGTGCAGGGCAATGACGAAATCGGTCGACTGGCCAAGGCGATGCAGGACGTGCAGAGCACGCTGCGTGGCGTGCTGGCCGCGCAGGCGGAAATGGCCCGTACCCACGACGCCGGGCAGATCAGCTACCGCATGCAGGCCGACGCCTTCCCCGGCGCGTATGGGCGCATGGTCGCCGATTGCAACGCACTGGTTGCGGCCCATATCCAGGTGAAGATGCGGGTGATCGACATCGTCAGCCGCTACGCGGTGGGTGACCTGTCCGAAGACATGGACCGACTGCCCGGCGAAAAGCAGGTGATCACCGATACGCTGGATCGGGCGAAGGTGAATCTGGGCGCGATCAATGCGCAGATCAAGCAGCTTGCCGGTGCTGCTGCGTCGGGCGACTTCAGCCAGCGGGGCGACGTGGCACGCTTCGATCATGACTTCGCCGACATGGTCGCTGGCCTCAACCAGTTGATGCAGGTGACCGATGGCAATCTGGGCCAGGTGTCGACCATGCTGCGCGCCATCGCCGATGGTGACCTGCGTGCGCGGATGCATGGCGAATTCCACGGCGTGTTCGCGCGCATCGCCGGCGATGCCAACACGACGGCGGCGCAGCTGGCCACGATCGTCGCCGACATCAAGCAGGTGGCGAACAGCGTGCAGGATGCGGCCGCCGAGATCGCCACGGGCAACAACGATCTATCGCAGCGCACCGAACAGCAGGCGGCCAATCTGGAAGAAACCGCCGCCTCGATGGAGGAACTGACGTCCACCGTTCGCCAGAACGCTGACCATGCGCGCACGGCGAACGAGCTGGCACACCGCGCCGCGACGGTCGCCTCGGAGGGCGGCGAGGTGGTTGGCCAGGTAGTGGCCACGATGAGCGGCATCGAAGCCTCGTCGCGACGCATCGCCGATATCATCACGGTGATCGACGGCATCGCGTTCCAGACCAACATCCTGGCGTTGAACGCAGCCGTGGAAGCCGCGCGCGCCGGTGATCAGGGTCGCGGCTTCGCGGTGGTGGCCAGCGAAGTACGCACGCTGGCACAACGCTCCGCTGCCGCCGCGAAGGAGATCAAAGACCTGATCGCGACCTCGGTGGACACCGTGGCCGAGGGGTCCGCGCTGGTGCGTCAGGCCGGTGCCACGATGGGCGACATCGTCGCATCGGTGCAGCGGGTCACCGACATCATGGCCGACATCTCCGCGGCGTCCCAGGAACAGAGCGCCGGCATCGAACAGGTCAACCAGACCATCGTGCAGATGGACGGTGCGACCCAGCAGAATGCCGCACTGGTGGAAGAGGCCTCGGCCGCCGCCCGCAGCATGGAACAGCAGGCAGCGCGGCTGACGGACGCGGTCGGCGTGTTCACGCTGGATGCGGCGCGTCGTCCGATGGCCACCGCGTAACGGCCATCGCGTCTGCTGGTCGTGCGGAGGGGTCAGGCAACGGGTACGAACGGCGCCCGTTGCATTTCCGCGGCCAGCACGTCGAGGAACGAGCGTACGCGCGCTGACACCGCCGTGTTGCGGTAGTACACCGCGTGGATGGGCTGGAAGACATCAAGGGTCTGCGCCGACAACACCGGTACCAGGCTGCCGGCAGCCCGGTCGCTGTGGGTCAGGAAATCGGACAGGCAGGTGATGCCGGCGCCTTCCACCGCCAGCCGGCGCAACGTTTCGCCGCTCGACGCGGCGATGTCCGGGCGGATCCGCAGCTGCCCCTCATCATCACCGGGCACTGGCCAACGGTTGAGCGACTCAGGCTCGTTGAATCCCAGCAGGGTATGCCGCTGCAGGGCCGATAGGCTGTCCGGCGTGCCGTGCCGCTGCAGGTATCCCGGGCCCGCCACCAGCTGCAACCTGCACCGGCCCAGCACGCGCGCATGCAGAGTCGAGTCGGCCAGTGGGCCGATGCGGATGGCCAGGTCGGTTCGTCGTTCCAACAGATCGATGTAGCGCTCCGAGCTGTTGACCTCCAGGGCGACGTCCGGGAACTGATCGCGATAGCGGGCCACCAAGGGGGCGATGACATGCAGCACGAAGGGCATCGCCGCGTCCACGCGCAGACGGCCGGCCGGACGCTGGCGACGCAGCGCCATCTGCTCTTCGGCCGTCTCCACCGCTTCCACGATGTGCCGCGCCTGGCGTACGAATGCCTCGCCTTCGGCGGTCAGGTGCAGCCGCCGCGTCGTGCGGGTCAGCAGCGTGGTGCCGAGCTTTTGTTCCAGGCGCGCCAGTGCACGGCTTACCCCTGACGTGGTCTGGCCGAGCTGCTCCGCTGCCGCGCTGAGGGTGCCGCAGTCGATGACCGCCAGCAGCGCCTGCATCTCATCAAGGGTTGTCTTCATGGAGCCATTATTGACCATGACGCAAGAGTGATTGGCGTGAAGATGGCTTCCGGCGCAAAGGTACGCGGCGCAGACTGCGCTCCTTCCTCCTCGCTGGACCCTGTCATGACCCGTGGCATTCCCCTCGCCCTTCTGGCTTTGACTCTCGGCGCCTTTGCCATCGGCACCACGGAGTTCGTCATTGTCGGGCTGCTGCCCACCATCGCCGCCGACCTGCAGGTCAGCCTGCCCTCGGCAGGGCTGCTGGTGTCCCTCTACGCATTGGGGGTGGCGATCGGTGCCCCCGTGCTTACCGCGCTCACCGGCCGCGTACCGCGCAAAACCCTCCTGGTCGCGCTGATGGTGGTGTTCACCCTCGGCAACCTGGTCGCCTTCCTGGCCCCCGGTTACAGCTCACTGATCGTCGCGCGCATCCTCACGGGCCTGGCGCATGGCGTGTTCTTCTCCATCGGCTCGATCATCGCCACCTCGGTCGTGCCGAAGGACAAGGCCGCCAGCGCGATCGCGATCATGTTCACCGGCCTGACTGTCGCCCTGGTGACCGGCGTGCCGCTGGGCACCTTCATCGGCCAGCACATGGGATGGCGTGCGACGTTCCTTGCGGTCTCCGCGCTGGGTGTCGTGGCCCTGCTGGGCAGCCTGTTGTTCGTCCCACGCAACCTGGCACAGAGCGTGCCGGCGACGTTCGGGCAACAACTCGGGGTGCTGGCACAGCCGCGCCTGCTGCTGGTGTACGCCATGACCGCGCTGGGCTACGGCGGCACGTTCCTTTCCTTCACCTATCTCGCCCCGATCCTGCAGGATGTCACCGGCTTCTCGGCCAACGCCGTGAGCGGCGTGCTGCTGGTGTATGGCATCTCGGTGGCATTCGGCAATGTGTGGGGCGGCCGACTGGCCGACCGGCTGGGCCCGATTCCCGCGCTGAAGCGCATCTTCGCGCTGCTTGCGCTGGTGCTGCTGGTGCTGACGTTCACCGCGTACAACCCCTGGCTGGTCCTGCTGACCGTGCTGGCACTGGGTGCGGTGGCGTTCGGCAACGTGCCCGGCCTGCAGGTCTACGTGGTCAAGCAGGCGCAGCGTTACGCACCGCAGGCAACGGATGTGGCGTCCGGCCTGAACATCGCCGCCTTCAACATCGGCATCGCCCTCGGCGCCTCGCTGGGCGGCCTGGTGGTGGAACACGTCGGCTTGATGCACACGCCCTGGTTGGGGGCCGTGGTGGTCCTGGGCGCGCTCGGGTTGACGGCGCTGAGCGGCCGCCTGGATCGACGCGATGGCATCGATGAGCAGGCCAACGGTATCGCCGTTGCCGCGCATTGAGCACCATCCCGCCGCCACGACGCAGCGTTGCCCGCATGCACACACCCCCTGCCCTACCCTCTTTCCATCCCCTGCTGGAGTTCTCCCCCATGACCCTTCCTGCTCTCGGCCTCGGCACCTTTCGCCTGAAAGGCCAAGCGGTGATCGATTCGGTGCGCAACGCACTCGACGTCGGCTACCGCGCCATCGATACCGCGCAGATCTACGGCAATGAAGCGGAGGTCGGTCAGGCGCTCGCCGAATCCGATGTGTCGCGCGATGACGTGTACCTGACCACCAAGATCTGGATCAGCGACTTCCAGCCCGATGCGCTGATCGCCAGCCTGGAGGCCAGCGTGCAGAAGCTGCGCACCGATCGGGTCGACATGACCCTGATCCACTGGCCCTCACCGGACGACGCGGTGCCGATGGAGACCTACCTGCCCGCCCTTGCCGACGCCAAGGCGCGCGGGTTGACGCGCGCCATCGGCATCTCCAACTTCACCATCGCCCAGACCCGCCGCGCCATCGGCATCCTCGGCGCGGACCAGATCGCGACCAATCAGGTGGAGATCCATCCTTACCTGCAGAACCGCCTGCTGGTGCCGTTCCTGCAGGAACAGGGCATCCACATCACGGCGTACATGAGCCTGGCCTACGGTGAGGTAATCAAGGATCCGGTGATCCAGGCCATCGCAGGGCGCCATCAGGCGACGGCTGCCCAGGTCGCGCTGGCCTGGGCACTGCAGCAGGGCTTCGCGGTCATCCCCTCTTCGACCAAGCGCGCGAACCTGGCCAGCAACCTGGAAGCGGCCCGCCTGCGGCTGACCGACGAGGACCTGGCGCAGATCGCCAAACTGGACCGCGGTCATCGACTCGCCAATCCCGAGGGCATCGCCCCGGCGTGGGACTGATCGAGCCGGTTCGGCGGGCCCCTTTGTCGCGCTTTGGTAGCGCCGAGCCATGCTCGGCGGATTGCGTCAGTCCCGCAGCAACCACGCGCGCAGCGCCGCGCTGACCTCGGCCGGTTTCTCCATCGGCACCAGATGCCCGCTGCCAGGCACGACGACCAGCGTGGAATGCGGCACCAGCGCCTGCATTTCCTCGCTGATCGAGACGGGGGTGATGCGGTCATTCGCCCCACAGACGATCAACAACGGGTCCTGATAGCCGGACAGCACATCGTGCCCGTCCACCCGCTGCAGCGCGCTCTGCTGCAGGAACACCCCGGCGCCCAGCCGGGCCGTCATCGCACGCACGCGCTGTACCAGCCCCTCGTCATCCAGCCGCGAGACATCGATGTAACTGCGCATCAGCGTGTCACCGAACCCATTGAACCGACCCGGAAGACGCACGCTGGCCACCTGGGTGGCGCGCTGCGCAGCGCGTTCGGGCGAATCAGCACGAATCGAGGTGCCGATCAGGGCCAGCCGGAGAACACGCTCGGGTGCCGTGCGAACAATCTGTTGGGCGACAAAACCGCCCATCGAGAATCCGGCCAGTGCAAAACGCGGTGGCGCCTGCGCCAGTACGGCGTCGGTCACCGCCTGCATCGTATCGCCCCGGGTCAGATCGCCGACGGTGCACGCCGCGATATCCTCGAGTGCGGTCAATTGGTCGCGCCACAGCTCTGCATCATTGAGCAGGCCGGGGAGCAGCAGCAGCGGGATGCGTTCGGTCATTCGTGCATTATCGCCGGTCCGCGCATCACGCCAACAAGGTAGACGCCACCTGTTGCACCGGCAGGCTGACCATCATCACCGTGGAGTCGTCCGGGTCCAGCCGGGTAGTGAAGCCCAGGCTCTGGCACATCGCGATCATCGTGCTGTTCTCGCGCAGCACCTGGCCTTCCACGGTGTCCAGGCCCAGCCACTTCGCGTACTCGATCATGATCGTCATCAGACGCCAGCCGATGCCGTGGCCCTTCAGGTCCGACCGGATCAGGATGCCGTACTCGCCGCTGTGGTAATCGGCATCGGCATGCAGGCGGACCGCGCCGAGCATCTCGCCCGATCGCGGATCAAGGGCGACCAGCGCAATGGAGCGTGCGTAATCAAGCTGGGTCAGGCGCGCGATGAACTCATGGCTGAAGTGCTTCACTGACTGGAAAAAACGCAATCGCAGATCTTCGTCACTGACCCGGGCGAAGAACGCACGGAACAGCGCATCGTCCTCCGGACGGACGGGCCGCACGAAGGCGGTGCTGCCATCGGACAGCACCAGTTCGCGCTCCCATTCCTTGGGATACGGGAACACCGCAAACCGCGGGTGGCCACGTCCCTTGTGCAGGATGCGCGATGGCGCGACGGCCACGCGGGCATCCAGTGCAAGGATGCCTTCGCGATCGGCCAGCAGGGGATTGATATCCAGGGTGCGGATCTCGGGGATGTCCGCGGCGAGCTGCGCAAGCTTGACCAGTACCAGCGCCACGGCGCGCTCGTCGGCCGCCGGGAAATCACTGTACGGCTTGAGGATGCGCGACACGCGCGTGCGGCCGATCAGCTCGTGGGCCAGCCGTAGATCCAGCGGCGGTAGCGCCAGCGCCTTGTCATTGATCACTTCGACGGCGGTACCGCCGCGGCCGAACACGATCACCGGCCCGAACGTCGCATCGTCGGCGATGCCGGCAATCAGTTCGCGCGCTTTCGGGCGCACGATGGTGGGCTGCACCAGCAGGCCGTCGATGCGCGCATCGGGACGCAGTTCGCGCGCGCGAGACAGGATGCTGATCGCTGCTGCCTGCACCGCCGCGAGGGTGGACAGATTCAGGCGTACACCGTCCACCTCGGACTTGTGCGGAATATCGGGCGACAGGATCTTCAAGGCCACGCTGGCACCCTGCTCCAGCAAGGGCTGGGCCAGGTCCATCGCCTCGTGGGCATCGCGGGCATGCAGCACGGGTGCGGAGGGAATGCCATAGGCCTTCAGCAGCGCATGCGTCGCCAAGGGGTCAAGCCAGCGCTGGCCGGCAGCCAGTGCCGCCTCGACGATCGCGCGCGCCGCGCCGGCATCGACGACGAAATCCTGCGGCAGGCTGGGCGGGGTCTCCATCAGCGCACTCTGCGCATCGCGATAGCGCACCAGGTGCTGGAAGCCGCGCACGGCCTCGGCTTCGGTGGGATAAGTCGGTACGCGCGCGGCGTTCAAGGTGGCCGTGGCGCGCTCGTCGTTGCCCAGCCAGACGGCGAATACCGGCTTGTCCCGCTGATGCCGTGGCCGCAGGCCCAGTGTGCGGGTGAGTGCCTGCGCAGCGTCGGCCGATGAGGTGAAGGCCGTGGGCACGTTGACCACCAGCAGGGCGTCGTTTTCGTTGTCGGCCAGCAGCGCTTCGATGGCGGCGGCATACCGATCGCCATCGGCGTCGACCACGATGTCCACCGGGTTGGAGCGTGACCACCCGCGCGGCAGCACCGCATCGAGCTGCTTGACGGTGCTGTCGGACAGGCCGGCCAGCGTGCCGCGCAGTGCCGACAATTGATCTACCGCGAGCCTGCCCACACCGCCCCCGTTGCTCAGGATGGCCAACCGGCGGCCGGGGAACGCACCCAACCGGCCCAGGGTCTCTGCCGCGGTGAACAGCTCGTCCAGCGCGCTCACCCGCAGCAGGCCCGCACGGTTGAACGCCGCGCCATACACATCATCGGCACGTGCCAGCGCCTGCACGTGGGTGTCATTGCCCGGCATGATCCGTTCGGCACGCCCCGACTTCACCACCATCACCGGCTTGGAGCGCGCGGCTGCACGCGCAGCAGACATGAACTTGCGCGCGTCCTTGATCTGTTCGACATACAGCAGGATCGCGCGCGTGCGGTAGTCGGTGGCGAAATAATCCAGCAGGTCGCCGAAGTCGACGTCCATCGTGTCACCCAGCGACACCACGGCGGAAAACCCGACCGAGCGCGCCACGCCCCACTCCACCAGAGCAGCGGCGATGGCACTGGATTCAGAGATCAAGGCAAGGTCGCCGGCCTGCGGCACGTGCGCGGCGATGCTGGCATTCAATCGTGCATGGGGAGCGATCACGCCCAGGCAATGCGGGCCGAGGATGCGCAGGCCCTTGGCGCGCGCGCTGGCTTCGACCTGCGCCGCCAACGAACCGGGCCCCTCCCCCAGGTGCGCGGTAAGGATGATGGCCGCCGCAACGCCCAGCGCCGCTGCATCGGCGATCACCTGCGGCACGATGCTGGCCGGCGCGGTCACCACCACCAGCTCCGGCACCCAGTCCAGGTCTTTGAGGCGCTTGACGGTGCGCGTGCCATCGATCTCCGCATGGCGTGGATTGACCCACGCCACCTTGCCGGCGAAGCCCGCCCCGCGCAGGTTGCGCATCACCGCACGGCCCGCCGAACGATCACGCGGACTGCCCCCGATAACGGCAACGGACTGCGGGCGGAACACGGACTGCAGGTTGTAGGTGCTCATGGCCGTAGTAGAGCAAAAAAAGGGGACGGAGGGGATTAAGTCGCAATCGGCTCGCTACGCAGCGGCCGATTGCGACTTAATCCCCTCCGTCCCCTTTTTTCACAGCAGGGTGCCGTGGAGGATCGTGGCGGCAATGCTGAAGTAGATGACCAGCCCGGTGACGTCGACCAGGGTGGCAACGAACGGGGCCGAGGCGCTGGCCGGGTCGAAGCCCAGCCGCTTGAGGGCGAACGGCAGCATCGAGCCGGACAATGAGCCGAACGTGACGATGCCGACCAGTGCTGCCGCGACGGTGAAGCCGAGCAGCAGCCAGTGTTCGCCGTAATCGTGCAGTCCGCCCAGCTGCCACACCGTGATGCGGGCCATCGCCAGCGTGCCCAGGATGGTACCCAGCACGATGCCCGTAGGCAGTTCACGCAGGGCCACTTTCCACCAGTCGCGCAGGCGCAGTTCGCGCAGTGCCAGGCTGCGGATCAGCAGAGAGGTCGCCTGCGAACCGGAGTTGCCGCCGGAGCTCATGATCAGCGGGATGAACAGCGTCAGCACCACCGCACGGGCGAGCTCGTGTTCGTAGTGCTGCATCGCGCTTGCCGTCAGCATCTCGCCGAGGAACAACACGCTCAGCCAGCCGCCGCGCTTGCGCAGCATCTCCAGGAAACCGATCTGCATGTACTGCTTTTCCAGCGCCTCCATGCCGCCGAACTTATGCGCGTCCTCGGTGGACTCTTCGATCAGCGCATCCAGGATGTCGTCCACGGTGACGATGCCCAGCACGCGCTGCCCTGCATCCACCACCGGGATCGCCAACAGATCGTGGCGCCGGATCAGCTGCGCGACTTCTTCCTGGTCCATCTGCACGTCCACGGTGACCGGTGCGTTGACCTGCGCCACGTCGAGGATGGCGTCCTGCGCCCGACCGGTGATCAAGCGGCGCATCGTCACCACCTGCTGCAGGCGCTGGCTGGCCGGGTCGAGCACATAGATCGCGTACACGGTCTCGCGCGTGCGCTCCACATCACGGATGTGCTGCAGGGTCTGCCCGACCGTCCACGTGGCAGGCACGCTGACGAATTCGGTCGTCATCAGTGCACCGGCGGTATGCGGTGGATAGCTCAACAGCTGCTGGATCACCTGCCGTGCGTCGGCGCTGATCAGGGGCACCAGCCGGGCGCGCTCTTCTTCATCCAGCTGATGGACGATATCGGTGGCGCGGTCATCGGCCATCAACCCAAGCAGCGCGGCGGCGCGGGCCGGCGGCAATGCAGCCACGAGGTCGCCGGCGCGCTGCAGCTCCGGCGCTTCCAGCAGCTTCACCGCGCGCGGCAACGGAAGCGCGCCCAGCAGTTCCACGGCGCGGGACAGCAACAAGGTGTTGAGGTATTCGACCGCATCGGCCGTGTTGAAACCGGCCAGGGGTGCGGCAAGGGTGGCGGCGTCGGTAGCGGGACGCAGCATCTGCTTCTGGTTCATCGTGGTTCGCCTTCGTGGTTGCAAGCGCAACGCCAACGCAGGCGAACCGTCCCTGTCAGGCGGTCGCCGTCGCTGGCGTCGAACGAGGTCGACTTCTACTGTCGCTGGACATGGGGGTTGGACTCCGGAAGGGTGTGCCGACGGGCATGCCGTGGCGGGGGGCAGGATGGACCTGTCGGCAGGGTGGGTCAACCCCATCGCGGCGCCGGGTAGGGTCGCACTCAGTTTCCGCGCTGCGCCGTGGGCAACACGCGGCGCATAATGACCGCCGAGGGTCCGGTGCTTCGCATCCGGCCCGTTCCCCCGCATCCCAGACGTTCCTCCCCATGCATAGCGGTGTGCTTGAACTCGCGTTGGTCCTGCTGCTTGCGGCGGTGATTGCCGTCCCCGTATTCCGCCGCCTCGGCTTCGGGGCAGTGCTGGGCTACCTGGCCGCCGGCGTGGTGCTGGGGCCCGATGGCCTGGGCTTCGTGCAGGATGCAGACCGCATCCTCGGCGCGGCTGAGATCGGCGTGGTGATGCTGCTGTTCGTCATCGGCCTGGAACTATCGCCGTCGCGACTGAAGGTGATGCGACGTTCGGTGTTCGGCGCCGGCGCGCTGCAGGTCGCCAGTTGCGGACTCGTGCTGGGCGGCCTGCTGATGCTCGATCATTTCCAATGGAAGAGCGCGTTGGTCGTGGGCATCGCCCTGGCCCTGTCATCCACGGCGGTGGGCCTGCAGCTGCTGTCCGAGCACAAGGCGCTGAACAGCAATCATGGCCGACTGGCCTTCGCGATCCTGCTGTTCCAGGACCTCATCGCCATCCCGTTGTTGGCCGCGATTCCGCTGCTGGGCGGCGCGCGCAACCAGACCCTGCACTGGCAGGATGCCGCCATCGCGATCGGTGCGCTGGCGGTGGTCATCCTGTGCGGACGCCCGCTGCTGCGCCGCGTGTTCGGCGTGGTCGCACGCAGCCGCAGCCCGGAGGTATTCACCGCCACGGCGTTGCTGGTGGTGCTGGGCACGGCGTGGTTCATGCAGGAGGCGGGGCTGAGTGCCAGCCTTGGGGCGTTCCTGGCCGGAGTGCTGCTGTCTGATTCGGAGTTCCGGCACGAGCTGGAAGCGCAGATCGAGCCCTTCAAGGGGTTGTTCCTCGGCCTGTTCTTCATTGCCGTCGGCATGGGCATCGATCTGGACCGCATCATCGCCGAGCCGGGCATGATCGCCGCCGGCGTGGGCATCCTGCTGGTGGTCAAGTTCGGCATTCTTTACGCCATCGGCCGCTTGGCCAAGCTGCCGTCGCGACAGGCGCTGCTGCTGGGCAGCGTGCTGTGGCTGGGCGGTGAGTTCGCCTTCGTCGTGTTCAACGAGGCACAGCGCGCGCAGTTGCTGGGCAGTGCCAATCATGATCGGCTGGTCGCCATCGTCGGTCTGTCGATGGCGCTGACACCGCTGCTGATGATCGTGCTCTTGCGGCTGCTGGGGCGCGAAGCGAGCACGACCACCCAGGCCCCACCGGCTGACGACGTCGCACCGGATAATCGGCCGAAGGTGCTGATTGCCGGCATGGGACGCTTCGGCCAGGTGGTGGCACGGCTGCTGACGGCGCAGAAGGTGCCTTTCGTCGCACTGGAAGCCAACCCGGATACCGTGGCCGACCTGAGGCGATTCGGTAACCAGCTTTACTACGGTGATCCGACCCGCCCGGAGATGCTGCGCGCAGCCGGCGGCGCCGAGATCGCGGTGTTCGTGGTGACGATGGATGATCCCGAAACCAACCTGCGCGCGACGCGGTTGATCCGCAGGCTGTATCCGGACGCGCGCGTGCTGGCGCGTGCGCGTAACCGCCAGCATGCGTGGCGCTTGATGGACATGGCCGCCGAACCGTTCCGCGAAGTCTTCGGGACCAGCCTGGAGCTAAGCGAACGGGTACTGATCGCGTTGGGCATCCCGGGCGACACGGCGAAGCGGCACGTGCAGCGTTTCCGCGAGCACGACGAGAAGCTGCTGCGTGACCAGTACCTGGTGTACGACGATGAGACCGCCGTGATCCAGACCTCGCGTGACGCCCGCGCCGATCTGATGCATCTGTTCGAGGCCGACGCAGGCCACGATGGGGACCGTTCGCGCGAGGACCAGTGACGACAGGGGCTCGTCACTGGCCAGCGGCGCAGCGCTTCATTCGCGCAGGAAACGCGCCATCGATGACACGCCCGGGACCCGGGGTGCGAACTCACCTGCCACGTCGATGAAACCGCGCATCACCGCGATCTCGCGCGGGCTGCGGTTGAGTGTGTCGCGTGCCTCGGGGTCCGCTCCTGCACGCAACAGGCGCTGGACCAGCAGCGGCAGTCCATGCAATGCGGCCAGGTGCAGCGGCCCGAACCCGCGTGGATCGCGGACGTCCAGCGATACGTCTTCATCCAGCAGGCGTTCGACGCCGGCCAGCACCACCTGCTCGTCGCAGGCCGTGCCCGGTTCGGCACGCGCGCCCAGCAGCAACAGCAGCGGGGTTACGTCACCTGCAGCGGACTGATCCGGTTCGGCCCCTGCCAGCAGCAGGGTATCGAGCAGCGCCAGCAGGCGCGAACGATCACGCGCGGAGAATCCGTACAGCGCGGCGCAATGCAGCGGCGCCAGTTGCTGTGCATCGCACGCGTGGACGTCGGCACCGGCGCTGAGCAGACGCGCCACGATGTCGGGCAGGCCCAGGGCCGATGCCAGCATCAACACCGTGACGCCGCCCGGCAGCCGGTGTTCCAGCTGCGCACCGGCGTCCAGCAGGGCCGACACGATATCCATCTGGCGCATGCTGACCGCCGCTGACAACGGCGTGGCACCGCTGGCCGAGGCATGTTGCGGATCCGCCTGGCGGGCCAGCAGCAGGTCCACCACGGCCAGGTGCCCGCCGCCTGCGGCACGCAGCAGGGCGGTACAGCCCTGCGCATCGACGCTGTCGACGGCGAAACCCAGGTCGATCAGGCGACGCACGGCATCGACATCGCCGGTAGTGGCGGCCGCGGCCACGTCCGACTCGCGCAGGGTGCGGCGCGGCAGGGCCCATACCCGCCAGTCCAGCCAATCGGCCAGATCGCGGCGGCCACTGGACAGCGCCACGCCCAGCGGCGTCTGGCCATCGGCGGCACGGGCTTCCGGCGATGCGCCATGGCGGACGAGCGTCTTCAATGCGGCTTCGCGACCGAGCGCGGTCGCCAGATGCAGGGCCGTCATGCCATGGCTGTCGCGTGCTTCGCGGTCCACGCCCAGGCTCAACAGGCCCGTCTGCAGGCGCAACCAGCCCAAACGCACGGCCAGCGACAGCGGCGGATCACCTGCCGGGGACGCCGCGAACGGATCCGCGCCCCGCTCCAGCAGCTCCAGCGCCAGTTGTTCAAGTCCGCGACTGGCGTGGTCATGCTGTGCACACGCCGCCAGGAACCGTGCCAGGCCGCCGGCGCCGGCGGGCGATACGCCCTGCTCCAGCATGGCCTGCAAGGCAGGCACGGCGTCCACGCCACGCGCGAGCAACGCGAACATCGGCGTGTCGGTGCAGGCATCGAGCGCGTCATGCGAGGCGCCGTGCTGCAGCAGCCAGCTGACCGCGCGCGGATCCAGTGCCAGTTCGGGATCGTGCAGCAGCGCGCCCAGTTCGTCAGGGCGGCACAACCGGACCAGCGCCTCCAGGCCGTCCAGATTGCCGAAGCCCAAGGACTCGCGCAGCAGTTCCAACGGCGGCCGGTCAGGCAGCAGCGACGCCCCGCCTTCGCTGCCTTCGGCGGCCGCGAGGCCGTCGCTGACCGCAGCGGGCAGCGGATACGCGGGGTCGAGCATGCTGACGATGGCCCAACGGCCCGCTTCGGCAGCGCTATCCACCGCGCGTCGTGCCACGGGATCTGCCAGGTCGGCGACCAGACCCAGGTCCAGCAGGCGACGGACCAGCTGCGGGGGGACGTCCGTTGCCATCGCGGCCAGCATCAGCGCGTTGCGGCCGTCACCGTCCACTGCCGCCAGGTCGGGCTTGTGCGGCAGCAGGTGTTCCAGCACGGCGGCACGACCGCCTGCGGCAGCCTCCAGCAGCGGGGTGCGGCCCAGGGCATCACGCGCTTCCAGGTTGGCTCCGGCCGCCAACAGCGCATCGATGATGGCTGAGTGGCCTGCCAGCGCCGCTTCATGCAGCGCGCTGCGGCGCTGGGCGTCACGCGCATCGGCGCGCGCCTTGTGCTTGAGCAGCAGCTGGACGCCCGCGGGATCATCATCGTCGGTGGCCGCAGCGGCCAGCAGCACCGGAATGCCTTCCACGGGCTCGGCCCGCGCGCCGCGTTCCAGCAGGAAACGCGCCAGCCGCCAGTTGCCGACCTGACAGGCCACCGCCAGCGGTGACCAGCCTTCATTGTTCAGTGCGTCGATTTCGGCGGCGGCGTCACGCAGCAGCGCGGCCACCCCGGGATCCGAGCTGCGCGCGGCATGGTGCAGGGGCGTATTGCCATCGGCGTCGGTGGCGCGCGAATCGGCGCCATTGGCGAGCAGCGTCATCACCGCTTCGGGACGACCGTGCCAGCTGTCACGGGTCGCCGCCAGCAGCGGCGTCATTCCCTTGTGCGGTGCATTGACGTCGACGCCGCGCGCGATCAGTTCGCGCAGCAGGCGCAGGTCTGGCAGCACCGCGGCCAGCACCGGAAGATTACGTTGGTCGCGCCATTGCGGGTCCGGCGCAGCACGCGGGTCCGCGCCGGCCTGCAGCAGCTGCAGCGCGCGCTCGATGCGGCCATGTCGCGCCGCTTCGTAGAGGGCCGGGCCCAAGGCATCGGCCTGCATCGGCTCCAGTGCCGTGGGCACGGCGTCGACCCTGGGCTCGTTTGCTTCCCACGCGGTACGCAGCGCGTCCGTGTGGGTCGCCGGGGCCACGCGCCCCGTGCCGGCCGGTGCGATCCGCTGCAGCATCAGGTGCAGCAACGGCGACAGCAGCACAATGGCAGCGACGGCAGGCCAGCGCAGCGCCGCCGGCAGCAGCGCCGGCCACGCTGGCAACACGACAAGCGCACTAATCGCCAGTACCAGGGCCGCCACGGCCAGTCCGCGCCACGCACCAAGGTCGCGGCCGGACAGGCCTGCCCCATGCCGCTGCAGGCCACCGGCCAGACGTTCCACGTCGCTCCACAACGGCCAGGTACGCCAGACGGCGAGCAACGCGACCCCCAGCAGCACCGCCAGTCCCAGCGCGGCGGCCAGGCTGCCGCTTTCACGCAGCGCAGCCAAGGGCCAGGCCATCAGCAGCGCCAAGACCGCAGGGCCGGCCAACCACAGCGCCAACAGCGCGGGAACCTCTTCGCGCAGCACCTGCGGCACGGCGCGCGGTACGCGGCTGCGACGGGCCCATGACACGCCCAGCGCATACACCGGCTGCGCCAGCGCCGCCAGCACCGCGCCGGGGATACCCCCGATGGCGGCACCCAGCGACAGCAACGCGCCCAGCCCCAGGGCGCCGTATACCTCGCGCGGCCTGCGGTCAGTCATTGTGGCGCGGCATCATGCTGGTGATGCTGGGCGGCACCTGCAGGTAGAACCCGCGACTGGCCAGCTCGGCACGCACCAGCGCCGCGTCGGCGCGGGCAAGGCGGCGATCTTCGGTCAGCGCGACTTCCATCACCAGATCGAGTTTTCCCAGCGAGGCAGCCAGCGGTGCAGGCAGCACAGCGAAGCCATCACGCTCGGCGAGATAGACGTAGGTGTCGTCTTTACGGTGGCTTTTGTAGACGTAGGCTTGCATGCTTTCAGGTTTTACCCTTTAAGACATGATTGTGTCGGAAACCCGTCACGGGCGGAAGGCGTCACAGCCCCGACAGCGCCACTGCGGCGAACTTTCGTGCACCGGGTTCATCATTGTCCGCGGGCCGTTCAGGCTGCCGAGGCGTCGAAACGCGCAAACACCAGCGACGTATTGATGCCGCCGAAGGCGAAGTTGTTGCTCATCACGTGGTCCACCTGCAACGTACGGCCGTCGCCGATGATGTGGTCCAGCGCGGCACAGCGGGGATCCGGGTCTTCCAGGTTCAGGGTGGGGGCGAACCAGCCGCTGCGCATCATCTCGATGCTCACCCAGGCCTCGAACGCGCCGCACGCGCCCAACATGTGGCCGACGTAACTCTTCAGCGAACTGATCGGCACGGCGCTGCCGAATACCTCGGCGGTCGCCTGGCTTTCGGCGATGTCCCCGTGCTCGGTCGCCGTACCGTGCGCGTTGATATAGCCGATCCGTGCAGCGTCCAGCCCGGCATCCTCCAGCGCCAGGCGCATCGCCTGGGCCATGGTCGGGCTGCTGGGCTGGGTGACATGCTGGCCATCGCTGTTGCTGGCATAGCCGCGCACCTCGGCCAGGATCGTGGCACCGCGTTCAAGCGCGTGCTGCAGATCCTCCAGCACCAGGGTGCAGGCGCCTTCACCCAGCACCAGGCCATCGCGCCCGGCATCGAACGGACGCGGCGTGGTGGCTGGGGCCGCGTTGCGCACACTGGTGGCGAACAGGGTGTCGAACACCGCCGCGGCGGTCGCATCAAGTTGTTCGGCACCGCCGGCCAGCATCACGGTCTGGCGCCCCGCGCGAATGGTTTCGTACGCTTCGCCCACCCCTTGGCTGCCGGATGTGCACGCACTGGAGGTGGTATGGATGCGCCCGCTGAGACCGAAGAACACGCCGATGTTGACCGGCGCGGTGTGGCTCATCATCTTCAGGTAGGTGGTGGCGGTGATGCCATCGGTGCTGAAGCTGCTGAGCATCCGGCCGAACTCGCCCACCGCTTCATGGCTGCCGGAAGACGATCCGTAGGACACCCCGGTGCGTCCACCACGCAGCACCGGGTGGTCGATCAGTCCGGCCTGCTGCAGGGCCAGCTCGCTGGCGCGCACCGCCATCAAGGCGACCCGTCCCATCGAACGGGTGGTCTTGCGGTTGTAGTGCGGTGGCAGCTCGAAAGGCGCGGCAGGCGCAGCCAGCCGGGTATTCAACCCTTCATAGACATCCCACTCCGGCATCGCGCGTACGGCATTGCGCAGTGCGCGCAGCCGCGCGTGGATGGTGGCCCAGTCGTGGCCCAACGGACTGATGGCGGCCGCACCGGTCACCACGACGCGGCGCCCGTCACGTGCCATCAGGCAAGCCCGCCATTGACCGAGATCACCTGCCGGGTGATATAGGCAGCGTCAGGGGACAGCAGGAATGCGACGGTGGCAGCGACCTCGTCGGGCGTCCCGACACGACCGGCCGGAATGCCCTTCAAGGCGTGTTCCAGCACGCCGGCATCCAGCATGTCGGTGTCGATCAGGCCAGGGGCCACGCAATTGACCGTGATGCGGCGGCTGGCCAGCTCGACCGCCAGCGCCTTGCTGGCGCCGATGATGCCGGCCTTGGCCGCGCTGTAGTTGACCTGGCCGCGGTTGCCGATCAGGCCGGATACCGATGCCAGCGTCACGATGCGGCCGGGCTGGCGACGGCGCACCATCGGCATCACCAGCGGGTGCAGCACGTTGTAGAAGCCGTCCAGGTTGGTGTGCAGCACCTGGTCCCAGTCGTCTTCGCTGAGCGCAGGGAACGCGCCATCGCGGGCGATACCGGCATTGCAGACCACACCATAGTAAGCGCCGTGCGCTTCGACATCGGCGTCCAGGGCGGCACGTGCCGCGGCGCGATCGGCGATATCGAACGGGAGTACCCGCGCCTGCCGTCCCATCGCGGTTATCTCATCGGCCACGGCCTGCGCTTCTTCCACGCGGCTGCGGCAATGCACGGTCACGTCGAAGCCGTCGCGCGCGGCGCGCAGCGCGATTGCACGGCCGATGCCCCGGCTTGCGCCGGTCACCAGCACCGCCAGGTTGGCTGTCATGCGGTTCCACTCTCCAGATAGGCCTGCGCGTCAGCGGGCTCGAACACCGACACGTTCGCTTCCACCCATGTCTCCCCGCCCACGTCGATCCGGCAGGCGAACATGCCCAGGCCATTGTCACCCATCAGTTCGCGGCGCGCGTAAACCTCCAGCCGGGTGCCGGCGGGAAACAGATCGCGCTGGCTGCTGTAGCGGCGGCTGCCGAGCAGGAACCCGATCTTCGGTTCGCCGCCATCACGGCGCGCACGGCAGCCGGCCCAGGCCGCGATGGCCTGCGCCATGTACTCGATGCCGATCCACGCCGGCACGCCGTCAGGCCCGGCGAATGCACCCTTCGACGGCACCACCAGGGCGGCATGGATGCTGTCATCGTCCCAGTGCACCAGCTCGTCCAACAGCAGCAGGCTGGCCCGGTGCGGCACGACATCCCGGATGGGATACACGGTCATGCCGCCGTACTCCGCTGCAGGGCAAGCACGGCGTTGCTGCCGCCGAAAGCAAACGAGCTGCTGAGCATCCGCTGCAGGGGGACCGGTGAACAGTCGCCCGGGGTGACCAGCCTGAGTGCCGGCAGGTCCGGATCGATATCGCCGTCATACCAGTGCGGCGGCAGGCGATTATCGGGATTGTCGACCAGCGCGATCCAGCACAGGGCGGCTTCAATGGCACCGGAGGCACCCAGCGCGTGGCCGGTGAGTGGCTTGGTCGAGCTGGCTGGCACCGTGCTGCCCAGCACGCCGGCCACTGCCCGGGACTCCATCGCATCGTTGTGCCGCGTGGCCGTGCCATGCAGATTGATGTAGTCCACCTCGTCCGGTGACCACCCTGCACGCTGCAATGCCTCGAGCAGCGCAGCCGTGGCGCCGGCGCCGCTGGGGTCCGGCGCGGACATGTGGTGGGCATCGGAGCTCTCCCCCCACCCGGCCAGCTGCACCGGGCCCGGCTCACGGCTCAGCAGGAACAACGCCGCCCCTTCGCCGATGTTGATGCCCGTGCGGTTGCGCGAGAACGGCAGGCAGCGCGTGGCCGAGATCGACTCCAACGCGCTGAAACCGGCGACGGTGAAGTGGCACAGCGAGTCGGCCCCACCGGCGATCACCGCATCGACGACCCCGGCGCGCAGCAGCCGCGCCGCCGAAGCCAACGCTTTCGCACTCGACGAACAGGCCGTGGACAAGGTCCATGCCGGGCCGCCGGCCCCGCTGCGATGGCGCACGAACGATGCCGCACTGCCCATCTCCTGCTGCCCGTAGGAGAAGCCGGCAGGCCATTGGCCATCAGACTGCAGCGCGCGAAGCGCAGGTTCGGTCTCACCGATGCCGGATGTGCTGGTGCCGATGATCACGGCGACACGCTCGGCACCATGTCGGCTGATGGCCTGCTTCACCAGCGGTGCGATCTGCACCAGCGCCGCATCCAGCAGGGCATTGTTGCGACCACGAAGCGAGATCGGCAGCGTCGAGAGGTCTGGCAGCGCGTCCCGTACGCGCCCCAGCGCGAGGGTCCGCCCGCGCACCACGTCATCGCAGTCGGACAGCCCGCCAGGGGCCGCGGCAAACAGCCCCTTGGCCACGCTGTGGCGGTCTGCGCCCAGGGCGCACACCACGCCCAGTCCATTGAGATACACCGCAGCGGTCACCGAGGGGTCTCCTGCGCCGGTGCAGCTGCGCCATCCACCGAACGGATGGTCAATGAGTATCCTTCGCGCAGGTTGTCCAACTGCAGGCTGCCATCGGCATGGCGCTGCAGATGCAGTGCCTCCTGGCCGGCGTGCTGCAGGCGGCGATGTTCACCATCGTCGGTGACCGTCCACTCGGCCGGCAGTACGGCGGCGATGGCGGCGGTGGGCCAGAGTGCGAACTGCAGATCATCCAGCACCCGTTCGGCACGCACCTGGCGTGGCAGCCACGGGGCGCGCTGTTCGTCCAGGTGCTGGCCATCCCAGCGCACGCGGAAGCCGGTCTGGCCCATCGCCTGCACCAGCAGTTGCACCTGCGCGTCGTCGGCCTCCAGCAACGCATCCAGATCACGCTCCACCCGGCCGAAGCGGAAGTGGAGTTGCTGCTGCAGCGCGAGGGTGCCCTGCAGGCTGGCCGGCGACAGCCGCAGCGGTGGCAGATCGCCACCGGGCCGCGTGGGCCGGCCGGCGCACGCGGCAAGCGCGGCGAGTACGGTCATTGCCGCCAACAAGCGCAGGGCCGGGCGAACGCAGCGCATCCAACGCATCAGGTGGACTCCTTTGTTTCATGCACACCGGCGGGCCGGAACAGCGGTGACAACAGCCAGACCAGGCCGATACCCAACAGCAGGGTAAGGCCGAAGGCACGCAGCGCCGGCGTGGCCGACAGCCCGAGCAGCCCGAAGGACAGCCAGGTACTGGCCGCGCCCACGCAGACCGCCACCCACGCACTGGGGTCACCCCGATGCTCCAGCAGGAAGATGCCGTAATCGATGCCCATGCCCAGCAGCAGCATCAGGGCGAGCACATTGAACAGCTGCACGGGCTGGCCGAACAAGGACAGCAGGGCGACGGTGAGCGTCCCCGCCAACAACGTCGGCACCATCACCCGCCACGCATCGCGACGATAGCGCCACCACAGCGCAGCGAACACCAGTGCAATGCCTGCCAGCAGCATGACGCTCATCAGACTGCGGTAATGACCGAGCAAGCGCGAGAAATCATCGGTGCGGTCAACCCAGCGCACGCCGTCCAGTCCCGCTCCGGCACCCTGCAGGTCGCGCAGCGCCTGCGGCTGCGACAGGTCATCCACCAGCACCACGCTGGCGACCCCGTCGCCCAGCCGGCCCAACCACAAGGGGCGGACCGGCAACGACGCCGGAGAGGCCACGAAGCGTTCGATGGTCATCGGCGCTGCGGTGAACGCCGGGCGCTCCAGCGTTTCGCCACTGACCTCCGCCACGGCCCGCAGTACGCCCGCCTCGATGCCACGCGTCAGTGCGGCATCGGCCTGCTGCTGCGCCGCTGAAGGCAACCAGTCGCTGATCGCGCGATGGCTGCCGATGCGGCCGTCGTGCTCCAGCGCGCGCAGCCGCCGGGTCAGGGCCTCTTCGCGTTGCAGCAGCTGTTCGGCATCTCCCCCCTGCACCAGGAAGAACTGCGCGGGGCTGGGCATCCCCAGCAGCCGCGAGATACGGATCTGCTGCTCCATCAATGCCGGGGGCGAGGACTGCAGGCTGCGCAGGTCATCGTCCACCTTCAATCGGGTCATGCCCGCAGCGGACACAACCACCAGACCGACCAGCACCAGCAGCAGGCGTCGCCCGGCAAGCCGTGGCCAGCGCTGCAGCGTGCCGCCAAGCCAGCGCGAAAAACCGGTCTGCCGCACCTGGCCGCCGTCCAGCCACGGAAACCACAAGATCACCGTCACGAACGCAGCGGACAATCCGACCACCGAGAACAGTGCCATCTGCCGCAGCCCCGGGAACGGCGCCATCGCCAGCGCCAGGTAAGCCAGCGCACTCGTCAGCAGGGCCAGCCACAGGCCCGGCAGCAGGTGCCGCAGCAGGGTCCAACGGCTCTCACGTGGGGCCGCCTGGCGCGACGCGAACCAGTGGATGCCGTAGTCCTCGGCGACGCCGACCAGCGAGGCACCGAACACCAGCGTGAGCAGGTGCACCTTGCCGAACACCAGCACGGTCACGGCCAAGGCGACGCCACACCCCACCAGCAGCGACACCGCCACCAGCAGGATCGGTCGCAGCGAGCGGAACGCCAGCCAGACCAGCAACAGCACGGCCGCCAACGAGCCCCAGCCGATCGTATTGATCTCCCGGTTGGCCTGCACGGCGGCGGCTTCGGCATGCAACGGAACACCGGCATGCAGGATTTCCAGCCCGGGCGCCGCGCCACGTGCTGCCGTGCCCGCGCGCTCCAGCAGCGCGTCGATATGCGGCTCGCCATCCAGCTGGAAGGCGGAATCACGGGTATCGAAACGGAGCACCGCCCAGTGCTTGCCATCGGCCTGCACCAAGCCATCGTCGCCCAGGCGCAGACCTGCCGCCTTGGCCTGCTGTTGCCACCATGCCGGCCACAGCGCCAAAGGGTCCTGCAGCCACGCCGTCAAACGCGGACCGCCCATCGGCCCGTACAGGGACGCAAGCGCCTGCCCTGCCAGATCGCCGGCGCCGGTCTGTTGCAGCTGATCGCGCTGGGATGGCGTCAGCAGGCGATCCCGGTACGGGGCGTAGAACCCGCGTGCCTGGTCGAACCACCCGTCCATCGCACCGGCAGGCCGCAGCAGGCCGCTGTCCGCATCGTCGGCCATGGCCTGCGCGAATGCCTCCTGCGCACGCAGAGCGGCTGCGCTGTCATCGCTGCCCAGCAGCACCACCACGTCGCGCGAGTTCGCATCGGCGATGCGCCGGGTAGCATCCGACAGCAGGCGATCGTGGGCGTCCTGCGGGAGCATTGCCAGAATGTCGGTGTCGATCGGTGGCTGCTGGCGCCACTGCAGGGCCTGCTGCACACCCAGCGCCAGCAGCACCAGCAGCCACGCCAGGGCCAGCCAGCGCCAGGCGCGGTGTGGGCTGGCGGCCGCGGCCGCGCCAGGGCGCATGTCAGTCAAGGCGCGCGGCCTCTTCAGCGCTCAGCGTGGCCGGCGTTTCGGTCAATGCGCTGAAGGTGATAAGGGTGCGGTCATTGCCCGCTTCCACGATCTCCACGTCACGTACGTAGCGGTCACCGCGCAGCCGCAGCGAGGTGAATGCCTTTGCCAGCATCGCCGACTTCGGCGTGAGCTGCAGCGTCCAGCCCGCCCCTTCGCGCCGCGCATCGACATTGAACTGGCTGGACAGTGCCTGCACGTCACCGCTCATCAGCGCGAACAGCGTGGCGTTCACCGAGCGCATTGCCGGCTGCTCGCGTGCATCGAGTTCCACGCGGGTGCTGCCATCGGCCTGCCGGCTGAGGATGCGGTCGGCGGTGATGACCATCTCCGAGGGGAACGGCTTCAGGGTGGACCAGATGACACCGCGCTGGTGCGCCACCACGAAGCGCCCCTGCGACTGCAATGGATTGCGGAATCCCGCCACCTGCTTCTGCTGGCTGAAGCTGCCACGCAGCACGGCAGGACGCGCGACATCCCGGGTGATCGATTCGATGACCGCGTCGGCGGCGCTGGTTGCCGACGCCAGCAGACACAGCGACATGACCGCCAACAGACGGAGCGGAGCGAACAGTTTCATGGTGCGGATACTCCCAGCTTCTGCCACAGGATCGGGGGACACAGGTACTGCATCTCGCCGCTGTCGGCGGCGACGGCGACCTGGATGGTATGGGCGCGGGTCAGGCGCTCACCGCTGAGCGCATCGAAAATCTCGTAGGTGATCTTCAAGCGGTTCTCCCACTCGACGATGCGTGCCACCACGCGCAGCGCCTGCTGGAAACGCAACGGGCGGATGTACTTGACCCGCGCGTCCACCACCGGCCACAGGAAGCCGGACGCCTGCATCTGCGGGTAGTCGTAATCATGCCGCTGCAGCAGCGCGCAGCGGGCGATCTCGAAGTACTTGAAATAGTTTCCGTGCCAGACCACCTGCATCGGGTCGCAGTCGTGGAACGCGGGCGACAGGGCGATTTCTTCCGTCAGATCATGCATCAGCATAGATCACCCACGCGCGTCCGCGGATGTCCTGCAGCAGCTGGCGCAGCTCGCCGTCCAACGCGCGATCTTCCTCGACCAGCGCGATGCGCCCGACGAGATCGGTATTCATCGCATCCAGCGCACCCTGCAGCTGCGCCTGCAGGCCGACCCGCTGGCGCAGCGCCACGGCCTGACGTGCCGCGATCAGCATCGCCGCCACCACCTGCTCCACCAACTCGATCACGCGCAGGCAGTCACGCGCGGCGATGGTGCCCATGCTGACCTTGTCCTGGTTGTGGCATTCCGTGGAACGCGAGAACACCGAGGCAGGCAGGGTATTTTTCAGCGCCTCGGCCGTCCACGCCGAGACACTGATCTGCAGCGCCTTCAGCCCGTGGTTGATGGCCGCGCGCGGCCCCGTGGCGGCAGACAGGTTGGCCGGCAGGCCATGGCTGTAGCGTGCATCGACCAGCAGCGCCAGCTGCCGGTCCAGCAGGTCGGCGATGTTGGCGACGGTGTTCTTCAAGGTATCCATGGCCAGCGCGATGTGGCCGCCATAGAAGTGGCCACCGTGCAGCACGCGCTCTTCGTCCGGGTCGATCAGTGGGTTGTCGTTGGCGCTGTTGAGTTCGGTTTCGATCAACTGCCGCAGGAACGGCAACGTATCCTCCAATACGCCGATCACATGCGGGGCACAGCGCAACGAATAGCGATCCTGCAGTCGCTGCGCGTTGCGCGGCGGCTTCTCGCTGTGCAGGTCCGCGCGCAGGCGGGCGGCGATGCGTGCCTGGCCCGGATGCGGCTTGGCCGCGAACAGGGTCTCGTCGAAATGATGGGCGTTGCCATCACTGGCCAACACGTTGAATGCCGTCAAGCGGGTCGCCAGGCGGCTGAGATAGTCGGCACGGTGCCAGGCCAGGCAGGCCAGCCCGGTCATCACCGCAGTGCCATTCATCAACGCCAGGCCTTCCTTCGGTCGCAGCCGCAGCGGCACCATGCCGATCCGCGGCAGCACCTCGGCCGCAGGCTGCACGCGTCCTTCGAACAGGACGTCGCGCTCCCCGCACAGCACGGCCGCCACGTAGGACAGCGGGGTCAAGTCACCGCTTGCGCCGACCGATCCTTCCGCCGGGATGCGCGGCAGCACGTCGTGCTGGAGCAGCGAAGTGATCCCTTCCAGCAGCGCCACGCTGGTGCCGGACATGCCTTGTGACAGCGAGGCGAGGCGAGCCGCCAAGACGGCCCGCGTTTCCTGTGCATCCAGGAAACGACCCAGCCCGCAGCCGTGGTAGGTGTACAGGTGATGCGGCAGCTCGGCGACCAACGAGGGCGGGATCACCGTCGTGCACGAGTCGCCGTAGCCGGTGGTGACGCCATAGATGACCCCGTCCTCGCGCAGCAGGCGGTCGAGGAAATCGGCACCGCGCTGGATGCGCGCACGGAAAGCCGGTGCATCGCTGAGCTCGGCACGTGCACGCCGGTCTGCCAGCGCGACCACGTCTTCGATGGTCAGCGCAGCGGCGCCGAAGTGGCAGGAAGGGGAAAGATCAGTCGGCATCAGGTGCCTGGTCCCAGAAAGGAAAGAAGTTGAACCAATCCAGCGGTGACTGGGTCACCTGCTGTTCCAGCCACTGCGCATAGCGATGGGCGCAGTCCTGCAGGGCGGCGTCGCGTGCCCCGCGGGGCAGGCTGATGCGCTCCGCGAACAGATCGAAACGAACGCGATAACCGTCGCCGTGGTGCAGGCACGACAGGGTGTAGACCGGGCAAGCCAGCGCCGACGCCATGACATAGCCGCCCACCGGGAAGGGCGCGCGGTGACCCAGGAAATCGGCATGCGCCACCCGCTCGCTGTTCACCGGCACCCGGTCACCCACGATGGCGACGAAGCCACCCGCGGCGACCCGACGACCGAGCGCCATCGCCATTGCCGGGCCCACCTCGGTCACCTGCAGCAGTTCTACCGATGCCAACGGATCCAGGCGCGCCAGCAGGCTGTTGAAGCGCTGCGCATGCTTGGTGTGGACCAGCACGGTGAGGTGCAGCCCCGGCACTTTTTCGGCCAATACCTGGCACAGCTCCAGGCAGCCCACGTGCGCGGTCAGGAACACGCCTCCTTCGGCACGGCCGATGCGCTGCAGCGCCGCGTTGTCATGCAACTGCAGCTGCTGCGCCGGATAACGGCGTCCCAGCGCCAGCAGCTTGTCCAGCATGGTGTCGCCGAACAGGGCGAAGTGGCGCAGGCTGTCACGCCAGCCGGGCGTGTGGCCCAATGCCCCGGTGTGGGCCTGCAGGCGCTGCAGGTACTGCATGGAGGCACGCCGCGCCAGGCCGTTTCCCAACCAGTGGCAGGCCACCGCTGGCCATGCGCCCATCCGGTAGGGCCAGCGTCCGAGCCAGCGGTGCACCCAGCACAGCAGCAGCACGCCGCTGACGGAGGTGCGCTCGCCGATGTCCGCCCAGTGCGGCGCCGGTCGGGCGGCCATCAGCGCGTGCCTCGCAGGCGGCGACGCAGCAATCGCGGCGCACGCCGCAGCATGCCGCCGAACAGCCGCGCGTGCATGCCACTGATACGCACGTTGTCGCGCCATACATCGAAATGTGAAACGCCGTCGCGTGGGTAGGTCACCGGCGTCGCCAAGTGCAGCACCGCGATGTCACGCCAATACAGCCGCACCAGGATCTCGGTATCGAAATCCATGCGGCGGCCAATGGTTTCCTCGGCAATCAGCCGGATGACAGGCGGCAGCGGGTACACCCGGAAGCCACACATCGAATCACGCAGATGCAGCGAAAGCGTGTTGATCCACACCCACACATGGGTGGCGTAGCGGCCGTACAGGCGGATTTTTGGCACCGTTTCATCGTAGGCCGGGATGCCACAGATCACGGCGTGCGGATGCGCCTGCGACAAGGCCACGAAGCGTTCGAGCTCATTGGTGTTGTGCTGGCCATCGGCATCGATCTGCAGCACGTGGCTGTAGCCCAGCCGTGATGCCTCGCGGAAGCCGGCCAGCATGGCGCCGCCCTTGCCTTCGTTGCGCGGCAACCGCAGCAGCCCCACCCCATCGCCCGCGCTGAGCGCACGCAGCACGGCGGCACAGGCGTCGTGCGAGCCGTCATCGACCAGCAGGCAAGGCAGGCCGGCGGCGCGGATGCCTGCCACCACCTCGACGATGGCGTGTTCGTGGTCGTACACCGGCACCACCACCAGCGGGGCATGGTCAATGGCAGCGGACGGGGATTCAATCGGCATCGGCGAACACTACTTTGCCACTGGCATGGATGCCGTGACCGGAGCTGAACCGGAATGCGAGCATGCGGCGCGACGCGTCCCAGTCCAGTTGCAGCAGGAGGGTGTCACCCGGGCGCGCCACCCGCTGGAACTTCAGCGCGTCGATACGCACGAAGCGCGCCGGCAGGGCGAACACCGTCTGGGCCAAGCGGATCGCCCAGTCGACCTGGGCCACTCCGGGCAGCACCGGCACCCCGGGGAAGTGCCCATCGAACGCACGCAGGTCGGGTTGCAGGGTCAACTGCGCGCTGGCCGAGGCCGGTCCACACTGCAGCCACTGCACCGGCGGCAGGTCCACCTGCTCCGGCTGCTCCGGCTGGAACAACGACAGCAGGGCGGCCTGGGTCGTCTTGCCCTGCGCATTGAGGGGCAGTGCATCGACGAAGCGCCAGCGCCGTGGCCGCGCGACGGCGTCGTGGGCATCGGCAAGGGCGTTGGACAACTGACGGCCGGCGGCACGGCGGCCGGCCTCGTCAGCCTGCAGCAGGCGGGTATCGCGCGGCACCACCACGGCCGCCAACTGTTCGCGTTGGCCCGGCAGCAGCAGCACGCGGGCGTCGGCGACGGCGGGGTGCGCGCGCAGCGCATGTTCCAGCGCGTCCAGCGACACACGCCGCTCTTCTACCTTGACGATGCGGTCGGCGCGACCCAACAGGCGGAAACCGCCCTGCGCGTCAGCCTCGGCACGATCCTCGCTGCGCCACCAGCCGCCATCGGGCAGGTGCGCGGAGGCAACAGCCAACTGGCCCTCGTCGATCCGCCACTGCACGCCCGGCAGCGGCTGCCACGCGCTGGTCGATGCATCACCGCCACGCCAGGCAATGCCGCCGGTCTCACTGCTGCCGAACACCTCGATCGGCACACGGTCCAGCAGCGCGCGGACATCGACGGCCGCCTGCGCAGGTAGCGGACCACCGGAGGAGAACACCGCGCGTAGATGCGTGCGCGCAGCGCGCCAGTCCAGTTGCGCCGGCAGCCGTTTCAGGTGGGCAGGCGTGGCAACGAGCACGCACGGCCCGGTCGACAGCGCCGCCACCAGATCTTCGTGAAAGAAGCGCCGTGGCAGGATCGCCCGACCCGCCGACAAGGGCCACAACACCCGGAACAGCAGGCCGTAAATGTGTTGGTGTGACACGGTGCCGTGAACCTGCGCACCCTCCAGCAGCGCACCAAAGGCCTGCTCCAGCGCACCCACTTCGCAGGCCAACTGGTCCAGGCGTTTCTCGATCGCGACCGGCGCCCCGGTGCTGCCGGAGGTGAACACCACCAACCGGCAGGCGCGTTCGTCCAGCATGATCGGCGCGATGGCATCGGCCCCCACCGCAGACGGGGCCAGCGGTTGCCAGTGCAGGTCGACGTCACCGGCAACGCCGTCGACCTGCGGCCGCAGCGCCTGCAGCGTGGCCGGCAGGTTGTCGGAAGGCAGGTACACGCGCTTGCCCGCTGACCACGCGCCCAACAGGGCAGCGGCGAACGCCAGGCTGTCATCGAAGTACAGGGCCCAGTCGCGTCCTCCCGCCTGCGAGAACGCCACGCGCCACGCCGCCACCCGGGCCAGCAGCCCGGCGTGGTCGATACGATCCGCACCGGCACCGCCAATCCAGCGGTCCGGCCGCGCCGGGCCCAGCAGCTGGTGCAGCGGGATCCACTCAGCCATGGCCATGTGCCGCCTTCACCCGGCGCCTCACCGTCCACTCCACCGCATGCAGCACGCCCATCAGCAGATAAGCCAGCAGGCCGTTGTACAGCGCCCAGGTCGCATCGGACGCCCACAGCGCGGTGGCCAGCGCCAGACCGCCATTGATGACGAAGAAACCGCACCACACCTGGGTGACCCGCCGGGTGTAGACGATGGCAAACGGGGGCAGCTGGGGTTCCTGCATGCGCGCAAAGCGCTCGGCCATGCTCGGTGGCCAACGCAGGCTGGCCAGGAACACCGCCAACAGCACCGCATTGACCAGGGCCGGATACAGCTTCAGCGGCAAGGCCTGGTTGCCCAGCAACGCCACCACGGCCAGCAGCCCGGTGCCCGCAGCGGCCCACATCCACACCGCTTCACGGCTGCCGAGCGCGCGCAACACGGCCAACGCAAACAGCAACAACGACAGCCAGCGCGGCTCGAAGCGCCCCATCGCGGCGTACATCAGCAGCGGGTACGCCAGCGATACGGCGACGAAGGCGACTTTGCGGAAGGAGGGCACGGCGGCGGTCCGCAGCGCGCGGTCAGGCAGCGGCCTGGTCGGGCAGCAGGCCATGAACGACATCGACCACGTCCTGCACGGTGCGCACGGCCTTGAAGGCATCGGGCTGCAGGTTGCGGCCAAGCAGTGGCTTCAGCTGCACGATCAGGTCCACCGCGTCGATGCTGTCGATGTCCAGGTCTTCATGCAGGCGGGCGCCCGGCACGATGAGCGCCGGCTCGATCTCGAACCCGGCGGTCAGCAGCTGGGCGATGTGGTCGAACAGTTCGGTCTTGGTCATGGCGATACCAGAGAAGGTCACGCGCGGCTGCTGGCGACGAAGGCGGCAAGCGCCTGCACGCTGCCGAAATGGCGGCGGGTTTCTTCGGAGTCGGCAGACAGGCTGACGCCGTACTGCTTCTGCAGGGCCAGGCCCAGTTCCAGTGCATCGATCGAATCCAGGCCGAGGCCTTCGCCGAACAGCGGCGCGGTCGTATCGATGTCGTTGGCGGAGATGTCTTCCAGCGACAACGCGGAAATGATCAGCTCCTTGATCTCGTGCTCAAGTTCCTGCACGGGGCAGCTCTCCACAGGGTTGGAAGTAACGGGTGAGATGGTCGGTGACGCGGCGCGCGGCCAGGGATTCCCCTCCTGCCACAGCGACGTCGTCGACAAACGTACCGATCGGAATGTCCTCACCGACCTCCAGCGAGACATGGAAGCGACGCGGGGGCACACGATACCATTTCCCTCCCTTTTCCAGCGTCGGCGGGGCACAGCGGATCCGTACCGGGGTGATGTCCAGGCCGCCACGCACGGCGATGTTGGCCGCCCCGCGGCGCAGCTGCAGGGGGTGGCCCGGCGTGCTTCGGGTGCCTTCCGGGAAGATCACCAGGCAGCCCCCCTCCCGTACGGCATCGATGCCGGCCTGCACCAGGGCGGGCCCGTCATCGTTGACGATGTAGCCGGCGGCCCTGACCGTCCCGCGCATGAACGGGTTGCGCGCCACCGCCCGTTTGACCACGCAGTCCGCGTCCGGTAGCAGCGCCACCAGCAGCACCACGTCGATCAGGGTGGGGTGGTTGGCGAGCACCAGCAGGCCCTTGCGCTGCAAGCGGTGGGCGCCGGTGACCTCGAAGGTCATCACGCCGAGGCCGCGCATGATCGCCACGTGCAGCGCGAAACTGCGCTGCACCCATGTGCGGGCCAGTCGGCGCCGACGTGCGGGGGGATGCACCAGCACCAGCAAGGCCGGCGCGACCACGATGCCGGCGATCAGTCCACCGACGCCGAACAGGGCGAAGCTGAAGCCGGTGGCCAACGTCCGCCATGCCCGGCCGAACAGGCCGGATCCGGGATCAGCCGACACGCTGCCAGCTCCAGCGCTGGCCATCGATCACCCGTTCATCGTGGCGCTGGCCGGACAGCAGGAAACGATGCAGGTCCAGCGCGTGCGGCAGCGGGCCGGGCGGATCGTCCTGGGCGGTATCGCCCCGCCATGCCAGCCGCAGTCGGGTGCCCTCCGGCGACGCCGCAGCGATCCGCCAGCACCAGGCGTAGTAAGGCGCCGGCTCGTCGATGAACTCGGCATACAGCTCAGGCAACGGGGGGTCGTAGGCAATGATGCGCACCTCTGCCGCACCGTCGGCCAGCAGGCCAACGGCTTCCAGGCAAGCGGCTTCGACCGTCGCCTTGCCGGCGGCCAATGCCAGATTGTTGCCGCGGTGACCGCGGGTGATCGAATACAGCGCACCGATGGCGTTGTGCACCGAGAGACCAAAGGTGGTGGGCGACAGGGCCTCATCGGCGACCAGCGAGCGCAGCAGCTCCATCGACCGCTCCACGTCACCGTGGCGGCTGGCAAAGATCAACGGCACCGTACTGTCCGCGCCCTGTTCCGGCTCACACCAGCACGCGGCCTGGATCGCCATCCGCCCCAGGCGCTCGATTCGCCGCCGCTGCATGGCGGGCACTTCGGAAAGACCCGGCGTGCCCTCGCCTTCCGGCGGCCACGGCGCCCGCGCCCAGGCCTGCCAGTCACTACGGGTAGTCAGGCCCGGGGCCCAGGCGGCCCAGTCGACGACGGAAAACTCGATCATTGCGGAAGCGGCAGTCACACGGAGCCGCGCACGCTAGCACGCCCGCTGTCTGCAGACGGTGGCTGGGGCTCGGATCGGACGGTTTCCGGCACCGCTGCGCTCGCCGAGCATGGCTCGGCGCTACCCCGTCGGCCTGCACGGAGATCCCCGTCGGCAGGGGCGGCAATCTCGCTCGGCAGGCGCGGCGATGCGGGCCCCCCGGTAGCGCCGAGCCACGCTCGGCGAGCGCAGCGGCAAGAAGACAGGCCGATGGCGACGCCTGCCCCTGCGTCAAAGTGAAGCACAGCGTCATCGGGTCGCATCCCTTCTTAACGGAAACCCACCCAGACTGGTCCGGTATCCCCACCCGCGCCCGGCAGGAGGCGTCACTTGGACGCATTGTTGTTGTCCCGTTTCCAGTTCGGATTCGTGGTCAGTTTCCACGTGCTGTTCCCCGCCTTCACCATCGGCACGGCCAGCTGGCTGGCCTTCATCGAGTGGCGCTGGCTGCGCACGCGCGATCCGATCTGGCGCGAACTTTATTTCTTCTGGCAGAAGATCTTTGCCGTGTCCTTCGGCATGGGCGTGGTCAGCGGCATCGTCATGGCCTTCCAGTTCGGCACCAACTGGCCGCGGCTGACCCAGTTCGCCGGCTCGGTGATCGGTCCGCTGCTGACCTACGAAGTGCTGACCGCCTTCTTCCTCGAGGCCAGCTTCCTCGGGGTGATGATGTTCGGCTGGGGCCGTGTATCGCCCCGCCTGCATTTCTTTTCCACCTGCATGGTGGCGCTGGGCACGCTGGTGTCCACGTTCTGGATCCTGGCATCCAACAGTTGGCTGCACACCCCGGCCGGCTATGAAATCGTCAATGGCATCGTGCACCCCAGCGACTGGTGGCAGGTGGTGTTCAATCCTTCATTCCCCTACCGCCTCGCACACATGGCGCTGGGCTCGTTCATCACCACCTGCTTCGTGATCGGCGGCATCGGTGCCTGGTACCTGCGGCGTGGCAAGCACGTCGAGGAAGGCCGCCGCATGCTGGTGGCCGCCGTGATTTTCGCGGCGATCACCGTGCCTGCGCAGATCTTCGTCGGCGACATGCACGGCCTCAACACGCTCAAACACCAGCCGATGAAGATCGCCGCCATGGAAGCGCACTGGCACGAGGGTAAGGAGGGGGCCGGTGTGCCACTGGTGGTGTTCGCGCTGCCCAACGAAAAGGAAGAGCGCAACGATTTCGAGGTGGCCATCCCGCGCTTGGGCAGTTTCATCCTGACCCATTCGCTGGACGGCACCTTCGAGCCCCTGACGTCGGTCCCGGCCAGTGAGCGACCGCCGGTGACGCCGGTGTTCTTCGCCTTCCGCATCATGGTCGGGCTGGGCACGCTGATGCTGGTGCTGGCATGGTTGTCGGCCATCGCGCTGTGGCGCGGCAAGCTGCTGCAGTCTGCGTGGCTGCTGCGGGGCTGGAACTGGATGCTGCCGGCCGGCTTCATCGCCCTGGTGTCGGGGTGGTTCGTCACTGAAATGGGGCGCCAGCCATGGGTGGTCTACGGGCTGCTGCGCACTGCCGATGCGGTGGGACCACAAAGTGCGTGGATGACCGCGCTGTCGCTGGGCGTGTACATCGTGGGCTACGCCTTCGTGTTCGGCTGGGGCATCTGGTACCTGGTGAAGATCCTGCGCCAAGGGCCCAGGCCGTACGAGGACGGGCCGGCGCTTGATGGTGGAAGCCATACCCCGGCGCGGCCGCTGTCGGCCGCCGATGAACCGCTGGAGGAGCGCTGAGATGGAGATGACAACCTGGCTGCCGGTGGCATGGTTCGCGGTGATCGGCTTCGGCGTGCTGATGTACGTGTTGCTGGACGGCTTCGTGCTGGGCATCGGCATCCTGGCCCCGTTCGCCCACAGCGAGGACGAGCTGGACCAGATGATGAACACCGCCGCGCCGATCTGGGACGGCAACGAAACGTGGCTGGTGCTGGGCGGAGCGGGTCTGCTGGCGGCGTTCCCGAAGGCCTATTCTGCGCTGCTGTCGGCGTTGTACCTGCCGGTGCTGCTGCTCGTGATGGCGCTGGTATTCCGCGGCGTGGCGTTCGAGTTCCGCTTCAAGGCGCACCGTTCACGGCGCCTGTGGAGCGTGGCGTTTGCCGTCGGCTCGGTGCTGGCCACCTTCGCGCAGGGCGTGATCCTGGGGGCCTTGGTGCAGGGACTGGATATCGTCGATGGTGTCTACCAGGGCGGCGCGTTCGGCTGGTTGAGCCCGTTCGCGCTGGTCACCGGCGTCGCCTTGATCGCCGGGTACGCGCTGCTGGGCAGTACCTGGCTGCTGTTGAAGACCAACGGCCCGGTGCAGGCACTGGCACGGAAGATGACGCGGCCCTTGGTGGTGGCCGTGATCGTGGCCATGGGCGTGGTCAGCTGCTGGCTTCCGTTCCTGCAGTCGCGCCTGATGGCACGGTGGTTCAGTGACGGCAATTTCTGGTGGCTGTCCCCCGTACCGCTGCTGACGCTCGGGGTCGCTTTTGCACTATGGCGCAGCGCCATCCATCCAAAGCGGGACCTGCCGCCCTTCCTGCTCAGCATGGCGCTGTTCGTGCTCGGCTTTGCCGGGCTGGTGCTGGGCATGTGGCCCTACCTGCTGCCGCCGACGATGACCCTGTGGGATGCCGCCGCCCCCGCCTCGTCACTGGGCTTCAGCCTGGTCGGGTTGGTGGTGTTGTTGCCGGTGATTCTGGGGTACACCGCGTGGTCGTATCGCGTGTTCCGCGGCAAGGTGGAAGCAGGCGCGGGTTACCACTGACCCGGCATCGCGATGCCGAACACAGGCGGCTCGGCGCTACCGTGCTCGCGGCATCCCGTTGTAGCGCCGAGCCACGCTCGGCGGAATCCCTCCGGGACCGCGATGCCGGACACAGCCCGCGCTGCGCGCTCGCCGAGCGTGGCTCGGCGCTACCGTGCCGGCGGCAGGAAGGCTTTGCCTGCCGCGGCGGCATGACCTGTGGGCCAGCCGCCGCGGGAAGCGGGCTGCTACCCTTGGCCGGTTTTCCATCCTTGGTGCCGTCCGCCCATGTTCCGAGTGCTGCCTCTTTCCCTGTTGTTGTCCGCCGCACTCGCTGCGCCGGCGGCGTACGCCGCGCCCACCCCGATCACCATCGAACAGGCCATGGCCGATCCGGACTGGATCGGACCACCGGTCGAGCGGGCATGGTGGTCGTGGAACAGCCAGCAGGTGGAATACCAGCTCAAGCGCAAGGGCAGCGCGGTCCGCGACACCTTCCGCCAGCCGCTTGCCGGGGGCGTGGCCACGCAGGTCGCCGACGACCAGCGCGGCACCCTCGACGTCGCCAACCCGATCTACGACAGCAGCCGCACGCGCATGGCGTTCGTGCGCAACGGCGATGTGTTCGTCCGTGACCTGCGCAGTGGTGCGCTGACCCAGCTGACCCGTGGCAACGAGCGTGCCGCCGGCGTCGACTTCGCCGTCGATGGCGGCGTGATCTGGCGCACCGGGCAGAACTGGTTCCACTGGACCGCCGCCAGCGGCGTCGCCCAGGTGGCCAGCCTGAAGGCAGAGAAAAATCCGTCCGATCCCCCCAAGGCCGATACCCTGCGCGAGCAGCAACTGCGAACGCTGGAAACCCTGCGTCGCGACCGCGAACAGCGCGAAGCCCTGAAAGAACAGGACCAGCGTTGGCGCGAAGCGGACAGCACCCGCGCGCCGGGCCCGGTGTTCCTCGGGGCCGACGTGGAGATCGTCGACAGCGTGCTGTCGCCGGACCTGGTGCACCTGCTGGTGGTGACCAAGCCGAAGGATTTCGAGGAAGGCCGCACCAGCAAGATGCCGCTGTACGTGACCGAATCCGGTTACGAGGAAACCGAAGACACCCGCACCCGCGTCGGCCGCAACGATCCGGAACCGCATACGCTCTGGCGTGTCGATGCGCGTAGCGGCAAGGTGGAAAAAGTGTCGCTGGATGCGCTTCCCGGCATCGGCACCGACCCGCTGGCTGCGCTGCGCAAGAAGGCGGGCAAGGACGCGCTGAAGGGCAACCGTGCGCTGGAGGTGATGAGCGACTTCATGGGTGGCGGCATCCGCTGGAGCGCGGATGGCCAGCAGGTTGCGATCATGCTGCGCGCCAACGACAACAAGGACCGCTGGATCATCAGCCTGGCCGCTGCCGATGGCCGCCTGCAGACCCGCGATCGGCTGACCGATGAGGCGTGGATCAACTGGGGCTTCAATGATTTCGGCTGGATGGCCGATGGCCGCACGCTGTGGCTGCTGTCCGAAGCATCCGGTTACTCGCACCTGTACACCCAGACCGGCACCGGCAAGCCGCAGGCACTGACCAGCGGCAAGTGGGAGACCTCCGCGCCGACGCTGTCCGCCGATGGCAAGGGGTTCTACTTCCTGTGCAACCAGCAGGCCCCGCACGATTACGAAGTGTGCAGCGTGGACGTGGCCAGCCGCCAGGTGCGCGAGCTGACCAGCCTCAACGGCGTGGAAGACTTCACGGTGTCGCCGGATGGCCAGCAGCTGCTGGTGCGTTACTCCGCGGCCTACCTGCCTGCGCAGCTGGCCGTGGTGCCGGCCGGCGGTGGCCAGCCGCGCGTACTGACCGATACCCGCAGCGCCGAGTTCAAGGCACGGGAGTGGATCCAGCCGAAGCTGGTGGCGGTGCCGTCCCAGCACGGTGCCGGCGTGGTCTGGGCGAAGTACTACGAGCCGCAGAACAAGGAACCCGGCAAGAAGTATCCGATCGTGATGTTCGTGCATGGTGCCGGCTACCTGCAGAACGTGCACCAGCGCTACCCCGCCTATTTCCGTGAGCAGATGTTCCATAACCTGCTGGTGCAGCAGGGCTACATCGTGCTGGACATGGATTACCGTGGCAGCGAAGGCTACGGCCGCGACTGGCGTACGGCGATCTACCGCAACATGGGCCACCCGGAACTGGAAGATTACAAGGATGGGCTGGATTGGCTGGTGGACACGCAGCAGGGCGACCGTGATCGCGCCGGCATCTACGGCGGTTCGTACGGCGGCTTCATGACCTTCATGGCGCTGTTCCGTTCGCCGGGTACGTTCAAGGCCGGTGCCGCGCTGCGCCCGGTGGTGGATTGGCACAACTACAACCACGCGTACACCGCCAACATCCTCAATACGCCGGACATCGACCCCGAGGCCTACCGCGTTTCCTCGCCCATCGAATATGCGCAGAACCTGCAGGACCACCTGTTGATCGGCCACGGCATGATGGATGACAACGTGTTCTTCCAGGATTCGGTGAACCTGAGCCAGCGCCTGATCGAACTGCACAAGGACAACTGGTCCATCGCACCGTATCCGCTGGAACGCCACGGCTACACCCGTGCCGACTCGTGGCTGGACCAGTACAAGCGCATCCTCAAGCTGTTCAACGAGAACGTGAAGTGACCCCCGCCGCGGCGACGATACGGATCGTCGCCGCGGTGATCGATGATGGGCGTTTCGGCTGCAAAGGTTAGCCGCCGCCCAGATGGTCGGCGCGGACGCCTGGGTCTACCACGCGCCATATAGCTGGCTCGCGCTTGATAACGCGACCTTATCCAAGCTCGCCACGTCATAGACAAGCAACGTGATCGATGCAGCCGCTGCAGCGAAAGACCCTTGGACTCAACTTACGGACACTGCGCTGGACAATATTCCGCTATCTGCTATCCGAAGCTTTACGCTCCGCTCTCCAGCCGAAGTACAGGCAGAGCGCTGCAAATAGAACGGTAAGAATCATGGCGAAGTGAACCTGTTTGCAGCGCAGGGATTCTGCGAGTAGCGAAAATTCACCTTTGCAATATCCGGACGCAAGACTCGCTGCCGAGAACATCCATAGAAAGCAGTAGAGCGACGCAAGTGCGCTGAGGATTGATCCCACTATGTACCAAGGGCGCGATCTAATCTTCATATCCGACCGACGGCGGTCTCAAGATGTGAGCGCAGCACGTGAATTGAATTGAACAACCTTCTTTACCTTTGCTTCCTTCGGCTCGTTCCAGCCAAGCGTCTTGCGTAGGTGAGCATTCATGAGGTCTGCCACGTTTTTTGACATGTTTCCGCCTCGCCTTGGACGTGCCCGCGCACTTTGACATGAACTGGCTCAGCAACCCGCTTTTCTTTCTGTTGTTGCTTCGATGCCAAGGGGCATGCAGACCAGTTCCCCGGTCGTATGTGAGGCTGTCTCAAGATACGGTGGGCGCTTTTCCAGGTGTCTACCAGCCTTCAACCGCGCGCCGGCAAGACAGGTCTACTCTTGCGACTTCTTCGCGCCCGGGCAGTAGAGAGGGCTCTCCACGTTCGTGTGCCAGTAGGTTGAAGTGTGTATCAGTGCGCGCTTTGCCCGGCCCTTTATCTCAAGTCGATGTGCGAATCGGCCATCGCAAAATATCAACAAGCGCCCATCAGCCTTTAATTGGTCGACTTGAGTCGTCCAACCTCGACGATTGGCCACGGAGCTGAAATAAGCAGTGGCAGCCTCTGCTCCAAGATCGGTAGCTACATCTCTGGATATACCCATATAGGTTCCCCTCGAGAAATACTTGCCCGCCGAGATGCTGCTGCGTGGAGGTACCTCCAGGCGTGAGTTCATCTGCTCCAGGTACGACTCATTGGGCTTGTTGGACCAATCGCCCGTTACGACGCTTTTTCCGACGGTCAGCCACGATGCACCAATTAAGCAGCCCCCAATTACCGCATAGACAACGTTCCGCTTCACCAGCCACCTCCCCAGCTGCCGCTGCGGCTTGAGAGCTCGCCTGGCGAGACGCCTCCTCCAATCCCGGCTCCCATCTCAAAAGATGCGCCACCTCCGCCTGGAGAATAGTTGACACCACCATCAATACCTATGTAATCACTGGTAATAGACATTTTCCCTTTCGCCGTTCCGTTCCGTTCGCAATCAATCAAAGCACAGCCCATCTAGCGACGCACCCAACGTCTTCCGACTCCAGCTTGCCGGCCACCGGCCGGCACTGCCTTCGGATTTCATGCAAGTTTTTTAGCTACTCCCTTCCGTTAGTATAAGGCAGCGAATTTTTCTAAACTCATAAACTAACCTAAAAAAGTCTATCTAGTTGCACCTTCCGAAGTCTCCTGGTTAACCTCCTTCACAACTGCACCATGTTCGTCGTAGTACCTCCAGATTCCAGTCGCTTTCCCGCGGGTGAACTGCCCGCGGATGCGAACATACCCTCCCTCCGCGGCAACAAATGGCCCTTCCCGCAGGTAACACCCGTCAGATTTACCATTCATACCCCAAGGATTTATCATGGCACGCGTAGGGGCAGGGCAGTTTACTCGCGGCCTGCTTAATGCCTCATAATCGGTGTCGGTGGCTGCAGGCCGCGAAGGGGCGCAGGACGTAGATGTCACTACAGCAGCAATGAGGAGAATAATTTTCACTTTAGATTTCATCTGAGCCCCTGAACCTTTGAGTTCAACAACCGTTGATCTTTGTCGCGCTGCTTTCCTTTCTGAGCTTGATCCATTGCGTTCCACAACACTCGAGTCGTAAAGACTCTGCACTGATTATCCCAAGTCCAGCTTCCCAGCTGCTGTCCAGCCTGGAGCTGCTCATTAACCAACCCCTCGTCGACTCCTGATACCTTACTGCACGAGGAACTGGGCTCGTTACTCCTCTTGTCGTGCTCAACCACTTGGACGGGGTCTCCGTATTGATCGCTCGCTACATTTCCCGCATCTCTTCCGGCGGCAGCAGTGCCCATTCCGGCCTCAAGTGTGCTTGTCTTTATCCATTGGTGGTTTACCGACACCCTTCCATTAAAAGCTGGCTGTCCGCAAAGAAAAACGTCCCGTCCGTATGGGTCGATCCAGCTCATCGGATTACCAGCTGCATACGCGTATGTATTGACGCCACCCTGCAAACCGATCGGATCACTCTGCACATAGCGCGCGATCCCCGCGTCATAGTCCCGAAAACCGTTGTACCAGAGCCCTGTTTCCGCATCATAGTATTGACCTGGAAACCCGATGTTCAGCCCGCCAACATCATCCTACGTAACGCTACGCCCATAGGCATAGTTGCACGCTTTCCACACTGTCTGCCGGCTTGCATTGGTCACAAACTCCGGCCGGCCGAGGTGGTCAGTGTGCACGTAGTTCACCTGCCCATTGCGTGCAAGCCCTACAAGCTCGCCCTCGAACCACAGATAGTTCGTCCAGACGTTCCCGGTCAACTCGGAAAGCAGCTGGTTCTGACCCATGTAGTGATAGCGATTCGTCCCTGCATCGTTTGACTTCGCCACGCGCTGGCCCTGTGCATTGACCAGGTACTGCGTCACACGACCATCCACGTTGCTTTGGCTCATTAATCCAGCACACGATTGTTACCGGGATCGATACGGTATTGGATCAGCTTGTCTCCACCCTGATACCGGTCATGATTGCCGCCGGCGTCGTAGGACAGGTGATTATTGATGCCATAGCGCTCCAATCGGGTCAGACGACGTAGCGCGTCGTAGCCCATCTTCTGGGCGAAAAAAAGTCAGGCAGCGGCATTCAACCAGATTGAAAAATAGCGTAATTATCGGACTTTTTAAAAACTATTTTTTCGTCTCCCACCCCAGTTTCTTAATAACCATAGAAACAATCTTTGCAGAACCAAATAGCCACGCAATGGCAATAATCACCGTAAACTTTTTGACTACTGGAGTATTTTGAGCGATAAGCAGCCCTGAAGAATAGATCAGCAAAAATGCAGTGTATCCGCAGGCCTTCTTCAGCAACATAATATTCACCGCGGAAGTATGTGAGTAGTCGGCATTCCAACAACCGGTGCAGCGCATAGAAATAATTTACGCACGTGCACATTGGCAACTCATAGACCCCTACTTTGACATTAGTAAGCGGTAAGTTATTACTGCCGCCACCACACCAAAAATTCCAGCAGCGAAAAGAATGATATCTTCAGCACCCAGTGCAATACCGGAAGATAATTTAAAGACAATCGTAATCATGAAATTAAAAGGGAGCAGTGCAAGTCCAACAACTCCTAGCCAGTACAATAGGCGCATATTATTTCCTAACATTCGCAGGGATCTTTCACCAATTCCTCATTCGCGGCTTTCGCGATCTCGTCAGAATGCCCATGGCGCCCTGCGGCCCAAGCGATGCGCCACCAATCTCTCAAATCCCGACAGTCGGGCTATTCCAGCAGATTAGTTTCGGATATTATTCCCACCATCGCGAGCCCCGACGCGCCCGCACTTGCAGAAGGCCTGCCGAGTAAAACACCGCCCTGGAATTAATTTCTATTTATTTTGATGAACTTCTTGCGTGCACTAGGTAGCCAGCCCAAGCATCCGCTAAGCGCAACAACGACAATAAACCCGACCAGCATTAAGTCAAGGTAGAAATCTGTTGTTTCGGGCATATCATCACATGACGCAGCTATTTCTCCAGTAACCGCAAGTTCATAGCACTGGCGTAGCAATTTATAGTTTCCCGCAGCGATACCCTTTCCGTAGATAGATGCGCCTATGCCTGCGGATGCAAGCAGTCTGCTCAGCAATGATCTCACTATCCTCTCCTACTCGCATTTCTCTACCGACTGCCGCTATTTGATAGATCGCTTGGCGAAACGCATCCTCCAGTCCTAACTTCCATCTCAAAACCGGTAGCCCTCCAAATGCTTGTCAACGTCTTCAGCGGTGGGCAGTTTTTACTTCGTCAGCCAGCCATCACTAACTATCCTTTCCTAATGAGCGTTGGGATTAGGATCATGCTTCAGGGGCTAGAAGACCAATCTATCGGGGACTCTAAATCCTCGCTCCATTGAATGTGTTGGTCGCGCTCCCACTCCTTGGATTTCGGAGATTAATTTTAATTCTCGTGCCACTTTAGAATTATTATTAATCTTCCACATATCCATTGACATACCGGGAACCAAATGACGGCAAATACGACGCTTGCGCCTGAATATTTCGACAAGGCTGCCCAAGCGGTGAACAATCCCGCCATGAATATAAAAAGGAAGAATGTGTGAATGGCAATCTTCCGTTTCTTTTCCGTTTTCATTTTTTCCACGGCGTCTGCCTGATCGTGGGCATACCTGCACCTGGTGCCGCGCACAAATTATCGTCCTTTTGAAGGAAGTCCGCTATCCCGTCTCTGTCGCAGTCAATTTCTGCACACCCCATCACCTCGGCCTCCAAGAAAGTAGTAACAAGCGATAGCCACCGTCAGGGTTACGGACGATGTACGAAATGGGCTGCGCCTTATCCTCGAACCATTGGCCTGAAGCAGCGTCACGCAGGTAGCGCACGCGTCTTCCGTCGGTCCGCTGGGCCCAGAGGACATCTCCATTCTGAGATGGCACCAGCGACAAGTCGAAATTGCTCAGCCAGTGGTTACCAAAGATGCCGGTGGCGCTCCAGTGGTGATTGTATGTTCGCGCAAGAAACAGGCCCATCTCGCCTACTGACGAAAAATCCAGTTCGTGCTCTACCTTGTTGCCGGTGTAAAGCACGACCGGGTTGCCACCGGTCTCGCCGTCTCCGTCGCAGCCCTTGCGGTGATCGGTTTCCTGTGACTTCGCTGTCCGGGCCAAGCGCGCTGCCAGAGGCGCACCGATGCCCCGCTCCATGCGGTGACTCAACCCGGGCGTGTACGTTTCTCCCCAACGCTTGGCCCACACCTCGACTCGAGGGTCCTCGGGCTTTTTTTCCTTGCTGGGGTCCAGTGCGGCGGCGCTGAAATGCCAGAAAAAAGGCGCCAGCATCAATCCACGATAGAAACCAGTCCGGTTCGGGGTACGTGCCATGCGTCTCGTCCTTTCTCTTTTCCCAGAGCGTCTTGCTCAGGCGCAGGCCTTGACTAAAACCGACGGTCTCCCAGCGCACTTCCAGAAATCGCGCATCTTCATGCAGCGTCCACCCATTCAGCTCCCAAGCCATAAATCGCCGAGCTGATCTGGATTCCCCTGCTCCCACCCCACGGGGTGTGCTTGGCAGCACTGAGCGAAGGCCATATCCTGCCCGCCGCACGTACCCTCTACGCCACGCGCTGATCTCCAGCGCGCGCCTGCCTCAAGGACACCGGATGTCATCAGCCCCTCCTACCCTCGGCGCTCCCCGCATGACGCCGCCGCGCACGGATTTCGTGCGTCCGCTGGCCCTGACCACGTTGCTGGTCTGCGCGGCGATGGTGCTGTGGTTTCTGTTCCAGGCGCTGCTGGCCTGGCCGCTGGGTGCCAGCCATCCGTGGCAGCTGCTGGTGGACGCCGCGACCGAACATGACTGGCCACGCAGCCTGCGCTGGATGCTGGCCCACCTCGTGTTGACCAGCCTGCTGATGGGCGCCGTGTGCGTGCCTTCGCTGGTCTCCAGCTGGGGCCTTTACAAAGGCACCCGATGGGGACTGATCAGTTACGTCTGGCTGCTGGTCATCACCGGCATCGGCAATATCGGCGTGGCGTGGTGGCTTGACCGCGTGGCGGCCGCGCTGATCATGAAGCTGGGTGACGCGCCAGTTGTCGAAGAGCTGCAGGCCCAGCGCCTGCTGTTCACCTTCACCGTGCTCGGCAGCTGCGTGCTGTTCGCCGCGCTGCAGGGCTGGCTGGCGTGGCGATTGATGCGTCCGGATATCCGTTCGCGCTACTGAAGCCGTTGCTCTGTCTTTTTCTGTTTTCCCTGGAGTCCCCCATGTCACTGAAAACGCCTGTGCGCCTGCTGCGCGCGTTGCTCCCCTTTGCCCTGCTGGCCGCCACGGGCAGCCTCGCTGCGCAGGACTGCGCGGTGTATGACGACGCCACCTGCGGTAACCAGCTGTACACCGCCGAAGCACCGCAACTGCAGCGCTGGTGCGAGCAGGGCACGATGGCCGCGTGCAGCGGGCTGCTGCGCGAGTGGACCAGTGAGGCGCGCAGTGCCGACACGCGCCCGCAGAATGATGACCCGGTGCTGCAGGAACCCGCTGTGTGCAAGGAAGCGGATCCTGCCTTCGATGAGCAGGCGTGCGAGGAGGCAGCCAAGGCGGCCCTGTCCAAGGCGATGGGGATGGCCCTCGTCGGTATCTTCGACCAGCGGCAGATCGTACTGCCGGCTGCACGCCGGCAGACACTGCAGCAGCTTTGCCTGGCACACCCGGAAGGGGAGTTCTGCCGCGAGGTCGCGCAGGCGCAGTGGACGGCCGGCAGCTACGACACGGCGCTGGCCGCGCTGAAGGCCGGCTGCGCGGGTGGCGATGAAAGCGCCTGTGAACTGCACGCACCGCTGCAGTCACTGGGCACCGCGCCGCGGCCGCTGCCTGCCACTGCGGTCCCCTGCGGCGAGTACAGCAGCGAAGGCGGCATGCTGGATACGCTGGAGTTCGGCGATGGCGGGCTGGCGGGGTTCGGCCTCGGTGACCATGCCCGGGCACGGTTGGAAGACGGCGCGATCCGGATCCGCCACGACAAGGGCGGCGACTTCGTGTTCAAGGCGTTGGCCGGTGGGCATCTGGTCGGCATGGACGATTGGACGCAGATGCGGGTCTACCGCCGCGTCGGCGGTGCTGCGCAGTGCAGCCCGGCCGTGGTGTTCAAGGCCGTGCCGCTGCCGCAGGATTGCCCTGGTGCGACCGCTGAGGGCGCGGCGGAGGCGTGCTGCGCAGCGGGGCGGCTGCAGGGCTGCAACGTGCTGGGGAACCAGCTGGCGCTGGACGAAAAGTGGCCGCAGGCCGCCACGCACTACCAGACGGTATGCCGTGCCGGTGTGCGCGAAGGCTGCGAGAACCTGGTCAGCGCGCAGGACAGCAGTGCCGAGGTGGACGCGCGTGCAGCCCTGGAGCACCTGTGCAAGGCCGATGCCAGCGGCACGGCCGTGGCCTGCGACGTCCTGGCCACGACCAACTGGGACATGATCGCGATGGGCCGGATGCTGCAGGAAGCAGCCGACGACGTGGCCGAACCTGAGGCGCCTGCGCGCACTCGCAACCATAAGCGGTAAGCCGCCTGCGGTGATGCAGGTCGGTAGTGCCGGGCCACGCTCGGCGAGCGCGCAGCGCGGCCTGCGTCGGGCACCTCGGTGCCTGAGCCACTCCGCCGAGCGCGGCTCGGCGCTACCGTCAGGATGCGGGCCTGCGTCGGGCACCTCGGTGCCTGAGCCACTCCGCCGAGCGCGGCTCGGCGCTACCGTCAGGATGCCGGCCTGCAGCGGGTGACGGGCACCGGCTAAACTGCACGGCATGAACGAATTCGACCGTGTACGCGCCTACCTCACCGACCTGCAGGACCGCATCTGCGCCGCCATCGAGGGCGCCGACGGCCAGGCTCGATTCCAGGAAGACCAGTGGCAGCGCGCCGAGGGGGGCGGTGGCCGCACCCGTATCCTGCGCGATGGCGCGGTGTTCGAGCAGGCCGGCATCGGCTTTTCCGACGTGGCCGGCAGCCGCCTGCCGCCTTCCGCATCGGCCAACCGTCCGGAGCTGGCGGGCGCCACCTGGCGGGCCACTGGCGTGTCGCTGGTGTTCCATCCGCTCAACGCCATGGTGCCGACCACCCACGCCAACGTGCGCTTCTTCCAGGCGCAGCGCGATGGTGAGACGGTAGCCAGCTGGTTCGGCGGCGGCTTCGACCTGACGCCGTTCTACCCCTTCGACGAAGACGTGCAGCACTGGCACGGCACCGCCCGCGACCTGTGCGCGCCCTTCGGGCCGGAGCGGTATCCCGCCCACAAGCGCTGGTGCGATGAATACTTCTTCCTGCGCCACCGCAACGAGACGCGTGGCGTCGGCGGGCTGTTCTTCGATGACCTGCACGGCGACTTCGAGCGGGATTTCGATTACCTGCGTGCGGTCGGTGATGGCTTCCTCGATGCCTACCTGCCGATCGTGCAGCGCCGCAAGGACACCGTGCATGGCGAGCGCGAGCGCGAGTTCCAGCTGTACCGCCGGGGCCGCTACGTGGAGTTCAACCTGGTCTACGACCGCGGCACGTTGTTCGGGCTGCAGAGCGGTGGCCGCAGCGAAAGCATCCTGATGAGCCTGCCGCCGCGCGTACGCTGGGAGTACGGGTTCGAGCCGGAGGCCGGCAGTGCCGAGGCGCGGCTCGCGGATTACCTGGTGCCGCGCGACTGGGTGTGAGGCAGGGGGCGGTGGCGCGGCTGTAATGGGTGATGGCGGGGGGACGACAGCCGGAGACAGTCGAAGCCAGCCGACTGAAGTCGGCTCTACCGGTCGGCTCTACCGGTCGGCGCCATCAGTCGGCGCTGCGTACCGGGGCTGGAAATAAAAAGCCCCGCTGACCAGGGGGAGGTCAACGGGGCCGGGGAACGGGTGCTTGGGGAGGAGCCCCCGTTCCAAGATCTTCTCCAGGGGATGGGAGAGATCCACAACAGGCGTTGCGCCTGTTGATGGCTATAAAAGCACTACGAACATTGATGAATCGTGAAGGCGGCCCATTTAGCCTTTCCTGCCCCGTGCAATATTCATCGTTTAGTCAGACTGTCGCGGCAGCAGACGTATTCAGGCTTCAATGCGCCTCGTCCCAGTTGAGTCCATGGCCCGTGTCGACCACCAGCGGAACCCGCAACTGAGCTGCCTGCGAAATGTGTTTGACGACCTCGGTACGCAGCTCGTCGATGTAGCCGGCCTCGCATTCGAAGACGAGTTCATCGTGCACCTGCAGGATCATCTTCGCCGGCGCGGCCGACTCGCGAAGCCAGGTATCCACCTTCACCATCGCCTTTTTGATGATGTCCGCCGCCGTGCCCTGCATCGGCGCATTGATCGCGGCACGCTCCGCGCCTGCCCGCAGCCCTTGGTTGCGTGCGTTGATGTCGTTCAGGTACAGGCGTCGGCCGAACAGCGTTTCCACGTAGCCCTGCTCACGCGCCTGTTGCCGCATCCTCTCCATGAAATCGCGCACGCCGGGGTAGCGGCTGAAGTACAGCGCCACGTAGTCCTGCGCCTGCCCGCGGTCGATGCCCAGGTTGCGCGCCAATCCGAAGGCGCTCATGCCGTACATCAGCCCGAAGTTGATCGCCTTCGCGGCACGTCGCTCGTTGCTGGTGACCTCCTCCAGGGAACGACCGAACACTTCTGCCGCGGTGGCGCGGTGCACGTCCGCGCCCTGTTCGAATGCCCCCACCAGACCGGGGTCGCCAGACAGGTGCGCCATGATCCGCAGTTCGATCTGCGAGTAGTCGGCCGCCAACAACAGCTTGCCTTCCGGCGCGATGAACGCGCGGCGGATACGGCGGCCGTCTTCCGTTCGGATCGGGATGTTCTGCAGGTTCGGGTCGGATGACGACAGGCGGCCCGTGGCGGCGCCTGACTGGTGATAGCTGGTGTGTACGCGGCCGGTATCGGCGTTGATCATTTCCGGCAGCTTGTCGGTGTAGGTGCTGCGCAGCTTGGCCAGCCCGCGGTACTCCAGGATCACCCGCGGCAGTTCATGCTGCTCGGCGATCGCTTCCAGTGCCTCTTCGTTGGTGCTCGGCTGGCCCTTGGGCGTCTTCACCAGCGCAGGCAGCTTCAGCTCGTCGAACAACACCGCCTGCAGCTGCTTGGGCGAATCCAGGTTGAAGCTGCGGCCGGCCAGCTCGGTGGCCTTCTGCTGGGCGGCCAGCATGCGCGTGGACAGGTCCTGGCTCTGTCGCCGCAGCTCCGCCATGTCCACTTGCACGCCATGGGCCTCGATGCGGGTCAGCACCGGTACCAGCGGCATCTCGATGTCGCGATACACCTCGTCCAGGCTCGGCACCGCCGCCAGCTGCGGGCGCAGCGCGTGGTGCAGGCGCAAGGTCACGTCGGCGTCCTCTGCAGCGTAGCGGCTGGCTTCGTCGATCCCCACCTGCGAGAACGAAATCTGCTTGGCGCCCTTGCCGGCCACGTCTTCGAACTTGATCGTCGTGTAGCCCAGGTAGCGCTGGGCCAGCGAATCCATGTCGTGGCGGGTGGCCGTGGAGTTCAGTACGAAACTCTCCAGCATGGTGTCGTCGTGGTAGCCCTGCACCGCGATGCCGTGGCGACGCAGCACATGCAGGTCGTACTTGCCGTGCTGGCCCAGCTTCTTCTTCTTTGCGTCTTCCAGCGCCGGACGCAGCGCATCGAGCACCTGCTGCATCGGCAACTGCGCCGGCGCGCCAGGGTAGTCATGACCCAGCGGGATGTAAGCCGCCTTGCCCGGCTCCACGGCCAGGCTGATGCCCACCAGCCGCGCGCGCATGGCATCCAGCGCATCGGTTTCGGTATCGAAGCTGATCAGCTCCGCCTGCTGCAGCCGCTCCACCCAGGCCTGTAGCTGCTGCGGTTCGAGCACGGTCTCATACTCGCCGGGCACCGACAGCGACGGGTCCACGTCAGCGACTGCAGCTTCCTCGCCCGCGCCACGCGCGAAACCCGCCGCGGTGCCGCGCAGGCTTGGCACTACCTCGCTGACGGTAGGCGGCAAACCCGCGCTGCCTTCCAGTTCCTTCAGTGCCTGGGTGAAACCGTACCGTGCGTAGAGCTCGCGCAGGTCGTCAACATGGCGCTCGCGCAGCGGCAGGTCCTGCGGGCCGGCATCCAGGGCGACGTCGGTGCGGATGGTCACCAGCTCGCGGTTCAGCGGCAGTCGCTCCAGTGCGGCACGCAGGTTCTCGCCGATCTTGCCCTTCATGCCAGTCGCGGCGGCCATCACGCCGTCCAGGTGCTGGTACTCGGCCAACCATTTCGCTGCGGTCTTGGGGCCGCACTTGTCCACGCCCGGCACGTTGTCCACGGTGTCGCCCATCAACGCCAGCAGGTCGACGATCTGGTCGGCGCGTACGCCGAACTTTTCCATCACCGCCGCGTCGGAATCCATCCGGCTGCCGGTCATGGTGTTGACCAGTTCGATACCCGGCCGCACCAGCTGGGCGAAGTCCTTGTCGCCGGTCGAGATGGTCACCGACAGATCGCGCGCGACGCCCTGCAGGGCAAGCGTGCCGATCACATCGTCGGCTTCCACGCCGGGAATGCGCAGGATGCTGATGCCGAGCGCCTCGACGATCCGGCACATCGGCTCGATCTGGCTGCGCAGCTCATCGGGCATCGGCGGGCGGTTGGCCTTGTACTGGTCGTACAGGTCGTCGCGGAAGGTCTTGCCGGGCGCATCGACCACGAACGCCACGAACGCGGGGCGCTCTTTCAATGTCGACCGCAGCATGTTGACCACGCCGAACAGCGCACCTGTGGGTTCACCCTGCGGATTGGACAGGGGCGGCAGCGCGTGGAACGCGCGATACAGGTAACTGGACCCGTCGATAAGGACTAATCTGCTCATGCGACGATTCTACGCGCCCATGGCATGCACGGCGCCCACACCGGGTGGGGCATAATCACCGTCCCCGTCCGGCCCAGGAGTCCCGTCCATGAAACGCATGATGCCTGCCACCCCGCTGGTCCTGGCGCTCCTGCTTGCAGGCTGCGCGACGTCCGGCGGTGCCGGCATGCCGCCGGTCGACGTGGCCGGTGCCGAGGTTGCCCAGCGCACGCTGGACAATGGCGACGTGGTGGAGGAATACCGCGTGTCCGGCCAGTTGCGCATGGTCAAGGTAACCCCGGCACGTGGCGCGCCGTATTACATGTACGACCAGAACGGCGATGGCCGAATGGATAATTCCAAGGACGGGGTGTCCCCTGTGTACTGGAAGCTCTACAGCTGGTAATGCCTGCTTTCCTGCGATGAGTACCGCCGACCGCCGCAACGCTGCCCTCGACCAGGTCGCCCTTCGCCAAGGGCTGACCGGCGAACAGCTGGCCGCAGTACAGACCCTTGAGCATTTCGGCTGGCAGCTGCGTTTCGTGCGCCGGCCTTTGTTCCGCGAACCCATCCCGGTGCTGTTCGATCGCAGCGGTGAGCGCTATGTGGTGCTGCAGGGTGACGGCAGCCTGGATGAATCGCAGACCCTGAAACTTCGCGACTGAATCGGTGCAGCGACGCACCGTGACCTTTGTCCTGTTGCGGATATATAACAGTGCTTATACATTCGCTGCATGTCATTGCCCACCGCCACCCTCGGTACCCTGGTCCGCCATCTGATCGAGCTGCTCGACGGTGAGGTGGAGTCGGTCTACGTGGCGGCCGGGCTGGAATGGCGGCCCCGCTACACCCCGCTGCTGCGTGCGCTGATGCGGTTGGGCCCGGTATCGATCAAAACGCTGGCGCTGCAGATCGGGATCAGCCATTCGGCCGTCAGCCAGACCGTTGCACAGATGCGCGCGACCCGCCTGCTGGCCCTGAGGCCCGGAGTCGATGCGCGCGAGCGTATCGTCGCGTTGACGCCCAAGGCAGTGAAGATGATCCCGGCGCTGCAGCGCCAATGGGCGGCCACCAATGCAGCCGCCGCCCAGCTGGACGCCGAGCTGTCTTCGCCGTTGTCGGTGCTGCTCGACGAAGCCATCACGGCCCTGCACCAGCGCCCCTATGGCGAGCGCATCGCGGCCGCCGCGGCGACGCTGCCGGACGACGCTTCCGCAAATCCCTGACTCAACCGCACCCGAGGATGTACCTGATGGCGACCTCTCTCTGTTCCCGCGTGCACCCGATCCAGCTGGGCGACCAGCGCGTACTGCGGCCCGGCCGCTTCCGCTGGTTGCGCGCACTTGCCTGGGTGGTGGCGCTGTTCGTACTGGTGGTGATGAGTTCGATGTCCACCGGCCAACTGCTGGGTACCCTGCTGCCGAAGACAAGCGGGCCAGCGCAACTGCTGGGCTATGTCGGCTCGGTGCTGGTCGGTTTGGGAATCTATGCCTTGGCGGTGCGGTTCGGTGAGGGACGCCGCCCGTCGGAGATCGCGCTGCGGCCGTTGCTGCCCGAGCTGCTGCTGGGACTGCTGCTCGGTGCGGCGATGTTCGCCGCGGTGATGGCGATCATGGCCGTATGCAGCCTGTACGACATCACGTTTACCGGCCCTGCGCCGGCCTGGATCGCCGCCGGCAAAGCGCTGCAGGCGGGGGTCATCGAAGAGTTGATGCTGCGCGCCATCCTGCTGCGTCTGGTCTGGCGCGCCTTTGGACCTTGGATCGCCTTTGCCGTCTCTGCGGCGCTGTTTGGCTTCGGCCACATGCCCAATCCGAACGCCACCGTCTTTGCTGCGGTCTGCATCGCCCTGGAGGCGGGCATCATGCTGTCTGCCTTCTACGCCCTGACCGGGCGTATCTGGATGTCGATAGGCGTGCACGCCGCTTGGAACTTCACGCAGGGCTATGTCTTCGGTGCCGCCGTATCGGGCAGCGAACTGGGCCCAGCGATCGCACGCAGCACGGCCGTTCCGGGCATGCCGGAATGGCTCACCGGCGGTGCCTTCGGCCCAGAGGCTTCGCTGCCCGGCCTGGCCGTCTGCCTTGCCATCGGCGCGTTGGTCATGTGGTGGGCGTGGCGGATGGGCCGCTTCGCACGATAGAACCGACGTCAGCCGGCGGACCTCGGTCCGCTGACGATCAACGGATGACCAGTACCGGCACCGAACTACGGGCCAGTACCTCGGCCGTCTGACTGCCCAGCAGCACACGTGTCACGCCGCGTCGCCCATGCGAGGTCATTACGATCAGATCGGTGCTGCGCTCGTCGGCAATATCGATCACGCCATCGGCGGCGTAGCGGTCCAGCACGTGCACGGCGTTCGCACGCACGCCGTAGGCTTCCGCCTTGGCGACGGCCGGCTGCAGGATCTTCTGCGCGCTTTCTTCGCGATCCGCCTTGTACTCGGGACTGTTCATGTAGCCCACGCTCCAGCCCATGGCGTCGTACATGCCGACGGCCCATGGTTCGGACACGGTCACGATGTCCACTTCGGCGGACAGGTCCTTGGCCAGTTCGAGCCCTTTCATAAGACCTTTTTCAGCCAGCTCCGAACCATCGGTGGCGATCAGGATGCGTTTGTACATGGCGGGACTCCTTGCGGGATGGGCCAGGTGGGAATATCACCATTGCACAGATAATGTGCAGGCCGCGCCTTGAGCTGGATCAGTGCAGTGCAGCATGGCCTGCCCGGCAGGCCGTGGCATGATCGGCCGCATGCGACGAGCTCTGCTGTGGTGTCTGTGTCTCGTGCTGCTGCCGCTGCCGGCCGCAGCCGACGACGCGATCCTGGTGTTCACCCGCACCGCCAAATTTCGCCATGAGTCGATCCCGGTCGCCGTGCATACACTGCGCCAGCTGGCGAGTGACCAGCACCTGCGTACCGACCACAGCGAAGACAGTACGATCTTCACTGCGGCCACCCTCGCCCCGTACAAGGCGGTGGTGTTCGCCAATACCACCGGTGATGTGCTCGATGCCCCCCAGCAGGCGGCGTTGCAGGCCTACATCGAAGGCGGCGGCGGGTACCTCGGGCTGCATTCGGCCGCTGACACCGAGTACGACTGGCCCTGGTATGGCGAACTGGTCGGCGCCTGGTTCGACAAGCATCCACCTGGCCTGCAGACGACACACGTCATCCTGGAAGGGGACGCTGTCGAACCCGTGCAGTGGACCCTGACCGACGAGATCTACAACTACCGCCGCAATCCGCGGCCTTTCGTGCAGGTGCTGGCGACGGTGGATGAATTCCGTTACGAGGGCGGCAGCATGGGCGAGGACCACCCCATCGCCTGGTGCCGGGCGATGGGCAAGGGCCGCAGCTGGTACACCGGCTTCGGCCACGATGCGACGGTATACGCCGATGCCAACGTGCAGGCCCTGCTGCGGCGGGGTCTGGCGTACGCCACCGGCATGACGCCTCGCTGCTGACGCCTGGCTATTTCTTCTCGCGCAGTGCAATGCGAGTACGCCCAGCCGATGCGCCTGCCGCCGCAGGTGGGTCACGCAGGGCCCGCAGGCGTGCTTCCAGTGGCTCGTTCAGGCGATCGTCCTGCAGTGCGGTCAGGCGCTGCGCGATCTGCGCGGTGGTCTGTCGCGACGAGGACGCGACGCCCTGCACGTCCGGCGCGCGCAGCAGGGCCAAGCGGGTATTCACTTCGTCCTTGAACTGGATGTTGCTTATCGCCGTGTCGCGCGCCGCACGCGATGCGGCTTCATGTGCCGCTTTGTCCGCAGCGTGTTTCTGCGCAGCCTTGGCCGCCGCTGCCTGCGCATGCGCCGCCACGGCAGTCGCCGCCAAGGACGGCACCGCCTTCTTCGCCTGCTCCGCTGCGTGGGACTGCGCCGACTCTCTTGCCTGCTGGCTCGCCTGCGCGGCAGCCTGTTTCTGCGCTTGGCTCTGGGCCTGTTCCGCTGCCTGAACCGCTGCAGCCTCACTGGCTTGGCGGGCCGCGTGTGTGTGCACCTGCGATGCGATGGAGGCGGTCTCCACCTGCGGAACGATGGGAATCTCGCGACCGCTCACCATGGAACCGATCTCATCTGCGGCCTGCTCGATGCACTGTTTCCACGCCAGGCCCCGCTCACTGCGGGTCATCTGCGGCTGCGCCAGCACCTGCGCTTCATAGCGCTTCCACGCACCCTGGATCCGGGTGGAGGCAGGGCCATGACGGTCCGCCTGCATCTGCTCGGTATACCCTCGCGCGGCCTCTTGTTGCTGCTGCTCCAACAAGCTTGCAGGCACAGGGACCCCGCGTAGCGCCGGATACTTGCGCAGCGCATCCCTCCATGCCTCTCCAACCGCGTCGGTCACGGCGTGATCGAGGGAATTCAACTCGTCATAAGAGACCAGTGTGACTTTAGAGAAAACGTCCTGCCGGAACAGCTTGGACTCCAGCAGCAACTGCTTGGCCGGGCAATAAGCGAGGTCTACTTCCTCGACAAGCTGCTGAAGCTCCATCTTGGCGCGCACCACCGAGAAATTGGTCTCGCCAAGGGACGTATCACTGCCCAGCACTGCGTTTCGCAGCTTGAACATGCCGGACCTCAACTTGAACATGTTGGCTGCGTGCAGCGACCTGTGCTCGCTTACCTCGGCCGATGACGGCCACAACTGCGAAGCCTTGAGGCGGTCGATCCAGCCTTGCGCCGCGTCGGACTGCAGCAGCGCCGAAAAGTAGTTGGCTGTCCCGGGCTGCTTGGCTTTCAGCAGCTGAGCGCGTATCACCTCGCGCGTCACGCCGTTGGGGACTTCAATCAGCGCTTCCAGCAACTGGATGAAGGCCATGCCTACCTCGGGACGGTCGACAGTATGAAAGCCGACACTGGCGGGATAGGCAGCGTACTCTATCGGCGTCATCAGCAACGCAGCCACCGCCTTCGCATCGACTCGCCGCTCTTGTACCAGCTTGCGCATCAGCAGCAGCCAGTCCTGGTTGGCGGTGAACGCAGCGACGCTATGTGGCTGGTAGCCAGGCCCAAAATCCAGACTCTGCAGCAGTGACTGATACACATCCGGTGACATGAGCTCGGCGGCGGCTGCGCTGACCACCTTGTCGTCACCTGTAGTAAGCCCGTCGCCCAATCGGCTCACCGCATTATGGAACGCCTGCAACGAACGAATTTCGCGATGCATGCTGTTGAGCGTCGGCACCGCGCAGGGCTCGACAGTGCGTAGCAGCGCTTCGTGTCGGGCCTCGATCATGCGTTCTGCGTCGTAGCCCGTTGAAGTCTGCATCAGGGGCTGCATCGCCTCGGACATCTCCTTTCTCACCCGCTGCGCACGTGTGGGATCTGCCTGGACCCAGTCCACCAGCTGCACACTGTCGAATCGCCTCAGCATCGCGTCACGGCGCTCGCTCAACAGCACGGTAAGTACTGAAGGATCGGGCCATGCGTTGGGTCGCGCTTGTGCCGGTGGTTGCCAGTACGTTTCGGTCACCGCGCCGATGGCCATTTCGGGAATCAGCGAGAGCCTGTACCCCATCTCAGCCAAGGTGTCGCAGACGGCCGAATCGGGGTCCGCTGGCGGACGGAAAAGCTCGGCAATGGTTTCAGACTGGAAACCGTACGGCCAGCGCAGTGTGTCGTGCAGCGGGCCGGGGTCACAGCCCATTGCATCGAATTCATCTGCGTAGACCTTGAAGGCAGGTGGCATCGGGAACAGGGACGGCGGTCGCTGGCAGATCGCCACATCCTTGCTCGCCTCTTTGGGCATCATCACGCCGGTGCGCAGGTTGCGGAAACCCAGCGGTCCGCAGGCACCGAAGTCCAGGCTCATTCCCACTGGCTCACCATTACGCATCGTGTAGCCGAAATTCTCCATCCGGTAGTTCAGCTGATCCCAGTTGGCCAGCCAGCGAGAGGCAACATAGTGACGCAGCTGTTCACAGCGCAGCGCAGTGGGCAGCATACGGTTCATGCGCTCCAGCGCGTCGAAGCGTGCCTTATCAGATTTGGCATGTGCCGCATGCAGCTCAGGGGGCAACTCCCATGGCTGGGCAACGTTGGCCTGTGCAAGCAACTGGCCACATGCTGCGGTCGCATCCTGATGCGCGAGCTGCAGTGCGGAATAACGCTGCGCGGCTTGCGGATCGTTTTTGCTTACCCGTGCCAGCGCGTGCTCTGTGGTGAGAAATGTGCCGAGGTCATAGAACGCTTCCTCAAAGCGCGACGCGACGCTGGGCGCGGCACCGGCCTGCGTGCTGAGCGGGCTGGCCAGCGCGGTTTCCGGCACAGTCAGGCCGGTCAGCTGGAACAGCTTGGCCATCGCTACTTCCTGCGCACTGCAATCGCTCTGCTTTACCCGCCACTGTTCGCGATTGAGTTCGATCCTTATCGCCGCTCCACTACCGGCGCCCTGCCACTTGATGGCTTTCGCACCGGTGAGATCGAGGATGGGCGGTGCGTTTCGTGGCAGCGCCGCCGCATTGGCCACCTGATGGGGAGCCGATGACGGGCCTGCGGTTGGCTCCTGCTCCTGTCTCACAGACGGGTGGGGAGCATGAGCAGCCGCGGCGGCGCGGGTGGGCGATAGCATGGACAGTTCCGGCGTTTACGGCGGGACACAATGCAGGTGTGAATCGCCACCGGCTTTCACAAACGCCGCCTTCGATTCATCAAATAAATCCACCGGGCCGCTGCGCGGGTGTCATGCCGCCGTCAGATTCGCATACGCCATCACCAACCACTTGCTACCGGCGTCAGCGAACTCGACCTGCACGCGCGCGTGCGAACCGCTGCCTTCGTAATCAGTGACCATGCCTTCGCCGAACTTCGGATGCGTGACCAGCGTGCCCAGCTTCATCGGCGGCACGTCCAGCGACGCGTGGCCGGCATTGCGGCTGGCGCCCAGCGAAGAAGGCCGTGACACCTGCACCTTCGGCCGCACTTCATGGAGCAATTCACGCGGGATCTCGCGCAGGAACCGCGATGGCACACCGTAGTTGTCCTGGCCATGGATGCGCCGTGATTCGGCGTAGCAGAGCACCAGCTTCTGCCGTGCGCGGGTGATGCCCACATAGGCAAGCCGACGCTCTTCTTCCAGGCGCCCGCTTTCTTCCAGCGAGCGCGCACTCGGGAACAAGCCATCTTCCATGCCGGCCAGGAACACCAGCGGGAATTCCAGCCCCTTGGCCGAGTGCAGCGTCATCAGCTGTACGCCGTCTTCATTGGCCTGTGCCTGGCCTTCACCCGCCTCCAGCGCTGCATAGGCGAGGAAGGCGACCAGCTCGTCCATGTCTTCGACTTCCTCGACATCATCGGCACGACGCACGAAGCGCGACGCCACCGAGACCAGTTCGTCGAGGTTGTCGGTGCGGGACTCCGAATCCAGCGCGTTGCGGCTTTCCTTGCTCCAGTGTTCGCGAAGCAGCGAGCGCGACAGCACGTGGTCGATGCGCTCGGCGAGCGTCATCTCTGCGGTCTGCGCCTGCAGTTCGTTGACCAGCATCAGGAAACCGGCCAGTGCGTTGCGTGCACGCCCGGCCAGCGCGCTGCCCTGGGTGACCAGCATGGTGGCTTCCCAGAGCGAAATACCCTGCGCGCGCGCTTCGCGGCGCACTTCGTCGAGGGTGCGATCGCCGATGCCGCGCGTGGGCGTGTTGACCGCGCGCTCGAACGCTGCGTCGTCGTTGCGATTGGACAGCAGCCGCAGGTAAGACAACGCGTCCTTGATTTCCGCGCGCTCGAAGAAACGCATGCCACCATAAACGCGGTAAGGCACCTGCTCGCTCAGCAGGACTTCTTCCAGCGCGCGCGACTGCGCATTGCTGCGGTAGAGCACCGCCACTTCGCCGTGGCTGCCGCCATCGCGCACCCACTGACGTGCGCGTTCGACGACGTAGCGCGCCTCGTCCATCTCGTTGTAGGCCGCGTACAGATCGATCGGGTCACCGTCGCCGCTGTCGGTCCACAGCTCCTTGCCGATGCGGTCCGGGTTGTGCGCGATGACCGCGTTGGCGGCGCCGAGGATGTTGGCGGTGGACCGGTAGTTCTGCTCCAGGCGGATGGTCTGCGCGCCGGGGAAATCACGCAGGAACCCCTGCACGTTTTCCACCTTGGCACCGCGCCAGCCGTAGATCGCCTGGTCATCGTCACCGACCACGAAGACATGTCCGGTGTCGCCCGCCAGCACCCGCACGAAGGCGTACTGGATGGAGTTGGTGTCCTGGAATTCGTCGACCAGTATCTCGCGGAAGCGAGCGCGGTAATGGGCCAGCAGGGCCGGGTTGTCACGCAGCAGCTCGTGGGCGCGCAGCAGCAGCTCGGCGAAGTCGACCAGGCCGGCGCGGTCGCAGCGCGCCTGGTACTCGATGTAGGCCTGGCGCATGGTGTCCAGCCACGCGTCATGCGGCTCGGGCTGGATGTGCTGCGGCCGCCGGCCCTCGTCCTTCTGCTCGTTGATCCACCAGGCGATCTGCTTGGGCGGGTACTTGCCATCATCCAGTTCAAGCGCCTGCACGACCCGCTTGACCAGCCGCAGCTGGTCATCCGAATCCATCACCTGGAAGGAATCGGGCAGCTTGGCGTCCGCCCAATGCAGGCGCAGCAGGCGGTTGGCCAGTCCGTGGAAGGTGCCGATCCACGCGCCGCGACTGCCATTGGGCAGCTGCGCGTCGATGCGGTGCCGCATCTCGCCGGCGGCCTTGTTGGTGAAGGTCACCGCGAAGATGCCATGGGTCGGCACGCCGAATACTTCGTGCAGCCACGCAATGCGGTGGGTCAGTACGCGCGTCTTGCCGGAGCCGGCACCGGCCAGCACCAGGTGGTGGCCGGGAGGGGCGGAAACGGCATCGCGCTGGGCCGGGTTCAGGCCATCAAGCAAGTGGGAGACATCCATGCCCCCATTTTACGGCATCGCTGCTTCGAGCTCCTGCACGGCGTGACGCGCGGCGTTCTGCGCTTGCTGACGCAGTTCAGGCACGGCCAGGCTCTCCCACAGGGTGCCTATGCGCAGGCTGCCGAGCACGGCGATATCCGCGTGGGCCGTGCCGTCTGCATCGAGCAGCCGGTCACCCTGCGGCGCGCTGTCCACACCCAGTCCGTGCGGACCGGGCCGCGCCAACCCCTCGGCGAGCAGCTGCCGCAGCAGGGGATTGCGCAGGCCATCGGCACGCGTCTCCACGCCCGTGGCGTTGACCAGGGCACCAAGGTGCCAATGCCGCAGCGTGTCCTGGGCGCTGTGCGCCGCCAGCTGCAGGCCGTCTTCGGTTTCCACCACGCCCCGCAGCCGCGCACGGTGCTGCAGCAGGCGCCCGTCGCGCATCGCGTCGCGCAGGTGGGCGTGTACATCGGGATCGATCCGGTGCCGATGCACATCCCACTGCCGCGCAACGTGGCGCAGGAAGCGGCGCTGGTCGGCAGCATCCAGGCTTTGCCACAGCGCTTGGCCGAGCGGACGGATGCGTTCCATCACGCTCTGCCAGGGAATGCCACGCGCGGCCGCATCGCGGGCGTGCTGGCGCAGAGCACGCATGCGGCCGCGCAGCGACAGGGCGAGCAAGGGCTGCGGGTCGAACTCCGCTGCGGCGCCATGCGCATGCGGCAGGGGCAGCAGGCCGTGGCGGGAGAACACATGGATCACACCGGTCTGCCCCGCCGCCGACAGGGCCAACACGCTGTCCACCATGCTCAGCCCGGAGCCGATGATGCCGATCGCGTCGTCACCCGCCAGCAGGCGCACGCCATCGTAGTCCCAGGCTTCTGCGACCTGCTCGTGCGGCAGGGCATCGGCACCGGCCACGGGCATCGGGCGGACGCTGTTGCCGCAGGCCAGGACAACCTGCCGCGCGATCGCCGTACGCCCGTCGCCGAACTGCAGCTGGAGCCCATCGTCGGCACGACGGAGCGCAAGTATCGGCTGCTGCACCACCTCAAGCTGCGCGACGCTGGTCTGTTGCGCCTCGGACAGACGCTGCCGCAGGTAGGCCGCGTAGTGATGACGCGAGACGAAGCGGGTGGCGAGGGTTGCGTCGTCATCCTGCGGATAGGCCGCCACCGCGCGCAGATACTCGACGAAGTCCGCCGGCTGGTCCGGCAGCGCGCTCATCCGCCCGGCCGGTACGTTGAGCAGGTGCTGCGGCACGCGGGTGGCGTAGGCGATGCCTTCGGCCAGCGTGGAAGCGGGCTCGAACAGCTGCAGCTGCAGCGGGTGGCGCGCATGGCGAAGCGCCTGCAGGGCGACCATCACGCCGGCGGCGCCGCCCCCGATGATGGCCAGGTCGATGCGGTGTGGATGCGCTTGATCGTTCATGACTCGATTGTAGGCGATGGGCAGCGGGCTGCCTTTACATGAGCGCGTCGGCCAGGCGGGCGATGCCTTCACGGCTGCGACGCCAGGCGGCACGCCTGCGCCACTGGTCCAGTTCCAGTGGGCGGGAGTGGCGCAGGTATTCCGCTTCGATGTCCAGCAGCTGGCGCACGATCTTGCGGTCGTAGCACAGCAGGCCGATCTCGGCATTCAGCGCGAACGAGCGAATATCGAGATTGATCGACCCCAGCAAGGCGATGTCCTCGTCAACGCTCAAGTGCTTGGCATGCAGGAAGTGGGGCTCGTACAACGCGATGCGCACGCCACTGCGCAGCAGTTCATCGTAGTACGCCTCCTGCGCCCAGGCGGTCAGCACGGCATTGCTGCTGGCCGATACGATCAGCTGCACATCCACGCCGGACAGCGCTGCGATGCGCAGGGCACTGAGCGTGGCTTCATCAGGCACGAAGTACGGCGTTACCAGCACGATGCGGCGGCGGGCGAGGTGGATCAGCGCGTTGACCGCATCGCGTGCGTTGCTGAACGGATACGCCGGTCCGCTGGGCAGCAGCTGGGTGGCGATGTCCTCGGTGCATACCGGCACATCGGCCATCACGTCCAGGCGCTGGCCGGTTTCCATGTACCAGTCGCTGGCGAACACCGCTTCCAGATGGGCCACGGCGGGGCCGCGCACGCGCGCCACCAGTTCCCGGTTCGGATGGCCCGGCACGAAACCGGCATCGGCCAGGTTCTGCGAGCCGATGTAGCCGACCTTGTTGTCGATCACCGCGATCTTGCGGTGGTTGCGCAGATCCATGCGTCCGCTGCGGCGCCAACGCAGGCCACCCGGCAACATCGCGCGCACGTCGATGTCGCGCGCCAGCAGGCGCTTGCGGTACGCGCGCAGGCCGCGTTTGGCACCCACCGCGTCCAGCAGCAACCGGCAGTGCACGCCACGCGCGGCGGCACGCTGCAGCGCTTCCACGATGGCCTCGCCGACCCGATCATCGAACATCAGGTAGTACAGCAGGTGCACGCGCTCTTCGGCCTGGTCGATGTCGGCGATCAGATGGGTCAGCGACTCGTCATACCCGGTCAGCAGGTCGAGCGCATTGCCATGCACCGGCATGAAGTCGCCCTGGCGCTCCACCAGCGGCACCACCTCGGCCACCGCGGTGTCCGGGCAGGGTTGCCAGCGCAGCGCGGCCTGCAGCGCCTGTTCCTCGCGGATCACCTGCGAGGCCTCGGCCTGACGCCGCACGCGCTCGGCGGACAGCCACGGATGGCCGAACAGCAGATACAGGGGCAGGCCCAGCAACGGCACGAAGCCCACCAGCAGCAGCCAACTGCGCGCTGCGCCCGGGGTGGTGCGGGTGGGGATCCAGAACAGCGCCGCCAGCCGGATCAACCAGTCCAGCAGCAACAACCATGACCCCAGCATCCACTCGAACAGCATCGCATCGCCCGTCGGAACATCGACCTGCATTCTGGCACGGGCGGCAAGGAGGCAAAAAAAAACCCGCCTCGCGGCGGGTTCTTTCTTCGGGGAGACCCGTAATCCGCAAGGATTACTTGATCTTGCCTTCCTTGTACGGGACATGCTTGCGCACGACCGGATCGTACTTCAGGAATTCCATCTTCCCGGGGGTGTTCTTCTTGTTCTTGTCCGTCGTGTAGAAGTGGCCGGTACCGGCCGTCGAAATCAGACGGATCTTGTCGCGCTTGCCTGCCATGATTTACTCCTCAGACCTTTTCGCCGCGCGCACGCAGCTCAGCCAGAACGGAGTCGATACCGTTCTTGTCGATGGTGCGCAGTGCATGCGCGGAAACACGAAGCTTGACCCAGCGGTTCTCGCTGGCAACCCAGAAGCGGCGCTCGTGCAGGTTGGGCAGGAAACGACGACGGGTCTTGTTGTTGGCGTGCGAGACGTTGTTACCCGTCTGCACTCGCTTGCCGGAAACTTGGCATACGCGGGACATTGCGCACCTCGATAGTAGTTGTTGTCAGCCCGTAGCCCGGGCGACGGCGGCCTCGATGGTTGCCCACCACACGTCAAGAGAATCAAAGGGTTACGCTGACCTGGGCGGACCGGAGGACGTGTTCCCGGCCCCGCCGCCCGGAATCAACCGGACACAGCGAGCCGCGAAGTATGCCGCGAACGGGACCTTGGCGCAAGCGCGCTCCGGGCCACCCCTCAGGGATCGGGCCGGTACACAGCGCCCTGCCCCGGCGCCTGCTACACAGAGCCCCATGAAACTGCTCGCACTCACCTACGGTACCGAAGGCGATACCCGCCCGCTGACCCTGCTCTGCCGAGGCCTGATGGACGCCGGCCACGAGGTGATGCTGCTCGCGGATGGCAGCACGCTGGGCAGCGCACGTCAGCTGGGTGTGCCCCATGCGGCACTCGACGGCGACATCCACGAAGAAGTGGTGGCGCTGCTCGCCCGCGGCAACAGCCCGCGCGCCGCCAGCCGGGGACTGGCACGGATGGCCCAGCGCCATGTCGGGGCCTGGATGTGTCAGGCCGATGCAGTGGCCAAGGACTGCGATGCCGTGCTGACCGGCGGGCTGGCGGCCTTCGTCGGCATGAGCGTGGCGGAACACCATGGCCTTCCCCTGATCGGCACCGGCATGATCCCGATCACGCCCACCGGCGCGTTTCCTTCGCCGTTCCTGCCACCGGGCTGGACCCCGGCGCTGCTCAACCGGGCGAGCTATCGGCTGGTCAACCAGCTGATCTGGCGGCAGTTCCGCGGCCCGATCAACGACGCGCGCCGGGCAGTGCTGGATCGACCTCCACGACGCAGCCCGTGGACGGACGTGCCGATGCTCTATGGTATTTCCCCCAGTCTGGTGCCGGCTCCGCCGGACTGGCCGTCCGACCATCGGATCTGCGGGCAATGGCGGATGCCGGAGACGCTGGAATGGGCACCGGATGCGGCCTTGCAGGCGTTTCTCGATGACGGCGAGCGTCCGGTGTATGTCGGCTTCGGCAGCATGACCGGCTTTGATCGTGAGGCCGTGCTGACCGCGCTGCTGCGCATGTTGGATGGGCGACGCGTGCTGTTGTCGCCTGGCTGGTCCGGCATGCCACAGGTGGCGTTGCCGTCCAGCGTCCATGTGATCGACGCGGTGCCCCACGAAAAGCTGTTTCCGCTCACCTCGCTGGTGATTCACCACGGCGGCAGCGGCACCACACACTCGGCCTGCCGGGCGGGCGTGCCGTCGATGGTGATGCCCTTCGCGGCCGACCAGTTCTTCTGGGCAGATCGCCTGCACCGCCTGCGCGTGGCCCCACGCGCGCTGTCGGCGAAGCGACTAACCGCTGCATCGCTGGCGGAAGCGTTGGCCTTCGTCGAACAGGCCGAAACGCACACACGCGCCGCTGCGTTGGGCCAGCGAATGGCAGGCGAAGACGGCGTGGGCCACGCGGTGGCCGCGATACAGGCGGCCCTCCCCACAGCCCGGTAGCGCCGAGCCGTGCTCGGCGAGCACGCAGCGCGGCCTGTATCCGACATCGCACCGCCGAACGCATCCGCCGAGCGTGGCTCGGCGCTACAAAGATGTGCCGCCAGCCCGGTAGCGCCGAGCCATGCTCGGCGAGCGCGCAGCGCGGCCCGTATCCGACATCGCATCGCCGGACGGATTCCGCCGAGCGTGGCTCGGCGCTACAAAGATGTGCCGCCAGCCCGGTAGCGCCGAGCCATGCTCGGCGAGCGCGCAGCGTGGCCTGTATCCGACATCGCATCGCCGGACGGATTCCGCCGAGGGTGGCTCGGCGCCAGGGGCTAGACGCGTGTTCACCAGCTCATGGCGACGGCGGCTTCACCGAGTTGGTCGGCCAGCGCAGGATCGGTGGCATGCAGTGCGACGAAATCCCGCGCACAGGCCGCGAACTCTCCCGCAGCGGCCTGTGCGGCGTCCACGGCTTGCTGGTGGTACTGAATCAACAGGGCGGGCAGTCCGGGCGTGTCCCTGGTACGCAATGAAAGCCACAGCGCTCCAATCAAGCGCGCGCGGCGACTGCACAGGTCCTGATGGTTGAGCTGGAAGAACGCGATGGTCACCAGTGCGCGTTCGAAATCCCGTCCCCGGTCATGCCGCGGCACAGCCAGCACACCCGCAAAACGGATCAGGCTCGCCGGATCGACATCCAGATGGCCGAGGGGATAAATCAGCAGCGGATCTTCGGCCATGGCGGTGTCCGGATGAGCAGCGCGCGTGCTGCGCGCCCGGCGGACCGGGAAGTAATCCGCCTTCAAGGTCGAGTTGCAGCGCGTGCAGGCGATGACGTAGTTCAACGGATGGTAGGCGAGCAGGTAGTAGCCACGTCGGCTGGCCCGCCCCAACCGGCACGGCGGCACGAAGCCCACGGCGCCCTTTCCGGTCGCCGGCGGCCACGTCTTCACCCGCGACTTGGGCCTGAAATGCTCTACCTCATGCACTTTGCTGCTCAGCTCCCTGCCGGCCAGACGGGTCTCGCAGTACGCGCATTTCTCGTGCTGCAGTTCGATGTAGATGTCTTTTATCTCGCCCCAGAAGTCCTGCCCTTCCACGTAGCGTCCTGTACGCCGATACATCGCTTTCCTGCTCTTGGCCCTGGCCAGCCACGACGGCCGATGGGCGGCAATGGCAGCGTACAGGACGTCGGTTTCGGTCTCGATCCGTATCATGCTCACAGCGCTCCGGAAGACAGCAGGTGCAGATAGTCGGCCGCAGCGCGCAGATCCCCCGCCTCGCTTGCGCGCCTCAACTGTTCCAGCCGGTCCGCCACGCCCGGTGCGCGGGTGGACGCCAAGCCGAAGTAGGGGCTGAGCAGCACCTGTTCCGCACTGCGCCCGTGCACCTGTTCGGGCAGGCGGCGGCACTGGGCGCCGTCGTCATCGCTTTCGTCGAGGACCAGCAGGTTCTGCGGCTGCAACGAGCCCACCACCAAGGGGCTGTGCGTCGTGACGATGAACTGGATGTTGGGCAGGGCGCGCGACAGCGTGGGCAGCAACGAACGTTGCCAATCCGGATGCAGGTGCAGGTCGATCTCGTCGATCAGCACCACCCCGCGGTTGTCCACCAGCTTGCGGCCTGAGGGCGCACCCATGCACAGGTGGTACAGCATGTCGCCGATCCAGCCGATATACGCGCGATAGCCGTCCGACAGCGCGCGGAATGGGACGTGGACGCCGTGCATGCTGAAGCCAGGCGCTTCCGTATCGCCCCTGTTTTCTCCAGCCGCGTGCATGCAGCACGATTCGGGCAACAACCGGTTCATCAGGTTGATCACCTGCTTGCCGCGGCCTGGATTCTGCGTGGCATAAGCGGGCCACCAGGCAGACAACGGCACCATGCTGTGATGGTCTTCGAACAAGCCCGCCACGCGCTCGTAGCGCGGGGCGCGGGTCTTGAAACGCTGCGCCGGGTCTGCATCGTGATCGTGTTCAACACGCCGGGTCGCACCGTAGCCCACCAGGAAGAAGGCACTGGTCTGCCGTGTGTCCTGGAGCTCACGGACCTCGCGTGCCACGTGCGGATCGTCGGGTGGAATCCACTGCAGCACTTCCGAATCACCGACCTGCTCGACCTTCGCCTGCATCGTCAACGCCACGCTCGCCGAATCGCCGCCGAGTGCGCCATCCTGCGCGTCAATCCACACCGCCGTATCCAGCGTGGCCACCAGCGGTGCACGGCGTGGGACGCCTGCCTTGCCGTCCGTGCCTGCGCGAGGGGTCCGCACCAAGCCATCGGGAAAGAACCCTGCGCCGCGTTCAAGCACCGGGGCGAGCACACTCAATGCGATGGCGCGCAGGACACTCGATTTGCCGGCGCCGTTCACCCCCAGCAGAACGTTGACGTTGGCCAGCGCTGTCCCGTCTGGCGCATCACCCGGTCCGAGCAATGAAACGCTGATGTCCTGGATGGAACGAAAATTGCGGATGCGGAGAGACTGGATGTGCATGTGCGTGCCGATGCAGGGTGCCGACCCAGCATGGCAACCCACCGCAGCCGCTGCAGCAGGCAAACCCGTCGAGGTCGCCGTGCGGCGCTGCGATGGCTGTCGGATACGTGCATCGCTGTCGCACCGCACGCGCGAGCAGCGCGGAAGGCAGGAGGCAACGCATCCCGTCAGTTCAGCCCGTCGTGCCGGGTGCCATCATCTGCGTCACCCACTCGATGAACACGCGCAGGCGGTGACTGACGTGCCGGTTGGGCGGAAACATCACATGCATCGGTATCGCCTGCAGGTGCCAGTCATCGAACAGGCGCACGAGTTCAGTACGTCCCTCATGAGGGGCCGCCATGTAGACGGGCACGCAGACGATGCCCAGACCCGCCAGGCCAGCAGCGAGATACGCATCGCCATCGTCCAGAGCGATCACGTGACGGCCCTGCACGTCCATCCGTTCATCACCGCGCTGCAGGATGAAACGGCGGGTGCGTCCGGTGCGCGGGCGCAGGAAGCCGACGGTGAGGTGGTGCGGCCCGTCGAGGTCCCGCGGATGCGTCGGCGTGCCATGGCTTTGCAGGTAGTCCGGACTGGCATACACCGCCAAGGGCAGCGCACCGAGGGGGCGGGCGACCAGCGACAGGTCGTCCGGCGTGCCGCCGCGGATCACGCAGTCCACGCTGTCACCGATCAGGTCCACCTCGCGGTCACTGACCCCGATATGCAGCTCGATGTCCGGATAGCGCGCGTGGAAGTCCGGCAGCGCCGGTACCAGCAGCAGCCGGGCGAACGGGCTGGGCACGTCGATGCGCAGCCGTCCGCGCGGTGCCGCCGTGGCGGTGGAGAGACTCCCCTCGACCGCCTCCAGTTCAGCCAGCAGGCCGACCACGCGAGGGTAGTACGCCTCCCCTTCCGCGGTCAGGTTGAGCCGCCGGGTGGTGCGGTTGAGCAGGCGCACGCGCAGGTGCGTTTCCAGCTGCTGCACCAGTTCGGTGACCCGGGTACGCCCCACCTGCAGGGTGTGCGCTGCCTTGGTGAAGCTGCCAGTTTCGACACCCGGGCGAAGGCGCGCATTGCGTCGAAACGGTCCATGGCGGCCTGTATCTGTCGGTTATGCCGAACAATCTAGGCGTGATTGGACGGTTTATCCAGCACACGAAGCGGTCCAGCATGCAGGCATCCCCGCTGCGCCGTGCAGCGATCCTGCTGGAGCCCTTCCATGATCCGTGATGTCGTTTTTCCCGCTGGCCGCCAGGCCCTTTACGACCGTAATCATTATTCCCCTGCCGTACGGGCCAATGGCTTCCTGTTCGTGTCTGGCCAGGTGGGCAGCCGCGAGGACGGCTCACCCGAGCCCGTGCTGGAAGATCAGGTGCGCCGCGCCTTCGACAACCTCAATGCCGTGCTGTCTGCGGCCGGGTGCACCTTTGATGACGTGGTCGACGTGACGGTGTTCATCGTCGACCCGGAAAAGAACTTCGAAAAAGCCTGGGCGATCGTGCCGGAGTATTGGGGCGAGGCGCCCTACCCCACCCTGACAGGGATTGGCGTGACCTGGCTGTATGGCTTCCAGTTTGAAATCAAGGTGATCGCCAGGGTGCCGGACAGCCAGCCCGCGCGTTGAGGCGCGCGGAACCGACTGGAACGGGTAGAGCCGACTTCAGTCGGCTGCACTTTTGGAAGCCGACTGAAGTCGGCTCTACCCTGCGTTTTTGGAAGCCGACTGAAGTCGGCTCTACCTTCGGGTCACTACCGTTCGTTGCGGTGCAGCCAGCGGTACAGCACCGGCAACAGCAGCAGGGTCAGCAGCGTGGACGACACGATGCCACCGATCACCACGGTGGCCAGCGGACGCTGCACTTCCGAACCGGCACCCACATTGAAGGCCATCGGCACGAAACCCAGCGAGGCCACCAGCGCCGTCATCAGCACCGGTCGCAGGCGTCCCAGCGCGCCTTCGCGTACGGCCTCGCTCAGCGGCATGCCCTGCGCGCGCAACTGGCGAACGAAGCTGATCATCACCAGACCGTTCAACACCGCCACGCCGGACAGCGCGATGAAGCCGACGCCCGCGGATATCGACATCGGCATGCCCCGTGCGGCCAACGCCAGCACACCGCCGGTCAACGCCAGCGGTACGCCACTGAACACCACCACGGCATCGCGACCCGAACCGAACGCCCAGAACAGCATCGCGAAGATCAGTACCAGGGTGACCGGCACCACCACCGCCAGGCGCTGGCTGGCCGATATGAGCTGCTCGAAACTGCCGCCGTAGTCGATCCAGTACCCGGTCGGCAGCGGCACCTGCGCGGTGACCGCGGCCTGCAGATCGGCGACGAAGCTGCCCAGGTCACGATCGCGCACGTTGGCCGTCACCACGATGCGTCGCTTGCCATTCTCACGATTGATCTGGTTCGGTCCCTCACTGGTCTCGATGCGCGCCAGTTCCCGCAGCGGCACGGTCCGTGGCCCGCGACCGGCCGCACCGACACCCCGGCTCAGCTCATCCGCGTTGCCGCCAGCGAGTGCGGCCTCCAGGGATATGGGCAGGTCGGCGAGGGCAGCCGGGTCCTGCCGCAGCGCTTCCGGAAGCCGCACGACGATGTCGAAGCGGCGGTCACCTTCGAACAGCTGGCCGGCCACCTGGCCCCCTACCGCCGTCGCAACGGTGGACTGTACCTGCCCAGGATTCAGCCCGTACCCCGCCAGCGCCTGGCGATCGGGCAGTACGGTCAGCAACGGCAAGCCACTGGTCTCTTCCAGACGTACATCCGCTGCCCCCGGTATCGCTGCAACCTGCTTCTCGATGCGTTTCCCGAGCTGCACCAGCGTGTCCAGATCATCGCCGTAGACCATCACGGCCACATCCGCGCGCACCCCCGAGATCAGCTCGTTCATGCGCATCTGGATGGGCTGGGTGAACTCGTAGTTGTTGCCCGGCAGCTGTTCCACCGCCGCTTCCAGTTCGCCCAGCAGGGCGGCCCGCGATTTGCGCGGGTTGGGCCATTCGCTGCGGTCTTTCATCATCACGAAGGTATCGGCCACGGACGGAGGCATCGGATCGGACGCGACTTCGGGGGTGCCGATCTTCGAGAACACCTTCTCCACCTCTGCGAACTGCAGCAGGCGCGTTTCGATCTGCACCTGCATCTGCACGGACTGGCTCAGGCTGGTACCCGGTATGCGCATGGCATGCATCGCGACATCGCCTTCGTCGAGGCTGGGTACGAACTCGCTCCCCAGCCGGGTCGCCAGCACACCACATCCCACGATCAGCACCAACGCACCGGCCATCACCCAGCCCGCGTGCTGCAGCACCCGGTCCAGCAGGGGGTGGTAGCGTCGCCGCAACCAGGCCATCACCCGGTTCTCTTTTTCCTGGACCCTTCCGCCCAGGAACAGCGCGATGGCCGCCGGTACGAAGCTCAGGCAGAGCAGCATCGCCCCGGTCAGTGCCAGCACCACGGTGATCGCCATCGGGTGGAACATTTTTCCTTCGACGCCGGTCAGGGCGAAGATCGGCAGGTACACGGCAGTGATGATGCCCAGGCCGAACAGGCTGGGGCGGATGACCTCGGCGGTAGCGCGTGCGGTCTCGTCGAAGCGCTCGGCGGCGGTCATGTCGCGGCCCAGTGCGTGCTGGCGTTCGCCGAAGCGACGCAGGCAATTTTCGATGATGATCACGGCACCATCCACGATCAAGCCGAAGTCCAATGCGCCCAGGCTCATCAGGTTCGCGGACACACCGCCGCGGGCCATGCCGGTCAGGGTGAACAGCATCGACAGCGGAATCACCGCCGCGGTGATCAGCGCGGCCCGGAAGTTGCCGAGCAGCAGGAACAGCACCACGATGACCAGCAACGCGCCTTCCAGCAGATTCTTCGCCACGGTATGGATGGTGCGGTCCACCAGCGCGGTGCGATCATAGCTGGCGGTCACGGTGACCCCATCAGGCAGGCTGCGTTGTGCCTGCGCCAGCTTCGCCGCAGCGGCCTGCGCCACGTCACGGCTGTTGCCGCCGACCAGCATCACCACGGTTCCCATCACGACTTCGTGGCCGTTCTGGGTGGCCGCACCACTGCGCAGCTCTGCGCCTTCGGCCACGCGCGCCACGTCATGCACATGGATCGGCACGCCTTCCCGGCGGTCCAGCACGATGTCGCCGATCTCGTCCAGGTTGGCGACCTGCCCCGGTATGCGCACCAGGAACTGCTGGCCATTGCGCTCGATGTAGCCAGCACCGACGTTCTGGTTGTTGGCCTGCACGGCGGCGACCACGTCGTCCATGGTGAAGCCCAGCGCGCGCAGGCGCGCGGGATCCGGGGTGACGTGGACCTGACGCTGGAAACCGCCGATGGTGTTGACCTCGGTGACGCCCGGCACGTTGCGCAGCTGCGGCCGGATCACCCAGTCCTGCAGGGTGCGCAGATCGGTGGCGGTGTACGCCGTCCCGTCAGGCTTGCGGGCCGTGGGCGCCGCATCCAGGGTGTACATGAAAATCTCGCCCAGGCCCGTGGCGATCGGACCCAGCTGCGGATCCACTCCCTCCGGCAGCTGCGACTTGACCTGTTGCAGACGTTCGGCCACCTGCTGGCGGGCGAAGTACAGATCGGTGCCGTCTTCGAACACCACGGTGACCTGGGACAGCCCATAGCGCGACAACGAGCGCACCTGGTCCAGTGCCGGCAAGCCGGCCATCGCGGTTTCGATGGCATAGGTGATGCGCTGCTCGCTCTCCAGCGGCGAATAGCCCGGCGCGGCCGTGTTGACCTGCACCTGTACGTTGGTGATGTCCGGGGTGGCATCGATCGGCAGCCTGCTGAAGCTCCATGTTCCGACCAGTACCAAGGCCAGGGTGAGCCCCATCATCAGCCAGCGCTGGGCAATGGCGCCGCGGACCAGGCGCTCCAGCAGGCCGTGCGGGGTGCCATCGAGAGACGGTTCAATGCTCATGGGCCGCCGCCGCCTTGCCGATGTCCGCCTTCACCGTGTAGCTCTGCTCGACCACGACCTGCTCGCCTGCGCGCAGTCCATCGGTCACCGCGATCTGGCGGGCATCGCGCGCGCCCAGCTGCACGGGGCGTGCGGTGTAGGTGTCGCCGTCGCGCACGAATACCACGTCGCCACCGTCCAGCGTCTGCAGCGCGGTCAGCGGGACGACGATGGGCGCCGGGGTGCTCGCCACCACGATGCGCGCCCGCACGGCCGCGCCGGGCCGCCACAGGCCGTCCGCGTTGTCGATCAGGGCGCGGGCGACCGTGCTCTGGCTGGCGGTCGCGGTGCCGGGCAGCACGCGTTCCAGGGTGACGGTCTGGCTGGCACCGTCGGTCATGCGGGTCACCGTGACCGGCACGCCCGCGGTGATGTGCTGCGTGTCGGAACCGAAGATGTGGAGGTCCACCCACAGCTGCGACAGGTCGCCGATATCGAACAGGACCTGGCCCTCGGCAGCGACGGCACCGAGCTGCACCTGGCGTGACAGCACGACGCCGGAAATAGGGGCGGCTACGCTGTAGGTCGACAGGCTGAGGTTGCTTTCGATGCTGGCCAGCGGCTGTCCGGCGCGTACGCGGTCGCCGACATTCGCCCGTAGTGCGCGCACCGGACCGGGGAAGCGTGCAGTGACCTGGGCGCTGCGTCCGTCGACGGGTGCCAGCAGGCCCTGCACTTCGTGCTCATCGGCAATCGTGCCCGACGCAGCGGGCGCGGTGACGATGCCCGCTGCCCTCGCCTGTGACGCGGCGATGTGGGTGGTGGCCGGTGCCTCTTCTTCGTCATGTGCTTCCGCTGCGTCATGGTCCACCGCGGGCTTGCCCGCAACCGAGGCCCCGTCGTCCACCTTGCCGGTGCACGCGGCAAGCGCGGAAAGCAGCAGCAACGACAACGCGCTGCGCGCCAACATCGTGAGGGTCAGGGTCATGGTGCGGTTCCTTGGATGGCAGGGGCAACCAGCGGTTGCCCGGTGAGCCTCTGGATTTCAATGAGAGCGGCCTGTCCGGCCAGGGCCGCATCCAGCTGGCGCTGCCGCGCTTCGATGCGCATGGCCTGCAGCTGCGACCATTCGAGATAGCTGATGGCACCGGCGCGCCATGCGGTTTCGGCGGCCTTTTCGGCACGGCGCAACTGCGGCACGACGTCGCTGTCCATCCGCGTGACCTCCAGCCTGGCGGTGCCGTAGCGTCCATGTGCCTCCGCCAAGGTGGCGTGCAGCTGAAGCGCGCGCCCTTGACGTTCCAGCGCGCTCATCGCCAGTTCGCTGCGTGCCGCCCGGATCTCCGGCTCGGCCCGCCGTGCAGCGCCCAGCGGGATGCTGAAGCCGCCCACCAGCGATGCATCGCGGCTGGCCCGGTCGTGGCGCACGCCGAGCTGCCAGGACATGTCACCGCGCAGTTGGGTACTCGCCAACTGCAGCTGTGCCTCACGCACACGTTGTTCGCCGGCGATCACCGCAAGTTCGGGTGTGCGCTCGAGCAGATCGGCCAATTGGGCGAAATCCTGCAACGCAGGCAGCTGCAGCGGATCGCCGCTGACCACATCGAACGCAACGCTGCGCTCGTTCCACAACGCGGCCAACGAAAGCCGCGCCGCCTGGGCTTCCTGCAGGGCACGGTCACGGTCCAGCTCTGCCTGCGCGAGGGAGGCCTGTGCGGTCATCAGGGTCGATGCCGGTGACGCACCGGCGGTCAGGCGCCGCTGTGCTGCGTCCACCGCGCGCCGACGCTGTTCGATGTCATCCCGGGCAATCCGCTCGCGGGCGGCGGCGGCGGTAATGGCCAGGTAGCGGCGTGCCACCTCCGCCATCATGTCCAGGCGGGTGATCTCCCGCTGCGGGGCCAGTGCATCGAGGTTGGCCTGCGCGACCGCACGGCGCGCATCCAGCTTGCCTCCTCGCTCCAGCACGCCTGCCAACGACACGGTGGTCTCCAGTGAGCGGACACCGCGGCTGTCACCGGTGCCGAGGGCGTTCTCGACGTCTGCGCCGAACACCAGCGGCGGTGCGAGCCCGGCGGCATCGCGTCGTGCCTGCGCGGCATCCTGCTGCAAGGGCAGAAGTCGCAGGTCAGGATGGGTGTGCGCAACACGCTCGATGGCGGCATCGAGTGTCAACGGGACAGGGGGCGGCGTCACCTGTGCAGGGGCGCACGGTGCCATCGCCAAGGCCGCCAAGGCGGCCAGGCATTTCCACATGGGGTCTCTCCGAAGGACGTATCAGGGATCAGATCACCGGCTGCGGGCCGGCGGTGGATCAGCCCTGGATCGGAGGACGCAGCAGACTATCGGGCATCATCGATGTCCCGCCGGCGTCGTACACCGCGTCAAGCAGAACGACGCCGGGAGACAAGCTGCACCAGCCAGCGTGCCCCATCGGCAGCTGCCCGCCCTGCCCGTGGCAATGGCCACAATGCACAAGCGCATGCAGCAGCCGGTCGCCGACATCTTCATCGTCGTGACCGCTATCGCTTTCCAGACTGCCATGCGGCACGGCCGGATGATCCGCGTGCGACAGCTCGTGCAGGTCACCCAATGCCGATGCCAGCGCGCCGCCGGCCGTACCCAGCGCCACCACCACCAGCATCAGCAGGCGGAGCAGGAACAAGCGGCGGTGGCGGGGTGGACGGATCATCACCCGCAGGGTAGCGGGCGCATCGGGCGTTACACAATCGCAGCGACCGCATGCGCCGCTACAGATGGGTCGCCTCGATATCGCCAAGCGACGCGCCGGTCACCTCCTTCATGCCGGGCGGCAGCGCCGCTTTCAGCGCGTCCAGACTGGTGAAGTGCACATCGCGTACGCCATTCCATGCCGGGCGAGCTGTCTCCGGTACATGAAGGCGCCAGCCCGGTGCCGAAAACTCCAGCGGCGTACGCACCAGCGGCACCAGCGCACCTGCTCCCGCAGCCAACCGCGGACGATGCACCAGTACGAAGCTACCCGCCTCATCACGACGCACGCAGAAGCTTCCCGGCTCGCACAACTGCCGGTAGGTCAGGTGAGCCTCGGCCTGGTCCGGGCGCACCGCGATGATGCGCTCCGGATCGGCGAGTGCGGAAGAATGTACGGCGTAATCCAGGTAGAGGGTACTGCGCTCCGCGTGGGTCAACAGGTCCATGACACTGGTGCGCAGCCCATCCTGGTAGCACGGCATGCCGCACATTGTCGTGGTGGTGGTCATTGCTGGCGCGTTGGTCACCGAGAGCGGCGCCCATGCCGGTGGCTCGCCCGAGGGCTGCACGACCCCCTGCGATACGCTGAAGGTTCGCCACTGAATGGAGAAATCATCCGGAACGTTGTTCATGCGGCAGCCTTTTGGAGGTGACCCCCCAAGGCTGCCGCATCCCTGCTGCGGCGCTACCGTGGATCGCTCATGCGCGCTTGCGCTCTGCGATGAACGCCCGGATCTGCTGCTCAAGCACCGGCAACGGCACCGAGCCCTGTTCCAGCACGGCGTCGTGGAAGGCCTTGATGTCGAACTTGTCGCCCAGCTCCCGTTCGGCCTGTGCGCGGAGCCGGACGATGGCGATCTCACCCAGCTTGTAGCTCAGGGCCTGTCCCGGCCAGGAGATGTAGCGGTCGACTTCGGTGGTGACCTCATGCTCGCTCAGCGCCGTGTGGTCACGCAGGTAGGCAATGGCCTTGTCACGTGACCAGCCCTTGCTGTGCACGCCGGTATCGATCACCAGACGCGCCGCACGCCACATTTCGTAGGTCAGGCGGCCGAAGTCTTCGTAAGGGGTCTCATAGATGCCCATCTCGATGCCGAGCTTTTCGCAGTACAGCCCCCAGCCTTCACCGTAGGCGGAGATATAGCTGGTGCGACGGAACGCCGGCAGGTCACCCTGTTCGGCGGCCAACGCACCCTGCAGCGCATGGCCGGGATCTGATTCGTGCAGGGTCAGGGCGGGCAGGTTGTAGAGCGGGCGCGCCGGCAGGTTGTAGGTATTCAACCAGTAAGTGCCCATGCCACCGCGGCCGGCGGTCCAGAACGGCGCGATGTCCGGCGGCACCGGCACGATGGTGAAGCGCGCACGCGGCAGCGTCATGTACTTGCCGATCACCCCGTCCACGCGCTTGGAGATCCACGCTGCACGATGGAGCAGCTCATCCGGGGTCTTCGCGTAGAACTGCGGGTCGGTGCGCAGGAAGGTCAGGAACTCATCGAAGCTGCCCTTGAAACCGACCTGCTGGATGATGGCGTTCATTTCCTTCTGGATGCGTGCCACCTCATCCAGCCCGATGCGATGGATCGCATCCGGGGTCAGGTCCAGCGTCGTGTATTCGTGGATCTGCTGCTTGTAGAACGCCTTTCCATCGGGCATGGCTTCGGCCGCCAGCGTAGTGCGCGCCTGCGGCACGTAGTCCTGCAGGAAGAACGTACGCAGTTGCTGGAAAGCCGGGATGACCTTGCCGCTGATCGCCTCGCGTGCCTGCGCCTGCAACGCGGCCTGGTCCGCCTGCGGCATGCTGGCGGGCAGCTTCTTGAACGGTGCGTACAGCGGGGATTCGGTCGGATCCTTCAGGTCGGCAACGTTGGAAATGGCCACCTCACGTCCATCCAGCACCGCGCGCGGCACGCTGAAGCCGCGCTTCAGGCCGGCCCGCATGTTGTCGGTCTGCTGGCCGAAGTAGCGCGGTACGTCATTCAAGCGGGCGATGTAGTTGCGGTAGTCCTGCGCGGTCTTCATCTCGCGCCGTGCCATGAAGGACAGGTTGGACCAGAACGACGAGTCGGAGTTGAACGGCATCTCGTAGGTCCGCAGGCGCACTTCCTGGGCCAGGTTGAAGACCTGGTCGCGATAGATCGCGAAGTTCACCTGGTTCACCGGGGACAGCGCCTTGACGTCGGTGCGGTCCAGCTGCGCAAGCACCTCGTCCCAGACCTTCAGCCGGTCCTGCTGCGCGGCGGGGCCCACGTCGGGCAGCCGTGCCGCGCTGGCCGGCGCATCGCCGTCTTCGCTGGCTTCACCGCCGCCCTCCTGGCGCCAGGCCCATTCCTTTTCATAGATAGCGCGGAACGCGGCATCGGCAGCGCGTTCGTTGGCGACGCTGGCCGGCGCGGTCGTGGCAGTGGGCACGGCGGCATGGACGGCCAACGGCGAGGAAAGGGCAAGCAGCAGGGCAACGGCAAGACGGTTTTTCACGAGCGACAGGTTCCCGGGAAGGCAGACCACCGATCATGGCACCGTTGGCTGCCTGCGACATGGGTCGAATGTCCTGCCCGTGCCGGGCAATGGCGTCGATCACGTCTACGCAGGGGCGGTGGACGCAGGGGTGTGCGTCGCCCCGTCAGTGCGCGGCTTTGTCGCGCTTCCAGCCGCGGTGGTCGATATCCAGTTTCAGGCTGTACAGGGCAGTGAACGCCGGGAACAGATTCTGCAGCACACCGACGGAGTCCTGCTTGGCCGAAAACAGAAAGTAGCTCAGCGTCATCAGGCTGCCGACCACGCTCATGTACCAGAACAGGCGCGGGATCACCGGTTTACCGGCACGCCGCGAGGCGACGAACTGGACCAGCCAGCGGCCCCCGAACATCAGCGCGCCGGTATAGCCGATCAGCTTCCAACCCGTCACATGCAGCCCGGTCCAGTACAACCAGGTCAGCGGCTGGTCCAGCCAGTGCAGTTCCATCAGGCTTCTTCCACGACAGTACGGCGGCTGCGGGTGATCAGCCAGGCCACGCCGCGCAGGTCGCGGATGCCGACCAGCGCGCGGCCCAGGTTGGTGTACTTGGACACGCCCGTGGTGCGATGGCGGTGGTTGACCGGCACGCTGGTGGTCTGCCAGCCGGCACGTTGCATCAAGGCTGGCAGGTAGCGATGCATGTGATCGAAGTACGGCAGGTCCAGGAAGGCCTCGCGCTCGAACAGCTTGATGCCACAGCCCGTGTCCGGCGTGTCATCGCGCAGCATGCGCGCACGGATCGCATTGGCCCAGCGGCTGGCCCAGCGCTTGCTGCCGCTGTCCTTGCGGTTGACCCGCCAACCGGCGAAGAGCTTGACGCTGGCATCAGCCCGCGCACGCGCGTCGAGCAGCCCGGGAATATCGGCTGGATCATTCTGGCCGTCACCGTCCAGGGTCGCGATCCACGCGCCCCGCGCATGCTTGACTCCGTTGCGCACGGCCGTGCTTTGCCCGCTCTGGCTGACATGGTGCAGCACGCGCAGTTCCGGCGTCTGGGCCTTCAGCGCCTGCAGCATCGCCAGCGTGTCGTCGCGTGACTGGTCGTCGACGTAGACGATTTCAAAGGCGATGCGTCCCCGCAGGGCGGCGGTGATTTCAGCCACCAGCGGCGCGACATTATCGCGTTCGTTGAACACCGGGACCACAACGGACAGCTCGGGATGGCTCATGGGGCACTCGGCCGGGGTGAAAACAAAGAGCGCGCATTCTCCGCTGCCGAGGTTAGCCGAAGATGAACCCGGCTGCCCAGCAGCGGTGGATCAGGCACGATCGCCGAAATAGTCGCGGCACCATGCCACCACCGGGGGCAGACCCTGCTCGATCGGCAGGGCCGGCTCATAGCCAAATGCGTCGTAGGCGCGACGCGTATCGGCCATGGTGCGGACCATGTCGCCCGGTTGCATGGGCTTGTAGACCTTGGTGGCGGGGCGGCCTGCGGCCTGCTCGATCACACTGATGAACCGCTCCAGCTCCACAGGGGTGTGGTTGCCGAGGTTGAACACGCGGTGCGGCACAGGACCGTCGCCGGGATGTGCGAGCACGCCGAGAATACCGGCGACGATGTCGGAAACATGTGTGAAGTCACGCTGCATGCGCCCTTCGTTGAACACGTCGATTGATCGGCCCGCCAGCACCGCACGCGAGAACAACAGCGGCGCCATGTCCGGTCGCCCCCATGGCCCGTACACGGTGAAGAACCGCAGGCCGGTGGCCTTCAGCCCGAACAGCTGTGCGTAGGTATAGGCCATCAGCTCGTTGGCTGCCTTGGTGGCCGCATACAACGAACGCGGCTGGTCCACGCGCTGGTCTTCGGAAAAGGGCGGCGTTGCCGAGTCGCCGTACACCGAACTGCTGCTGGCATAGACCAGATGCTGCACGTTGCGGTGGCGGCACAGTTCCAGGATGTTGACGAACCCGCTGATGTTGCTGTCGACGTAGGCGTGCGGGTTCTCAAGCGAATAGCGCACGCCCGCCTGCGCTGCCAGGTGGATGACCGCGGTGGGCCGCACCTCGTTGAACAGCGCGCCCAGGCCGTCACGATCGGTGAGATCCAGCGTGCGCAGGTCGAGCTGCGGACACAGCGCGGCGACCCGATCACGTTTGAGCTGTGGATCGTAATAGTCGTTGAAGTTGTCCAGCCCGACCACCGGGCGACCGGCCTGCAGCAGGGCCTGCGCGGTATACGCACCGATGAAGCCGGCCGCGCCGGTAAGCAGGATCGTCATGAATGCAGGCCGTAATGCGTTGCGCCGACGTTGAGCCGGAAGGGGTCGATGATGTCGCTGATGCCTTTGGCGCTGAAGCGGGCCAGCAAGGCTTCCGCATCGTCTTCCAGCTTCAATGCCATCTCTTCGGGATACACCGGCACCACCGCCATGAAGCCGATCAGCGTGCCATCGTCAGTGGTCAGGTGGGCGAAGGCGTCAGGTGCACTGGCAGGCGGCAGGATCAACGCCCCTTGGAACCCTACCGTCGTCGCATAGGGTTCGGCAGGCATGCCGTTGGGAATGCTGTGGCCAAAGCCCAGCCAGGTATCGTACTTGTGCGGCAGCCGCGCCAGGGTCTTCAACAGCCGCAACGGCCAATAGCTGCGTTCGTCGGCAAGCGCCGTCTCACTGAGCGGCCAAGTGCCGGGAAGGGTCACCATCAACTCGAGACGGTCAGGCGATTCGGCGCCTTCCGGCACATCCATCGGCAGATCGCTCATGCCCGAGGTGACGATGCGCAGGAAAGGGAATGCATCCGTGGCCGCCACGACATGCAGGTCGATGCGTACCGTGTCGGAGATGATCTCGTGGTACACACCCGCAACCGGCCCCAGATGCTGCGCGATGTGTGCCGCGATCGCGGCAACGTTGGGGCCTTCGGATGCAGCGGTGAAGGCGTTCTCGTCACGGTGCCGATGGATCGGACTGCCGCCCGGACTGACCTCGTCGTAGTCGTTGCTCATGGACGGCTCCTGGCCAGGGGTGCGCTGTCGAACGCTCACGCGCGCTGGGCGCGCAGCCGTTCGAGCACGCCGTCCAGCGTATCCAGGTCAGAGTAATGGATGATGAGCTTGCCCTTGCCACCACGGCCGTGGGTGATCGCCACCTTGGCGCCCAACGACTCGCTCAGTTCGGTTTCCAGCGATGCGATGTCGGCCTGCGGCGCGGTCTTCGCTGCCGCCTGTGGCCGGTTGCTGGGCACCTTGCCGGCCGCGAAGGCCTGCGCACGGCGCTCCACCTCGCGCACCGACCAGCCTTCGTCTGCCGCCTCCTGCGCAAGCTTGCTGGCCAGTTCCGGCGCCAGCGTCAGCAATGCACGCGCATGCCCCATCTCCAGGCGGCGCGACTCCAGCAGCACGCGGATGGCGATCGGCAGTTCCAGCAGGCGCAGCAGGTTGGACACCGCCGCACGCGAGCGGCCAACCGCCTCGGCCGCTTCGGCATGGGTCAGGGTGAACTCACTGATCAGGCGCTGCAGGGCTTCGGCTTCCTCCAGCGGGTTGAGGTCTTCGCGCTGGATGTTTTCGATCAGCGCCATCGCGATGACGGTGCGGTCTTCCAGCTCGCGCACCACCACCGGCACTTCATCCAGCCCGGCCAGCTTCGATGCACGCCAGCGGCGTTCGCCGGCGACGATTTCGTAGTTGCCGCCCGGCAGCTGACGCGCCAGGATCGGCTGGATCACGCCCTGCGAGCGGATCGAATCGGCCAGCTCGGCAAGCTTGGTCTCGTCCATCTCGCGCCGCGGCTGGTACTTGCCCGGCTGCAGCTGGCCGATGGGCAACCTGCGCAGCACTTCGCCCGGCAACGGCTCGATCACCGCGGTGGCCTGCACCTGGCTGACCGATGCCTTCGGTCCCAGCAGGGCATCCAGGCCGCGGCCGAGGCCACGCTTCTTCCCTGCTGCGGGCTTGGTGCTCATCAGACGGTCTCCACGGCCGCGACGGCCTTGTTGCGTTCGTTGTTGCGTCGAATGATCTCGCCGGCCAGGCCGAGGTAGGCCACGCCGCCGCGCGAAGCGCGGTCGTAGCCGACGATGCTCTGCCCATGGCTGGGCGCCTCGGCCAGGCGCACGTTGCGCGGCACGATGGTGCGGAACACGAGGTCGCCGAAGTGCTCGGTGAGCTCGCCGGACACGGCATTGGCCAGGTTGTTGCGCACATCGAACATGGTGCGCAGCACGCCTTCGATTTCCAGCGTCGGATTGAGGTTGCCACGCAGCGCTTCGATGGTTTCCACCAGCGCGCTCAGGCCTTCAAGGGCGTAGTACTCGCACTGCATCGGCACCAGGATCGAATCGGCGGCGGCCAGTGCGTTCAACGTCAGCAGCGAAAGCGCCGGCGGGCAGTCGATCAGGATGTAGTCGTACTCATCGCGGATCGGTGCCAACGCGCGCTTGAGGCGTTGCTCGCGCTCGCCCTGGCCCATCAACTGGATCTCGGCGGCGGTCAGGTCGATGTTGCCGGGCAGCAGGTCGTAGCCCTCGGCTGCTTTCAGCCGAACTTCCACGGCCGTGCTTTCGCCCAGCAGCAGATCGCAGGTGGACGCTTCCAGCTCGCGCTTGTCGACGCCGCTGCCCATCGTCGCGTTGCCCTGCGAATCGAGGTCGACCAACAACACCCGCTTGGGCGCGTTGGCCAGGGCGGCGGCCAGGTTGACGGCGGTCGTGGTCTTGCCGACGCCACCCTTCTGGTTGGCGATGGCGATGATGCGGGCCATGCGGGTGAGCCTCGTCGACGGTTGCTGGGGCTGGTCATTATGCGTACAACCGGCCCCGGGCGGAAATCGGGCTTCATTCCGGCCTTGTCCAGCAGGCAAGCGCGGCGCCCTTCAGGGGCCGCCAACGCTGACCAGATGGCGCTCTCCCGCCAGGCCGGGCACGTTCAGCGCCACGACCTCGCGCACCTGCCAACCCGCGGGCAGCGCGGCGATCTCATCGTGCGGGTGGACCCCTTTCATCGCCAGCAGCACGCCGCCGGGGCGCAACAGATGGCCGCCGACGCGCACGATGCCTTCCAGCGTATCCATCGCACGCGCGGTCAACTGATCGTACTGGCCGGGCTCATCCAGCGCCTCTGCCCGCGACTCGGCGACGCGCGCGTTGGTCAGTCCCAGCTGGCGCACGACTTCACGCATGAAGCGCGCTTTCTTGCCGTTGCTCTCCACCAGGGTGACCTGCAGGCCGGGGCAGGCAATGGCCAATGGAATGCCGGGCAGGCCGGGACCGGTACCGAGATCGGCCAGCGACCCGTCCACCACATGCGGTCGCATGGCCAGCGAGTCGAGCAGGTGGCGGGTCACCATCTCCTGCGGATCGCGGATCGCGGTGAGGTTGTAGGTCTGGTTCCAGCGGTGCAGCAGGGCCAGGTAACGCAGCAGGGGCGGCGCCAGATCGGCCGGCAGGCCCATGTCGGCCAGGCCACGCTGCAGCGTGTCGGCGACGGCAGGTGGAAGGGTAAGTTCGCTCATGTGGGCATTATCGCCGGTTTCCTGCTGCGGTAAGCAGGTCAGGCGACATGCCACGCCAGCGCGGCGCGGAAGTTGGCGCTGGCCTGCCACTCGTGCAGGTGCCAGCGCGCGGCGTGGCCCAACGCCGGATCGCACCATTGCAGCTGCAGCGTGCCGTCGTCAGCCGGGCCGAACTGCAGGCGGTGCAGGCCGAAGGAAATGCCCTGCCCGTCCGCTTTCAGCATCGCCTCCTTCGCACACCACACACGGAAGAACCATTGCACGCGGGCTTCCTCGGCAAGGCCCTCCAGCCACGCGATCTCTGCAGGATGGAAGAACCGGCGGATGATCTCCAGCATGCGCGGGCGCGGGCGCAGGAGCTCCAGGTCAACGCCGAGCCGGACCCCTTCGCCCAGTGCGACCAGCAGGACATCGCCGCTGTGGCTCCAGCCCGTGCCGAAGCGCGACAACGCAGCCGACAGTTCCGGGCGGCCACGGGGGTCGCGAACCAGCGGCAAGGCCAGCGGATCGCCCCCCAAGGCCTGCGCCAGCACCTGTCGTGCCTGCGGCTCACCGCGCTGGCCGGGCACGTGCGGGCGACGCCACACCGTGACGGGACCGAACCGCCACCTTTCCTGCCCTGACATCCCCGCGCTCATGCCAGCGCCCCGTCAACGCCACTGCACAGCGGTTTCACGGCCATACGCGTCAACTGGAATCTCTTTGAGATAGGAGATGGGGCAATGGGCATCATTATCTGGTTGATCGTCGGCGGCATCGTAGGCTGGCTTGCCAGCATCATCATGGGACGCAATGCCCAGCAGGGCATCATCCTCAACGTGGTGGTCGGCATCGTCGGTGCACTGATCGCCGGGTTCCTGTTCGGCGGCGGCATCAACGAAGCGATCACGGTACGCACGTTCCTGTTCTCGCTGATCGGTGCGGTGATCCTGCTGGCCATCGTCAACCTGTTTACCCGCAAGAGCATCCGCTGACGCTGCGGTAGGGTCGGCCGCTGGCCGGCAGACGCATCAGGACGGGGCCCGGCCAAGGTCGGGCCTCGTCGATTCAACCCAGCTGCACCCATGCCGGTGCATGGTCGCTGGGACGCTCCCAGGTCCGCGGCTCGCGGTCGATGCCCGACGCAACGGCGGATGCCTTGAGGGCATCAGACACCAGGGTCAGGTCGATCCGCAGGCCAAGATTGCGGCGGAATCCCGCGGCGCGATAGTCCCACCAGCTGAAGATCCCGGCCTCGTCGCTGTGCAGGCGGAACGCGTCGTGCAACCCCAGTTGCAGGAGCTTGTTCAACGCCCCGCGCTCGGCGGTCGAGGTCAGGATGTGGTTTTCGTTCCACACCAGCGGATCGTTCACGTCACGCTCGTCCGGGGCGATGTTGAAGTCCCCCATCACGATCAGTTTCGGGTACTTCTGCAGTTCGGTTTCGATCCACGCATGCACCGCCTCCAGCCAGCGCAGCTTGTAGGCGTATTTGTCCGTGCCGACGTCCTGGCCGTTGACCACGTAGAGATTGATTACCCGCAGGTCGCCGAAGGTGCCCGCGATCACCCGCTTCTGTTCGTCCTCGAAGCCGGGGATGCCGATCTGCACGTCCTCGGCCGGCTCACGCGACAGCAGCGCCACGCCGTTATAGGTCTTCTGCCCGGCGAACACGCTGCGGTAGCCGGCACTGGCCAGCGCGGCATCGGGGAATTTGTGGTCTTCCAGCTTGGTTTCCTGGATGCCCACGATGTCCGGACCGGCATCCTTGAGCCACTGCTCCAGGTGCGGCAGGCGGACGTTGAGGGAGTTGACGTTCCACGAGGCGATTTTCATGGCGGGAATTGTACCTGCCCTGCCCGCCCCCCTCCCGTTCGTGCTACCCGACCAGCCGCTTGAGCAGCCCCTGTATCCGCGCGTACGGCGGCCGCAGGAAATCGGTCGCGGCCCAGCGGGACTGCCACAGCACCGGCATCGGCCGACTCATGGCATCAAAGCCGGCGCGTGCGTGGTACGCGCCCATGCCGCTGGCACCCACACCACCGAACGGCAGGCCATCGGCAGCGAAATGCAGCAGCGTGTCGTTCACCGTCACTCCGCCAGCCACCACCGTAGCGAGGATGCGATCCACCTTGGCGTCCTCATGGCTGAAGGGATACAGCGCCAGCGGCCGATCCCGCGCCACCACATCGGCCAAGGCGGCATCCAGGTCCGCATAGGCGCGCACCGGCAGGATCGGGCCGAAAATTTCCTGCTGCATCAGGTCCAGGTCGTCCGGCGGATCCAGTACCACGGTAGGCACCAGCAACCGTTCGCGGGCTGCACGCAGCGGATCGATGGTGGCCAACGGAATGACCTCCACGTTGCGGTCGCGCGCCTGCTGCAGATACCCAAGCAGCCGCTGGTACTGCCCTTCATTGATGATCCGGGTGTAATCGGTGGCGTCGCTGAAATCCCCGTAGCGCTGGACGACCTGCTCCTGCAGTGCCTGCACGAACGCGCGTTGGCGCGGGCCATCAACCAGCACGTAGTCCGGTGCGATGCAGGTCTGTCCGGCATTGAACCATTTACCGGTGGCCAACCGCGCCGCCGCTTTCTGCAGGGGAAAGTCGCTGCACACGATGGCCGGCGACTTTCCGCCCAGTTCCAGCGTCAACGGCACCAGGTGTTCCGCCGCCGCTGCCATGACCTTCCGGCCGATGCCCGTGGAGCCGGTGAACACCAGATGGTCCAGCGCCAGACCGGCCACGGCCGAGGCCACGTCCGCGCCGCCCTGCACCACCGTTACGCGTGCGGCGGGGAACACGCTGGCAAGCAGCTCCGCCAGGAAAGCGCTGCTTCGCGGCGTGTGCTCTGAGGGCTTGAGCAGCACGTGGTTGCCGGCCGCGATGGCCGTGGCCAGCGGCACCAACGCCAAGGTGATCGGATAGTTCCAAGGCGAGATGACGCCGACCACGCCCAGCGGGGTCGGGCGCAGCTGCGCACGCGCTGGCCACAGCTTCCAGCCCGCACTGGCACGCCGTGGCCGCGACCACCGACGCAGGTGCTTGAGCAGATGATCGATGGCCGACAGCACGCTCATGCCGTCGGCGATGCGCGATTCGGCGTGCGAGCGGTGGCCGAAATCCGCGGCGATGGCGGTGGCCATGTCGTCCATCCGCGCTTTCAATGCCGTACGCAGGCGACGCAGGTCGTCCTCGCGCTGGTCGATCAAAGGACGCTGCGCCTGCCACGCGATCCGCAGTGTCTGCAGCAGGGCAGGAAGGTCGGCGGGGTCGGTATCTGCTGTCATGCCCCACTATAAAGGGCATGACGGCCAGCGGCCGTCACTACCGGGAGCACATGGGAACGCCCGGTAGCGCCGAGCCATGCTCGGCGGCGGTTTGCCGAAAACGACGGATACACCCCGCCGAGCATGGCTCGGCGCTACGGGCTACCGACGCTCAGGCGGACGGCACGTCCCAGCCGAACAGGTCCAGCGCCTTCTGGAACTCACGGTCCAGCGGGGCGCGCGCGTCGACTACGCCGCCTTCCGGATGCGGAAAACGCAGCCGCTCGGCGTGCAGCAGCATGCGGTGCACGCCCTGCATGCGGAATATCCGGTTGTGCCGCCCGTCGCCGTGGCTGGTGTCACCGATCATGTGGTGAGACAGGTGCTTGAGATGCCGACGGATCTGCCGGAAGCGCCCGGTCTGCGGCTGGCAGCGCAGCATCGCATAGCGTGAGGTGGTGAATTCCCCGCTCGGCACGCCCAACTCGCCGGTCTGCAACCGCTGGAAATCGGTGATGGCCTGCTTTTTCACCGGCTTGCCCGGGCCGCCATCCAGATCGTGGTCCACGCGCCAGGCCGCTTCGGCCGGCCAGCCACGGCAGACCGTCAGGTAATCCTTCATCACCTCGCCGCCCATCAGCGACTTGCCCAGCGCGCTCGCGGTATCGCGATCAAAGGCCAGCAGCAGGCACCCACTGGTCGCGCGATCCAACCGGTGGACCAGGAAGATCTGACGGCCCAGCTGCTCACGCAGTCTATCCGCGAGGAAATCATCCTCGCCGCGCGCCAGCTTGCTGTCATGGACCATCAACCCGGCGGGCTTGTTGACCACGGCCAGGCGCTCGTCCTGATGCAGCAGCTGCAGCGGCGGCGATGCGACCGCCGTCACGGCCTCATCGGCCACCGATTCGCCCGCCATCATCGCCACCATGCCCGCGCCAACGCGAACGCACCCAGTGCGCCGGAGACCCAGCTCCACACCGGCATGTCGCCGATGTACCAGCCCGGTGGCTGCAGGACATACATCAGCGCGGCGATCGCCAACAGGCCGACACCGGTGATCGCGCCCACGGCGTGCTTCTGCAGGCGCTGCACACTGACATCCAGCGCGGCCAGGTCGCGTGAGCGCATCGACAGTTCATGCCGGCCTTCGACCTGCTGGCTCAGCCAGGCATGCACCAGGCGCGGCATGTCCGGGGCGTGGGTCATGATCTCCGGCACCCGCTTGCCGATCTCGCGCAGCACCCGGCGCGGGCTGTAGCGCTCGCGCAGGATCTTCGACAGCACCGGCTTGGCCACTGCCCAGATATCGATCTGCGGATCGAGCTGTCGGCCGACGCCTTCGATGTTCAGCAGGGTCTTCTGCAGCAGGATCAACTGCGGCTGCAGGGTCAACTGGTAGCGCTGCGCCACGCGGAACAGCTTCATCAGCACTTCGGCCAGCGAAATCTGCGACAACGGACGGGTGAAATAGGGCTCGCACACCGAGCGTACCGCCGCTTCCAGATCGTCGATGCGCACGTGATCAGGCATCCAGCGTGCCTGTACGTGCAGCTCGGCGATGCGCCGGTAATCGCGGTTGAAGATGGCCATGAAGTTCTCGGCGAGGTAGTACTGATCCTCCTGCGAGAGCTGGCCCATGATGCCGAAGTCCAGCGCGATGAAGCGCGGATTCGCCCGCCGTGCCGGATCGACGTCGACCCAGATGTTGCCGGCGTGGGCGTCGGCATGGAAGAAATTGTCCCGGAACACCTGGGTGTAGAACACCCTTACTCCCTTGGCCGCCAGCGCCACGCGGTCGATGCCGGCGCGGTCCAGCGCCTCGATGTCATCGGAGGGAATGCCCCAGACGCGCTCCAGCGTCAGCGCGCGTTCGGCGGTGTGGCTCCAGATCACTTCCGGCACGTACAGATCGTCAGAGTGCTCCCAGAACCGGCGCAGCACGCTGGCATTGGCGCCTTCGCGCTGCAGGTCCAGTTCGGCCGACAACGTGTTCTCGATCTCGGCCACCACTTCGCGCGGACGGATCTTGTCCGCACGCGGGTGGGTGCGCTCGACCAGTGTGGCGAGCGAATTGAGCAACGCGATGTCGGCGACGATCTGCTTTTCGATGTTCGGCCGCAGCACCTTGACCACGACCTGGCGTCCGTCGCCCAACGTCGCCGCGTGGACCTGCGCGATCGACGCCGAGGCCAGCGGCTCGGTATCGAAGCTGGCGAAGGCTTCGGTGACCGGCATGCCCAGTGTGTCTTCGACGATGCGGCGCGCGGTTTCACCGTCGAACGGCTTGACCCGGTCCTGCAACAGGGTCAGCTCGACCGCGACGTCCGGCGGCACCAGGTCACGGCGGGTGGACAGGATCTGGCCGAACTTGACGAAGATCGGACCCAGATCCTGCAGCGCCAAGCGGAGCCGGGCACCACGCGACTGTGCGGCGATGTCGGCCGACGCACGCGGTACGAAAGGCTTGGCCAGGCGCAGCCAGCGTTCAGCCGGCGTGTCCTGCAGCAGGTCATCCAGGCGATAGCGCAGGATGATGCGGCCAATGCGGCTGGCCCGCAGCAGGGCCTTCATGCGACACCCCGCAGGCGCTGCACGCGCGCCGACAGACGCTCGACGTCGTCGCGCAGCACGTCCACGTCGTCATGGAACGCGTCCAGCTCGCCACGCGGCACCACGTCGCGGGACTCCTCGGTCACGTACTCCGCCGCCGTATGGGCCAGATCGGAGACGCCGCGGCGTGCGTGCTGCAGCGCGCTGCGCAGTGCGTTGGCCACCTGCACGCCCAGCACCTCGCCGAAGACGCGCACGAACGGCAGCTGCCAGTCCGGATCAAAGCCTTTGGCCAGTTGCTGCAGACGGCGGGCCAGTTCGGCATCCCCGGCCACCCGTACGCGGCCCGCCGGGTCGCCCTGTCCGCTGCGCGACCTGGCCAGCAACGGCAACTGGGCCAGCACACCGGCCAGGCTGCTGCGCACCGCCAGATCGGCTTCGCGGTGGTCGACCGGGCCGACCTCAAGCTGCTCGCCATGCACACTGATCCGCATGGCAAGCGCAGGGGCGTCCAGGGTCAGGTCGATATGTCGCCCATCCAGCGCGGTCAACGCCTGACGGGTATCGGGATCCAGCGCCAGCGCACGATTCAGCGCGGCTTGCAGGGCGCGGCCGGCGACCGGCTTGAGCGACTTGAGCAGGGAAAGAGGCATGGTGCGCATTCTACCTGCCTGGTGGCAGATCGCTGCGGAATCCTGCCGGTGTCGCGACAGCGGACGCAGGCCGCGCGGCGCGCTCGCCGAGCGTGGCTTGGCGCTACATGCCCCGCTCCGGCGTAACTCACCCATCCACAGGAACGACGAAGCCGGGCAATGCCCGGCTTCGTTTCAAGCGCTCACCGAGGTTACCCGGTGGTGCAGCGTCAGGTTCGCTTGCGGAACATGGAGATCACAGCCAGCACCAGGAAGACCACGAACAGGATCCAGGCGATGTTGCTGGCGGCACCGGCAATACCGGAGAAGCCGAGGACGGCGGCGATAAGGGCGATGACGAAAAAGATGACGGCGTAGTGCAGCATGGCGATCCTCGCGGTTACGTGCCGGGGGTGGCGTTGGGGTCCATCCTCCCGCGTCGCCGGTGTTCATCAAGTGATGGAAAAATCGCCTTTTGATGAAGCCTTCAGTCGCGTGAGTCCTTCGTCAATGCTCACGATCGGTATGTAGCCGAAGTCGCGGCGTGCCGGTTCCATGCTGTACCAGTGCGGCGTACACAGCTGTTCGGCAAGGAAACGGGTGAGCGGCGGCTCGCCGGGCAAGCGCAACAGCGGCCACAACCGCTCGCAGATCGCGCCGATGCGATACGCCGTCTTGAAGCTGATCGTCCGGTGCACGGGCGGGGCCCCCACTGCACCCAGCAGCTTGTTGAGCAGCTCACGCATCGGCAGCGGTTCGCCGTTGGAGATGAAGTACGCCTTGCCCGCACAGGCCGCTCCCGGCGCCAGCGCATCCAGCGCAAGGAAATGGGCAAGCGCTGCATTGTCGATGTAGGTCGTGTCGACCTTGTTGCTGCCATCCCCCACCAGCCGCAGGCGGCCGGCACGGGCGCGCTGGGCCAGCCGCGGTACCAGTTGCAGATCGCCCGGCCCCCAGATCAGGCGCGGACGCAGCGCGACGGTGGCGAGCGTTGCATCGTTGGCCGCCAGCACGCGCTGCTCGGCAATCGCCTTGGTCGCGGCGTACGGGGCCTGGAAGTCCTCGCCATAGGGCACTTCGTCCGCACCCAGACCCTCCACCGGATGCGTGGCGCGGTGGGTCACACTCGGCGTGGAGGTATAGACGAGCTTGTGCACGCCCTGCGCGCGGCAGGCCGCGAGGACGTTGTCGGTGCCGACCACGTTGGCCTGGTGATAGCTCTCGTAGCTGCCCCAGGCGCCCGCTTTGGCCGCGTTGTGCAGCACCGCGTCCATGCCGGCCACGGCATGCAGCACCGCCTGCGCATCGGCCAGGTCGCCCTGGATCTGGCCCACGCCCATCGCCTGCAGCGCCGGGTAGTGGCCCCGGTTGAAACTGAGCACCTGATGGCCTCGCTCGGCCAACCCGGCACAGAGTGCCTGGCCGAGGAAGCCGCCGCCGCCGGTGACAAGGACCCTCATGCTTTTTTCTCCAGCTCGGCGGCAGCCCAGATCGCCAGCTTCTCGCGGCCGATCTTGGCATTGTGGCGGATGTCCACCGGGAAACCGGGATGGACGAGATAGTGCCGCAGGCCAGCGTCAGGCACGCAGACCGCAGCCTTGGCCCGCAGCGCGTCGACCAGTGCGGGCGAGCTCGACTGCCCACGTGCAAGCTCGATGCACAGCACCGGCACCTGCTGACCCGGTGTACCGACGCCGACCAGCGCGCTGCGTGCAACGCCCGGGACGGTGTTGAACACCGGCTCGATCTGCTCGGTGTAGAGCGGTCCGCGTGCCGTCTCCACGCGCTGGGTCTTGCGGCCGCAGAACCACAACTGGCCCTGTGCATCGAAATAGCCGACATCGCCCATGCGATGCACCACGCGCAGATGACCGTCGGCCAGCGTCTCGCTGATCTTGGCGGCCGCCGTCGCCTGCGGGCGGTTGAAATAACTGTCCGTGGCGGTGGGTCCGGCCACGGTGATTTCGCCGATCTCGCCGACCGGCATCACCCGTGCCCGGCTCCAGTCCGGCAGCGCGGCATCGTCGATGGCGATGATGCGCACCTCGTTTGGCGCCACCACACTACCCACGCAGGTGCCGGCCCCGGCCTCGGTCGCGGCACGGGTGTCTTCCAGCGCGCGGCCTTCGATCACCGCCACCGGCAGGCACTCGGTAGCCCCGTAGGGCGTCCAGAACTGGGCATCCGGCGGCAACAGGCGGCGGATCGTCGCCACCACGTCCGGCGGCACCGGCGCACCGGCCGACGTCACCCGCTTGACGCCCGGCAGGGGCTGTCCATGATCGGCCAGCACCCGCATCAAGGCGGGCGAGCCAAACAGCTGGGTCACGCCGTGGCGCTTGATCGCATCGTGCAGGCGGCGGGGGTCTGCCGACGCCGGTCGGGTCGGATCCATGTCCGGGATCACCGAGGTCAGGCCCAGTGCGGGGTCGAACAGGGCGAACGGCGGGAACGTGGGCAGGTCCACGCCACCCGGCTCCATGCCGAAGGCCGAGCGCAGCAGCTCGACCTGGCCGACGAAGTGGCGGTGGCGGTAGACCACGCCCTTGGGCACCCCGGTGGAGCCGCTGGTGAACAGGATCGCGGCCGTGTCCTCGCCATCGGTATCGGCCAGCATGGGCGGCGTGCCTGCTCCTGCCCGCTCCAGCGCAGCCAGCGTGGTGCCGCCCCACCCCAGCTTGCGCCCCACGGTGACCAGCCGCTTGGCCGACGGTGACCAGCGCAGCGCAAGCCGCGCCACATGGGCCAGCGGAATCCCGATGAAGGCGTCCGGCTGCGCCTCGTCCAGGCACTGCTTCAGCGCGCGCTTGTCGATGCCGGGATCCACCAGCACCGGCACCGCGCCGATCTTGAACAACGCGAACATCAACAGGAAGAACTCCGGCGACGGCCGGACCATCACCACCGCACGCACGCCGCGGCCGATGCCGTAGGCGGCCAGTCCGGCGGCCATCGCATCACTGCGCGCGTCCAGTTGGCGGTAATCGAGGGTGACGTCGTAAGACGCCATGCCATTGCCCGGGCCGCGTCGGCCGGGGCAACGAATGGCGATCTGGTCAGGCCGCTCACGGGCCAACTCGGGCAATCGGGCGGCAATATTGCAGGATCGGTTCATCCGTTCATTGTCGCCGCGTCCGGAATTTCTTGCACGGCGCTCCGCTTCGTGGAAAATCCGCACTCTCTTTCAACGACGCGACTGCCGCCTGGGGCGGCTTGCCCATGCAACACCCCTGCATGACCTGTGGTGCCTGCTGCACCCAATACCGCGTTGCCTTTCATTGGATGGAATCGGACGAAGTCACGCCCGGTGGCGTGCCGAACGCACTGACCGAGGTGCTGGACCCGCATCGCCTGTGCATGCGCGGCACCCACAGCGCGCCGGTGCGCTGCGTCGCCCTGGATGCGCAGATCGGCGTGTATTCCCGTTGCACGATCCATCCCAACCGGCCCAGCGTGTGCCGCGAGGTGGATGCTTCGTGGGAATACGGCAAGCCCAGTGCGCAGTGCGAAAAGGCGCGCATCGCCTATGGCCTGGACCCGCTGACGCCCGCCGATTGGCGCTGGCGCGATGCGCCCGGCAGCAATGACGACCATCCGGACGACAACGGCTCGCCACAGGCCCCGATCGCGGCGTGAGCCGACGATTCACCGGCCCGGTCGCGCCGAGCCCTGCTCGGCGGCCGTTTTTCCGCGTCCCCGCTCAGCTCAGCGGATGGGCATCCAGGAAGGCGCGGATCGCCGGTACCAGTACTTCATGCTTGTCTTCCAGCACGTAGTGGCCTGCGTCGTTGAACGCATGCACCTCGGCCTGCGGCAGCGCCGCCTGGAAGGTTTCCAGGAAATGATGATCGAACACGAAATCGCGCAGTCCCCATCCGATGAACGCCGGGCGGTCCGCGAAGGACGGCAGCGCCTTGCCGGAGCGCTCCAGCAACGGCCACGCCTTGTCGGCCGGTGACAGCGGGATGTCCTGCATGAAGCGGATGGTGCTGATCCGGTTCGCCCAACTGTCATACGGGGCAACGTAAGCGCGGCGGACATCGGCGGGCATCTTCCGCTCCACCCCCAGTCGCGAGGCGCCGGCCGAGAATGCATTGAAGGTGCGGATGATCCATTCCCCCACCTTCCAGTGCCGGCCCAGGCCGATCTGCCACGGCATCTTCTTCGCCGCCGGCATCGGGAAGGCGGCGGTATTCAACACCACCAGCCGCTTGACCTGCGCATGGTGGGACAGCGCCCAGCCAAAGCCGATCATGCCGCCCCAGTCATGCACGGCCAGGGTGACCGGGCCGGTGATGCCCAGGTGCGCCAACAGCGCATCGAGGTCGTCCACGCGGCTCTGCAGGGTGTAGTCGTAGCGGTCATCGGCCGGCTTGTCGGACAGGCCCATGCCGATGTGATCCGGCACGATGCAGCGGTACCGGTCCGACAGGCCGGCCACCAGCGTGCGCCAGTAATAGCTCCAGGACGGATTGCCATGGACCATCACGACCACCTCGCCATCGCGCGGGCCCTCGTCGATGTAGTTCATCGACAGGCCGGGGCGGACGTCGAAACGGTGGGTCGTAACGGGATATCCCGGAAGATCGCGCATGGGGTGCACCTGTGAAAAGGGCCGGATAGACCGGCCCTTGGAGTTTCATCGAACGGACCGGATCACCAGACCACTTCAGCCATCGAGCAGTTCAGCCCCGAGCCGATGCCGAGCAGCGCGATGCGGTCGCCCTTCTTGAGCTTGCCCAACTGCTTCAGCTTGCTCAGCACGATCGGCACCGAGGCCGGGCCGATGTTGCCGTGCTCACCGAAGATGGTCATCACCTTCTTCGGGTCAATGCCGAAGTTCTTGATGAACGCAGCGGTATGCGGCTGGCTGACCTGGTGGATCACGAACTGGTCCAGCTCCTCCACCGCCCAGCCCAGCGCGATCTTCGCCGCAGCGAACGTCTTCTGCGCCAGCTTGATGCCCTCGATCAACAGCACGCGGGTGTCGGTGACCATGCGGTCCAGGTTACCCAGGCACAGCTGGTTCCACTCGGTGGCCGAACGGGTGACGCCGCCCTTGTAGCGCGGGGCATCGGGTACCAGGTCCGAGCGCGCCATCACCATCGCCGCAGCACCCGAGCCGGTGGTCAGCGCCGCCAGCTCGTTGCGGAAATCTTCGGCAGTGACATCCGGCGCCGTCATGCGCTCCAACGTCTTTTCATACACCAGGTTCGCGGTTTCGCCGTCGACAACCAGCGCGTATTTCAGCTCGCCGCGCTCGATCATGCGGGCGGCGATGTCCATGCCGTTGATGAAGGCCAGGCAGGCGTTGGCGACGTCGAAGGTCACGCACTCCTCGCCCACGCCCAGGTTGCCGGACACGATGCTGGCTGTGGACGGTTCCAGGTAGTCGCGGCTGACCGAGGTGTTGATCACCAGGCCGACATCGGCCGGGCCGATGTTGGCGTCCTCCAGCGCCTTGCGGGCCGCCATGGTGGCCGCATCGGAGGCCAGCGTGCCGTCGTCCCACAGGCGGCGCGCATGGATGCCCGCCACATCCCCCAGCACGTCGGTACGGATACCGAGGCGGTCCAGGGTGGGCTGCAGGCGTTCGTTTATTTCCTTGGTCGTTAGCGTGTGGGGCGCGTCGACATGCGCCAGGCCGGCGATCGAGACATTCTTGAAGAGCATCGAGTTAGCGCCAAGGCTCAGGCAAAGGGGGCGTCATTCTATAACCCTCTTGGCCTGTCCGCACCTTTACGGGTTCAGCTTGGTCCGCGAGGGGATTTTCAGCGCGGCGGGCACTGGTAGGCCGCGAAGCGCTGGCTGCCGTCCGCAGGGGGGGCCGAGGCCTGCAGCGCATTGGCTCCGGCACTCGGCGCTTCGTTGCGCGCCAGCGTTTCCAGCTCTTCCTGCACCCGCAAGGGGTTGCGGTTGTAGAAGCCGACCTTGTTCTTCACGGTGACCGCCACCTCGCCCTTGTTCACGCAGCCCGCGGGGACCGCGCCTGCAGGCAGCACCCGGACGCTGGTTCCGGCAGGCTCGATCGGCACCCAGGTGCAGGCAGTGGTGGCGAGCAACAGGGCGGAGATCAGCAGGATGCGCATGGGGTCTACCAGAGAAGGTTTCCCTGATTGTGCCTGAACCTGCTGAACGTGGGATGGCAGAGACCGACCGTGTCCGTCCAGCGTCAACGTGCGCGATGAGCCAGCTCCCGCACCTGCAGGTTGTCCAGCACCAACGCGGTGTCGTCTTTCTTCTTGCCGATGACCAGCACAAGCGCTTCAGGCCCTTCAAGGGTGAACTCCATGGTCCCGTAGCCCATCTCTCCCGTTTCCTGCTCAAACAGCATGACCTGCTCGTCGGAGATCAGTTTCTGCAGGAAGCAGGGGCGGTTACAGCCCCACGAGAAGGCCACCCGACGGTGCCCCGCGCCTTCAAGGGCAATGCTGACGCTCGAATCCACGCTGAGATGCCTGCCCGAGATCAGCCCGCCGCTGGCAGGATGCGGGCGGTCGCTGACGGCGGCGTGATCACCGCTGAGCTCGAACTGGAAGCCCCCCGCCGTAACTCGCGTGTGTTGCCCCACCGGTACCTCTTCGAAATCGACTGACCCCCGCTGCGCCGGCTGCCCGACGGCCTGGTCATGGACATCGTAGGAAAATGACATCCGCTCCTGCTTGCTGGCTGGAAAAGCGAGCTGAACGATGGGTATCACCCGGCCGTGGCGCTGGAAATACTGGATCTGATCATGCTGGGCTTTGACCAGCGCCTCGCGCACTCCCTGCACGCGGAAAAACGAGTGCAGCGGGAGCCGACCGCCACTGCCTTTCGGCCAGGCCGATACAAGAACTTCATTGTTGATGGACCAGCGCGCATCGGGCAGCCCCTGGTGTGCCTCGGCCGCCAGCTTGAACCATCGCGCCGAGTCCTCGGCACGGCCATGACGAAGATCCCAGCCACACACCTGGTATTCCTTGGCGCCGGCATATCGGTCCAGCCACTGCGTGGCGGTGGTGACGCCCAGCCTCTGGCACGTGTCGGTGGAGTGCTCATGTGCCGCCATGGGGCCACACCCCTGAAGGGTTGGGCGACTGTTCGTGTTGGCGGTGATGGGGAAACTGCACAGTATCTGCAGCGTGCCAAGCTGGCCGCGCGGGACTTCATGGTTCGGATAGAGAATGAATCCGTTCTGCCTGCCATACGGACGGCCAAACCCATCATCCTGGCGCAGCCAGGAAAAGGCGATGCTGCCCTTGGCGGTCTGCTGGTCACTGGGCTCCCACGGCTGGAAGCCTGCTGCGGTCCGGGTAGCGCGCAGCAGGATGCCGCTGCATCGATAGGCAGGCATCCCAGCACCGCCGCAGTCATCCACCGTATCGCCGTACCAGCGTTGCAGATCCGCCACCGCGGTGCTGTGGCGGACGGACGATGGCAACGCAGGCGCTGCGGCCAGCGCGATGCAGGTCGACATCGACGCATGGACCGCCAGCAGGAAACCCGCAGCGGTCCGGCACCGGGATGAACAACGCGCGGCACGTTCCATGATGGACATCCTCTCTTGCTCACGATTGGGTGCAGGAGCCGCATTCCAGCATCCGTTGCGTTGGATGACTGAGCGATCGGTCAGAGAAGCAATCGGTCGTCCAGAAGTCCGACACGAGAAGGCGGCATTCCCAACGGCGGAAAGCAGAAGGGCCACGGATTTCGCCGCGGCCCTTCTGCTCACGCTATGTCGATCACCGTTATTTGGTGATATCCACGTTCTTCGTATCGCGCAGGAACAGGCCACCGATGACGACCGTCATCAACGCGATGGCGATCGGATACCACAAGCCGTAGTAGAGGTTGCCCGTGCCGGCCACCAGCGCGAAGGAGATCGCCGGCAGGAAGCCGCCGAACCAGCCATTGCCGATGTGGTACGGCAGCGACATCGAGGTGTAGCGGATGCGGGTGGGGAACAGTTCCACCAGGTAGGCGGCGATCGGGCCGTACACCATGGTCACGTACAGCACCAATATCCACAGCATGAAGATCGTGCCGGGGATGTTGATGCGCGCATTGTCCGCCTTGGCCGGGTAACCGGCTTCGACCAGCGCGGCCTTCAGCTCGGTACCGAACGCATCGCCCTTGGCCTTGCCCTCGTCCTTGGCCAGGCCGGCGGACTCGTAGGAACTTACCTTCGCCGTGCCGACGTTGACCACCGCCAGCGAGCCCGCCGGTGCCGGCTGCACGTCATACGGCACACCGGCCTTGGTCAGCGCGGCCGTTGCCACGTCGCACGAGCTGGTGAACTTGCGCAGGCCCACCGGATCGAACTGGAACGAGCAGGTGTTCGGATCGGCCACGACCAGCGCCGGCGAGTTGGTGCGTGCTTCTTCAATGGCCGGATTGGCGAAGTGGGTCAGGCCCTTGAACACCGGGATATAGGTGATGGCGGCCAGCAGGCAGCCGGTCAGGATGATCCACTTGCGGCCGATGCGATCGGACAGCCAGCCGAAGAAGATGAAGAACGGCACGCCCAGCGCCAGCGCGGCAGCGATCAACAGGTACGAGGTGGTCGGATCGACCTTCAGCATGCTGCTGAGGAAGAACAGCGCGTAGAACTGCCCGCCGTACCACACCACGGCCTGGCCGGCGGCAGCACCCAGCAGCACCAGCAGCATCAGCTTCAGGTTGCCGTCTTTCAGGCTGTCGCGGAATGGCGTCTTGGAGCCCTTGCCTTCGGCCTTCATCTGCTGGAACAGCGGCGACTCACTCAGTTGCAGGCGGATCCACACCGAAATGCCCAGCAGGACGATCGACACCAGGAACGGGATGCGCCAGCCCCAGTCTTCGAACGCCTCGTTGCCCAGGAAATAGCGGCAGGCAAGGATGATCAGCAGCGACATGAACAGGCCCAGCGTCGCGGTGCACTGGATGAAGCTGGTGTACAGGCCGCGCTTGTCCGCCGGTGCATGCTCGGCCACGTAGGTCGCCGCGCCACCGTACTCGCCGCCCATTGCCAGGCCCTGCGCCAGACGCAGGATGATCAGGATCACCGGTGCGGCAAAGCCGATGGAGGCGTAGTTGGGCAGCACACCGACCAGGAAGGTCGAGATGCCCATGATCAGGATCGTGACCAGGAAGGTGTACTTGCGGCCGATGCGGTCACCGAGGCTGCCGAAGAAGGCCGCACCGAACGGACGCACGAAGAAGCCCGCCGCGAAGGCAAGCAGGGCGAAGATCATGCCCGTGGTTTCATTGACACCGCTGAAGAACTGCTTGGCGATGATGGCGGCGAGTGAGCCGTACAGGAAAAAGTCGTACCACTCGAACACCGTGCCGAGGCTCGATGCAAAGATGACTTTCTTGTGGCCGTGCGTCAGTGACACAGGCGCGGTACCAGGTGTTGTCGACATGAGACGCTTCCCCTCCGAAGCAGGATGACTGTGGTGCCGGCGTCAGCCGGCACCCGCGTTAGAAACTGTATTTGGTGGTGAACTGCACGCGGTTGATGTCGCCCTTGCGACCATCTTCGATCTCGCGCACGCCGTACATGTACTCCGCACCGATATCGACCTTGGGCATCGGCGTGTAGAACACGTTGCCGCGGATGCTCTGCACGCTCTTGGTGACCAGTGGGCCGAGCGTGCCGTCGTTGTCATAGTCGCTGCGCGCATAGATCAAGTTGGTGCGCAGCTTCGGGGTGAAGGCATGGCGCCAGCCGACATAGCCAGCCAATACGCCCGTCGTCGCCAACTCGTCGCGGGCGACGTCGTAAGCGGTATCGGCGGTGATGCCCAGGCCGATGTAACGCGAAATGCCCTCGCCCCCGGTCAGCTGGTAGTGCAGCGTATCGGTGTCGGCCATCACCCACTTGCCGCCCAGGGTCAGGCCGCCGGCGATCTTGTCCGCGTCCGCACCGGTGGTCTGGTTGTCCACCTTCAACTGGCGCACCAGGCCGGCCACGCCGAAGGTACCCCAGTCACCCTTCCAGCCGTAGCGCACGGTCAGGTCGGGCAGGCTGCCGCGATCAGAGTTGGCACTGGCGTTGGTCCACGCCCCGGTGACCGGATTGCGCACGCCGGTGAGCGTGGTCGTCTCCGGATTTTCCAGTGCCACGCTCAAGCCGCCGGTGGTATAGCGGATCTGTGCCTGGCGGACGAACACCACACCGTCGGTCGGACCGACGAAGTCGGCGGCCTCGGGAATCGAGGCGGCATCCATGAAGTTGGTCCAGGTCTGGCCTGCGGTCCACTTGTTCCAGTACATGTACGCGTGGCGCAGGGTCACGCCGTAGGTATTGGTGGCCGTCTGGTTGCCCAGCGAATTGCCGAAGAAATCCATCTCGAAGAACGCGCCGGCCTTGTCACCGGACGCGCTGACGTTGTCGATGCCCAGGTTGAAGCGCGAGAACTTGGCGTGGGCATTGAAATCCACGTCCGAACGCTCGCCGCTGCCGCCCGCACCGGCCACCGGGGTCTGGCCCGGCAGGTACAGCGCACGGCCGGTGGCATCGTCGGCCAGTTGGCCATCACCGGTCTGGGTGGCCATGAAATCAGCCTTGATGAAGCCACCGATCTTGACCGTGGTGCCCGGTGCCGCGCCAGGGGTGATGGTAGTGACCTGGATCGGCTGTTTGCCTGCCGGCACGACCGGCTTCTGCTCGGCCTGCACCGTCCTTACCTCGGTGACGGCCTGCTGGGTCTGGCTGAGCTGGGTCTGCTGCTGTTGCTGCGATGACAGCAGCAACTGCACCTGGCGCTCGAGCTCGCCCACGCGTGCTTCCAGTGCTTTCTCTCTCGCGGTTTCCGCGAACGCCATGCCCGGTGCCGCCAGCGCAACCAGCATGCAGGCAGCCAACGGCTTGCGCAGCGTCTTCAACGTACGGTGATTCATGTTGCCCTCTCTCCCAAGTGGCAAATCGAAAGACGCGCGTGGGGCACGGTCGAAGCCGAGGGTGCGTCCGCTTGACGCACCGCCGCTATTGGCCATTAGTCGTACCTGCCCGATGACGGCCGTCCCCGGAGCAGCCCAGTGCACCCTTGCCGGCCTGCAGGTTTCGACCATGGTCTAAGGGGTACGGTGTCGCGGCTGGGGATGGATGGGGCAAACTGGGTGTCAACGGTTGCCGCGCATGCTGCAACTGCACATAAAAGTCCACGTGCAAGTGAGGGTGCCATGGTTGATCTCTATCCCGTCGATCCGCAGTTCGCCGAAAAGTCGCGGATCAACAAGACCACTTACCAGCAGCAGTACCAGACGTCGGTCGATGACCCCGACGCGTTCTGGGGCGCGGCCGCGCGGCGCCTGGACTGGTTCAAGCAGCCCACGATCATCAAGAACGTCAGCTACGACCTGGCCGACTTCCACATCAAGTGGTTCGAGGATGGCGAGCTCAACGCCAGCGTGAACTGCCTGGACCGCCAGCTCGCCACGCGCGGTGACAAGACCGCGTTGCTGTTCGAGCCCGACAGCCCGGATGCGCCGGCGCAGCATGTCACCTACCGCGAGCTGTACGAGCGCACCTGCCGCCTTGGCAATGCGCTGCGCAACCTCGGCGTCAAGAAAGGCGACCGCGTCACCATCTACCTGCCGATGATCGTCGACGCGGCCGTCGCGATGCTGGCCTGCGCGCGCATCGGCGCCATCCACTCGGTGGTATTTGGTGGGTTCGCGCCCAATTCCATTGCCGATCGCGTAAGCGACTGCGCCAGCAAGTTGATCATCACCGCTGACGAGGGTCTGCGCGGTGGCAAGAAGATTCCGCTGAAGGCGAACGTCGATGCAGCCCTGAAGCTGCCCGGCACCAACACCGTGGAAACCGTGCTGGTGGTACGCCACACCGGTGGCGTGGTGGACATGCAGGCGCCGCGCGACCGCTGGTTCCATGATGTGGTGGACAGCCAGCCAGCCGAGTGCGAGCCGGAACGCATGAACGCCGAGGATCCGTTGTTCATCCTCTACACGTCCGGCTCTACCGGCAAGCCGAAGGGCGTGCTGCATACCACCGGCGGCTACCTGCTGTATGCGGCCTATACGCACGAGGCGGTGTTCGATCTGCGCGAGGACGACATCTACTGGTGCACCGCCGACGTAGGCTGGGTCACCGGCCACAGCTACATCGTCTACGGGCCACTGGCCAACGGCGCGACGTCGCTGATGTTCGAAGGCGTGCCGAACTTCCCCAGCACCTCGCGGTTCTGGGAAGTGATCGACAAGCACAAGGTGAGCATCTTCTACACCGCGCCCACCGCCATCCGCGCCTTGATGCGCGAGGGCGAAGAGCCGGTCAAGAAGACCTCGCGTGCCTCGCTGCGGCTGCTTGGCAGCGTCGGCGAGCCGATCAACCCGGAAGCCTGGCGCTGGTACTACGAGGTGGTGGGCGACAGCCGCTGCCCGATCGTCGATACGTGGTGGCAGACCGAAACCGGCGGCATCCTGATTTCCCCCCTGCCGGGCGCAGTGGACCTCAAGCCTGGTTCGGCCACGGTGCCGTTCTTCGGCATCCAGCCGGCGCTGGTCAATGCCGATGGCGAGATCAAGGACGGCGCCACCGAGGGCAACCTGATCATCCGTGATTCGTGGCCGGGCCAGATGCGTACGGTCTACGGCGACGACCAGCGCTTCATCGACACCTACTTCCGCACCTATCCGGGCGCCTACTTCACCGGTGACGGCTGTCGCCGCGATGAGGATGGGTATTACTGGATCACCGGGCGGGTAGACGATGTCATCAACGTCTCCGGCCATCGCATCGGCACGGCCGAGGTGGAAAGTGCACTGGTATCCCATCCGAAGGTGGCCGAAGCCGCAGTTGTCGGCTTCCCGCATGACGTCAAGGGCCAAGGCATCTATGCCTATGTCACCCTGATCGCCGACGAGGCCCCCAGCGACGAACTGCATAAGGAGCTGGTGGCATGGGTACGCAAGGAGATTGGTCCAATCGCCACGCCTGACCACCTGCAGTGGGCGCCGGGACTGCCGAAGACACGCTCGGGCAAGATCATGCGCCGCATCCTGCGCAAGATCGCGGAGAATGCGCCGGACCAGCTCGGCGACACGTCTACCCTGGCCGATCCATCCGTGGTGGCCTCGCTGGTCGACGAACGCAAAGTGAAGTAACGGCCAGCGGGGGGCAGCTCGGTTTCGCTGCACGACACGGATCTGCCTCCTTCCGCCCTCCTGATTTTCCCTAAGCTGACGCCATGACCACCCTTTTGATTGCCGATGACCATCCGCTGTTCCGCGAAGCACTGCGCGGCGCCGTGCAGCGTGTCATTCCCGGCGTACAACTGTTCGAGGCCGACAGCGTGGAAGCCCTGTATGCCTTGGCCGACCAGCACAACGATGCCGACCTGGTCCTGATGGACCTCAACATGCCCGGCGCGCAGGGTTTCAACGCGCTGGTGCATATGCGGTCACTGCACCCGCACCTGCCCGTGGTGGTGGTGTCGGCACGAGAGGAACCCACCGTGATGCGGCGCGCACTGGACCACGGCGCATTCGGTTTCATTCCCAAATCCGCAGATTCGGACACCATCGGCCATGCGCTGGGGATGATCCTGGACGGCGAAACCTGGGCGCCGCCGGAAGCGCATAACGTGCCGCCCACCGGACGCGAAGAGCGCGAAGTCGGCCAGCGCCTGCGCGAGCTGACCCCTCAGCAGTTCCGCGTGCTGCAGATGTTGGGAGCCGGACGGCTGAACAAGCAGATCGCCTATGACCTCACGGTCTCTGAAGCCACGATCAAGGCGCATGTCACCGCCATCCTGCGCAAGCTGGGCGTCACCAACCGGACCCAGGCGGTGTTGATGGCAGGCAAGCTGGCCATCGATGACCAGCAGATCGTGTTGCCGCCGGAAGAAGAGTGAGCGGTTGAGGAGCGGCCGCTGCGCTCGCCGAGCGTGGCTCGGCGCTACCGTGATGCCGCGTCCCGCTGCGCAATATAGCCGCAGCTATGAAACCCAGCTTTACCTGCGCAATCACCCACTGACGCCTACTGCTGCAGCACCAGTGCTAAGCTTCGCGTCCCCTTGGGGAGTAGCCGGTTTCCTGCTGCAGGAAACGCCCGTATCAACATGCTCGGCCAGTGCGCCGTGGTGCGGGCAACCATCATGGTTGGCGAGACCAGCGGTCCGCGTGCGCAACGACAGGTTGGGCGCGAGCGCGGGCCGTGCGTCCGTCTTCGCCCGACCTGTCGTGAACCTCATGTCCCCTCTTTCGATCCTCCTGATCGGCTTCGCCATGTCCACCGATGCCTTCGCCGCCGCCATCGGCAAGGGCGCCGCCATGCGCAAACCGGTGTTCCGCGATGCACTGCGTGCGGGCCTGATCTTTGGCGTCATCGAAGCCATCACCCCGGTGATCGGCTGGCTGATCGGCCGCGTCGCGCTGGAATACGTGGAGGCCTATGACCACTGGATCGCGTTCGGCCTGCTGTCTGCGCTCGGTCTGCACATGGTCGTGGCCGGCCTGCGGCCCGAAGACGAGTCCGAAGACGAAGATCCCTCGCGCCACCAAGGATTCTGGCATCTGGCCGTGACCGGTTTTGCCACCAGCATCGACGCGATGGCGGTCGGCATCGGGCTTGCCTTCATGGATGTGCATATCGGTGTCATGGCACTGGTCATCGGCCTGTGCACGCTGACCATGGTCACCGCAGGCATCATGCTCGGCCGGGTGCTGGGCAGCCTGATCGGCAAGCGTGCGGAGATCATTGGTGGCGTGATCCTGATGATCATCGGCAGCACGATTCTGTACGAGCACCTGAGCGGGGCGGCATGACGCGGCACTCGGTACGGCGTCGCCTCACTCCCACCATCGCCCGGGTCGGTCACGGTTGGTGCAGCGCCGGCGGACGGTGACCGGCGGCTCGGTCGAGGGCTGGTAGCAGTCGGCCAGGGTCCGGTGGTGCGGGGTGTCAGCTGCCTCAACGCCCTCTGATCCGGCCGCGTGCGGGTCCAGGTCGACCGGCACGGCCGCGCCTGCTCTACGCAGCGGGCCGCTGATGTACGTACAGCGGTGCTCATTGAACAATGGCTCCGGCGAGACATGCCGCCTGAGGACGTCCTCCATCACGTCACGTGAGATACAGTCGACCGCCGCAATGTAGTACCGGCCGCGCTCCGGCTGCAGGAACAGCAGCGGGCCATGTCCGATGCACTCGGCACGGCAGAAGTCGGCGATGCGTTCAAGCGCCTCGTCATCACAGTGCAGGACGCGCTCGGCGCAGTAGGCGCTGAAGTGAGCCGTCATCTGCGCTGCCAGGACTTCGATGCACGTATAGACATGCCGCAACCGCTTGTCGTCGGAGGCGGTGATGCGTTCGCGCTGCAACCATGCGCGCATCTTCGGGTAGCGGTTCAGCGTTTGCCACTGATGCTGCTGGCTGGCCTCGATGGTCGCCTGGTCCAGTGAGAACTGATGGGATATCGCGCCCATCGCCGCCCCCACCACGGCATCGCCCACCAGCCGGGCGCTGCCGTGGCACATCCATGACATGCCAGCACCCAGCGCACCCCCGACGGTGGCCGCCAGCACCGGCGCTGCAGGCGATTGGACCGGCAGGTTGAGCACCACGTGCAGTGCGCTCCCCAGCGCGCAACCGGCGTCGCGGACGCGCCCCAGCGCGACAGACGGGACAGCGTGGGAAACAGGAGGAACAGTCAGCATGAAGCATCACCTGCGGGGAGGGGATGCTCTGGATACCGTGCCGGCACAGCGCCCGCCACCAGCCAGCGCGCATCGCGTCGAACGGCAGGGGACGTCAGTCGCGCGGCGTCGCGTAGGCGGCCAGGAAGGCGCGCAGCGACGCAGGTTTGATCGGCTTGGTCAGCAGGCGATAACCCCGATCACGCGCCATCCGCTTCAGCTCATCGCGTCCATCGGCCGTCAGCAGCGCACCAGGCAGGTCACTGCCGGCGGCCTCGCGCAGTGCCACCAGCGTATCCAGCCCGTCCAGGCGATCGTGCAGGTGGTAATCCACCAGCATCACGTCCGGACGCTCGGCCACCTTCTGCAGCGCCTGGTCCACCGTGCTCGCCGTGATCACCTGCACCTGCCATCGTCCCAGCAGCGCGCGCATGCCGTCGAGGATCTCTTCGTCGTTGTCCACGCACAGCACGCGCATGCCCGCCAGCGAGTCGGCGCGCACGGCCGGGATCGCTGCAGCCGCGGCGTCCAGCTCGCCCATCCCGTGCGTTGCGGCCACACGGGGCAGGGTGATGGAGAACATCGAGCCGCTGCCCACGCGGCTGCGCGCATTCAAGCGATGGTCCAGCAGGCGGGAGATGCGCTGGCAGATCGACAGCCCCAGCCCAAGCCCCTGTTCACCCCAATCGAATGGCTGCTGGTAGCGATGGAACTCATCGAAGATCTGCTGCATGTGATGTTCAGGGATGCCCGGGCCTGTATCCCACACCTGCAGCTCGATCTCGTCGCCGCGGTGGCGCACCGCCAACACGATCCTGCCCTTGCGGGTGTAGCGCAGCGCGTTGGCGAGGAAATTCTGCATGACCCGGCGCAGCAGGCGACGATCACTGCGCACCCAGGCCGGCCGCGCGAACAGGTCCAGGCGCAGGCCCCTCCCTGCAGCGACGGGAGAATACTGGGCAGCCAACTCACGCATCAAGGCACTGGCGTCGAAGTGGCTGATCACCGGATGCAGTCCACCGGCATCCAGCCGCGACACATCCAGCAGCCCGTCCAGCAGTTCCTCCGCCGCGCGCAGCGATGCATCCACGCGCTCGGCCAGATGACGCTGTTCTTCGTTGTTGTGGTGGCTCTCGCGCAGCGCCGACGCAAACAGCCGGGCAGCATTCAGCGGCTGCAACACGTCGTGGCTGATCGCTGCCAGGAAGCGCGTCTTCGACTGCTGCGCTGCTTCTGCGGCGTTTGATCGCTCCGCGACACGCTGCTCCAGCGTCTCGTTGGCCTCCAACAGCGCTTTTTCCGCGTGCTTGTAATCGGTGATGTCGTTGTAGCTGGTGACATAGCCGCCGCCGGGCAACGCCTGGCCCCGCATCTCGATCACCTTGCCGTCGCTGCGGGTGCGTTCGAACACGTGCGGTGAACCGGCCCGCATGTAGCGGATGCGGCGACTGATCTGCTGCTCGATGTCCCCCTCGCCCAGCTCTCCACGTTCGGCGTTGTACCGGATCAGGTCAGCGACCGGGCGACCCACATACAGCATGCCATCGGGGTAGCCGAACATATCCTGGTAACGCCGGTTCCACGCGGTCAGGCGCATGTCCGGGTCGACCACGCTGACCCCGGCGCTGATGTTCTCCAGCGTGGTGGACAGGATCTCCCGATTGAAGCGGAGCTCCTGGCCGGCTTCATCCAACACCGCCACGACTTCGCCCAGGTCCATGCCGGAGCCACGCAGCAGGCTGGTCAGCAACAGGCGTGCGGAGGCCGCGCCGATGGAGGCGGCCAGCAGGCGTTCGGTGAACTGCACCCACGGCCGATCGGCAGGCACCTGGGTCTGCAGCTCGCGGCCCAGCGACTGCGCCTGCTCGAAGAAGGATCGCCGCGCATGGCGCTCGCCCACCACGCGCGATGCCAGCGCCAGCAGATCGCCCACATGTACGTGACCCGGCCATCCACTGGCCACCGAGGGGCGCTGCGCGTACGGATCCAGGAAGGGCGCCGCACGCAGGCGCTCATCCACGCTCGGCCGCCAACGCGCCGATACCAGCATCATCGTGCCCGCGTTGACCAGTAGCGACCAGAAGGTGCCGTGAGTCAGGGGATCCCACCCGTTCATGCCGAACAACTGCTGCGGACGCAGCCACGCCACCCCGAAAGGACCTTCCGCCAGCCAGCCGGTATCCAGCCATCCCGCTTGGGTCAGTGCAGGCAGCAGCAGGGTGTAGACCCATGTGGCGAAGCCAAGCACGATGCCGGTCTCGACGCCGCGGCGGCTGGCGCCGCGCCAGTACAAGCCACCGATCAGCCCCGGCGCGAACTGGGCGACAGCGGCGAACGCCATCAGACCGTAGGAGGCCAGGGAATTGTCGTTACCGCTGCTGCGGTAGTAGCTGTACGCGATCAGTGCCAGCAGCAGGATGGCGAGGCGGCGTATCCACAGGACGCGCGAGGCGACGTCGGCCGCTTCACCGGTATCGCCACTGCGCCGCAGTAGTACCGGCATCACCAGATCGTTGCTGATCATCGTCGCCAGCGCGATCGAGGACACGATGACCATGCCGGTGGCCGCCGAAAAGCCGCCGATGTACGCGATCAACGCCAGGACGTTGCGCCCTTCGTGCAGCGGTAGTGCCAGCACCATCGCATCGTCGGCTACCGAGCCGCCGGTGCCGAACAGGGTCACGCCCGCAGTAGCGATGGGAATCACCATGGCCGAGATCACCACCAGGTAGCCACCGAACATCCAGCGCGCGCGACGCACGTCGCGTACATCGCCGCACTCCACCACGGCCACGTGGAACTGGCGTGGCAGGCAGACGATGGCCAGGAAACTGAGCAGGGTCTGCGAGATGAAGCCAACCGGCGGCAGCGAGGTGAACAGGGTGTGCGCCGACTCGACCACCGCATTGGTGCGTTCGCTCAGCCATACATAGGCGAAGATGCCGAGCGCCACCATCGCCAGCAGCTTGATCACCGATTCCAGCGCGATGGCCAGCATCATGCCGTGGTGATGTTCGGTGGCGTCCACCTGGCGCGTGCCGAATAGGGTGGCGAACAGGGCCATCAACAGGGCCACGTAAAGCGCGGGATCACTGAAGTAGCCCGTCGGCCCGCTGTCGCCGGTGAGCACCTGCAGGCTCATCGCCACGGCTTTGTACTGCAGTGCCAGGTAAGGGACCACGCCGATCAGCGCGATGATCGCGACCAAGGCGGCCAGACGGCGCGAGCGACCGAACCGCGACGAGATGAAGTCGGCGATGGAGACGACGTTCTGGCTGCGCGCCACCAGCGCCAGGCGCTCGATGATGCGCCAGCCGAACAGCATCATCAGCAACGGACCGATGTAGATCGACAGATAGCCAACGCCACTTCGGACGGCTGTCCCCACCGCGCCATAGAAGGTCCACGACGAGCAGTACACCGCCAGCGCCAGGCTGTACACCACCGGCCGCAGCCACGGGCGGTCCGGGTACAGCGGGCGTCGGTCACCCCACCACGCCACGCCGAACAGCAGCGCAGCATAGGCAACCGAGACCAGCAGCAGGATCCAGCTCGACACCAGGGGCTCGTCGTCCAGCGGAGAAGTGCCGCCCAGTGTAGAGCGTTACGCGGCCATCGTCCGATGGACAGCGGCGCGCTCGAGGATGGCCGTGGTGCAGGGCATCACGGCCATTCATCCGCTCACCCCTCGGCCGGCACGCCCATCTCCTGCAGCAGTGCAGGTGCCGGGTAGACCTTGGCCAACAGCCAGCGCAGGTAACGCATGTCTACGTGCACGGCGCGCTTGTAGCGCGGATCGAACCACCAGCTGGCACTGACCGACTCCCAGTTGCTGTCGAAGTTGAGCCCGATCAGCTCGCCCTTGGCATTGAGCACCGGTGAGCCGGAATTGCCGCCGGTGGTATCCAGGTTGGTCAGGAAGTTGACCGTCTGCGTGCCCAGCGCCGGATCGACAGTGCCAGCGAAATCTCCCTTGGCAATGGCGGCCAGCAGCGGCTTGGGTGCATCGAACGGATACGCATTGGTGTTCTTTTCCACGATCCCGGCCACGGTGGTCACCGGATCGAAATGCACACCGTCGCGGGGGCTCAGCGATTCCACCTTGCCATAGCTGATGCGCAGTGTACGGTTGGCATCGGGATACACCGCCCTGCCCTGTTTCGCCCGCCATGCGAACAAGGCCTGCATGTAGGCCGGGCGCAGGCGCAACTGCTCACCTTCGCGCGCCTTGGTCTGGTCTTCCAGGCGCAGCTGCGCGGCCACCAGCGGCGTGGCCAGCGCCAGCAGCGGATCGGCGGCGAGGGGCTTGCCCTCCCGGGCGGCGGCGAAGCGGGACAGGCGCTCGCCCTCCTCACCCAGTGCCGTGCGCGCGTATACCGCTTCAAGCGCCTTGGCCAATGCCTCCGGCGTGCGCCCGAAGGCAGCGTCGAATTCCGGTACGCGCTGTGCATCGGGCAACTGCTGGTAGCGGCCCAGCAGATGCGCCAGCAGCGCCTTTTCCACGCCCGGCACGTAGCGACGCTGGACCTGCTTGAGCACCCCTTCGATGAGCGCCTGATCGCGCTGCTGGTAGCCGGTCTCGCGCAGTGCGTCGGGCTTGGCCGATTCGATCCGCAGGCGTTCCAGCAGCAGCGCCGAGCGCAACAGTTGACTCTGCGCGGTCAGTTGATCGAGCAGCAGGTTGCGCTCACCGACCGCCGCGCCCTGCGACAGCGTGGTCAGCAGGGTGCGGATGTCGGTGTTGTACTTCGTATCGGTATTGGCCAGCATCGCCTGCTCATCGGCAGCACGCTGCGCCTTGGCATCGCTGCGCAGCAGGCCTTCCAGCTCACCCGCTGCCCGCTTGCGGTTGTTCTTCAGCGACTGCAACTGCGCCGCATAGCGCGTACGCGCCTGAGCATCGTCCGCGGTGGCCGCCTCGATGGTGTCGATCATCTGCTGGAACAGCGCGACGCGGCGCGGCAGCACGCTGTCGATCTGGCTGGCGAACTCCGCTGCCGTGCGGTGCCGGTAGGTGATGCCCGGATAGCCGGCCAGCATGGCGAAATCGCCGGCCTTGGGGCCATCGACCGACATCGTCAGATGAGCCGGGGGCTGATAGGGCACGTTGTCGGGGCTGTAAGGCGCCGGCTTGCCGTCCTTGCCGACATAGGCACGCAGCAGCGTGAAATCACCCGTGTGCCGCGGCCACATGAAGTTGTCGATTTCATCGCCATAGTTGCCGATGGCGCGCGGCGGCGCGTAGACCAGGCGCACGTCGCTGAGTTCCAGCTGAGAGATCCGGTAGAAATCCGTGCCGTAGTACATGTCCGCTACCGAGCAGCGCACGCTGCCCGCGCGCTCGCAGTCGGCCACGATCTGCTTGCTCGCTGCATCCACCGCATCGAAGTAGGCACGGCCGGTCTTGCCCTTCGCCTGGGCCAGCACCTGGTCGGTGACCTTGTCGAAGCCCACGGTGACCAGCACCCGGAAATCCGGGTTCGACGGCCGTTCGTCCGTTCGTCCCTTGGCAATGAACCCTTCGCCGATCAGGTCGTGGTCCGGTGTGGTGTTGTACTGGATCACGCCCATCGCCACGTGGTGGTTGGTCAGCAGCAGGCCATCGGGTGATACGAAGGAACCGGTGCCGCCACCTGCACGCACTACCGCGCTGAGCGGTGGTGCGGTGACGTTGGCCAGATCCTGCGGGTCACCCTTGAACCCGGCCGCTTTCAGTGGCTTGGCCAGCGTCGGCAACTGCGTCGGCATCCACATTCCTTCGTCGGCGTGGGCTGCCGCGGCCAGGCTCAGGCCAAGCGCCAAGGAGGCGGGGAGGGATTTCCGAATGGGCATGGCAACGTCCGGTGATGCGGGTCAGCGCACGACCTTAGCGTGCGTGGCTTACCCGGGCAACGTCTCACCGGTGGTGCGATCACCTGAAGCGACTTTGATATCGACGTTGGGAAGCATGCGCGCGGCCTCGCGCAGCAGCCGCTGGCAGTTGCGGTCACACGGCGGCATGTCGCTGAAGGCACGATGCTGCCGCGCACGGTGGTATCCAGTGCGCCGTTGCTCACGGCGTTGATCAGCTGCGCCACGCAACGCGCAGGCGCTCGCGCAGGGCATCGTGGCATCGGCAGAAGACATCTGAAAGGGACGCGCAGGAACCGCTGCGCCTGCAGGCGACACGCGTGCAGGCAAGGAACAATCAAGGGACATCGGGTGGACCAGGGGAGGTAAAGGGGCGGATAGTCCACGCCGCCGATCTTCACCCGGACCGTTGCTCTGGCTGTTTCACGGATGATGCATTTCCGACTCGCATACGGCTGCCGGAAAGCTGCAGTTCACACTGTTCCGCCAGCCCACACGGGGTGCGCTGGCGGGTTCGGTGACGCCCGTGATGTCAGGGCGTCACTTTTCCTTGCGCCAGTTCAGCGACCCGCGGTTTTCCACCGTGCTCGACTCGACTTCCACATCGAAACCGCGGCTGAGCAGGTATTTCAGCGTAAGTACCGAACCGCTGCCAACCAGGGACACGCCGTAGCCGACATACAGTTTGGGCGAGATGAACTTGCCCACGCCAATCACCGATCCGCCCAGTGCACGCGACTGGCTGACACCGGCGTCGTCCAGTCCCAACTTGGCACCCAGCTGCGACGCCAGCAGGCCACTGCCGGCCGACAGCGCAGCCGAGGCCGCGTTGACCTGCTGGACCTGGTCACTGGTCGCACCGGTCAGGCTGCGGCCCAGCACCAGGTAACCCAGCGCTTCGGACTGCGACATGGCCGGGCTGGACCACACGTCGGCGCGCGGCTGCATCGCCCGTCCCGTGACATCGATACCGGCCGTGACGTCACCGATCCGGCGTTCGGCGCGCAGGTTGATGCGCGGGTCCGAAACCGGGTTGTAGTTCCAGGTCAACTGACCGCGGGTGATGGTCAGGTCCTGCCCGTAGGCCTTGTAACGCCCACTCACTTCCAGTCCGCCATTGGCGGTCATTTCACGACCCGGCTTGGCCCATACCTGCATCTTGCCGGCCAGCGCGCCCTTCAGGCCGAAGCCGGCCATCTTGACGTTGTCGCCAAGGCTGACGGTGAGGTCCATGTCCAGCGGCGAAGTCGCCGTTTGTTCGGGGTCCACCGGGTCCAGCACCACCACGTCACTGGATACCGACGTGCCGCGATCAAGGCGTTCGAGATCGATGTCCGCTTCCGGCACCAGCACTTCGCCCTTGAGCTGCATGGTCGTGCCGGCCAAGGTGAAATCAAGGTTCGGGTTGGCCACCACGCGCAATTCGCTGGTGTTGGACAGCAACACGTTCTCACCGTGGATATGCAGCTGCAGCGGCTGCGCGTCGCCGAACCACGACAGACCGCCGTCGACGTACAGCGTGCCCTTCCCTGAGTTCGCCTGCGCGGTGATCTTCGCCGAGCCATCCGGCTGCGCGCTGAAGCTGCCCTTGCCCTGCTCGAAGGTCAGGCCCAGTGCCGGGAACTCGCCCTTGAAGTCGCTGAGCGTGGCTTCGCCACCGAGTGCCGGCTGGCTGCGCGTGCCGCGCAGGCTGACGTGGCCTTCGATCAGACCGGTCGGCCGAACGATGTCCGGCGAGAACAGCTCCAACCAGTACAACCGTGCCATGTTGAGGTACAGCTCGCCATTCAAGGGTGCGGCCGCATCCCAGCCGGTCTGCACTTTGGCGTTGACGAAGCCGTTGCCCTGGAAGCCCATGCCCAGGAAACCGTCGATGCCGGCCGGGGTCATGTCCAGCCTCACCGAAAACTGGTCGTACTTCACCAGCTCGCCGCGCGCGTTGTCGCCCAAGCGCACGCCACCTTCGGGCGAGCGCACGTCTACCTTGCCTTCCCACGCGTTGCCACGCGGGCGGATCTGCGCATCCATCGTCACTTCGCCACGCAGATAGATGCGGCGGCCCGACGTCGGCGGCAACCATGGTTGCACCAGCGTCAGCGGCAATGCGTCGCCGCGCAGCACCAGCCCTTCGCGGGGCCAGTTGGCGCGGGCGCACAGGCCACCGCCTGCAGCGGCGCTCAGGCAGGCCTCGCTCAGGGTGAAATCCGCCCCCTTCACGCTGAAGTCCGCCGGACCCCGCAGCGCCCACGGGTCGCCCTTGACCGGCGCAATGCGCAGGGTGGCCAGCTGGCCACGCCATTGCTCACCCTGCTGGCGCACGCTGCCCTGCAGGTCCATCGCGCCCATGTCGTTGCGCGCCTGCGCCGCCAAGCGCAGGTTGCTGACGCTGCCCTGCGCATCCACGTTCAGGCTGTCCAGCAGCATCCCGACGTTGACGTTGCGGCCTTGCAACGCAAGTGTTCCGTTATCGCCACTCCACGGCAGGCGGCCCTTCAGGCTGATCGATTCGGCGGCGTAGCCGTCCCAGTGCAGGTTGCTTCCCACCAGATCGGCCGTGATATCCGGCGCATCGCGGCGCCCGCTCACCTGCACCTGTCCGCGCAGGCCCCCATCGGTGCCCGGCAGCAGGTCGCTCAACTGCAATGGTTCGAAGCGCGCGTCGATGTCCAGTCGGTCGCCGACCTTCCCCGACGCGGTGACCCGGCTTGCCCCGAGCGCCAGTTTCAGCTGGCCCTCGCCCTGTGCGCCCTGCATGGCGAACTTGCCTTGGGCATCCAGCGCGCGTTTGCGCAGCGTGCCCTTCAACGACGGCAGGTCCACCGTCGCCTCTATCACCCCGGCCGTGTCCGGCGGCGCATTGGCCGGCACTGCCTGCTGGCGGCCGGTGCTGGCCAGGTTGCCTGACAGGCGGCCATCCCAGCCCGGTGCGAAGTAGCCCGGATCGAAGTCCTTCAGTGTTGCCTTGGCATCCCATTGCAACTGCGGTGCCCAGGCGACGTTGCCTCCTACGTCCAGCGTGCCGCCCGGCGTGCGCGCCTGCAGCTGCTCGATGCGCGCCGCATCTTCATTGCCTCGTACATCGAACTGCAGCGCGGCCTTCTGACCGTCACGCTCGACATCGGCACGACCGATCGCCGCCCACGCCTGCAACGTGCCGGCCAGACCCAGCCGCGCTTCTTTCAGGGTCACCGGCACCGCAGGGCTGTCGGCCGTGTTGGGATCTGCCGTGGGCGTATAGGTGAGGTCCTGCGCCACCACGGAGAAGTTGATTTTCTCGTTGCCCTGCTCGCGGAAGTCTGCGCTGCCAGTCAGGCGCGCTTCGCCACCGAACGCCTTCACCACCAACGGGGCGACGTTCAATACCTGGTCTTCCAGCTGCACCTTCGACGGCGCCAGCTCGACCACCTGATCCCCCATCCGCGCCGTACCCTGCAGGTCGGCGTTGCCGCCCTTGCCCGTGGCTTTCACGTCCAGGGTCAGCGGTTCAACGGTAGAAGCCGCTAATGCCGGACCCAGCAGACGCAGGTCCAGTTCGTCGGTGCGGGCCGTGGCGCTCCACGTGGGGTCGGTGCGACCGTCGAAGACCAGCATCGCACGCAAGGGCTTGGGAGCGCGTCCTGCGATGGCGACTTCCATGTGCCCCAGATCGCCGCGCGCCACCAGCCCGAGGCTGGCCGGCGTGCGACCGCGTGGGGCGGGCAGGATCGCCGTAGCACTCAGATCAGTGTCGTAATCCTTGGCTGGATGGTAGTAACCGTTGATGCGGACATTGCCCATGTCGCTGTCGACCAGCAACTGGTTTGCCTTGAACTCGCCATTGGCGATCTCGATGCCGCCACCTATGCGGCTGATGTCGATGGTCGGCTCACCGCCGGTCGTGACGCGCAGTCCGTTCACTTGGATGACATCGGCCTGGATGGCCAGTGGCATCTCGATCTGCGGCAGCGACCCCGGCCAGGACGGCAGCTCGAACGGTTCGTCGCTCTTGGCCAGATTCAGCGTCGCGTTGTCCAGCTCCAACCGGTCCAGCAGCAGCTTGCGTCCCAGCAGCGGACGCAGGTCCGGCTCCAGGCGCGCGCGATCGGCATGGAAGTGGATATCGTTGTAGCGAAAATCAACGTTGTGCAGGGTCAGCGGCCCGGCCAGCGGGCCCTCGGCCTTGTCCCAGGTGAAACTGGACCCGGCAGGCAAGCGCGCGATCACCTGCGCCAGCAGCACATCGCGACCGGCCACGGTCTGCAGCAGCCAATACACGGCCAGCAGGGCGACCAGCACCAGTCCCAGCACGCCCACGCCGGACCATGCCCAGAAGCGGCGGCGGCGATAGAAACGCCGATGTACGGGGCGCCCTGGGCTGGCAGGACTTGGGTTTGGCGTGCTCACAGATCCGCTCCGATGTTCAGGTAGATCTGGAAGTTCGAATCCGGATCATTCAGGCCATGGGCGATGTCCACCCGTACCGGTCCGACCGGCGACTTCCAGCGCACGCCGAAGCCCACGCCGGTATGCAGATCGATGGTGTTGTCGAACGCGCTGCCGGTGTCGACGAACACCGCGCCGCCCCACGGGCCATCGTTGAAATAATGCTCGTACTCGGCCGAACCGACCACCAGGTTCTTCGCACCCAGCGCGAAGCGGTCCGGGCGCGGTGTGCGCGGACCGACTTCCCGGTAGGCATAACCGCGGATGCTGCGGTCGCCACCGGCGAAATAGCGCAGGCTGGGCGGCATCGCGACCAGATCGCTGGTCCACGTCGTGCCGCCTTCGCCGCGCAGGATCAGCCGGTTGGTCTCACCCAACGGCACGTACCAGCGCAGCACCATGTTCGCCTGCACGAAGCTGGTATCCGATCCGGCGCCTTCCACGCCGCCACGCACGGTGGCACTGCCGCTGATGCCGCTGCGCGGGAACAGGCGGTCATCGACGTTTACATAGTCGGCGGCGATCTGCGGATACACCAGCGTCGAATACTGGTACACCGCATTGGTGAACTCGGTGCCCGAGGCATAGCCCCAGCGTTCGCGCAGTGCGTTTATCGACGCGGTCGCCGTCCAGAACTCGTTGATCTGGCCACTGCGGCTGGCGATCAGCTTGAGGTTGCGCAGGTCGATGTAATCGGTCTGCTCGTCATACGCGCTGGCGGCGAAGGTATACCAGCCATCCAGCCAGCGGAACGCAGGGATTCGGTAGCTGGTGGTCAGGCTCTTGCGCTTCTGGGCATAGTCCAGCTGCGTGTTCATCTTGTGCCCGCGGCTGTTGAGCCACCGGCGCTCCAGACCGCCGCGCACACCGGCGCCGCTCTCGCTGCCGTAGCTCAGACCGGTAGTGTAGATGCTGCGCTTGGCCCGCGTCAGGTTGACATCCACCGGCACATTGCCGTTCTCGTCGGCCTCTTCCGGCTTGGGCTGGATATCGATGGTGCTGAAATAATCCAGCTTGGTCAGCGACTCGCGCAGCCGGTCCAGCTTGCCTTCGTGGAAATAGCTGCCTTCTTCCCAGTACACCAGCGGATCGAACAGTTTGTCGACGAAGTAGTTCTGGTTGAAGGTGATCGGCCCCATGTTGTAGCGGCGCCCACTGTCCCAGGCCAGATCGATGTCGGCCGCATCTTCGGCACGCGTCACCTGCACCTGATGCTGGGTGTAGTCGGCGTCGAAGTAACCGCGCTCGGCCAGTCGACGGGTCACCTTGATCTTGCTCGCTTCGTACAGCGTGTGTTCGAACGCGTCACCCTTCCGCGGCTTGAATGCGTCAAGGTCGTCCTGCAGGTAACGGTCATACATCGCCGGACCGGTGATCTCGATGTGCTCTTTGCGCACCCGCACCGGCTCGCCCTTGGTCACGTTGATCACCACGCGCAGGGTTTCGCCCTCACGTGGTGCTTCCACCGTGATCGTCGGGTTGTAGAACCCGAACGGCTCGAGGGCTTCGCGGGTCTGCCGTTCCGCTTGGGACAGCAGGTACTCCAGGCGTGACTCGCCCTGGACTTTGCCGATCGTGTCGTAAAGCGACAGCGAGACCTGGATGTTCTCGATGATCTCGGCGTCGTCGCCCTTGTCCAGGCCGCGGATGTCTACCTTTTCGATGGTGCCCCGCGCATGCGCCAACGGGCTGGCCAACATGGCGAGGCAGAACAGAGGAAGGGCGATTTTCGATGGCTGCATCGCCACAGCATAGCGGGGGTCGATGACATCGGGAATGAAGGCTGCGCGATGCCCGCCGCGCCGGTGTCGCCGTGAGGGCGGTCAGATATCGATGCTGAGCGGTGGGATACCGGTTTCCTCCTCGTCGCCGTACATCATCGTTTCGACGAACATCCGCCTGGCCCAAGCGCGCACCAGCTCCGGCATGGGGTCTGCTATGGGCTCGGGCAGTGGAATGAGGGCGTCCTCTGCGGCCGTATCCAGCTCCGGTTCGGATGTCGCGGGGGTCCGCGCCTCTGTCTGGAGTCGTAGGCGTTCGGACAAGGACATCCTGCCGTGGCGATGCGGCGGCCAGGTCGGTGCGGATGGGGTTCATTGCGTCTCCTTGATGCGGGCCAGGCCCTGTGTCTGTGCGGCGATGTCCAGCGTGTCCAGCAGGCGGGCGCTGTAGTGGGCCGCCGACGCGTTCAGCCGGTCCTGCACGCCGGGCAGGGCACGGCTGAGCGCAAGCTCGACGTCCTCCAGCAGGCTGCCCTGCAGGTCCAGTTCCCATGCCAGCGCGCCCAGTTCCAGCAGGGGCAATTGGCGATCTGCCGGGCGGATATCGAGCGCGTGCAGCCGCGGGTCTGCACGCAGCGCCGCCATCAGGGCATCGTGGTGCTGCGGAACATGCAGCACCGGTCGCAGGCCGGCGCCCACTTGGGTCATCCGGTGCAGGAAGGCGCTGCATATCGGCTCCATCACCGCATCCGGCGCCGCATTCATGGCCTGCAGACTGGTGTGGACATGGTCACGGACGGCGTTCGCCAGCGTAACGTGGGCCAGTTGCATGCCCTCGATCACACCCTGCACCGCGCCCAGCGCATGCAGCACACCGTCGCGGTAGCCTTCAAAGGCCGCCGCCGCACGCAGTTCGGCCACCTCCAGCCGTGCCTGTTCGCGCTCACGGGTGATCTGCCTGCGCGCGAAGGCCTGCACCCGGGCAAGTTCGCTCGCCTGCTGCAGGCTGGAGGCCTGGATGACGCCGTCCACGGCGCGGTCCAGCAAGGTTTCAGGATAGGTCGGCAGCATGGGTCCAGGCACTCAGGAAGCAGGTCATGTCGAAGGGAGCGGGGTGCGCGGTGACCGCCGCCGGAAGCGCCGGCAGCCCGGCGAACCACAACGCCATCCGCGCGTGCAGCCACGCGGGCAGCGGATCGTGCAGTCCCTCCTGCAGCTGCCTGCCGCCCCAGGCGAGCAACTGCTCTGGTGTCGGCGGCTGCGGCCAAGGCGTGGCGGCGTCGGCGAATCCGAGGCGCAGAAACGCATGCAGCGGCGGTGGCTGGCTGGGCAGCCACCGCGCTCCCAGCACGTGCCGGCGGTGCCGGGCACAGGCCAGCAGCCACGCCGTCGCGGGCAGCCGTTGCCAGCCCCGGATCAACCGCGACGCCAGGGCTGACGTCGCGTCCGCATCCGGCGGTGCGCCGGGCAATTGCCGGGTCTGGCAGATCCACGCGTTCGCTGCGCTGCGTTGCACCGGGTTCAACGTGCCCTGTCGCGTGGCCCAGGGTCGGAAGTAGGACACTGGATCGTGCAGGATCTGCAACCGCTCAGGCAGGGTCTGCATTGACCTGCGCCCCCCGTCGGCGGCGGAGGTGGTCGCGCATGCGGGTGGCACGCGGATCGCCCCGCCTCAGCAGCCACCAACCTCCACCTGCCAGCACCGCAAGCAAGGCCAACGGCACCAGCAGCAGCGTCCAGACCGACGTGGATTCATCCGCCGGCGTCACCGCCAGGCTGCGTGGCTCGGCGGCTGGCGTCAGCACCACCGATACGTTGTCGTACGCCACATCGACGAAGGCATTGCGCAGAAATCGTTTGGCGGTGGCCAGCAGGACCTGCTGATCCATGTCGCGCGAGTGCGCCAGCACCGCCGCCACATGCATGGCCGGCGGGCGGCGCTGCTGCAGGCTGCCCTCGGTCGGCCCGGCGTCATAGCTCACATGCACGCGCGCACTTTTCACCCCAAGCAGAGTGGTCAGTGATTCCTCCAGCCGCTGCTCGATGGCCGACAACAGCCGCGCCCGCTCGGCCAGCGGCGTGCTGACCATCGCATCGGCAGGAAACAGCGAAGCGATCTGCATGCGCGGTGCAGAAGGCAGGCCTTTCAGCTGCACCAGATCGATGGCTTCGGCAAGGTCCGCCGCCCCTACCCGCACGGTGAAGCCGGCCTTGCCCTGCAGGCGTTTCTCCGCCGGGATGTTGTGGTGAAGCAGTGCGGCCACCACCTCGTTGGCCTGACGTTCGTCCAGGGCCTGCAGCAGTTCGGAACGTGCGCAGCCAGCAAGCAGCAGGCATAGCAGCACGATCACTAGCCTGCGCGTCGGGAAACGGGTCATGACTCAGCTCTTCACCAACGTTTCGATGCCCTTGGTCGCATGGCTCACAAGCGCCGAGCTGAGCGCCAGCTGCTTGGTGTAAGCCTCCTGGCGCACCTGATGTGCATAAAGTAGAGCCGGGTCACTTGCCACTGCCGGGTTATTGGCTGCAGCAAGAAGGGCGTCGCGTTCCTGGCCGGCCCACACATAAGCCTGACTGAAGCGACTGGAAAGCGGAACGGCCGAGCCGTCCACTGCAGCGCCCCCGGACACAGCGGCGGATAGGGGGGAAATGTTGAACATGGTGGATTCCTTGTGAGAGAGAACGGCCCGCGCCACGCGCGGGCCATGACACTCAGGCCAGGTTGCGGATGACCGATTTGCTCTGGTCACTCAGGCTCTTGGTCGAATTCGACTGCAGCATCCGGTACATGTTGTATTCCGACAGCGCAGCCTGATAACTGGCCAGCATTGCCGGGTTGCTGGCATTGCCCTCCTTCCCCAGCTCTTCCAATATTTTTGACATCTTGGCTTTCAGGTCTTTCACGCCGTCGTCGTACATCGCGGAATGATTCGACATCCAGCCTTTCCAGTCTGCTGCGTTGCCGCCATCGCCAGGATCTTCCCAACCGGAGCTCGGTCTGATGGGCGTAAGGGTGGCATCGGTCATGGTGTTCTCCAATCTGGGGGTGCGGCAGTCAAGGTGCAGCCTGCGATCCGGCGGCACGGCTGTAATCCCAGCGACCGCTGCCAACGGACAACAGCTGATCCCGGGAATAACGGTAGGAACGCCCCTGAAGCAGGTCGTCCCATAATCTGGGTGACAGGCTGATGCGACGCTTGCCCCAGCGCTGGTGAAATCTCCGCGCCGCGCCGCCCATCGCGTTCAGGCCGGCGTCGTCGAGAAACACGTCATTGACGATGCTGACGCGCTGCCCGCGCGGTTCGGCGCGGCTACTGATCCCCAGCACCCGCAGTTGCTGTTGCGCCAACGCGACCAGTTGCTGGTCACTGATTGCAGATACCCGTGCCAGTTTGACGTAGGGCGCCTGCGCTGCCAGCAACGAATTGACCTGCGCGGTACGCGCAGCGGTCAATGGCCCGCTCAGTACAACCTCCGGCCGGACCGGATCGTCCAGGCGGACCACCACCAGATCCATGCCAGCGCTGATCAGCGCATCCTCCAGGCGTATTGCCTCTACGCGTCGCAGCAGGTGTACATCGTTGCGTCGCTGCGCCCGGCGGCTCGCACGTTCACCCCAGGTACGTGCCGAGGCAGTTTCGCTGAAGGCGTAAAGGTGACCGTCATTTCCGGCCGCGACCACATAATCAGCCGGCGCGTTGGACAGAACACTGGCCAGCCCACGCACACGTATCTCAGGCTGGTGCAGCCAATGGAACCATGCCGCCAACATGCCGGCGACCAGCAGAACGCCGATACCGAACAGGACGACAGGCCCGAGCCGCCGCCTGGCTGACGACGCAGGCGGCATCGCAGCAGCCGCGCACTCAATCAGAAATGCCGGAGGCACGAAGGCGAGCACCGCTTCGGACCAAGCGGCATGCTGCGCGCGTACGGCGAAATGGATGCCAGCCGCCTGCAGCGGTTGCTGCAGCGGCAACGTGCGCCATGTCCATGCAGCCGACGCATCAACCCGCTCGCCCAGCTGCAACGCCTCTTCGGTGGATGGCGCCATTACTACGAACGCGGCCGTCGGCAGGTCGGCGGGAATGAAATAGGCCCTTTCGTCCGCCCCCAGCAACTGTGCGGCTCGACCGTTGGCGAGGTCCTCCTGGCGCCCTACGTGGAACAAGGTATCGCCGTCGGACACATTATATTCGACGCCGCTCAATGCGCCCGCAAGAATTCTCAGAACATACGACATGGGATATACAACAGACCAATGATGTGCCGTGGTTGGCGCGGATCATTCTGTAGGCCAGTGTGCGGTCTCGATATCAGCAGAGTTGTAAAGCATTGATCCTCGGCGCATCGATTCAGTAAGCGTAACGCTGTCGGACAGCGTGTACGTAAGCCCGTGTCTCGGCAAACGGCGGGACCCTGTTTCCATGGCGGCGCACGCTGCCTTCGCCCGCATTGTAGCCAGCCAATGCCAAGTCGATATCCTGGTTGAAATGATCCAGAAGCCAGGCAAGATAACGCGCACCACCGCGCAGATTCTGTGCCGGATCAAACCGGTCACGCACGCCAAATCGACGGGCCGTACCGGGCATGAGCTGCATCAACCCGACCGCGCCGGCACGCGAGACCGCGCTGGGATTGAAAGCCGATTCCTGGCTGACCACCGCCTGCAACAGCGCGACCTCGATACCCACCTCTTCCGCGACCTGCTGCATCAGCGGACGCCAGCGTGCGGCGGCTGACGCCGGTACGTGAGGCAGGTCCGCTGCGCCGCGCAGGGCGGAGGGATCGAAGAAGCGCAGACCCCGTGCGGGCTGCTCGGCCACCACCAGCCGACCATCGGCCGATAGCCCTGCATAGATGGACGCGGCCTGCAGTGATGAGGCACTGGCACCGAGCACAATGCTTGATGCCAGCGCCGCCTGGATCACGCTGCGGTGCATTGCAGCCGGCGCACGGCGGACTCCAGTTCGGCCACTGTCCGGGCCCCCGCCAACGCCTCGGCGGTGATCACCACGCCGGTGCGCTCTTCGATCGCTACAAGGAGATCCGCGATTTCCAGCGAATCCAGGCCAAGGTCTTCGACCAGCCGGTCGCCGGGACGGATGTCTGCCACGGCGACTGACCCGGTGACGACGGCGATCAACGGCCGCAGTCCCGTGATCGGTGTGTCAGGTCCCCGCATCTCGCTTCTCGTTACGCAGATCGGAGGCATGCTGGCCGAGCGGGATCGGCGTCGCCAGACGCGTGAGCGGCGAAGTGCGTTCACGCTGACCGGTGCTGCCGACGGGTCTGGTGCTTCTATTTTTTTCCTCATCGGTTGCATTCTGAACTTCCGAGATCACTTGCGGCGACGGCGGCTGGACAGTGACCACCTGCTGCGCAGCCATATACCGTGGATTCCGCTTCAAGTCTTCCATCAAGTTCCCGTGCAGGGGATGTACAGAAGTACCATGTAGCCCGGAGCTGTGCGGCGGCGGCGGCGGCGGTGGCGGCGGTGGGTTGTCTTCGCGGAGCTGCGCGTCATCCTCGATGTCCACAGCCTGGTCAACCGGCGCATCGCTGCTGGCTACGATGTTTTCGTCCACCTCGACATTCTGCTCCAGCGGTTGCGGCTCCAGCGCATCAACCTCAGGGCATGCCGGGGTCGGTGGAGACACCAGTTCTACCGCCTTGTTGGGCCGCGGGTCTTTGATCCCTTGGAAGTACCAGCCGTCCTGATTAACGATATTTCTCGCGCTGTTGTCGTTATGAATAGTCGGCATCGGTATCGCAGTCAGCACATCCCTCAGGTGCTTGACAAAGTCTTTGACCGGCTCGGCGGCCTTTTCTGCCGGCGGCCGCTTCGGGTTGTCAGCGGCCTGCGCCAGCTGCGGCAACAACGCGGTGTCCTGCAACAGTCCGCTTGCATCCGCGCCTTCAAGCCGTTTGGTCAATGCCGAGAATCCTTGCGCATTGATCAGATCCGCCAGGCTCCGGCGCAGCACCTCGGGAGGCAAACCGGGATTCTTTTTCGCCACCGCCGCCTGAAGCGCGGGAGTCTCATCAGCCAACAGGCGATTCTGGAGGGTAGCACGCCCTATCGTATCGACCGTCTTCTGAATGGTGGATTTAAGCTCACTGAGCTGACTGAACGCATCGCAGGCGAAGGCTCGACTGACACCGGAGTAATCACCTTTCGCCGCGTCCAGGTAGTTGTCCAGCTTCTTTTCCAGACCTCTGCAAGCCAGTCGATCAGCTTTCACTTCCGGCATGGCGAGCAGACGGCAGGCGTCGATGACAGCGGTCCCTCCCAGGCTGGACGCCTGCCGTACCAGCAGCTCATTGATGCGGCTACATGGCACGCCCAGATCTTTGAGGATATCTCGCGCACACTGCTCGCGCGTCACAAGCGAGGGTGGCGTCTGGGCCTCGCTGGGCAGCGTATCTGACGTCAGCGCGGCCGTCTTATCCAACGGCTCATTCATTGCGGGCTGTTCGGTGTCCCAGCGCTGCAGCACCGGAGCGAGTACTTTCTCGATGTCCTCCCCGTGCTGCAGCTGGTACAGGCCTGACTGCGCCCCTCGATCAAGCGGATGCGCGCGCTTCAGCTGTTCCAGATAATCGGCGCGACCCACGCCACTGTTGTCTGTGCCCGGGTGCTCACCCATGCCATGGCTGAAACCATCAGGCGCGTTCACATCAAGATCAAACCCGCTGTCCACGCTCTCGGTCGACCCGCCACCCTGGAAGGTGCCAGACATGTTTCCCTGGGGCGACCTCGGCACGCTTTTATCAGGGGCACGCAGATCGCTCATGGACGCACTGCGTTGCAAAGGCGACGCGTTCCCCACAGTGACCTTGCGGAAACTGCCCTTGCCCTGCTGCTCCGGCCAAGCCTGGTGAAATTTCGCATTGAACGCAAGTTGATTTGCTGTAGTAACAGTCATTTCTATTCTCCTGTCAGCCGGCCATTGCCCGAATGAACGCTTGATCCGCATCGGTGACCGCAGTAATGGTGCTGCTGAGGATCTTCACCAACGAATCCCACATCTGCAGCTGCCGCTGGTACTTTTCCGGAAGCGCGCGGTTGATGAAATTGAAACGTTCCATCATCACTTCTTTCTGCGCCATCATTTCATTCAGCGCACTCGCGCTGATGGGACCTACTTTCCGGGGAAACACGTGTGTGAGTGAATCGATAAGCTTCGTATCGATACTGATCTGCCAGCCACCGCCAGGCTTGACCTCAACGACGGTCAGGCCCTCGATACCCAGCTCAGCGAGGAACTGCTTCGCTGCCGCCTCCGTGCCGAATACTTCGCCGAACCCCTTGTTTTTCCAGTCGGCCTTCAGCTTGTCCAACCTCGCGCGTAAAGCTGTGAAGTTGACGTTGACGTTACCGTCCTTGTCCGGTGTTCCAAGATTGGCCTTGAGATCGGCCAGGATATCGGTCAGCTCTTTGTAGAACCCGACGTAGCCCGCAAGGAGATCGCTATACTTCCTGATCCAGTCATTATCAAGCCGGCCTATCAGGTCGGCGATTTCCTTGAAGAAATCACTGTGTGAGCCCCCTGCTCGCTGCTCGGCAACTTCGATTTCATCGACCGACAGCAGCCCGGCCAGGATTTCCCGAGCCTGCTGCATGACGTTCTGTGCATGCGCATCGCCGGAATCTGCGTCAGCTATTGAGAGCCACGGCGAATGGCGCAGGGCGTCGAAGGTCGCTTCGCGTTCCTTGTCCAAGGACAGTACTGCCTGATGGATCGACAGCTGAAGCATCGACGCCACGTCGTCAGAAGGCAGGCTGCTGTGGGTGAGCGTACCGAAACAGGTCTGCAGGGGGCACGGGCGAATCTGCTTGGAAGAGGGAATGCACGTGCTGGTAGCGTCCATGGACGCGTCGCGTCCCTGGCGGAACGTAATCGGCATCGCAACAGCGGCACGGGGAGGACTTGATTCGATTTTCATGGGAAGCTCAATAAGGTGAAAGGTGTAGCGCGGCAGCGCGGCTTGGCCCGGATGAAGACACGCGTGATCACCGACCCATGTTGCTGATGACGTGCTTCACTCCGTCTTGGTTTTCCTGCTCCAGGTTGACCAAGGTGTTGAACATCGCCTGCTGGCTTTCACTGCTCTTGTTGGCGTCCTGGTTGATCTTGCTGCCGAGCTCGACCTCAATGTCCTTGTTGATGCGGTCACGTTCGGAATCCACCGTATGTGCGGTGGCCTGCAGATCAAACGGCGATCCGGCGACGGCGCCCACGCTCATGCTGGTCTGGGTGACCGCCTGGCCGGCGTTGGCCACCACGCCGATCTGGGTGTTGTTGACGGCAAATTCGGTCTCGTGCACTGCGGCGGTTTCCTGCAAAGTCTGCGGACGCTGCCGCAACGCCTCCACGTGGGGCGGGCGCGCGCTGGGACCGGCCGGTGCGTTGTTCATGCCCACAGCCGTCTGGCTGTTGGCGCGGTTGGCGCTGGCCGTGGCAGCATCAGCCGTCGCCTTGTTGGTGCGCAGGTTCTGCACGCCCTTGTAGGCGGCAGCCCCACCCAGGGCGACGCCGCCGCCGGCCATCAACCCGCCAACCACAGCGGCAACTATCTTGGTGGACTGCGTTGCTTTCGCCGATGCCACCATGCTGCCGGTCATCGCGCTCACCGACTGCTCGGCCAACTTCACCATGGCCACCGCCTGCTCGCGCTGACTGGCCCCCATCTGCATCAACAACGCCACCAGCAGCAGGATGTAATCGGTGCGGGTGCTGCTGCCCAGACCCGACGTCAGCTTCTCATCCGGCAGTTGATCCAGTTCGTCCAGCAGCGCACTTGCCTCCGGCAAATCGCGGCGCAGCACACTCAGGTCCTCACGGGTAGGCAGAGCCAGCTGGCCATCGGACGTCGCCAATCCGATCAACCGCCGGGACTGATCGACCACCTGCACGGGGTGCATACCATCTGCGGCAGTGTCGGCCGCCGAGACTGCTGCAGTCCGGTGCAGCACGGCAAACGCCTCGGCGGTCGCACCCGGCACCATCGCCGGATGCTGGCCAGCGATCAGCGGCAGCAACGCGCCCAGCCCAGCGAAACCGGCCACGGACGCGACCGGCTCGGCAAGCTCCGGCGCGGAACGGCGCGGAGGATCCTGCCGCGACCCTTCGATCTGCCGGGTCGCCATATCGGCGGCACGTTCGGCCTGCGCCTCGTCCTGCGCTGACGGTTTCGTAGCGGTATTCGGTGCGAGGGCGAAGCGCTGCAGCGCGGGCTGCAGGATGGAAGTTATCTGTGCCATTGAAAGTGTTCCTTGGGGAATTGAATGAAGTGGCCGCGCTCAGGCGCGGTGGCGCACATGGCCGATGACGTGGGCTGCTGTCTCTGCGCGGTCCCTCTGGACCTCGCTCATCTGCGCCACCAGTTCAAACGCCAGACGATGCGTACGGCTGCCTGCTTCCGCAATCATCCGCATCATGTCCTGCAGCACCTGATCGCCGAACAGGCTTTCCTGGATCAACTTCAACAGCTTCTTGACCTCGATCATGATGCCGGCCACGACCACCTGGCCGACGCTGTGCACGGTCTGGCCGACAGCACCCGCCAGCTGGGCCAGAAACTGCATGACTTTGGTCGCCTGTTCGATCATCCGCGCCGTTGACGCCACTGTGCTGGCGGCCGTCCTGCCTGCGGCCGCCACATTGCCGGTAACCACCATCGCTGCAATGATCGCCACCATGACCACTACCGTGGCGGCGATGGATCCGATCTGCTTGGCCAGTGCCTCAGGAACGCCGAATGCGACCAGCGCTGCAGAGGTGCCCTTGCTCACCTGCTCGACTGCCATGCCGACAGCGCTCACACCCGTGGTCATGCCAACAATGCTGTCAATGGTGAGCATCATGCCCATCACCCCGCCGGCGATCAGTGCGATATTGCCGTGCAACGCGCCCACGACGATGGCCCCGATGCTCGCGATGGCGCCGACCGCCGCGCCAATCCAACCGAATATCTTGCCGGCACACCCGGTTTTCTTCTCTGCATCGCGCGCGCGCTGCAGCTCTTCTTCGTGCTGGCGAATGCGTTCCTGTTCTTTCGCCTGCCGCGCCTTGATGGTCTGGATCGTGAACTCGCTCATGCTTTTCAGGGTGCTGTCGGCGTGCTTGCCCATCAGCTGACTGATGACTGCCATCAGCATCGTGAGCGTGTCGCTGGAGTTCAGTTTCCGCTCTGCATCACCCGTAACCGTTGGCTGGCCCTTATTGAAGCCGCGCAGCCTTTCTTCCTGCTCATCAAGGTACCCAAGTCGGACATCGAGCAACGCGACCGCTTCGTCCAGTGCGCTCGACGCGGCGTCAAAGCGACCCTGCGCCTCTTGCAGTACCTGGCGCGCTGAAGCGAGCTCGGCCTGCTTGTCTGCATGTGCCGGATCGGCAGGGTCCAGTGCATCCAGCTCGCCCTGCAACCGCTGGACGTGTTCACGCGCCGCTTCCAGCGCGCCTTCCTGGGCGCCTGCTTCGGTTGCCGCTGCGCCCGCGGCCTCCTGCGCCGCCGTGGCAGCATCCAGGGCAGCCTGCATCGCCGCTGACAGGTCGCCAGCGTGCTGTGCACGCGCCTGCAGCTGAGAGCGATACACCTGCAGCCTCTGCTCCATCCGGCTGGATCGCTGGTCGGAGAGAAGCTCCTGCAGATTGCCCAGCAACAGAGTGAGCAGGCTCTCAGGGGACATACGCCTGCCCTCGTCCCCCGCCGCACGGTAAAGTCGGGCGAGGTCTGGTGCGCGCAGGGTAGCGGCGTCCTTTTGCGCCTGGGTCGCACCTTCGGCACGGGGCGCACTGGCTGCGAAGGTAGCGAACAGTTCGGCACTCACCCGATCAACCTGCGCGGGGGAAACTCCGGCGCCAAAGCCCTTCGCTGCCTGGATGGCGGACTCGTGGCCGCTACGGCGGAACACCAGGGGGAGTGGCGCTGGCGCGGGTGAAAGGGGCATGCTCATGGGAAATCCTCTTGCTGTGGCGCTCGGCTGGCGCAGGACCGGCAAGCCGGCCCGCTGCATCGCGGGGCTGTCAGGGCGACGGTTGGTTCAGATGGCCCAGTATCCCGATGGCAGACCGACACGGCTTTCAGTTTCCATCCTTGAATGCCGGCTCTTCAGGCGGTGGCGTACGGATGACAAGGCGTGGAGTTCACCCCTCGCCACTGGAGCCGGTGGAATCTTCTGAACCAGGTGTACGGTCGCCCTTGACCGCCTGCAGATAAGCCTCGGCACGGGTGCCCAACTCGCTCCCCGCCGCCCGTCCGGCGACGGCCTCGAAGCACTCGCGGGCCTTGCGCAGCCGACCGAGCGCCAAGTGGCACTGGCCCACATGGAACATCGGGCGATCGTCGGCCAGATCCAGGGCCTGCGCGACCGCGTACATGCCGATGGCTTTCTCGTACTCGCGCTTGAGATGCAACACGGCACCCATGCCCAGCGCGTAGTCGGCGTTGTAGAAGTCATACAGGCACAGGAACCGGAAGAACGCTTCCGCCTCGTCCAGCTGTCCGTTCTGGTAGAAGCGGTGGGCAATGGCATACACACCTTCGAGGGTGTCACGGGTTACCCCCTTCAGGTCCGCAACGGTTGCTCCCTCGCGCAGGCCCTCCATGATCATCCGGGTCATCTCGCTTTCGTCGGCAGCCGCTGTCGGGGCGCGGGTGGGATCGTGGTCAATGGTCATGTAGTGCTCCAGTTGGTGGGCGGTGGATACTCAGTGGGACAGAGGCGGCGGCGGCGGGTCGTCGTCCGCGTCGGGTTGGCCGGCACGCTCCACGTCGCGCAGCCAGCGCACGATCTGCATCACCGGCTCGATGCTGCGGTCATGCACGAAGCGGTAGCGTCGCGTGCTGAAGTAGATGGCGCGCGCCAGCCTCACATCACGCACGACCGGTACACCGTTGGCTTCGGCCAGCGCGATCACCTTGCGCGCGCGGGCGCCTCGCTCGCGCACGGCCACAAAGGGCATCGGCATGTCGTCATCCATCAGGAAGATGCCGATGGCGATGTGGGTCGGGTTGGCCAGGACGACCGTGGAGCCGCGCGTATCGGCCTGCACCTGTGCGGACAGTTCGTCGTTGACTTCCTGACGGCGCTGTTTGAGCTCGGGTTTGATGTCGTTTTCCTTGTTCTCCCGCTTGACCTCGTGCTTTTCCATCTTCATTTCCCGGATGAACAGGAAATGGTCCAGCCAGCCGGCAAGCAGATACACGGGGGCCAGGGCGAGCAGCAGGCCCAGCCCGAACATCATCGCGACATGTCGCCACAGCGCGGCCAGCTGGGTGTCGCTGGCATGGATCTGGCTGAGGACATCGGGACCCCACAGCGCCAAGGCCAGCCAGGCGAACAACCCGCAGCACACCAGGTAGAGGACGCTGCGCAGCAGATCCTTCAGTACGCGGAACGAAAACAGATTCTTGAAGCCGTTGACTGGATTGAGCTTGTTGAGGTCGAAACGAATGGCCTCGGAGGCGATCCTCCCCTTGCTCATCCACAGCGAGCACAGCACCACCGCCACCGCGGCGGCCAGCAGCGTGGGCGCCAGCGCCAACAGGAATGCCCGCAATGCCGCCAGGACGGCCGCCGTCGGTGTGATCGCGAAACCACCGCGCACGATGTCCACGTACAGGTTTGCCAATGGCAGCAACGAGCTCAGCAGTCCGATCGCCGGCAGCCCTGCCCACAACACACTGGCGGCCACCAGGTCACGGCTGTTGAAGGACTTTCCCTTCTTCGATTCCTTCTTGAGTCGCTGAAGCGTCGGCTTCTCGGTTTTCTCGCTTGCACCGGAGCTCACGGCACATCGCCCGGAACGAGAGCACGCAGTACCGGATACTGCCGCCACAGGGCCGGCACCTGCTCGGTCATCGTCAGCATCAGGTACAACAGCATCGCGGCGAACGCGATGACCGACTTCACTGTCAGCGAAACCGAGAATGCATTGAGCTGCTGTGCGAACCGCGAGATGACGCCCAGCAGTATCTCCACCAGCAACAACAGCAGCAGTACCGGGGCCGCCATGCGGATCGCGGCGGACAGCACGATATCCATGAAGCCATGGATGCTCGGCAGGTCCGGCAGGAAGCCGCCGCCCATGGGCACCAGTACATAGCTGCCCTGGACCGCTTCAAGCAGGGGCACCAGCCCACCGGCCACCAGGAAGACGACCGCACTCATCATCTGCAGCAGGTTCGCCATCTCCGTCGCTTCCACGCCGGTAAGCGGGTCGAGCATCGCGCCGACGCCGGCACCGCGCTGGGTGTCGATCACCGAGCCGATGGCATGGAAGACGTGATACGGCAGCGCCAGCATCACGCCCAGCACCGTACCGATCAGGGCCTCGCGCATCGCCGCCAGTCCGAGGGAGGGCATGTCCAGCGGTCGCTGTATGGTCTCTGTCACCGGCCACAGGCCGATCAGTACCGCCAAGGCCAGGACGACTCGCAGCATGCGCGAGGGCATGGCCCCGCTGGATAGATAGGGCAGCCAGGCGAAACAGGCCAGCAGCCGTGCCAGACCGAGCGTGGCTGGCACGGCGTGGTCGCCGATCGCCTGCATGAACGCAGTGTCCAGCGGGGTCAGGCCCATCAGCGCTACACCCCCAGCGCGCGGCCGAACACCAGGCTGCCGAAGTCGATCAGCGTGCGCGACATCCAGCCCATCATGACCAGCACGGTCAGCACCACCGCCAGCATCTTCGCGCCGAACGGCAGCGTCTGCTCCTGCAACTGGGTCACCGTCTGGAACAAACCGATGAGCAGGCCCACCAGCGTCGCCACGATGACCGGGCCGGCTGACAGCAACAGCACCAGCATCAGCGTTTTGTTGCCGATGTTGATCAGTTCGTTCATTGCAGCGCTCCGTTGCCGCGGGCGCTCACGGACAGTGTGCGCGTCATGCCGGCACATCCAGATATTGCAGCACCAGTCCCTGCGACAGCAGGCTCCAGCCATCCAGCACCACGAACAGGATGAGTTTGATCGGCGCGGAGATGGTCACCGGGCTCATCATCATCATGCCCAGAGCGAGCAGGATGCTGGAGACGATCAGGTCCACCACGATGAAAGGCAGATACAGGTAGAAGCCCATCAGGAAGGCGTCCTTCAGCTCACTCAGTGCGTAGGCAGGCAGCAGCGCGAACAGCGAGCGGTCTTCGGCTGCCGTGTCCGCAGCAGGCACGTCTGCGCCGTCGGTGACCTGGGCGCGCTCGAAGAAGCGCAGCAGTTCAGGATCGGCGTGACGTGCCAGGTAGGCGCGATACTCTCCCAGGCTGCTGTCGAGGAAGTCGGCGGTCTCCTGCACCGTATTCAAGGGCTGTTCGAGCTCCTGATACGCGGACTGCACTGAACTGACAATCGGGTGCATGACATAGAACGCCAGGATCAACGACAACGCGTTGATCACCATGTTGGAAGGCACCTGCTGCAGGCCCAGCGCATTGCGGATCAGCGTGAACACCACGCTGAACTTGATGTAGCACGTTCCCACCGCGACCACGAAGGGCAGCACCGCGGCGGCGGCCAGTATCGCGATCAACGACACATCGTTGTTGATGTGCATGACGCTCATGTCAGTCTCGGAACCTGCGCAAGCTGTACGCCCAGCTGATCACCCACCTGCACCAGCGTACCGGTGGCGATGCGGTGCCCGTTGTGCACCAGCGCGACCTGCTGGCTTGCCTGCTCAGGCAAGGGCACCACGCTTCCCTCGCGAAGGCCGGCCAGCTCACCCAGGGGCAGGGTCAAGCGGCATAGCTGGACATGCAGCTCCAACGGCAGGTCATTCAGACCCTTCGTATCCAGTAGCGGATCGTCAGCGTGCAGGCCCGGATCGGGCACGTCGAGGTCAGGGTCGAAGGGTGAGTGGACGATAGTCACGGTGAAAGCATCCGTATCAAGGGTGAAGTCGAACAGTGGGCAGGTGCCGCGCCATGCGCGAAGGACCGGCGCGGGAATCAGCACGATGTCGCCGGAGCGCAATCGACGCAGCCGGCGCGGGGTGATGCTGACTTCGCCGAGCTGCAGGCGGATGGGCACCTTCAGGCCGACCGGGAGGGGTAACGGCTGACGCGCAGCAGGAAGCGGGCCGGTCAGTGATTCGATCCAGACGTCCCCTTCGGCAGCCAGCACGTGGGGCAACGGTCCCGGTGCCGGGCCGTGGTTGTCCGGAGGCAGCGGACGAGCCGTGGCGTAGTCGAGAACGGCATCGACGAATTCCAACGGGCGTGCCAGCGCGGTCAGGCCGGCCAGAACCTGCGGCGCCATGGCAGACCAGTCGAACCCTCCGAGTTCGGGAAGGTGCACGGCCGCCCACGCGTTCGCTTCGACACGGCACGTCATGCACAGCGCACCGGAGATCAGCTGGAAACGCAGACAGGCCGTCGCCGGCGGCAGGCTGGCGACGCTACGTACGCCACTGCGATGCAGTGACTGCAGCAGGGTCTGGACGTGCAGCGCCTGTGGATCGACCACGGCCAGCGAAGGAAACCGCTGGCTCATTCCTCATCCTCCGGCAGGCCAGGCACGTTGCCACGCTTTTCCCGATCATCGTGGGCGTCATCCGCGCGTTGGATCTCTACCGTGCCTGGCACGCCGCCATCGCGGGCAGTCAGTGCGCCGTCTACTGCGCGCTGGGCGGCGTCACTGCTGCTGCGCAGCGTGATGGCGGCCGGTGCGGTGCCCGGCAACACGGCCTGCATCCACGTCGCGGTGACCTGGTGACCTGGCCCCCAGCTGCTGAAAGGTACGGTGACGCTGACCGGACGGTGCAGGGTGGGCAGCTCCTTCAGCTCAGCTATCGATCTGAAGGCTGTGCCGGGGGTCCGCGTGCGGGGTTCTGCGTGCGCTGCTGCGATGAATCCCCGCGCGGTGGACAACGTGTCCACCAACGACGTGAGCGGCAATGCCAGGCTGCGTGCATCGGCCGGCTCGCGCAGGCGGTGGTCCACCGTTGGGGGCGCACCCGTTGCAGCCACGTCCGATGACAGTGCTGCAGGTGCCGGCACGGGTGCTGCGGCGCTGCGTTGCGTGGACGGTTCCTCGCTGACAGGCAGGGCATCTGGCAAGCGCGCTGGCCGTGCCGATCCGTCGGACGGCTGCGTCGTGGCGTCGGCAACCAGAGACGGAGAGGGAGATGCGGATGGAGACGGCGCATCAGGGAGGCCGGAGGTAACGACACCCACCGGCCGGGCTGTGTCAGCACGTCTGCCCCGCGTCATGTCGTCGCGCGCCGGGTCGGCCGCTGTGCCCTTGGGCATGCGCAGTGCAAGCTCACCGCGCTGTTTTTCCATCCGCTGAGGAGGCGTGGAAGAGAGCATCGCTTCGAGCATGGTGGACACCACCGTTCCGACAGCGCCGGGGGCGGGTCGGGGAATCAAGCCATCGGACAGTCGTGTTGCCTGCGCGCTGGCCAGGAAGAGATTGCCGTCTGCTGTGATGGAATCGGCGGGCGTATCTTCGGCTACCGGCTCCATGCCGTCGTCGTCACGACTCGTGCTTTCCTCATCGTCAGGCCCGGAGACGACGGTTTGCTCGCGGATACGACGCAGCAGCGGCACGACGGAGGTATCCGGTGCGGAGCGGTCAAGGTGACCAGGAGCGCGCGGAACGTTCAGCGCGGGGAGCGGCGTCGACATGCGATTTCATCCAGTGTCTGAGTGTGAAGACGGCTCTCGCGGAGCCGGTTGGTCGCTCGGCGCTGCTGCGCATGCCAGTGCTCCAGCTTTTTCTGCTTCCGGTGCTGCAGCGCAGCCCGTTCACGCTGCACGCGCTCTGCGGCGTCGCAGCGCGTGGCGTCGGCCTCCATGTCGCCGGCGGCGTGGCCTGTCTCCAGTGCATGGGCCCTCGCTACCGCGAGCACCCGCAGGCGATCAAACAACAGGCTGCGGGTCAGGCCGTCTTCCGGTTGCAGGGTGGCCAGGTGCAGGGTCTGCTCGGCGGATGCACGGAGCGCGGCGGCTTCTTCGCGACGTTGTGCCGCCGCTCGCTGCTGCGCCTGCGCCGACAACAATGCGAGCTGGCGCTGCGCCTGCTTGAGCTTGGTCAACCGCAAGCCACGCGCGTCAACGGGCGAGTTCATGCAGGGCTCCCAGCGTGTGCGGCAATGCGCTTCGTTCATGCTGACCCTGACGCAGGAAGGCATGCAGTGCGGCTTCGCTGGCGACCGCCCTGTCATACACGGCGCTGACACCCGGCGTGTACTCGCCCAGGTCGCGCATCAGCTGCAGGTCGTCCAGCGTCCCCAGCAGGCCACGCACGCGCCCGGCCGCCTGCTGGTGCGCAGGGTCGGCCAACGTACCGAACAGGCGGCTGCCACTGCGCAGCACATCCAGTGCAGGCAGGTGACCCCGTCCGGCCAGCTGACTGCTGAGATACAGGTGCCCGTCCAGCAGCGATTTGACCTCTTCACCAATCGGGTCGGCGTCCTGCTCGTCCTCCAGCAGCACCGTGTAAAACGCCGTAATGCTTCCCTGCCCGGTGCGCCCGCTGCGTTCCAGCAGGCGCGGCAGCGCCTCGAAGACCGAGGCCGGGAAGCCACGGCGTGCCGGCGGCTCGCCCGCGCCCAGCGCAAGTTCCCGCAATGCGCGTGCGTAGCGGGTCACCGAGTCCATCACCAGCAGCACGCGGGCCCCCTGTTCGCGGAAGTGCTCGGCGATGGTGGTGGCAATCAGCGGTGCCTGGCTGCGAAGCGCCGGCGCGGTGTCTGATGTCGCCTGCACGACCACGGTACGTGCGGCCTGCGGGGAAAGACGCAGCCGCTCCACCAGCGTCGCCACTTCGCGGCCGCGTTCGCCGACCAGCGCGATGACACTGATATCGACGTCGGCGTTGTCCAGCAGCATTTCGGCCAGCGTGGTCTTGCCTGCACCTGCGCCAGCGAAGATGCCGACGCGCTGCCCCTCGCCACAGGTCAGCAGGCCGTCGATCGCGCGAATGCCGGTACACAGGGGGGTGTCGATCGAGCGGCGTTGGCGGTAGTCGACCGCGGCTCCGTTTATCCGGCGTGTCATCGCATGCGACAGCACCGGCGCCGAGAAGCGTTCGACCTCGTTGCCCTGGCCGTCCAGGACGCTGCCCAGCACGTGATCGGACAAGGTCAGCATCGGGCCCCGCCCTGTCGGCATCACCAGGCACTGCGCGGACAATCCCGCGCTGTCGCGCAGCAGGCCGATGGAGGCCATCCCATGCTCGACGGCCACGACGGTGCCCAGCCCGGCGCAGGAATCGTCCTGCGCGCTGCTCTGCAGTCGGCAGAGCTCACCGATCGCCACCTGCGGCAACGGCGCGCGCAGCATGGACCCGATGATCGCCGCAGGATGTGCGGCGGGGCGCCAGGGTGACCGGAGCAGCGTCATCGGATGGCCTGCATCCGCGCCAGGCATTCGTGGAAGTCCTGCAATGCCTCGGCCAACCGCGACGGCTCGATCACGTACTCGGGGTGCAGCATGCCGCCTACCCGCCCATCTGCGCGGAGCACCATCGCACCGGCGTCCCAATGCCCTACCGGGCGGATGACCTCGGCCAACAGCGGCTCGGCCAGTACGCTGCGCGCCTGTTCGCTGACCTCTTCGATCATGCCCCATAACCAGACCTGCTCGCCGTCACGGGGATCGAGGTAGATATCGCCGACGTCATCGAAAGACATGACGATCGTGGAGTGATCGTCGAACTGATAGTCGCCGGAGTCGGCGCCAAGCTGGTCAAGTGCCTGGCAGAGGGTTTCTTTGAGGGTCATAGTGATCTCACGACATCAAGGGAGACGGCATCGGATACTTCCGAGAACGACAGGACCGAAAGACCCGGCAGCCGGGTCTCGACGAAACGCTTCACGAAACGGCGCACGTCGGGCGCCACCAGCAGCACCGCCTCGGGGCGATTGGCCAGCAGAGGCTCGAATACGATCACGATGCGATCCAGCAGCTGTTCGGACTGTGCGGGGTCCAGATTGAGGAATGCGGCGCCCTGGCTCTGGCGGATGCCTGCACGCACCAGCTGTTCGGTGTCTGGCGCCAGCAGTACGGCCGCGATGCGATCGTCGCGCGCGTGCTGCGATGAGATGTAGCGCGCCAGTCCGCCGCGCACATGCTCGACCAGCAGAATCACATCCTTTTCGCGCTGGCCCCATTGCGCGAGGGTCTCCAGGATGATCTTCATGTTGCGGATCGACACCCCTTCGCGCTGAAGGCGTTGCAGCACCTCCGACACGCGCTGGACCGGGATGTGGCGGTGCACTTCCTTCAACAGCTCGGGGAAGCGTTTCTCGGTGTCGTCCAGCAGATGCTTGGTCTCCTGGATGCCAAACAGCTCGCCGATGTTGCGCATCAGGGCGTCATGCACCAGCAGCTGCAGTTCTTCCTGGTCGCTACGCGTGCCCATCCCCATGCTCTGCAGTTGTCCCTGCATGCTGGCGGGCATCCAGCACTGTGGCGGGCCACCTCCAAGGGCAGGCAGTGCGATGCCGTTGTCCAGCATCGTCAGTTCGTCGCTGTCGGCGAGCACGCGGACATGGTCGAGCACGATGTCGGCGCTTGCTGCCGTGATCTCGTTGATCATGACGATGACACGATGCGCCCCGCCGTCGTGCTCGCGCATCAACATGTAGGGCAGCTGCATGCCGGCACGTAGATGCAGGCGGTCACGCAGGGCGGCCTCCACGCCTGCCTTGCTCCACGTGGCGTAGTGGGCGGGCGGCAACAACAGCAGCAGCGGCACGGTCTCGTTGACCTGCTTGCCGTCGTGACCCAGCTGCTTCTGCGCGCCCGGCGTGGTCGGCCGGCCGTCCTGGCCGATCGCGCGCCCGGCGGCATCGACCTCGCCGGTGCCCGCGGCCGCCTCCTCCCGTGTGCGCCACGCTGCCAGCGCGAACAGGCCTGCCGCCAGGGTCAGGAAGATGATCAACGGGAACCCGGGCAGCAAGCCGAGCAGCAGCAGCAGGGTGCCGGCGATGACCAGCACCTTCTGGCTGCTGAAGAGTTCCTTGATGATGCTGGCACCGAGGTTGCCCTCTTCGCCGCCGACGCGGGTCACCACGAAGCCGGCACTGATGCAGATCAGCAGTGCCGGGATCTGTGCGACCAGGCCATCGCCGATGGTCAGCAGGGTGAACACCTTCAGCGCTTCCTGGAAGCCCATCCCGTGCTGCAGCATGCCGACGGCAATGCCACCGAACAGGTTCACGAAGACGATGACGATGCCGGCGATGGCGTCGCCCTTCACGAACTTCATCGCACCATCATAGGAACCGTAGAGCTGGCTTTCCTTTTCGACCTCGCGGCGGCGCAGCTTCGCGCCAGCCGCATCGATGGACTCGGCGCGCAGGTCGGCGTCGATGCCCATCTGCTTGCCGGGCATGCCGTCAAGCGAGAACCGTGCCACCACTTCACCAATACGCTCGGAGCCTTTGGTGATGACGATGAACTGCACGATGGTGACGATGGCGAAGATGACGAAGCCGACCACCAGGTTGTCGGCCACCACGAATTCACCGAAGGCCGACACGATATGACCGGCATCGGCGTCCACCAGGATCAAGCGGCTGGTGCTGACCGACAAGGCAAGCCGCATCAGCGTCGTGAACAGCAGTACCGATGGGAACGTGGAGAAGTTGAGAATGCGTTCGACGTAGAACGAACTGAGGAAGATCACGATCGCGATCAGCAGGTTGACGCCGATCAGAAGGTCCACGAGGAACGTGGGCAACGGAACGATCAACATGCCGATGATCACCGCCATCAGCACCACCAGCGCCAGCTCGGGTCGCAGCAGGGTCCGTGCCACCTGGCCCAGGCCGTTGGCCGGGCGTCGCAGCGCGGCCATCAGACGGCCACCCAGTGACGGCTGCCGTTACGCTGCTGTTCCTGCTTCAGCGCGGCTGACAGCAGATCCTCCACCTCATCCAGTGCACGCACCTGTTGGTCAGGGGCATACCAGAGGCCATGCGGCACGGATTTCAGAAAGCGCCGCAGCCCCTGCGCGAGGCGAACCTTCTCTTCGGTATCCAGCACGCCGGCCACCTGCACGAAGACGGCATCGAACATCGGCTGCAGCCCGCCGCCGTTGCGGATCATGCCGAACAGGGCGATCAGCAGGTCGGGCTGGGTCACCCCTATCCGCGGCATCATGGCGGCGTCCCAACAACAGGCCAGCAGCAGGTGATCAGCCGAACGCAGGGTGGTGATCTGCCGCACGCGTTGCAGCAGCTGGCCGAACTCCACCCGCGAGCAGGACGGATCCAGCGCATACATGTCGGCCGCCATGGCATGTTCGATGAAGTCCACCACGCGGCTGCGACGTTCAAACCCGTACAGCGCGATCCATTCCTCGTAGCTGTCCAGCGGCTCGCCGTATGCCAGGAACTCGCGGTAGGTCTGCCGAAGCTGCACAGGCGTGGCCGCCAAGGGTTTCGCATGCAGACGCGCCTTCAGCGCGACGTTCAGGCCGGCACGGACCGCACGCCCCTGTGCGTCCCGTCCTCCCAACAGCTCCTGCTCCAGCTCGGCCAGTACCTGCGCAAGATCTTCCAGCTCCTGGCTGGAGCGCAGCGTGCGCAGGGCCGCCACCGCATCGCTCGGATCGGCGAACAGCTTCATCAGCAGGGCGCGCAGTGCGGCCACGTCCACCGAGGCGAGCTGGCGCACCTGCAGGCGCAACGCGGCCAGCTTCTCGGGGCCTTCCGGATCCAGCACATGGTCCAGCCATGCCTGCGCGTGCGCCGGTGCCTCTTCGGCATCACGGGTGCGGTTCCGTCGCATGCTGGACACCAGCCCGGCCAGATCATCGTTCATCGCCAGCGCCTGATGCAGCGCACTCGCCTGCCGCAGATCGCTGCGGCGTGCGGCCGTCGTCGATGAAGCAGGCTCCTCCTCGATCATCGGCGCTGCCACAGGCAACTGCCGAGCACGCGGCGGCAAGGCAGGGGCGCGCACGGCGCCCACGTCAATCTGTGCCATGCAGAGCCTCCCGCACGCTGCCGCGGACACGCTCGAGATGCGCCGGCAGGGGCAGTGCAAGATCATCAAGGGTGTTGAATCCGGCGCCTGGCAGCAGATCATCCGGTGTCCGCACCCGAGGCTGGATCAGAAACACTCTGACCAACTCCTGATGGCGATCACTGCGGTGTCGGAACGCATTACCCAGGAACGGAATACGGCCCAGACCGGGTATCGCCGTACGATCCCGCGCCTGCTCGTGGCGTGTGTAGCCGCCCACCAGCAGGCTGAGGTGGTGCGGAACCCGGGCCACCGTATCGATCGTGGTGCGATTGATCACCGGCAGTCCTTCAACCTCCTTGCCACTGGAGGTGCCGTCTTCGATCTTCAGCTGCATTTCCACTTCGTCTTCCGCGGACACGCGTGGCAGCACGCTGATCAACGTGCCGTAGGTCACTGCTTCCAGCGAGGCGGCGCGCTCGGACTGCAGGCGCGCGTAGAAGGTGCTGTTGCTGTCGAAATGAGCGAGCACGTTCTCCTGGGTCAGCAGCACGGGGCGTGACACCACGCTGGCGTGCCCACGCTCGGACAAGGCCGTCACCGACGCAAGGAAGCGTTCGCCATCGAGGGTGGACGTGGCGCCGTTGAAGCCCAGGCCCAGACGACCGCCCAGACCCACCTGGCCGCTCCACTTCACGCCCAGCGCGTCCAGCTGTTTCTTCTGGACGTCGATGATCCACAGGGACAGCTCTACCTGCTTGCGCGGCAGATCCAGCTCGGCAACCAGCTGCTTCACCTTCTGGATGCCGGACAGCGTGCCGCGCACGATCAGACTGTTGGTTTCCGGGTAGGCGACCACGATGGTCGGCGGCGACGCGCCGCCGGCAGACGCGCGCGTTGCGCTGCGCCGTGCGTCACCATCCACGGCCACGCCCTGTCGCGTGGCCACGGCGGCGTCGCTGCTCGGATCCTCGACCAGCGCGTCGGGCTCGGGTCGTCGCACGATGATGTTGCTGACACCGGAGTCGGTCAGCACGCTGGCCAGCACCTCGGCCATGCCGGGCAGCGTGGTATCCCAGCTGCGCATGCCGTACCGCCGTCCCTGCGCGAAGCTGTTGCGCAGCGTGATCACTTCCACATGTTCGGCGCGTGCATCGGCCCCCCGATACAGCTCGTCGAGGTAGCGTGCTGCATTGAGGACGATCTCCACATACACCGGCGAGCCGGATACGTAGAACGTCCCATCGCCCGCTGCACCACGCAGTGCATGCCGGGTGTCGGCGAGACGGGTACGACGCAGGAAATCGTCCAGCACCGCCAGCGATGCATGTTGCATGTGCCCCACGGCATTGCGGGTTTCGCTGGCGTCGTGCACGTAGAGGGTCTGGCCGTCGCTGTACCAGATCAGCCCGACGTCGCGTGCGATCTGGTCGAGCAGTGCACGCGGCTCGGTCAGGTTGAAGCTGCCCTGGATACGCTTCTTCTGCGCTCTGGAACTGACGATCACCGGCACCTTCATCTGCGCGGCCACCGACTGCAGCAGCAGGCTGACGCCGTCGCCACGCGACACGAAGGTCGTGTCCGCGGAGAGCTCGCCACGGTGGCGGATGGGTGTGTTTTCCAATGGAATGTCCGCGTTTGTCTGCGCATGGGCAGACAGCGGCGTCAGCAGCGTGCTGGTCGCCAACAGGGCGAACAGGGAGAGGGTGCGGCACGAAAAGTTCACAGGGAATGGACTGACTGGTAGATGGAGCGCGGTGACCTGCCGAGCAGGGATTTGATCTCGCTGCAGAAGTGCGAAGGCGAGGAAAAGCCGAAGTCGGAAGAGAGCCGGGTGAAGGTCTGCCCGGTATCGGCATAGCGATACAGCACACGTCCCGCGCGCAGCAGTCGCAGCTGTTCTTTCAGTGAGCGGTCGAACGCCTTTCGGCCGATGCGGCGGAACTGCGCCACCGACAATCCATAACGGTCTGCCAGTTGCTGTACGCCAAGATCCGGGTGCTCCAGCACGAAGCGCACCAGCTGGTACGGTTCGCATACGGCCCATGCCGAAGCGACCTGGGCGACGTTCTGGTCGCCGCTCAGCAGGTGCTCCATAAGCCAGTCGCGGGCGACGTCCGCATTGCGCAGGTCACGCGCGGTCGACAGCAGGACCGGCTGGCGCCGGTCCTGCGGCAGCGGACGCTGCACGTCCATGCCGTGGTCATGGAACGCCAGCAGGCGGCTGAGTCCACTGCAGACGGGATGCGGTTCGCACCCCATACCCCACAAGGTCAGGGGCCGATTACCCGCACACACCAGCAGCGTGTTGCCGGCGGGCAGCAGATGATGCTGGCGGGCGGCCGCGGAATGGGTTCCGATACGGAGGTGGGCCGGCTCGTGGCCGGCGATGACCAGCACGGACTCGTTGCGCGGCAGCAGCTGCGTGAAGGCCGATGAAGGACTGCGTGGTGCTTGGGGAGGGGAGGCAGTGAGCGGCATGACGCTGATGGTGTTGCGTCAGCGCGTGTCGGGCTATGAGCCGAATTGCGATTTTTCTTACAGATTGCAGCAAGGCGTGACAGGCCTCTCCTGTCACGCCCCCTGATACTGCACTGCGCCCCGCTGTGGTGGCGCGTGTTTACAGCTGTGCGAGCGATGCCACCGCATCGAACCGGTCCGCAAGCCGCTTCAGCAGGGCCAGGCGGTTGCCCCGCACCGCCAGATCATCGGCATTGACCATCACCTGGTCGAAGAAGGCATCCACCTGCGGCCGCAGGCGTGCCAAGCGCTCCAGCACGCGGATGTAGTCCTTCTGCTGCAGGCTCGCACCGGTATCGTCGATGGCGGCGGCGACGGCTTCGGCCAGCGCGCGTTCGGCATCTTCCTGCAACAGCGCGGGATCGATCTGGCCGGGAATGTCGATGTCGGCCTTGCGCAGGATGTTGCCGATGCGCTTGTTGGCTGCAGCGAGCGCCGGGGCTTCCGGCAGCGACGCAAACGTGCCGATCGCGTCAATGCGACGATCAAAGTCGTACAGCGATGCCGGTTTCAGCTCGGCCACGGCGTTGAAATGCGCGGCGGGCACGCCCTTGTCCGCGTAGTAGCCGCGCAGGCGCTCAAGGATGAAGTCGTACAGTTCACCGATATCGGCCTGCACGTTGCGCGGGGCCAGGGCGGCGTTGGCCTGCGTCAGCAGCGCGCGCAGGTCCAGCTCGAACCCGCTTTCGATGATGGTACGGGCCATGCCGAGCGCGTTGCGGCGCAGGGCGAAGGGGTCCTTGTTGCCGGTCGGCTTCAGGCCCGCGGCAAAGCCACCGGCCAGGGTATCCAGCCGCTCCGCGATGGCCAGTACCTTGCCCAGTGCGGACAACGCGATGTCGTCGCCACCGAACCGCGGCTGGTAGGCCTCGTCGATGGCCAACGCGACGTCGGGCGACTCGCCGCCCGTCACCGCATAATGCCGGCCTGCGATGCCCTGCAGCTCCGGGAACTCATTGACCATGCGCGACTGCAGATCGTTCTTGGCCAGCTGCGCCGCACGCTTTGCCAGGATCGGTTCGGCACCGACCTGCGGCGCGATGGCTTCGGCGAGCGCGACGACGCGTGCGACCTTGTCCGCCACACTGCCAAGCTTGGCCTGGTAGGTCACGGTCTTCAGGCCGTCACCCATGGATTCCAGCCCCTGCTTCAGGTCTTCGTCGAAGAAGAACTTGGCATCGGCGAAACGCGGACGGATCACCCGCTCATAGCCCTTGGCGACTTCGGCCACGTCCTTGGACTCGATGTTGGCGATGCCGATGAACTTCTCGGTCAGCTTGCCGCCATCGTCCAGCACGGGGAAGAACTTCTGGTTGATCTCCATCGTCTCGATCAGCGCTTCCTGCGGTACCGCCAGGAACGCGCGCTCGAAGCTGCACAGCACGGCCGACGGCCACTCCACCAGGTTGACCACCTGGCCGAGGTTGTCATCGGTGATGCGGGCGCTGCCACCCGCTTCGGCGGCTGCCGCCTGCACCTGGGCGACGATGCGCTCACGACGCTCCTGCGGGTCCACGAGCACGAAGGCCGAACGCAGCGATTCCACGTAATCCTGCGGCTGCGTCAGCCACACGGTCTTGTCGTGGTGGAAACGGTGGCCGCGGCTCATGCGGTCTGCCTTCAGGCCGAACAGCTCGGCGTCGACGATGTCCGCACCGTGCAACAGCACCAGCCAGTGCACCGGGCGGGCGAAGCCCCATGCATGGTCGCCCCAGCGCATCGGCTTGGGGATGGGCATGGCCGCTATGGCCTCGCGCAGCACCTCCGGCAGCAGCTCGGCGGTACGCGCGCCCGGCTTCACCGCGCGGTGGACGAAGCGCTCACCCTTGGCGTCGCTGGTCTTTTCCAGCGCGGTCCAATCGATGCCCGCCTTGGCGGCAAATCCCTGCAGGGCCTTGGTCGGCTGGCCGTGTGCGTCCAGTGCGATGTTCAGGTACGGGCCCAGCACCTCGCTGCGCTGTTCGGGCTGCTCGGTGCCCACGCCCGGCAACAGCACGGCCAGCCGGCGCGGGGTCGACAGGGGGCGTGCATCGCCGAGGTCGAGCTCGACGCCGCGCTTGCGCAGGCCGTCGACGATGCCGTCGAAGAAGGCCTGCGCCAGGCCCGGCAGGGCCTTGACCGGCAGTTCTTCAGTGCCCAGTTCGATCAGCAGGGGAGACAGATGGCTCATCGGTTCAATCCAGTTGGGGGCGCAGCGCGCGACGCGGCCAGCGCCCGTGTGTTCGGGAAGATACGGGGCTCAGGCCTGCGCTTTCGCGCCGGGGAAGCCCAGCTTTTCGCGCTGCTCGTAATAGGCCTGGGCCACGCCCTGGGCCAGCGCGCGCACCCGCAGGATGTAGCGCTGGCGCTCGGTCACGCTGATCGCTCGGCGTGCATCGAGCAGGTTGAAGGCGTGGCTGGCCTTGGTCACCTGTTCATAGGCAGGCAGCGGCAGGCCCAGTTCGACCAGCTTCTTCGCCTCGCGCTCGCAGGCATCGAAGCGGTGGAACATTTCTTCCACGTCGGCGTGTTCGAAGTTGTACGTGCTCTGTTCCACTTCGTTCTGGTGGTAGACATCGCCGTAGGTCACCGGCGTGCCATCCGGACCGTAGGTCCACACCAGGTCGTAGACGTTGTCGCAGTTCTGCAGGTACATGCACAAGCGCTCGAGACCGTAGGTGATCTCGCCCAGCACCGGCCGGCACTCCAGCCCACCGGCCTGCTGGAAGTAGGTGAACTGGGTCACCTCCATGCCGTTGAGCCACACTTCCCAGCCCAGGCCCCAGGCGCCGAGGGTCGGCGATTCCCAGTTGTCCTCGACGAAGCGCAGGTCATGCACCAGCGGGTCGATGCCCAGCGCCTTCAACGAATCCAGATACAGCTGCTGGATGTTGTCGGGCGCCGGCTTCATCGCCACCTGGTACTGGTAATAGCGCTGCAGACGATTGGGGTTCTCGCCGTAACGGCCGTCGGTGGGACGGCGCGAGGGCTGCACGTACGCGGCATTCCAGGTTTCCGGACCGATCGCACGCAGGAAGGTCGCCGGATGGAACGTACCGGCGCCCACTTCCAGGTCGAGCGGCTGGATCAGCACGCAGCCCTGCTGCGCCCAGAACTGGTTGAGGGTCTGGATCAGACCCTGGAAGGTGATCGGAACGGTCGTGGTCGCGGACATGCGGACGATTCTTGGCCTGCGAAAGGGGTGCGCTAGTATAACGAGCGACCACCGCCGGGCGCTGGACGCCGTCAGGCCCCCGGCGGCGGCGGTTTTCAACGCAACAGGCGGTCCACAAGGAACCTGGTCGATGGAGCAGCACCCGAACATGTCCTCCCCCGGCAGTGCCTTGCCATTGCCACAGGGCCGTCTGGTGTTCGAACAGGTGGCCGCGGCACTGGTCGCCGATGGCCTGATCGCGCCACAGGACCTGGATCGTGTCCGCTTCTCCGCGCAGGGTGCCAAGAACGCCAGCGACGTGCATCCGCTGGTGCTGCTGGCCAACCTGAAGCTGTCGGCCACGGGCGGCGGCGAGCTGGGACTGGAGCGGCTCACCGATTGGCTGGCCAAGCGCACCGGTACCCGCTACCTGCGCATCGACCCGACGCGGGTGGACGTGGCCAGCGTGACCTCGCTGGTATCGCATGCCTATGCACGCCGGCACCGCTTCCTGCCGCTGGCGGTGGACAGCGAGCGGGTACTGGTGGGCACCAGCGAGCCGCTGGCACAGGAATGGCGCCGCGACCTGCAGCATCTCAGCCGTCGCACCATCGAACTGGCCGTAGTCAATCCGCTGGACCTGCATCGCTACACGATGGAGTTCTATGGCGTCACCCGCTCGGTGCGGGGGGCGCGTGGCGACGTCCGTTCGGAAACCAGCAGCACCCTGCCCAGCTTCGAGCAGTTGGTGGAACTGGGGCGTGCCGGCGACGTCAATGCCGACGACCAGCACATCGTGCACATCGTCGACTGGTTGCTGCAGTACGCCTACGAACAGCGCGCATCGGACATCCACCTGGAGCCACGCCGGGACATGGGGCGCATGCGCTTCCGGATCGACGGCGTGCTGCACAAAGTGTTCGAGGTTCCGCCCGCGGTGATGACCGCTGTGGTCAGCCGGATCAAGGTGCTGGGCCGGATGGACCTGGGCGAGCGCAGGCGGCCGCAGGATGGCCGCATCAAGACCCGCTCCCCCGGCGGGCGTGAGGTGGAAATGCGTATTTCCACCATGCCCACGGCGTTCGGCGAAAAGTGCGTGATGCGCATCTTCGACCCGGATGCGGCGTTCAAGAGCATCGACCAGCTGGGCTTCAGTCCGCAGGAAGCCGCCGGCTGGAACACGCTCGTCGAGCAGCCACACGGCATCGTGCTGGTGACCGGCCCCACCGGCTCCGGCAAGACGACCACGCTGTATTCCACGCTGAAGCGCCTGGCTACGCCGGACGTCAACGTGTGCACCGTGGAAGATCCGATCGAGATGATCGCCCCCGAGTTCAACCAGATGCAGGTGCAGACCAACATCGACCTGGATTTCGCCAGCGGCGTGCGCACCCTGCTGCGGCAGGATCCGGACATCATCATGATCGGCGAAATCCGCGATCTGGAAACCGCGCAGATGGCGGTGCAGGCCTCGCTCACCGGCCACCTGGTGCTGTCCACGCTGCATACCAACGACGCGCCCTCGGCGATCACCCGCCTGCTCGATCTGGGGGTGCCGCATTACCTGCTGGCCTCCACCCTCAACGGCATCCTCGCCCAACGCCTGGTGCGGACGCTGTGCCCCCACTGCAAGGTGCCGCAGGTGCTCGAAGCCGCCGATTGGGCGGTGCTGGCTGATGGCCAGATGGCATATCCAGATGCCGCAACGCCGTACCGTCCGGTCGGTTGCCTGGAGTGCCGACGCACCGGTTTCCTCGGCCGGATCGGGCTGTATGAGTTGCTGCCATTGGGTTCGCGGCTGCGTGGACGGATCCGCGCCGACATGGATCTGGCCGCTTTTTCGCGTGAAGCGCGCGGTGCCGGACTACGCACCCTGCGTCAGGCAGGCCTTGAAAAGGTGGCCCTGGGGCTGACTACAATCGAGGAAGTCCTGTCTGTCGTCCCTGCCGCCGATGAATCCACTGCCCTTCCTGATCATTGAGACCGGCCGCCCCCTGGCGGCGCTGCGTCGCTATGGGCGCTTTCCGCACTGGATCCGCGTCGCCGCCGGTCTGGAACAACACGAGACGCGGGTAGTCGACGCCGAGCACGGTGATGCGCTGCCGGATGTGCGCGACTACGCCGGTGTGCTGGTGACCGGGTCGGCCGCCTACGTCACCGACCGCGCCGAATGGAGCGAGCGCAGTGCGACGTGGCTGCGGCATGCCGTCCACGGCGGGACCCCGGTGTTCGGCATCTGCTACGGGCACCAGTTGCTGGCGCATGCGCTCGGGGGCGAAGTGGACTACAACCCGGCCGGGCGCGAATCCGGCACCATCGAACTGTCCCTGGATCCGGCGGCCGGCGACGATCCGCTGTTTTCCGGGCTGCCTGCGTGCTTCCCGGCGCACGCCACGCACATGCAGACGGTGCTGCGCGCCCCCGATGGGGCCGCCGTGCTGGCCCGCTCCAAGCTGGATGCCTGCCATGCCTTCCGCTGGGGCGACAGCGCGTGGGGCGTGCAGTTCCATCCCGAGTTCGCCACCCACCACATGCGCGGCTACGTCCGCGCCCGCGCGCAATGCATCACCCAGCACGGTGGCTGCGCACGCAGCATCGAGCGCGCGGTCAGTGCCGCACCGCTGGCGCGTCAGCTGTTGCGCCGTTTCGTGCGCCAGGCCCGCCACGCTTCAGGTCACGCCGTCATAAAACAGGGATAATCGGCTGACGCAGGGCGATGCCCTGCACCTCCCCCTGTATTTCGGATTCGTATGAGCGAGATTCGCAAGCTTCCGGCATCCGCCGGTGCGGAATGGCTGATGTCCGGCTTCACCCTGCTGCGCAAGGCGCCGGTGGGCTTGGGCACGCTGGGCGTGATCTGGGCGCTGGCTGCCCTGTTGGTAACGGCGCTGGCGACGATGGTGCCGGTGCTCGCGCTGCCGGCGCAGCTGGTGATGGCGCTGGCTGGCCCGTTGATTTTCGGTGGCCTGGTCTGGGCGGTACGCGAGGTCGACCAGGGTCGGCCGGCGCTGCCCGCGCACCTGCTGCAGGGCCTGCACGAGGGTCGCGCGCCGCAGCTGCTGGTGTCGCTGCTGCCCCAGCTGGTGGCCGGGCTGGTGCTCGGCATCCTGCTGCTGCTGCTCATCGGCAGCTCGGGGCTGGGCCAGCTGAGCGAGGTGATGACCAAGCTCAACGAGCTCAGCCAGTCCGGCGGCCAGCCGAGTCCGGCGGAAATGGAGGCCTTGGCCGCCAGCCTGCCGGCGGGGAGGATCCTGCTGTGGCTGCTGTGCGTGCTGGTGGTGTTCATCGGCGTCGCATTGGCCCTGTTCACGCTGTCGCCGCAGGTGATGTTCGAGCACCGCAACGGTCTGCAGGCACTGCGCCTGAGCCTGCGCGCCTGCGCGCACAACCTGCTGCCGATGCTGGTGTTCTTCCTGCTCGCCTTCGTGGCGGTGTTCGCCGTGTATTTCCTGGTGATGATCGTGGCGATGATCGCCCAGCTGGTCGGCGGCGCGATGCTGGCGCTGTTCGCAGCCCAGCTGCTGCTGATGGGCGTGGTGATGCCGGTGTTCGCCGGTGCCGTCTACAGCGCGTGGAAGCAGATGTTCGGGACGGAAGGCGAGCCGCCGGCGTTGCCCGACAGCGGCCCCACCAACGTATTCCACGCCTGATATCCCATTGCTGGATTTGATGGACCGTGCGCTCGCCGAGCGTGGCTCGGCGCTACACCTGCCCGGTAGCGCCGCGCCACGTCCGGCGGGCGCAGCGGATCAGTTGCTGGTCTGCTTGGTGCTGGACGGTACCAGCCATCGCGACGCATGGATGCCCAGCTCGTAGAGCAGGCACATCGGAATCGCCAGCATCAGCTGCGACACCACGTCGGGGGGAGTCAGGATGGCGGCCAGGACGAAGATGCCAACCACCGCATAGCCGCGGCCTTCCTTGAACTGCGCCGGGCTCACCCATCCCAGCAACACCAGGATCACCATCGCCACCGGCAGTTCGAAGCTGCCACCGAAGGCGAAGAAGATGGCCAGCACGAAATCCAGGTAGGCGTTCGCGTCCGGCGTAATGGCGATCACGTCCGGTCGGAATGTGGTGAGGAAGTGGAACACCGCCGGCAGCACGAGGAAGTAGGCGAACGCGCAACCGATGTAGAACAGCAGCACCGACGAGGCGAGGATGGGGACGGCCAGTCGTTTTTCGCGTGCGTACAGACCGGGGGCAACGAACGCCCACAGCTGATACAGCAGCCACGGCATCGCCACGAACAGGGCGACAAAGAAGGTCAGTTTCAACGGGGCGAAGAAGGCACCGGCCGGGTTGATGGCGATCATCGACTGCCCATTGGGCAGCTGGGAGATCAGCGGCTCAGCGACGTAGGTGTAGAGCGTGCGCGAGAACGGCAACAGGCCCAGCAGCACCACACCCAGCCCCAGCAGCGCCCGTACCAGACGCGCACGCAACTCCACCAGGTGTTCCACCAGCGAACTCTCGCCGAACTCATGCTCGCTCATGGCGTGCTCTCCGGACGTCGTGCATCACCGGTAACGTCGTTGGGATCGGGGCGGGCAGGCGAGGCGACGGCGGGCCCATCGGTCACCCGGGCCGGATCAGGATTGATCGCAGCGTCCGCCTCCGGCATCGCCGGAGGTACGGATTGCGCAGCCGTACTCAAGGTTTCACTCAGCTTCTCGGTGCTGTGGATCTCGTCGGCGAGCGTGCGGCCCTGCGCATCCACGTCCTGCACGTGTCGGCGTGCAGCTTCGCCACTGGCACGCAGCTCGCTCTCGGTATCCTGCATCGACTGGCGCACGTCCTGCATCTGCCGCTTGATGTCTTCAGCCTGCAGCTCGCGCTCGAGCTCCTGCTTCACCGAATCCCACTGATTGCGCGCACGGCGCACCCACAGCCCGGCAAAACGCGCCGCTTTCGGCAACCGCTCGGGGCCAAGCACCACCAATGCCACGATCGCAATGACCAGCAGCTCGCTGAAACCAATATCAAACACCGCTCCGCCTCCGGATCAACGCGGGTCGCGGTCGCGCTCGTCCTGCACTGTGCTGCTGCGCGAGGCATCCTGACGCGACTCATCACCCAGCTGCGCGCCGGGCTTGTCTTCGTCGCGCATGCCCTTCTTGAATTCCTTGACCGCCGAGCCGAGGTCCTTGGCGCCGCTGGTCAGCCGTTTGGTGCCAAACACCAACAGGACCACGGCCAGCACGATCAACCAGTGCCAAATGCTGAAACTGCCCATGACATGCTCGCAATTGTTTTTCAGTAATCAGGACCCCGAGCATAGCGCACCGACCGGGGGCCGGTGCGCATGCTGGAAGTCAGTTGCCGTCGAGCGACTCCGTACGGATCTCGCCTTCGGTCACCGGCTGGAAGCCCTGCTGCGGCGGCGGCGCGGCAGGAACGTTCTGCATCGGCACGGTGGTCGCTTCCGCCGCTGGCGGTGGCGTTACCTGGGGTGCGGTCTGCACCGCCGGTGCGGCACTGCGCGGTGCGGGCGGAGTCGCACTGGTGCCGCGGTTGTTGCGTGCTGAATAGGTCGCTTCTTCAAGGCGATCCCTGAATGCCACCACGTCCATCGAAGGCGCGCCGGCAGCACGCCCTTCGAAGATCATCCGCGGCGTCGTGCCACTGCCGTAGGCGTCAAGGTTGGCAGCATCGTCGATCTGCAGGACCGCACCGTCCAACGCGACGCCGGCGAACAGACCGCGCGCACGCGACCACGACCAGATCTCTGCCTTCAGCTGACCATCGGTCGCGGCGGCCGCATTGCGGCCCACCGGACCGGCCGCGATTCCGGCGTCGGCACCAAGGGTAAACTTGCCATTGACCAGATTCTCCAGGCTGCGGTCGTTGCGGAACACAAGCACCACGTCAGACGACTGCACACCTGCCTGGAAGCCGATGCTGCCGCCGGTCAGTTTGATGAAGACCGGATTGGACCAGCTGCCATCCGGCGATTTGACCGACATCAGGCCATGGCCGCGACGACCACCGATCACCAGACCCGCCTTGATGGTGTCAGGAATGACGATGACCGCGCGGCCCTCATCCAGGAGCTTGTCCGGGATGCCCTGCTCGGGCATGCCCTGGATCTCGGCCAGCACGCGCACCGCGTTGCGGGCACGCTGGTCTTCCTGGGGTCCGGCCAGCGCAGCCTGGCTGGTCAACAGCAGGCCGGCGGTCACCAGCAGAGTAAGGCGAAAACGAGGCATGTCGGACTCCGTATCAGTTCACGAAGAAGATATAGCAAGTTGTTGAAACTAGGCGCCCGGAAATGAATCTGTTCTGAGCAGGGTCGGTCTCCGATTCAGCTCGTTGATTGCAGTCCGAGAGCAGTCTCATCCCTCCCGCAGACCGTATAGGCGACAATAGCTGATGCTCGACGCTCCCGATTCCGCCGTGCTTGCGGTCAACCTAGGCACCCCCGAAGCGCCCACCGCGCCTGCGGTCCGGCGTTACCTCGCTGAATTCCTGTCAGACCGACGCGTGGTCGCGATCCCGGGCATTTTCTGGAAGCCCTTGCTGTACGGGGTCATCCTTCCCTTGCGCGGCCCCCGTTCGGCGGAAAAATATGCACAGGTCTGGCTGAAAGACGGCTCCCCGCTGATGGTGCACACGCGAAACCTCGCGCTCTCCATGCAGCAGCTGATGCCGGGGCGCCGCGTTCGGCATGCGATGCGCTATGGGTCCCCTGCGCTGGGTGCTGAACTGGACGCCGCCAAGGCAGCCGGTATCCGCCGTGTGACCGTCCTTCCGTTGTACCCGCAGTATTCGACCACCACCACGGCCTCGGTCGAGGACCTGGTGGACGCATGGCGCCGCCGCAATCCGGACGTGCAGGTCACGCTGATCAAGGAGTATCCGGTCCACCCCGCGTGGGTGGCTGCGGTAGCCGGGTCCATCCGTCAGTGGTGGCAGCAGAACGGGCGTGGGCAGATGCTGATGTTCTCGTTCCATGGCATCCCGCAACGCGTCGCCAATGCGGGGGATCCGTATCCCCGTCAGTGCGAGGCAAGCGCGGCCGCCATCGCCGAGGCGCTGGGCTTGTCTGCAGACGAATGGCAGATGGGCTATCAGTCGCGGTTCGGCAGCGAAAAATGGCTGCAGCCGTATGCCGAACCGAGCCTGTGGGCGCTCGCCGAGCGTGGCGTGAAACAGATCGACGTCGTCTGCCCGGGCTTCGCCACCGATTGCCTGGAGACGCTGGAGGAAGTGGCGCTGGGATTCGGCCGTACCTTGGCCGAACGTGGCGCCGAGATGCGCTACATTCCCTGCCTCAACGATGACCCCGCGCACGCTGCGGCCTTGGCAGAGCTGGCGGAGGACACCTTGCGGTGAGCCTGGAGCCGTTTACCCTCGACCTTGGCGGTCAGACGGCGAGCGGCCTGCGTCGAACGGGCGAGGGGACGCGCGTACTGGCGCTGCATGGCTGGCTGGACAATGCGGCCAGCTTCGTCCCGCTGCTTGATCATCTGCCAGGACGGGACATTGCCCTTCTGGACCTGCCCGGACACGGGCACAGCAGCCACCTGCCCCAGGGTGCCAGCTACACCACACCGGCGGCGATCTGCCATGTGCTGGATGTGGCCGATGCGTTGGGCTGGGACACGTTTACGCTGCTCGGTCACTCCATGGGGGCCGGGATCGCGAGCCTCACGGCAGCCGTTTCCGAGCGCGTCGAGCGACTGATTGCGATCGAGGCGCTGGGTGGCCTGCGCGGACCGGAGGAAGAAACCGCCCAACGGCTGCGCGATCACGTCCAGGCCAGTCGCCATGGCAGCGGCCGCCCACTCCGCGTGTTTCCCACGATGGCGGCCCCCATCCGCGCCCGGATGATGGCCAACCAGCTGAGCGAAGCCAACGCCCGCCTTCTGGTGGAACGGGGCGTACGCGAGGTGCCGGGGGGCTATAGCTGGCGCAGTGATCAGCGCTTGATGCTGCCGACCGCGCTACGACTTACCGAAGGCCAGATCGACAACCTGCTGCAGGCGATTGCCTGCCCCGTGCAGGTGATCTATGCCACGCCGGCGCAATCCTATTATCCAGAGCCTCTGCGCAGTGAGCGACTGAAGCACCTGCGGCAAGGCCAACTGGCCCTGCTGCCCGGCACGCATCACGTGCACATGGAGCGACCGGCGGATGTCGCCGCGATCATCTCCGCCTTCCTGGGTTGAAGCTCCGGTTTCCGGTCGCGCCAAACCATTATGGGTAGCGCCGAGCCACGCTCGGCGAGCGCAGCGGCAGGCCGCTGACGGCCAGCGGCCGTCACTATCATTTCGCGCATAAAAAAAACCCCGTTGCGTAAGCAACGGGGTTTCGGGGTATAAACCCTGGCGATGACCTACTCTCGCATGGCTTGAGCCACACTACCATCGGCGCAGCTACGTTTCACTTCCGAGTTCGGGATGGGATCGGGTGGTTCCATAGCGCTAATTTCACCAGGGAGGCGTTTGGAGTGTCGCCGCGGGTCGTCGCATCTTTGCAGGGAGCGGGGCACGTTAGTGCCCTGCTTTACAAAGAGACGCGCCTACAGCGCCTGCCTCTCGTTTGGTCTTGTGACGTAGCGTGCACTTGGATCTATCGACATGTCATGTCGGCCAAGGCAACTTGAGGTTATATGGTCAAGCCTCACGGATCATTAGTATCAGTTAGCTCAATACATTGCTGTACTTACACACCTGACCTATCAACCACATAGTCTATATGGTTCCTTCAGGGGGCTTGTGCCCCGGGAGATCTCATCTTGAGGCGCGCTTCCCGCTTAGATGCTTTCAGCGGTTATCGCTTCCGAACATAGCTACCCGGCAATGCCACTGGCGTGACAACCGGAACACCAGAGGTTCGTCCACTCCGGTCCTCTCGTACTAGGAGCAGCCCCTCTCAAATCTCCAACGCCCATGGCAGATAGGGACCGAACTGTCTCACGACGTTCTGAACCCAGCTCGCGTACCACTTTAAATGGCGAACAGCCATACCCTTGGGACCGACTACAGCCCCAGGATGTGATGAGCCGACATCGAGGTGCCAAACACCGCCGTCGATATGAACTCTTGGGCGGTATCAGCCTGTTATCCCCGGAGTACCTTTTATCCGTTGAGCGATGGCCCTTCCATACAGAACCACCGGATCACTAAGTCCTAGTTTCCTACCTGCTTGATCCGTCGATCTTGCAGTCAAGCACGCTTATGCCTTTGCACACAGTGCGCGATGTCCGACCGCGCTGAGCGTACCTTCGAGCTCCTCCGTTACTCTTTAGGAGGAGACCGCCCCAGTCAAACTACCCACCATACACGGTCCCTGATCCGGATTACGGACCTAGGTTAGAACGTCAAGCACGACAGGGTGGTATTTCAAGGTTGGCTCCACTGCAGCTAGCGCCACAGTTTCATAGCCTCCCACCTATCCTACACAGACGAACTCAACGTTCAGTGTAAAGCTATAGTAAAGGTTCACGGGGTCTTTCCGTCTTGCCACGGGAACGCTGCATCTTCACAGCGATTTCAATTTCACTGAGTCTCGGGTGGAGACAGCGCCGCTGTCGTTACGCCATTCGTGCAGGTCGGAACTTACCCGACAAGGAATTTCGCTACCTTAGGACCGTTATAGTTACGGCCGCCGTTTACTGGGGCTTCGATCAAGAGCTTCGCCTTGCGGCTGACCCCATCAATTAACCTTCCAGCACCGGGCAGGCGTCACACCCTATACGTCCACTTTCGTGTTTGCAGAGTGCTGTGTTTTTGATAAACAGTCGCAGCGGCCTGGTTACTGCGACCCTCTTCAGCTATAGCTCGCATGAGCCACCAAAAAGGGTGCACCTTCTCCCGAAGTTACGGTGCCATGTTGCCTAGTTCCTTCACCCGAGTTCTCTCAAGCGCCTGAGAATTCTCATCCTACCCACCTGTGTCGGTTTACGGTACGGTCTGCGTAAGCTGAAGCTTAGGAGCTTTTCCTGGAAGCGTGGTATCAGCGACTTCGTCTTAAAGACTCGTCTCGGTGCTCGGTCTTAAAGGATCCCGGATTTGCCAAAGATCCAAACCTACCGCCTTTCCCCAGGACAACCAACGCCTGGTACGCCTAACCTTCTCCGTCCCTCCATCGCACTTACGCGAGGTGCAGGAATATTAACCTGCTTCCCATCGACTACGACTTTCGTCCTCGCCTTAGGGGCCGACTCACCCTGCGCCGATTAACGTTGCGCAAGGAAACCTTGGGCTTTCGGCGTGCGGGTTTTTCACCCGCATTATCGTTACTCATGTCAGCATTCGCACTTCCGATACCTCCAGCGGACTTCTCAATCCACCTTCAACGGCTTACGGAACGCTCCTCTACCGCGTACAACCCTGAAGGTTGCACACCCCAAGCTTCGGTTCACTGCTTAGCCCCGTTAAATCTTCCCCGCAGACCGACTCGACCAGTGAGCTATTACGCTTTCTTTAAAGGGTGGCTGCTTCTAAGCCAACCTCCTGGCTGTCTGTGCCTTTCCACATGGTTTTCCACTTAGCAGTGAATTTGGGACCTTAGCTGTGGGTCTGGGTTGTTTCCCTTTTCACGACGGACGTTAGCACCCGCCGTGTGTCTCCCATACAGTCCGTCTCGGTATTCGGAGTTTGCAATGGTTTGGTAAGTCGCGATGACCCCCTAGCCATAACAGTGCTCTACCCCCGAGAGGATACATATGAGGCGCTACCTAAATAGCTTTCGAGGAGAACCAGCTATCTCCGGGTTCGATTAGCTTTTCACTCCTAATCACAGCTCATCCCCGTCTTTTGCAACAGACGTGGGTTCGGGCCTCCAGTACCTGTTACGGCACCTTCACCCTGGCCATGACTAGATCACCCGGTTTCGGGTCTACTGCCCGCGACTATGCGCCCTTATCAGACTCGGTTTCCCTTCGCCTCCCCTATACGGTTAAGCTTGCCACGAACAGTAAGTCGCTGACCCATTATACAAAAGGTACGCAGTCACCCCTTGCGAGGCTCCTACTGCTTGTACGCACACGGTTTCAGGATCTATTTCACTCCCCTCTCCGGGGTTCTTTTCGCCTTTCCCTCACGGTACTGGTTCACTATCGGTCGGTCAGTAGTATTTAGCCTTGGAGGATGGTCCCCCCATGTTCAGACAGGGTTTCACGTGCCCCGCCCTACTCGTCTTCACTGAAATGGCCCTTTCAGATACAGGGCTATCACCTTCTATGGCCAGTCTTTCCAGACTGTTTTCCTAGAACCAAATCAGCTTAAGGGCTAGTCCGCGTTCGCTCGTCGCTACTTACGGAATCTCGGTTGATTTCTTTTCCTCTGGTTACTTAGATATTTCAGTTCACCAGGTTCGCTTCCAGCAGCTATGTATTCACTGCAGGATACCCGCAAGCGGGTGGGTTTCCCCATTCGGACATTACCGGATCAAAGCTTGTTGCCAGCTCCCCGATACTTTTCGCAGGCTGCCACGTCCTTCATCGCCTCTGACCGCCAAGGCATCCACCGTGTGCGCTTATTCGCTTGACCATATAACCGCAAGTTGCCTTGGGTTACATATATGACCTGGGGGTACAAAGCCCAGATACGAACTATAACGACTCAATTAATAAGAAGACATTTAAGTCTTCCGCCTTAGCCTCACGACACGTCAAGATAGATATCTCAAACGCTCGCTACGTCACAAGTTTTAAAAGAACATGTACCGGCCACAGTGCCGATCCATATAAATTAGTAAGTATGCTATGTCATTCAGAGAGTGGTGGGTCTGGGTAGACTCGAACTACCGACCTCACCCTTATCAGGGGTGCGCTCTAACCACCTGAGCTACAGACCCAAATGCGTCGACTCAAACCATGGTGGAGCCTGTCGGGATCGAACCGACGACCCCCTGCTTGCAAAGCAGGTGCTCTCCCAGCTGAGCTAAGGCCCCGATAATGGGACACCTCAAACCGTTTCCGGCTTGAAT